>NZ_CP028158.1:641074-1282148 GCF_003030345.1 Plantactinospora sp. BC1
GTTGATGGCCGGCTGCGACATCCTGCTGATGGTCGGCACCAACGACCCGTGGACCGGCTACTACCCGGTGCCGGGGCAGGCCACGGCGGTGCAGATCGACATCGACGGCAGCCGGCTGGCCAGCCGGTATCCGATCGACGTCCCGCTGGTCGGCGACGCCCGGGAGACGCTGCGGGCCCTGCTGCCCCGGGTGCCGCAGCGGCGCAACCGGGACTGGCGCGACATGATCGAGGGGGCCGTGGACCGGGCCCGCGCCGAGTGCGACGCCCGGGCCGAGGAGCGGACCGCGCGGCTGAACCCCCGGCTGGTGCTCCGGGAACTCTCCGCCCGGCTGCCGGCCGAGGCGTCGGTCGCGGTCGACGTCGGGTCGGTGACCTACTGGTACGCCCGGCACCTGCAACTGCCACCCGGAGTACGGGCACATCTCTGCGGCACGCTCGCCTCGGTCGGATCGGCGGTGCCGTACGCCATCGCGGCCAAGTTCGCCCAGCCCGACCGGCCGGTCGTGGTCCTGCTCGGCGACGGCGCCATGCAGTCCGGCGGGCTCGCCGAGCTGATCACCGTGGCGCAGCACTGGCCGGAGTGGCCCGATCCCCGGATGGTGGTGCTGGTGCTGAACAACTCCGACCGGACCGGCCGGGGCGGCGAGCCGGAGCGCGGGCCGGACGACGAACCGGTCCGGGCACCTGGGGCGGATCTGGACCGGCCGGCCGCACCCGGGATGTCGACGCCGGAGGCGGTACGCGCCGGAGACATCCCGTACGCCGGCTGGGCCCGGCTGCTCGGGCTGCACGGCATCGGGGTCGACCGGCCGGACCAGATCGGACCGGCCTGGGAGGAGGCGCTCGCCGCCGACCGGCCCACCCTGATCGAGGCGGTGGTCGAGCCGTCGACCCCGCTGGACGCGCCGGAACAGCCCTTCGCCGACCTGCGCGGCCTGCTGGCCGGCGGGACCGGGGAGGGCGCCGGCACGGCGATCCGCAACCGTGCCCAGGGCCTGGCCGATCGCGCCGCCAACGGCGCCGACCTCGTCTGAGGCCGGGCCGGATCTCGCCTCGACTCGATCTCGTCCGAGGCCGTTTGGATCTCGTCCGGCGCCGTCGGGATCTCGGCCGGCGCCCGGCCGGTCTCGTTCTGGCGATCGGCCCGTCCCGTTCCGGCGCCGGTCGGGATCAGGCGCGCTCGACCTGCCGGCCGGACCACTGCTCGACCAGCCGGATCGCCTCGTCGGCCGGCACGTCGGCCCCGTCGACCGAGCCGAGCCAGACCGGCGTACGCGCCCCGGCCGGCCAGGCCGCCAGCAGGCGCTGGTCACCGGTCCCGGGGTGCAGGCTCAGCCTGGTCACCCGGGTCCAGGCCAGCACGCCCTGCCGCCCGGTGCGGATCCCGTCCGGGCCCGCCGACCGGCCGGCCCGGCCACGCCGTTCCGCGAGTACCAGGCCGACCGCGACCAGCAGGCCGGCCAGGCTGGTCACCAGGGTCGCCACCGCGATCGGGCGCAGCCCGTCGCCGGAGGCCACCTGCCAGCCGGCCAGCCCCGCCACCACCAGGGCGAACGGGACGACGGCGACGGCGAAATAGCTGGCGTACCGGGGGCCGCCGGCCGGTCCGAAGCTCAACTGGGTCACAACCGACGATCATCCGGATCCGGCCCGCCCGGAGCAAACCGGACCGGCGCCCGGGCGTGGCGGGCCGGCGGCAGCGGGGCCGGACATAACGGCCCGTCCTCCGAATTGCGCCCGCCAGGTTGCTGACCGCCCGTTTGAACCCGATCGGGACGGGAAGGCCCGGGCAGCGCGGACGAGGGAGGTGGGCCCGGTGCGGGAGACACAGGAGTGGCTGGCCGCGGGTGGGTCCGGGCTCCCCGGACCGGACCGCATCGTCTCGGCGGAGAGCACCGGCCGGGTGCTGTTGGCCGTGGCGTCCCGCGCGGTCCGTGGCCAGGACTGCGCCGATCTCGGGTACCACCCGCTGCTGTCGCGCTTCCGGGGCGCGCCGGAGGCGGTACGCCGCTCCGCGCTGGCCCGGGCGGCCACCCGGACGGCGCTCACCGCCGAGCAGGCCGGGGCGCTCGACGCCGACCGGGTGGCCCGGTGGATGGTCGAGCACTACCCGCCGCGCTGGTACCCCGGTGTCGTGATCGGCTCCCCGCACGGCGGAGCGGTCCACCTGGCCACCGCGATGGGCGTGCCCTGGCTGCCGGCCGGCTTCGAGGTGTCGGTGCAGTGGCCGGAGGGCCGGGTCGACCGACCGGGCGAGGCGTCGGCGTACGGCGGTCGGGTCGCGGCCCGGGTGATCGCAGGCAACCCGGGGGTACGCGTACGGCAGGTGCACGATCCGGCCGGTCGGGGCGTACTGGCCGGCTCGACGGTCTCCCTGGTGGTCCGCTGGGACCGGCTGCCGGAGGCGTACCGGGAGTTCCTCGGCAGCCGGCTGGCGCCGGGGGCCCCGGTGCTGCTGCTGCGGGACGTGCGCACCTGGCCGGTGGTCGACGCGGGTGACGGGCACAGCTTCCAGCTCGGCGGGCCGGTCAGCGGGCTGGAGCCGGCCGACTTCCGGGCCGGCAGTGAACTGCTCGGGCAGGTGCTGCGCGGGGCCGGCGGTGACGGGGCGAGTTGGGACGCTCCGGAGGGCGGCCGACCCGGATACGCCGAACAGGGCGTCGAGCCCGGTTTTGAGACGAGTCTGCTGGACTGGGTACGCGGCGCGGGCAGCCCGCTGCACCGGGTGCTCTTCCCGGGCCCGGACGCGCTCAGTGCCGCCGCCGCGGACGTGTACCGGAGCTGGCTGCGCGGGGCCGGCAAGAGCGGGGACCGCTGCGTGGTGGAGTGCGGGCGGCTGATCGACCCGTGGCAGGTGGTCCGGGCCGGCCTGGTGCCGTACTGGTGCGAGAACGCCACCGCGCGCAGCGTGGCCGGGGCGGAGTGGTGGCTCGCCGGCAGTGCCCCGTTCAGCTCGCTGGACGTACTCCCGGAGCCGCCGGGGCTGCGCTCGCCGGCCCTGGCCGGACTGCCGCAGTGGCTCGCGGTGGCCTCGTTCGGGCGCCGTCGCCGGGCCGTGGACCGGGTCGCCGCCCGGGGCTACCCGGTGACCTCGGTGGCCACCCGGCACGCCACGGAGGTACTCCGGAACCAGCCGTACGACCTGCCGGCACCCGCGCCGCTGCGGGTGGTGGAGGCGCTGGCCGGGCTGCGCGCCAGCGGTACCCCGCAGGGTCTGCTGGTCTGCTGATCCGCCTGATCGCAAAACTCCTCGCGACAGTCACGTGGCGTGATTGAGTACCTACAGGGCGGGAAGAACGCTGACTGCTGGCTGGTCAACCGCGCTGCGCAACGCAGTGTGCGGCGTTCGCTCGTTCAGTTTCGGTACATGTTCGCTTCCGGCGCGGTGACGTTCCGTACGGCACCGATGACCGGATTCGCATCCCGGGCGGGGGACCTTCCTGAGGGAGGCGCGGATGTTCGGACAGATCACCACCACACCACCGGCCGAGCGGGGGCTGGAGGACCTGGACGCGGCCGCTCTGGCGTACGCGGCGCGGATCGCCGGCCTGCCGCCGGAACGCCGGCAGGAGGCCCGGGACGACCTCGTCCGGTTCGCCCTGCCGTTCGCCGGCAGGTTGGCCCGGCGCTACCGGGGCCGGGGTGAACCACTGGAGGACCTGGAACAGGTGGCGCGGTTGGGCCTGGTGAACGCGGTCGACCGGTACGACCCGGAACGGGGCTCGTTCACCGCGTACGCCGCGATCACCATCGTCGGCGAGATCAAACGGCACTTCCGGGACCGGACCTGGGGTGTGCACGTACCCCGGCGGCTGCGCGACCTGATCCTGGAGGTCGGCCAGGCGACGGCGGCGCTGACCAGCGAGCTGTCCCGGGCGCCGAGCGTGGCCGAGTTGGCCGCCCGGCTGGAGACGCCGGAGGAGGAGATCCTCGCGGCGCTGGAGTCGGCGGCCGGCTACAGTCCGGCCTCGCTGAACGCCCCGGTCGGCGGGGAGAGTTCGGCGGAGTTCGGCGACCTCGTCGGCGAGTCCGACACCGACCTCGAGTCGGTCGACGACCGGGTGACGGTCAGCGGGCTGCTCGGCCGGCTGCCCTGGCGGGAGCGGCGGATCCTGGCGATGCGCTTCTACGGCAACCAGACCCAGGCCGAGATCGCCGCCCGGTTCGGCATCTCGCAGATGCACGTCTCCCGGCTGCTCTCCCGGGCGCTCACCTGGCTGCGGCAGGCGATGCTCGCCGACTCGCCGGCCCCGTGGCAGGCCGGCGGGGCCGAGGCGGGTGGCGCGCCGGCCCGGCTCGAGGTGCGCCAGGCGGGGGAGCGGGTGGTGGTCGAGGTGACCGGGGAGATCGACCGGGAGACCGCGGAGCAGTTGCGCCAGGCGGTGGTCGAGGCGGTCGCCGACGGGCATCCGACGGAAGTGGCGATCGACCTGACCGACGTGGCGAAGCTGGACGGGCCGGCGCTGGCCGCCCTGGTCGCCGGCCGGGACGCCGCACATCGGGCCGGGGTCCGGTGGCGGCTGGCTCGGGCGCAACCGGTGGTGCAGCATTCGCTCAGCGCCGCCGGCCTGGTCGCGTTGCCGGCGGACTGACCGACATCCCGGTACCTGCCGGTGCGCCGCGCGTCGTCATCGGCCCTCCTCCTCTTCCGGCCGGTCGTCGCCGGTCCGCCGGCCGGTCCGCCACCGAGGGCTCTCCGGGCCACCCCGGGCGGTGTCGTCGACGTTCTCGTCGGGCTCGCTCGGCTCGAACGCCGGCCGGCGTACCTCGTGCGGCTCCGGTACCTCGATCGGCCGGGCACCGGAGTCGGCCGGCGGGTGGTGCGCGACGGCGGCGTCCGCGCCGTGCGCCCCCTCCGGGGCCGGGACCTCGCCCTCGGGGTGCGGCGTCTCGTGCCGCAGCTCGTCGCGGGCCCCCTGGGGTGGTCGGGTGGACCGCTGCGGCAGGTCCCGGCCGAGGTCGGCGACGAGCGGGCCGTACTTCGCGTCGAAGGCGGGCCGCTCCGACCGGATCCTGGGCATCCGGTCGAAGTTGCGCAGCGGCGGCGGGGAGGTGGTCGCCCACTCCAGGGAGTTGCCGAAGCCCCAGGGGTCGTCGACCGCCACCATCCGGCCGAACCGCCACGACTTCCAGACGTTGTAGAGGAAGAAGAGCGTGGAGAAGCCGAGTACGAAGGAGCTGATCGTGGAGAAGGTGTTCAGCGCGGTGAAGCCGTCGGTCGGCAGGTAGTCGGCGTACCGGCGGGGCATCCCCTCGTTGCCCAGCCAGTGGTGCACCAGGAAGGTGCCGTGGAAGCCGAGGAACATGGTCCAGAAGTGGGCCCGGCCGAGGCGCTCGTCGAGGAGCCGGCCGGTCATCTTCGGGAACCAGAAGTAGACCCCGGCGAAGGCGGCGAAGACGATGGTGCCGAAGAGTACGTAGTGGAAGTGCGCCACCACGAAATAGGTGTCGTGGGTGTGGAAGTCCACCGGCGGGCTGGCCAGCAGCACCCCGGTCAACCCGCCGAAGAGGAAGGTGACCAGGAACCCGATCGAGAAGAGCATCGGCGTCTCGAAGGTGAGCTGCCCCTTCCACATCGTGCCGATCCAGTTGAAGAACTTCACCCCGGTCGGTACGGCGATCAGATAGCTCAGCCAGCTGAAGAACGGCAGCAGTACCTGGCCGGTGCCGAACATGTGGTGTGCCCAGACGGTCATCGACAGGATCGTGATCGCGATGGTGGCGGCGACCAGCCCCTTGTAGCCGAAGATCGGCTTGCGGGCGAAGACCGGGATGACCTCGGTGATGATGCCGAAGAACGGCAGCGCCACGATGTAGACCTCGGGATGGCCGAAGAACCAGAAGAGGTGCTGCCAGAGCAGCGGGCCGCCGTTGATCGGGTCGTAGACGTGCGCGCCGATCCGGCGGTCGGCGTAGAGCGCGAGCAGCGCGGCGGCGAGCAGCGGGAAGACGAGTACCACCAGCAGGGCGGTGAAGAGCATGTTCCAGGTGAAGATCGGCATCCGGAACATGGTCATCCCGGGCGCCCGCAGGGTCAGGATGGTGGTGATCAGGTTGACCGCGCCGAGGATGGTGCCGAGGCCGGAGAGGACCAGTCCGATCACCCACATGTCCGGGCCGATCCCCGGCGAGTGCTGGTCCCGGCTCAGCGGGGTGTACGCGGTCCAGCCGAAGTCCGCCGAGCCGTTCGGGGTGAGGAAGCCGGCCAGCACCAGCGAACCGCCGAGCAGGTAGAGCCAGTACGCCAGCGCGTTGAGCCGGGGGAACGACACGTCCGGGGCGCCGATCTGCAACGGTACGACGTAGTTGCCGAAGGCGAACGCCAGCGGGGTGGCGAAGAGCAGCAACATGATCGTGCCGTGCCCGGTGAAGAGCTGGTTGTACTGCTCGGGGGAGAGGAACTGCATTCCCGGCCGGCCCAGTTCGGCGCGCATCAGCATCGCCATCGCGCCGGCGATGACGAAGAAGCCGAACGCCGTGGTGAGGTAGAGCAGGCCGATCTGCTTGGCGTCGGTGGTGCCGAGCAGCCGGATCAGGGTGCTGCCCCGGATCGCCCTGCGGATCTGGCCCGGGTGGCCGCCGGACCGGGAGGGTGCCAGGACCAGCGGCCCGCGCTCCCGCCCCTGCTCCCGATCCTCCCCGCGCTCCCGCTCGGGTTCGGTGACCGCCCGCTTCGGCATCCCCGGCTCACCTCGTAGCTGATCACGGCTAGGACGAGGGGCGGCTACCCGGTAAACCGACGGCGAAACCCGGCAGGCCGACCATTTCGCCTCGCTCTGCCTCTAACGGGTGAAAACCGACGAAGGCGGGCCGGGTCGGGCGTCGGGCCGCAGCGGTGCCCGGCCGTCAGGCGCGGACCGGCGACGGATCAACCGAGGGATCAACCGGGTACGGGTCGACCGGTCGGGTGGCCGACCGGGCGTACCCGGTCGTACAGCTCGACATAGCGTTGCGCCATCGTCGCCGGGGTGAACCTGCGGCTGGCCTCCCGGCGGCAGTCCCGCTCGTCCAGCCGGCCGACCTCCCGCACCAGGTCGGCGAGGCCCTCCTCGTCCTCGGCGAGCAGTCCGGTCCGGCCGTGCTCGATCAGCTCCGGCAGGCAGCCCCGGCCGATCGCCAGCACCGGGGTGCCGAGGGCCAGCGACTCGATCACCGCCGTCCCGCCGGGCTCCTCCCAGCAGAGCGGGAAGAGGCTGGCCCGGGCCGCCGCCACCAGCTCGTCCCGGGCGCCGCCGGCCACCATCCCCACCCAGCGCACCCGGTCGCCGTCCACCAGCGGGGCGACCTGCTCCCGCCAATACCGTACGTCCGGATTCTGGTCCGCCTCCGGCCCGGCGGCGGCCAGCTCCTCCGGACGCAGGTACGGCCCGACCGGTCCGGCCAGCACCAGGTCGAACCCGGCCTGGTGGGCCAGTCGGGCCCCCACGTGCTGCCCCTTGCCCGGCGTGATCCGGCCGAGGATCACCAGGTGGTCGGACTTCTCCACCGGCGGCCGTCGGTCGGCCGCCACCGCCAGCGGGGTGGCCAGGTGCACGTGCCCGACCGCGTGGTCGCGCAGCGCCTGCGGGGCCCGGGCGAGCTGCGCCGCCGAAACCCCGTTCACCCGTACCCGGTCACCGCCGTCCAGATATCCGTAGAGGTCCGGATGCTTGCCGAGGTCCCAGTGCAGGGTGTGCAGCGCGGGCCCGCTCCCCGGACCCATCGCGGTCAGCACGGCCAGCCCGACCGCCTCCACGTGGTCGTGCACCAGGTCGATGTCGTCCCGCTCGCGCAGGGCCCGGACCACCCCGTTCAGGTGCGCGTGCGAGATCCCGCAGACCTGGTTGTACGGCCGTTGCAGCGCCCCGAACTGGCCGTCCGGAAAGACCGACAGCAGTTCGTCGACCGGCAGCGTGGCGTCGGCGGTCGAGGCGAGCACCACCCGTACGCCGAGCCGGCGCAGCTCCGGCACCAGCGTGGCGACGACGTTCTCGATCCCGCCGTACCCGGGCGGCGGCACCGGGAGCCACGGGCCGGCGTTCATCAGCACGGTCAGGCCCATCCGTCCTCCCCGGCCGCACCGCCGTACCCGGTCACACCGCCGTACCCGGTCACACCGCCGCCCCCCGGGACGACGGCCGCAGTTCCACCAGCGGCGGGCGCTCCCGGACCGAGACGTCGCTGATCACGATCTCCCGATCGAGGTTGGGCAGCGCGCTGCTGCCGTCCCGGCGGAACTGCACCAGCAGGTTCCCCGGCGGCGCGCTCTCCTCGACCAGGCCCCGCCGGCAGAGCCGCTGCCACACGGTGTGCATGATCTGCCCGGACATCCGGCCGAGCGCCTCGGTGTCCTGGTGCCGGTGCAGGCGTTCGCCGAGGTCGACCTGGGCCAGGGCGTCCAGGCCGCACATCTCCAGCAGGTCGATCAGCATCGCCGTCTCGACGCCGTAACCGGAGACGAAGGGCACCCGTTCGAGTACGTCCCGACGGCCGGCGTACTCCCCGGCGAGCGGCTGGACGAAGCCGGCCAGTTCCGGCCAGAAGAGGTTGAACAGCGGTCGGGCCACCAGCTCGGTCACCCGGCCGCCGCCCTCCGCCTCGACGCCGCTGGTGCCGACCAGCGGGCGGTGGTAGAAGCCCTTGACGAACGCGACCGACGGGTCGGTGAGCAGCGGGCCGAGCAGCCCGGTGACGAAGTGCGGCTGGAACTCCCGCAGGTCGGCGTCGACGAAGGCGACCAGGTCCCCGGTCGACGCGGCCAGCCCGGCCCAGAGGGCGTCCCCCTTGCCGTCCAGCCGGGGCAGCCCCCGGGTCATCTCGTCCTGGCTGACCACCCGGGCCCCGGCCGCCGCCGCCACGACGGCGGTCCGGTCGTTGGACCGGGAGTCGACCACCACGACCTCGTCGACGAGGTCGATCTGCTCGACCAGGCAGGCCCGGATCGCCGCCACGATCGCGCCGACGGTGGCCTCCTCGTCCCGGGCCGGGATCACCACACTGACCGTGCGGGTCCCCTTCAGGTATGCGAGCTGTCGCGGCGTCCACTGGTCGGCCACCCCGGTACGGTGGGTGGACCACGCCTCCAGCGCCGGTGACACGGGTGTACGCGAGCGCCGCACGGCGACCTCCCCCACTGCCTCGACCGGCGCCCGTCCAGGCCCCGGTGCAGCCCTCCAGCCTTCCCCGCCGGCCCCGGATCAACCGTCCCGGCACCCGCCCGACGGCACCCCGGGGACGGGTCGCCGGACGGCGCTCACAATCCGCCCATCCGGGCACACCCGGGCGGTACGGACATCCGGCCGCCGACCCGGCGGAGAGCGGACCCGGCACCGGCCGGGCGGGCCGCACTTTGCCGGAGAGTTCGCGTACCGTTGCCCGTCATGGGTGTGTCGCAACGGTTGAAGACCAGGGTCCGGCGTTTCCTCCAGCGTCCGGGCACCACAGTTGATCTGGCGCCGCTGGAGAAGCTGCTGCCCACGATCGAGGCGCGGGAGGAGGACCTCACCGAGCTCAGCGACGAGGAACTCACCGAGGCCGCCGGTAGGGCCGAGGACTTCGTCGAGATCTGCGCGGTGGGCCGCGAGGCCGCCCGGCGCGGGCTCGACCAGCGGCCGTACGACGTCCAGCTGCTCGGCGCCATGTCGCTGCTGGCCGGCAAGGTCGCCGAGATGGCCACCGGTGAAGGCAAGACGCTGACCGCGACGATCGCCGCGTACGGGCACGTCCGGCGGGGCAACGGGCCGGTGCACGTGCTCACCGTCAACGACTACCTGGCCCGCCGGGACGCCGAGTGGATGGAGCCGGTCTACCGGCTGCTCGGGCTGAGCGTCGGCTGGGTGACCGAGGCGTCCACCCGGGAGGACCGCCAGGCGGCGTACGCCTGCGACGTCACCTACGTCTCGGTCAGCGAGGCCGGCTTCGACTTCCTCCGCGACCAGCTCGTCACCGACATCGACGACCGGGTGCAGCCGCCGCTGACCACCGCGATCGTGGACGAGGCCGACTCCATCCTGATCGACGAGGCCCGGGTGCCGATGGTGCTGGCCGGCGCGGTGCCGGGCGAGCAGGACCCGGTGCACCAGGCCGCTGCGGTGGTCCGTGGGCTGCGGGCCGGGCGGCACTACACGGTCGCCGACGACGGCCGCAGCGTCGCCTTCACCGACGCCGGGCTGGCCGAGGTCGAGTCCCGGCTCGGCGGCGTCGACCTCTACGACGACGAGCACGTCGAGCAGCTCTCCGCGGTCAACGTCGCGCTGCACGCGCACGCGCTGCTGCACCGGGACGTCGACTACATCGTCCGCAACGACGGGGTCGAGCTGATCGACGAGATGCGCGGCCGGGTCGCCCAGCGCCGCCGCTGGCCGGACGGGCTCCAGGCCGCCGTCGAGGCGAAGGAGGGGCTCGACGCCACCGCCGAGGGTGAGGTGCTCGGCACCATCACCGTGCAGGCATACGTCGCGCTCTACAAGACCGTCTGCGGGATGACCGCCACGGCGGTGCTGGTCGGCGACCAGTTGCGGGAGTTCTTCTCGCTGGAGGTCGCGGTGATCCCGCCGAACACCCCCTGCGTCCGGATCGACGACCCGGACCGGATCTACGCCACCCGGGGTGAGAAGGAAGAGGCGCTGATCCAGGAGATCCAGGAGCAGCACGAGACCGGCCGCCCGGTGCTGATCGGCACCCTGGACGTGCAGGAGTCGGAGCGGCTCGCCGAGGCGCTGCGCGAGGCCGGGGTGCCGTGCACGGTGCTGAACGCCAAGAACGACGCCGAGGAGGCGGCGATCATCGCCGAGGCCGGCAAGTACGGCGCGGTGACCGTCTCCACCCAGATGGCCGGCCGGGGTGTCGACATCCGGCTCGGCGGCAGCGACCAGGCCGACCGGGACCGGGTCGCCGAACTCGGCGGCCTCTTCGTGATCGGCAGTGGCCGGCACGACAGCCGGCGGGTCGACGACCAGCTCCGGGGGCGGGCCGGCCGGCAGGGCGACCCGGGCCGCTCGGTCTTCTTCGTCAGCCTTGAGGACAACCTCGTCGTCCGGCACGCCCCGGACGCGATCCCGCCGTCGCCGCGGATGAACGCCGACGGTCTGGTCACCGACGAGCAGGTCGACTTCGCCGTCGAGCACGCCCAGCGGATCGCCGAGGGCGTCAACCACGAGATCCACCGCAACACCTGGCGCTACAGCGTGGTGATCGAGCAGCAGCGCAAGGCGCTGGCCGAGCGCCGGGAGCGACTGCTCACCACCGAGGTGGCGGCGCAGATGCTGACCGAGCGCTTCCCGGAGCGGGCCAAGGAGATGGACGAGGAACTCCTCTCCCGGGTCGGCCGGTCGATCGCGCTCTACCACCTCGACCGGCTCTGGGCGCAGCACCTGGCCGAACTCTCCGAGGTGCGCGAGGGCGTACACCTGCGGGCGCTCGGCCGGCTCGATCCGCTCGACGAGTTCCACCGCTCGGCGGTGCCGGCGTTCAACGCGCTAGTACCGGAGATCGAGACCCGTACGGTGGAGACCTTCGAGGAGAACGAGTTCGACGACGACTGGCAGCCGGGCGAGGGTGAGCTGGCTCGACCCAGCGCCACCTGGACCTATCTGGTGCACGACAACCCGTTCGGCTCGGAACTCGACCGGCTGATCGCCGCCGTCGGTCGCCGGCTCAGCTCCAGCCCGCGCTGACCCGTCACCCACCCGCAGATCCCGGGGTTGATCGTCGGAAGCCTGACGGCAACCCCGGGGCGGGTGGGATCGTTCTCTTCCTGGAACGGGTGGTTTGTCCACCCGGCGCTCGGGTAGTAGCGCAGGTCCGTACCGGCGCGGGATCGGTGACGGCGGGGGAGAGGCGACCATGAGACAGGCGACGGTGCGAACCGGACGTACCGCGGGGGGCGCGGTGGTGGCGGGGGTTCCGGAACGGTGCTGAGGCTGAGGACGACGACGGAGCCGTCGACCGAAGCCCCGGGCGTGCTGGAGACCGCCGCCCTGCTCCGCGAAGTGACTGCCGGACTGATCGCGAGCGACGACTTCGACGCCGCGCTGGACCGGCTGGTACGTACCGTCCGGGACGCCATCCCAGCGGTGAGCTGGTGCGGCGTCACTGTGTTGCGGGCCGGAGCGCCCGCCTCGGTCGCGGCCTCGGAGCCCCGACTCGGCGACCTCGACGACGTCCGGCACGGCTCGGACGGTCCGGCGATGACGGCGATCCGCTCCCGGGAGATGGTCTGGTCGGCGGACCTGCGTACCGAGACCCGGTGGCGGCCGTGGACCGGCCGGGCGCTGGCGCTGGGCGTACGCGGGGTGCTCGCCGTACCGGTCGACGTCGACGAGCACGTGGTCGGGTCGATCAACCTGTACGCCCGCGAGCCCGGCGTGCTGACCGCCAGTCAACAGCTCACCGCGATGCTGCTCGCCGAACACGTCGGGTTGCTGCTCGGCGCGGTGCGGGACCGGTCCCGGCAGACCGAGCTCGCCGACGCGGCCGACGACACGCTCTCGGCCGGTCAGGTCATCGACCAGGCGGTGGGGGTTATCATGACCCAACGTGGCTGTCCGGCCACGGAGGCGCTACGGGTGTTGCGGTCCGCCTCGGCGGCGCTGGCCATTCCGTTGCGGGACGTGGCCGAGCGGCTGGTCACCTCGGTGGCCCGTCGTCGCGACAACTGACCCTCCGCCGTGGTGCGCGCGATGCGGCGTCGTTTCGGCGGGGTGGCCCGGGGGTAGCACGCTGAGGGCTGGTCGACGAGCGAGCCGGGAGGCGCCACCATGCAGAGCCGCCTACGGGTGCACGGTCATCCGATCCAGCCGATGCTGGTGACCTTTCCGTTCGGCCTGTTCGTCTGCGCCACGGTCTTCGACCTGGCCGACGTGGTCGGCGGCCCGGCGATCCTCGGGCTGGTCGGCTACTGGACGGCGGTGGCGGCGCTGGTCGCGGGCGGTCTCGCCACGGCGGCCGGCATGATCGATCTCTGGGACGTGCCCGGTGATCCGACCCGGCGCACCGCTATCACCTTCAACCTGGTGAACGCCGCCGTGGCGGTGCTCTTCGTCTTCGCCTGCCTGATCAGGTCCGGCGTGCCGGAGCACGGGGCGAACGCCGGCCTGGTCGCGGTCGAGCTGCTCGGCCTGCTGGTGGGCGCGGTCGGGGTACGGCTCGGCGGCAGCCTGGTGCGGCAGTTCGACCAGGGGCGTACCGAGCCGACGAGCTTCGACGGGTTCGGCCCGCCGGCCAGTTCGGTCGCCGGGGGCTTCGGCCGACGTCGCGGCGGCTGACCGACCGGCACCCGGCAGCGGCCGGCACCCGGCAGCGTCGTCAGGGGTGTGCGGTCGTCAGGGGTGTGCGGTCGTCAGGGGTGCGCGGTCGCCCGGTGCTCGGCGAGCAGGTCGGCACCGAAGTCGCCGCGTGGGCGGCGGAGCACGCTGTGCGCGTGGTTGCCGTCCTCACTGGTGTTGTCGTACTCGATGAGCAGGTCCTCGCCCTGGATGCGGTAGTAGTGTCGCCCGCCCGGCCTGGTCGGACCCTCCCAGGCGAAGTAGAGGTCGCCCCGGGCGACCCGGGCCGCCTCCTGGCGGGCCAGCTCGGGCGGGAGCCGGTCGAGATAGAGCGCGACGAGCTGGTCGAGCAGTGCCCGGCCGGTCGGCCCGAGTCCACCGGCCCGGAGCCCGGCCGGTTCGATCCGGCTGTCGAACCGTGCCCGGGTGCCACTGCGGATGTCGGCCGGTGCCTGGTCGGCGACGATCGCCGCGCCGCGCCCGTCCGGGCCGATCGCGTCGAGCAGGGCGCGGGCGAGATCCTCCTCGGGCCCGAGGGGTCGGCTGACCGGGCGGCCGGCGTAGCTCACCGTCGCCGGGTTGGCGCCGAGGAAGAGCGGGGCGGGGGAGACCCGGTCACCGGCGACGGTCATCGTGACCGAGAGGTGGTGTCCCTCGAACCGCCAGGACCACTGGTCCTCCCGGGCCGGGTCGCCGAAGACCACGATCCGGTAGTCGTCGCTGTGCCGGCCCCGCCGCCACTCCTCCTGCCGGTCGAGCACCTCCTCCAGGGCCATCACGGCGGTCGCCTGCGCGTACGCGTGCGGGCTCAGCGCGGTGGCCAGCAGCCGGTGGGTCGCCTTGCGGCCGGTCCGGTCGAGGTCGGCGAGGCAGGCGCCCGGTCGGGGCAGCGGCCGGTACTCGATCCAGCGCCGGCCGGCCTCGTCGCCGAACGGACGGGTGGCCAGCGCCCGGGCCGGACCCGGTAGCGCGTCCAGCAGTGCGGTGGCCGCCGTCCGCATCTGCCCGGCCAGGTTGGTGTTGCGCATTCCCCCTGTATACCGGCTGTGCCGGCACTCCTGACGACCAGGCTCTCGGCCGTGCGGTCGGGCCCTCTGACGGGCCGTGCGGTCGGGCCCTCCGGTGGGCGTGTGGTCGGTGGCGGTCGGCATGGGACCGGCGTGCGGCCGGCCGGTGCCGGGCGGTACCTGCCGGTGTGCGGTCGCGCCGGTCTGCTCACCCGGCCCACCGGTGTCTGTCCGGGTCGGACGGTCTCCTCCGGCCTGCCCGGGTTTCCGGCGGAACCGGTTGATGCCTTGTGGAGCGTGCCTGGTCGGAGGATGATCGAAAGAAGTTCCTTGATCGTCAATAATGTGACTGGGATCACATCGACGTCCACCATCTCCAGGTAAGGTCTGGTCAATCGTTAACCCCTTTCGAAGGGTGCCGCCAGATGTTCAGACTCTCCCCACAAGGGCCGCGGCGACTCCGGATCGTCGGGCTCGCCGCTCTCTCCTTCCTGGTGGTGACCGTTGCCGTCGCTCCGGCAGGCAATGCCCAACCGATGGCCGCGACGGACCGGACCACAACGGACGTCGCCGCTCCGCCGGGCGTGGACGAGATCTCCAGCAGCCCGAACCTCCGCCAGATCGCCAACGTCCCCAAGCAGGGCAGCTTCGCCACCGAGGCCGCCCTCGACTCGGACCTCGCCTTCCAGGGCCGGTACGTCTTCGCCGGCAACTACGAGGGCTTCGTCATCTACGACGTCAAGAACCCCGCCCGGCCCACCATCGTCTCCCAGGTGGAGTGCTCGGGCTCGCAGAACGACATCTCGGTCTACGGCGACCTGCTCTTCCTCTCCACCGACGACCCGCGCAGTGACGACTCGTGCGACAGCACGAGCGTGCCGCGCACCGAGACGGTCTGGGAGGGCATCAAGGTCTTCGACATCAAGGACAAGCGCAACCCGCGCTACGTCAAGTCGGTGAAGACCGCCTGCGGCTCGCACACCCACACCCTGGTGCCGAGCAAGGACAAGAAGTCGGTCTACCTCTACGTGGCCTCGTACGGACCGTCGGACACCTACGCCGGCTGCGCGACGCCGCACGACTCGATCTCGATCGTCAAGGTACCGCTGAAGAAGCCGACCCAGGCCGCCGTGGTGGCGGTGCCGAACCTCTTCCCGGACGGCGGCAACCCCGGTGGCAACGGCAGCTCGACCACGAGCGGCTGCCACGACATCACCGTCTACCCGAGCAAGGACCTGGCCGCCGGCGCCTGCATGGGTGACGGCATCCTGCTGAACATCGCCAACCGCGAGGCGCCCCGGGTGATCAACCGGGTACGCGACACGGTGAACTTCTCGTTCTGGCACTCGGCGACGTTCAACAACTCCGGTACCAAGGTCGTCTTCACCGACGAACTCGGCGGCGGCGGCGCCGCGACCTGCGTCGAGACCGTCGAGCCGACCCGGGGCGCCAACGCCATCTACGACATCGCCGGTCGGGGCGACGGCCGCAACCTGGTCTTCCGGAGCTACTACAAGATCCCCCGGCTGAACACCACGCTGGAGAACTGCGTCGCGCACAACGGGTCGCTGATCCCCGTGCTCGGCCGGGACATCATGGTCCAGGCGTGGTACCAGGGCGGCATCTCGGTCTTCGACTTCACCGACTCGGCCCGCCCGGTCGAGATCGCCTACTGGGAGCGGGGTCCACTCTCGACGGAGCGCCGGATCACCGGCGGATCGTGGTCGGCGTACTGGTACAACGGCCACATCTACTCCAACGACATCCAGAAGGGCCTGGACGTCCTGGAGCTGCGGGACTGGCGGATCTGGACGGCGCACCTGACCCGGTTCAAGGAGCTGAACGTGCAGACCCAGCCCAGCTACCTGGGCAGCAACTGGTAGCCACAGCCGTACGCACCGGGCGGCCCGGTCCCCGCGAGCGGGGACCGGGCCGTTCCCGTGATAACTTGCCCGACCTGTGGGAGGGGAGGGCCGGTGCGGGACGGCATCTACGTCGGCCAGGCGGAGATCGACGGCGCGGAGAACGGCGGCTGGCTGCTCGGCCACTTCATGCCGCCCGGCGTGGACGTGCGGCACAGCGCCGAGGTGGAGGTCAAGTGGGGGGTGCACCCGGCCGGTGACACCCGGGCCGAGTGGGTGACCGGAGAACGGCGTACCGCCCTGCTGGTGCTGGTCTCCGGTCGGTTCCACGTCGAGCTGCGGGACCGTACCGTCGTGCTGACCAGACCGGGTGACTACGTCGTCTGGGGACCCGGGGTCGACCACTCCTGGCTGGCTCCGGAACCGGCGGTGGTGCTCACGGTCCGCTGGCCGTCGGTGGCCGGCTACAAGGTCGCGGCGAGCTGAATCCGCCGCTCGGGTCGGCCGTACCCGGCGGCGGGGAGGCGGCCGGCGGGGTCCGGGAAACGGTACCGGGTCCCCGTGCCCGGGGGACCGACCGCCGCGACGGGGGCACGCGGGGCCGGTTCCTGGGCACGGGGACGTCCTCGGTGCCGGTCAGCCGAGTGTGCAGCTGACCGCCGGGGCCGGATTGCTGCCTGTCCAACTGCCGACGAAGCCGAACGTGGCCGTACCGCCGGGCGCGAGCGAGCCGTTCCAGCCGACGTTCCGGGCGGTCACCGTGCCGCCGCTCTGCGACACGGTGGCGTTCCAGGCCTGACTGACCTGTTGACCGGCAGCGAAGGCCAGCTCGGCCGTCCAGGACCGGCCCGCCGTGGTGCCGTTGTTGGCAACCGTCACCTCACCCTGGAAGCCGCCCTGCCACTGCCCGATGCTGCGGTAGGTCGCCGTACAGCCGCCGGCCGGTGGTGCGGTGGTGGCGGTCGGCGGCGGGGTCGGGGTCCGGGTCGGCGGTGGGGTCGGGGTACGGGTCGGCGGCGGGGTGGGCGTGACGCCGTCCAGCACCGCCGCCAGCGCCGGATACCACCGGTCGGACATCTTCTGGTCCCCGGCGGCGTTGGGGTGCACCCCGTCGTAGGTGTCGCTGCCCGTGCTGAAGCCGGTCCACTGGTCGACCACCACGATCGGCGATCCGGCGGTGCTCTTCGACGCCGCCCAGCCCGGAATGGCGTCGTTGAGCGCCACCACCCGCTGGCCACACTCGGCGCAGGTGCTCGGCGCCATCGGGATGATCTTCGCGACCAGGATCTTCATCGCCGGGTTGCTGGCCCGCATCTGGTCCACCAGCTTCCCGTACGCGGCGAGGATGGTCGAGGTGGCCCGGTTGCTCCAGACGTCGTTGGTGCCGAAGTGCATCAGTACGACGTCCGGGCGGGTGGCGGCGAGCCACGGCGGCAACTGGTTCTGGTCGGCCACGGTGGTCACCAGGGCGCCGCCGTGCCCCTCGTTCTCCCCGTCGTACGGCTGTCCGCAGCCCTGCGGGCCGAGCGTGCCGACGAAGTCGATGTCGGTGTACCCGGTGTCCTGCAACCGGTTCCAGAGGATGGAGCGCCAACAGCCCGGGGAACCGGTGATCGAGTCGCCGAGCGGCATGATGCGCACGGGTGCCGGTGCCTCCGCCGGTAGCGCGGGTCTGGCCACGACGACCGTGCCGAGCGCGACGGCGAGCGCGGCGAGCACGATGCTGAGCAGGGGCCTGCGGAGCATGGTTGTCTCCTGTCACGGTGTTAGGGGTGGAACGTGCCCGGCCCTGTGCGCCCGAGATATTCAAGCAGGTAACTGGATCAGAACTCAACCGGTACCGTCCGCCTACGGTCCGTGTCGTCTGCCTGCCGGCCGTTACGCCGACGGTGAACGGGTCTCCGTCAGCCTGTCGCCGGGGGCGAGGATGGACCGGTGACAGAGCACGACGTGGCGGTACGCCGGCTCGACCTCGGCTACTTCGTCCGGTCGGCGGCGGAGGCGGGCGAGCCGCACCCCCGGGTCGAGCCGGCGTACGGCTACCTGGTCCGGCGCCCGGAGGGGTTGCTGCTCTTCGACACCGGCATCGGCGAGCTCGACCCGGAGACGGAGGCGCGCTACCGGCCGGTCCGCCGGCCGGTGCTCGCGGCCCTGGCCGCCGCCGGGATCGGCCTCGACGAGATTGCGCTGGTGGTCAACTGCCACCTGCACTTCGACCACTGTGGTGGCAACCCGGCCCTGGCCGGCCGGCGGATCGTGGTGCAGCGGGCCGAGCTGGCCGTGGCCCGACAGCCCGGTCACACCATCCCCGAACTGGTCGACTTCCCGGGTGCCCGCTACGAGGAGCTGGACGGCGAGGCCGAGATCTGGCCGGAGGTGTGGATCCTGCCCACCCCGGGGCACACCGTCGGGCACCAGTCGCTGGTGGTACGCCAACCGGACGGCACCCTCGTCCTCGCCGGGCAGGCGCACGACTTCGCCTTCCAGTTCGGCTCGGCCCAGCTCGCCCTGCGGGCGGCCCGGGACGGGGTGGCGGAACCGCTGCCGCCGGTGCCGGGGTGGCTGCCCCGGCTGATGGACCTCGACCCGGCCCGGGTGCTCTTCGCGCACGACGGCGCGGTCTGGGAACCGACCTCCGACGAGTGGCGGCGGGCGTGACGACACGGGAGGGGTGGCCGAATGTCCGATGACACCAGGGTGGCGGCGCTGCGCGAGGCCGAGCGGCGGCTCCAGGCGGCCCAGCTCGCCTCGGACGTCGCCGAGCTGGACCGACTGCTCGACGAACGACTCGTCTTCACCGGCCCGGACGGCAACCACTACGGCAAGCAGGACGACCTGCGGGTGCACCGCACCGGGGAGCAGGTCCTGACCGAGGTCCGCGAGGAGGAGTTGACCGTCCTGGTCAGCGGCGACACCGGGGTCAGCTGGTTTCTCGGCACCCTGGCCGGGACGATGGCCGGCACGCCGTTCACGGCACGGGTGCGGTACACGCGCACCTGGATCCATGTCGACGGTGGCGGGTGGCGACTGCTGGCGGCACACGTCAGCGCCGTATGACCACCTCCGGTGCGCGGCGCCAGGGTCACCCGATGGTGATCTTTCCGGTCGACGACGTCACCCCCGCCGCCGAGCCGCTGCCCACCCGGCCGCTCGGGGAGCTGTTCGGCGACGCGATCGTCGTCGGCGGAGACCCGACGCTGCCGGTGCTGGTGCCGGACGGCGTTCATCCGCTGCTCGGCGCCGTGGCGCGGGCGTTCGCCGACCACCGTCCGCTGGTGCTCTCGCCGGACGCGGTGTGGCTGACCATCGCGCAGGGCGTCGCCCAGCACGTCCGGCTGCACGCGGAGGAGTTGCGGCCCCGACTGGTACGCCACTCCGGGCGCAAGCGGCTGGAGGTCGTCGTCGACGGCACGATGCCGGAGAACGCGGAGGCCTGGCGGGACATGGTGGAGCTGTTCGGCAAGCTGCTCCGGGCCGAGAGCGCCGGGGCGGACCTCTTCGAGTGCGACTTCTCCACCAGTACCGAGGTCGAGCGGGTCGCCGGGCGGATCGTCATGCTCGACGCGTACTCGCCGTACTTCGCGATCTGGATGGTCTTCGTCTGCGGGATCCCGTCGATCACCCTGACCGGCACGGTCGAGGACTGGCGGCGGATCCGGGACCGGGTGGACGCCCTCGCGGATCTGGGGCTCACGACCTGGCACCGCTCGCTCGCACCGATCCTCGACCAGTTCGTCCGGGCCGCCTCCGGCGACGTCGACACCGCCTTCTGGCAGCGCATCTACAGCCCCGTCGACGCGTACGGCGGTGAGGTGGTCACCGGTTGGGTGGCGCGGCTGTATCCGTACCTCAGCGGGAACGCCGTCGCCGACGAGCCGAACCCGCTGCTGGAGCTGCCGATCGGCGAGCCTCGCGACGTCACCGTCGCGCACGGTTTCTATCACGGTCCCGGCATCCGGACCGACCGGGTGCCGGGCACCCTGTCCCGGGTGGTCATCAACGTCAACGACCGGGTCGGCGGCGACAACCGGGCGCTGGCCCTGCACGGCGGCCTGGCGGCCGTGGCACAGGACGACGGGGGTGCGCTGCGCCCCGTCGCCGGCTGGTATCTGGGGCGGGCGAGCGTCGCGATCGACGACGTGCTCGACCGGATCGTCCGCGACCACCAGACCACACCGCCGCAGCCCGATCACCCCATGCACACGCACACCGACGGCGATCTCGTCGCGATCTATCGACGGATCGGTTCGGCGACCCTCTTCGACGGTGGGTGGCGGCTGCTGCCGGCCGCCGAACAGGACTGGATCTTCGACGGCGTCGGCGACCTGGGGATCGCGGTGATCGGCGAACTCGCCGACGGCCGGAGCCTCTGCGCCGCCGCCGACTTCACGGCCCAGACGACACACTGGGTCGTCTGCCGCGTCGAGCGGGGTGCGGCCGACCGGCCGGGCTCACCCGGACCGCTGCGCCTGGTGGACCGGCTCGCCGAGGTGCCGGTGTACGGCAGCTCGCTGGCCCTGCTGCTCGACGCCGCGCTCGACTCCGGCGGCGACATCAGGCACCTCGAGACCGGTCGACTCGACGCCCTGGCCGGGGCGGCAGCCCAGCAGCACCCGCCGGTGGACGGACGCGATCCGGGCGTGGCCTGAGGGTGGACCGGTCCGCCGGACCTCCCGGTCGTACCCTTGGCGGTCGTGGAGCGTTGCGACGAGTGCGGGTTCGACTATTCCTCCGTCCCGGCCGAGGCGCTGCCCGACCGGCTCTGCGGATTCGGGTCACGGTATTCCACCGGGCTGCGCGCGGCCCGGGACCCGCGGCGGCGCCCGGCCGAACGGGTGTGGTCGCCGCTGGAGTACGCCTGCCACGTGCGGGACGTCTTCCGGGTCCAGGGGGAGCGGCTCGCCCTGGCGCTGGCCGTCGACGAACCGGAGTTCACCCCGATGGGCCGGGACGAGCGGGCGGTCGCGGACGCCTACAACGAGCAGGATCCGGTGGTGGTGCTCGGCGAACTCGACGCGGCGGCCGGGGAACTGGCGACCGCCTTCGGTCGGCTCGGCCCGGCGGAACTCGCCAGGACCGGCAGCTATCCGTGGCCGCAGCGGCAGGTCCGGACGATGTTGTGGCTGGGCCGGCACAGCGTGCACGAGGGGGAGCACCACCTGCTCGACATCGGTCGCGGCGCCGGGTAGCCCGTAGCCAGCTTCGGCTCGGGCCGGATCGGGGCGGGTCGGTCGTCGCTGCGGTCGGCGGGTCAGCGGCGACCGTTGAGCGAGTCGAGGAAGCGTTCCTCGAACGCGGCCCGGTCCGCCTCGAAGGCGGCCCGGACCCGGGCGCCGTACCGGTCGACGACCGTACGCCCGGACTGCTCGCCGGCCTGCACGACCGAGATCGGCACCGTACGCCGGGCGGTGACGATGTCGTCGTGCACCAGCCAGACGGCGGCGAGCGCGTCCCACCAGTACATGATGCCGAGGTCGATCAGGGCCGCCAGGTCGGGCTGGCTGACGATCCGGTACGCGATCCGCGCCCCCGGTGCGGTCTGCTCGGCGCCGAGCCGGGCGACGAAGTCGGGGGTGATCGGCACGAACCGGGTGGCGTCGAGCGGCACCAGGTGTACGGTGCCGGGCCGGGCCCGGAGCAGCATCCGCCGCGCCGAGGGCGGATCCATCCACATGTTGAATTCCTGCGAGTTGTCGAATCCGGGCAGCGCCGAGCCGTACAGGTTGCCGGGCACGGCCAGCGCGCCGCCCATCACGTAGATCCGGGCCACCCGGTCGCGCACCCCGGGGGAGGCGAGCGCGTCGGCGAGGTTGGTCATCGGGCCGGTGGCGAGCAGGACGACGTCCCGGGGTGCCGTCCGGGCGGCTCTTCCGATGAGCTGGGCGGCGCCGAGTGGTGACGGCGGCACCGGATGGTCGGCGTCGTCGAGCGCGCCGGTGAGTACCGTCTCGATGGTGTCGACCAGCTCCGGCGGGGCGGGGTTCACCCCGGCTCCGGTGGCACCGTCGGCGACGGGTACCCGGGGCAGGCCGCACTGCTCCAGTACGCTCCGCGCGTGGGTCAGCGCCCGGCCTGGTGCGCCGAAGCCGTTGTTGGCCACGGTGACCGCCCGCAGGTCGATCCGGCCGAGCTTGTGCTCCTCGCAGAGCAGCGCGAGCGTCGACGCGTCGTCGAAGTCCATGTCGCTGTCGTAGATGACCGGCACCGGCCCGCCGGCCGGCCGCCCGGACCCGGACGGCGCGGCGGAGGCTGGCCCGGGCCACTGCCCGGCGAGTACGACCCCGACGGCCAGCATCGCCGCCACGGTCCGACGCGGTAGCACCCGCACTGTCGACACCTCCCCGTTTCGACCACTGACTCGAAGATAGACGGTGATCGACGGCGCCGGGTGCCGTGCCGACCTCGGGCCGCAGGTGAACGGTCGAGTCTCCGGCCGGTTGCCGACACAAGATCAATAGCTTAATGCGCGATGTGCGTTGTTGCCAAACTTTTGCAACTCTGCCACCGTGATCAGCCGAGGGTGCCGGTGAGCCGGTCACCCCCGCGTCCATGTCCGACCTCCGTGGGAGACCTCCGTGATCCGGATCCGTCCGACCGTCCGCCGATTCGTGGCGGTGGCCGCCGCCGGTGGCCTGCTCGCCGTCGCGTCCTGCTCGTCATCGACGGCACCCGGGGCGTCCACGGCCGCCGGTGACACCTTCGTGGTCGCCACCGGTGGCGAGCCGGACACGCTGAACCCGGTGCTCAACTACGGTGTCGACGGAGCATCGCTGATCTTCGACGGCCTGGTCGCCCGGGACGCGCAGAACCGGCTGGTGCCGGGCCTCGCCACCGAACTGCCGACGGTCTCCACGGACGGCCGGACCGTGACGGCCAAGCTCCGCGACGGGGTGCTCTTCCACGACGGTACGGCGCTGACCGCCGCCGACGTCGTCTTCACCTACCGGACCGTGCTGGACCCGAAGGTCGACTCCACGCTCCGATCCGACCTGGAGATGCTGGCCTCGGTCGAGGCGCCGGACCCGGCCACCGTGGTGTTCCGGCTCAAATACGCGTACGCGCCGTTCCTGCAACGGCTCACCCTCGGCATCGTGCCGGCCAAGGCACTGGACGGGCAGGACGTCAACAAGGCCGGGTTCAACCGCAAGCCGGTCGGCACCGGCCCGTACCAGGTGGAGTCCTGGACCCCCGGCGACCGGCTGGTCCTCACCGCCAACGACCGCTACTTCGCCGGGAAGCCGACGAACCGGCGCCTGGTGGTGGCGTTCGTCGCCGACGACAACATCCGGGCCCAGCGGATGCGGGCCGGCGAGTTCGACGTCGCCGAACTGGCCCCGAAGCTCGCGGCCGGCTTCGACGGCGGCGCCGGCTACCGGGTCGAGCGGGTGCCGACCGCCGACTACCGGGGCGTGATGCTGCCGATGGGCAACCCGGTCACCGCCGACCCGGCGATCCGGCGGGCGCTCAACCTCGCCGTCGACCGGGCCGCCATGGTCACCGGGGTACTCGGCGGGGCCGGCGAACCGGCCCACGGACCGGTCCCGCCCACGTCGGAGTTTGCCGAACCGGCCGTCGTCGGCAAGCCGACCGCCGACCCGGCCGCCGCCACCGCGCTGCTCGACGCCGCCGGCTGGACGCCCGGTGCGGGCGGCATCCGGGCCAGGGACGGCCGCCCGGCCCGGTTCACCCTGATGTACCCGGCCAGCGACAGCCTCCGCAAGGAACTGGCGCTGGCGGTGACCGCCGACGCCAGGAAGGTCGGCATCGAGATCACGCCTGCGGGCCTGACCTGGGACGCGATCGACCCACGGCTCAACTCCGACGCGCTGATCATGGGCTACGGCACCCCGTACGACCCGGACTTCGTCTCCTACAAGCTGTTCGGGTCCCGCTTCGCCGGGCAGGGCTACTTCAACCCCGGACATTACAAGTCGACAGTGGTCGACCAGGCGTTGCAGCAGGGCCGCGACCAGTCCGACCCGGCCCGGCGCAAGCAGGCGTACTCGACGTTCCAGAAGCAGCTCGCCGCCGACGTGCCGTGGGTCTACCTCACCTACCTCAAGCACACCTACGTGCTGCGGGACTCGATCGACGGGGTGTCGCCCCGGGTCGAGGCGCACGAGCACGACGTGGCGAACAGCCTCTGGTGGAACATCAACACCTGGACCCGCCGGTGACCCGACCAGCAACGGCGGTCAGGCGTCGGGGCCGGCTCGCCGGAGCGGGCGCGGTGGTACGCCGTCGGCTGCTGGTCGCCGTACCGGTGCTCGTCGCCACCAGCATGGGCATGTTCGCCCTCGGCGCGGCCTCCCCGGTCGACCCGGCGAAGCAGTACGCCGGAGCGGCGGCGTTCACCACCAGCGAGGAGAACCTGGCGCAGATCCGGGCCAACTGGGGCGTCGACGACCCGCTGCCGGTGCAGTACCTGCGCTGGGTCGGCAACCTGCTCCGCGGCGACCTCGGCTGGTCGACGAGTCGACACGAGGCGGTCGGCTCGGTCATCGCGGCCCGGGCCGGCTGGACGCTGTTGCTGGTCGGTGCCGCGCTCGCCGTCGTACTCGTGGCGAGCCTGCTGCTCGGGTCGCTGGCCGCGTACCGCCGGGGTGGGCTCTTCGACCGTGGCCTCCGGGCGGCGGCGTTCGCGGTCCAGTCGATGCCGGTCTTCTGGCTCGGGCTGGCCGCCATCGCGCTCTTCGCCCTCGCCCTGGGTTGGCTGCCGGCCGGCGGGCTGACCGACGTCACCGCGACCGGCACCTCGTGGGGCGACGTCGCCCACCACCTCGTGCTGCCGATCGGGGTCCTCGCGGTCTCCCAGGCCCCGTGGTTCGTGCTCTTCGTCCGGGACGCGGTCGCCGACAGCCTCCGCGACGACCACGTCCTCGCCGCCCGGGCCCGGGGACTGCCCGGCCGCACGGTGCTGTTCGGGCACGCGCTGCGTACCGCGCTGCTGCCGTTCCTCACCCTGGTCGGCACCCACCTGCCCGAACTCGTCGGCGGTGCGGTGCTGGTCGAGACCGTCTTCTCGCTGCCCGGACTCGGCGCGGTCACCGTGCAGGCCGCGCTGGGCAGCGACTTTCCGCTGCTCGCCGCGATCACCCTGCTGACCACCGCCGTGGTGCTGACCGCCAACCTCGCCACCGACCTCGGCTACGCCGCCGCCGATCCCCGGGTGCGCCTCGATGACTGACCTGACCCGTACCCGTGTCGGGTCCGCCGGCTGGCGGCCCCGCTTCCGGCTGCGTCCCGGCCAGGCCGGTGCGGTCGTGGCCGGCGCGGTGCTGTCGGTCGCGGTCGTCGCCTGTCTGGCCGCGCCGCTGCTCTGGCCGCTCGACCAGAGCGCGGTCGCCCTGGACCGGATCCGGCTGGCCCCGTCCTGGGACCATCCCGCCGGCACCGACGACCTCGGCCGGGACGTCGCGCACCGGGCCCTCTACGGGCTGCGGGTCTCGCTGCTCGTCGGCGCGGTCGCCGCGCTGGTCGCCACCGTGATCGGCGGCATCGTCGGCGGGATCGCCGGCACCGTCGGCGGCCGGGTCGACCGGGTACTGATGCGGATCGTGGACACCGTCGCCGCCCTGCCGCACCTGCTGCTCGGCATCTTCATCGTCGCGATGCTCCGCCCCAGCCTCGGCGCGGTGATCGCCTCGATCGGGCTCACCCACTGGCTATCCACCGCCCGGATCGTCCGGTCGGAGCTGCTGAGCCTGCGGACCCGGCCCTTCGTCGACGCGGCGATCACCGGGGGCGCGAGCCGGCTCCGGGTGCTGACCCGGCACCTGCTGCCGCACGTGCTGCCCCGGCTGGCCCTGGCCATCACGCTGATGATCCCGCACGCCGTCTGGCACGAGACCGCGCTCTCCTTCCTCGGGCTCGGCCTGCCGCCGCACCTCGCCTCGCTCGGCAACATGATCAACGACGGCCAGGGGTCGCTGCTGGCCGGCGCCTGGTGGGCCAGCCTCGCCCCGGGAGCGGTCATCGTCGTGGTCACCCTGGCCATCGCCGTGGTCGCCGCCCGCTGGCGGGACCGGCTCGATCCCCGCGTCCGAGCGGAGCTACAGCTGTGAAGAGCACCCCATCCGGTACCAGCACCATCGCCACCGCCGCTGCCAGTGCCGGTGTCGGTGCCGGCGGTCCGGTGCGCGCCGGTGCCGCTGAGCCGGTGCTCACCGTCGACGGGCTCACCGTCCGGTTCCGGCTCCGGGACGCGACCGTGCACGCCGTCAGCGACCTCGCCCTCACCGTCCACCCGGGGGAGCTGCTGGCCGTCGTCGGCGAGTCCGGCTGCGGCAAGTCGGTCCTCGCGCACGCCCTGCTCGGGCTGCTGCCCCGCAACGCCACCGTCACCGGCTCCGCCCGGCTGCACCAGCCGGGCGGCGGGCAGCTCGACCTGATCACCTGCGGTGAACGGGTACTCGCCGGCTCGGTCCGGGGCCGGCGGGTCGGTCTGGTACCGCAGAGCCCGGCCACCGCGCTCAACCCGGTGCGTACCGGCCGTCGCCTGATCGAGGAGACCCTGCGGGCACACCGGCACAGCCGCGCCGAAGCCGTCGCCGGGGCGGAACGCGCCGCCACCGAGGTCGGCCTCGACGTCGCCGACCTGGACCGCTATCCGCACGAACTCTCCGGCGGGATGGCACAGCGGCTCGTCACCGCGCTCGCCCTCGCCCCGGACCCGACCCTGCTGATCGCCGACGAACCCACCAGCGGGCTGGACCAGCCCCTGGTCGAGCAGACCCTCGACCTGCTCCGCCGCAGGTGCGACAGCGGAAAGTCGGTCGTGCTGATCACCCACGACCTCGCCGCCGCCGAACGGGTCGCCGACACCGTCGCCGTGATGTACGCCAGCCGGGTCGTCGAGCACCAACCCGCCGGGCGGTACTTCACCGCGCCCGCCCACCCGTACGCCGCCGCCCTGCTCGACGCGCTGCCGGGCCGCGCCTTCCGGGCCGTACCGGGGCACCCGCCGATGCTCACCGCGCTGCCGGAGGGCTGCGCCTTCGCCGCCCGCTGCCCGTACGCCACCGACGCCTGCCGGCGGCAACCGCCGTTGGCGGCGTACGACGCGGGCGCGGTCGCCTGCCACCACCCGCTCTCCGCCGGAGTTCCGTCGTGACCGCCGTGCCCACATCGACAGTCGTACCGGGATCCGGGCAGCTCGCCGCGCACGAGGTCACCGCCGGCTACCGGCGACAGGTGGTGCTCGACCGGGTCAGCCTCTGCATCGACCGGGGCGAGGCGGTCGGCCTGCGGGGGCCGTCCGGTGGCGGCAAGTCCACCCTGGTCCGGGTCCTCGCCCTGCTGCACCGGCCGGACGGTGGCCGGGTGACGGTCGACGGTACGCCGGTCACCGCCACCCGGTACGCGGTGCCGGTGGCCGTCCGTACCCGGATCGCGGTCCTCTTCCAGAGTCCCCGGGCCGCCGCCGACCCACGGCTGAGCCTGACCGACCTGATCGCCGAGCCGCTCCGCGCCACCCGGCACCCCGCCGACGAGATCCGCCACCGGGTCGCCGAACTCGCCGACCTCGTCGGACTCACCCCCGACCTGCTCGGCCGGCGCCCGCACGCGGTCAGCGACGGGCAGCTCCAACGCGCCTGCCTCGCCCGTGCCCTCGTCCATCGCCCCGACTATCTGCTCTGCGACGAGGCCACCGCCATGCTCGACGCCTCCACCCAGGCGCACGTCGCCGCCGTGATCAGGGACTACCAGCACGAGCACCGGGCCGGGGTCCTGCTCGTCACGCACGATCCGGCGCTGATGAGCCGCTGGGCGGACCGGGTCGTCGAGCTACCAGCGGCGGCGGCGCCGGAAGCCGACGCGGCGGGGACGTCGAGCGGGACGGGGACGTCGAGCGGGGCGGGGACGTCGAGCGGGGCGGGGACGTCGAGCGGGGCGGGGACGTCGAGCGGTGTCGACCGGCGTGTCGAAGGTGGTGTGCCCGGCCGGTCATGATGGTGGCTGATGGCCCGGCTGACGCAGCTCCATTCGATACCGGCGGAAGCGCAGGCCGTGGCGTGCGAGACGATCGTCCGGCTCCCGCACCCACGGCTGCGCCACCACGTGCTCGGCTACGCCGGATTCCGGGCCGGGTCGCGGAGCAGGATCCCGCACCGGCTCCTGCCGTTGAGCTACGCCATCCTGCTGGTCGACTTCGCGGACCCGGACGCGCTGGTCACCGGGGGCGCGCAGTACGGCGACGCTGGCCGGGCGCACCGACTGGGCGTACGGGGTGAGCGTCGGGTTGACCCCGGCCGGGGTGGCCGCGCTGCTCGGCGTACCGATGCCGGAGCTGACCGAGGTCACCGCCCCGCTGTCGGAGCTGGTCGGCCCGCGCGCCGTCGGGCTGGCCGAGCGGCTGCGCGGGGCGCCGGACTGGCCGAGCCGGTTCGCCCTTCTCGACCGGGTACTCACCGGGTGGCTGGCCGGTGCACCGGCAGGGTCGGCGGACGCGCTGGTCAGCGCCGCCTGGTGGCGGCTGTCGCAGAGTCCCGAGCGGCTCCGGATCGGCGTGCTCGCCGACCGGCTCGGAGTCAGCCGTCGTCGCCTCGAACTCGGCTTCCGCCGCCAGATCGGCCTGACCCCGGCGACCGTCGCCCGCACCGCCCGGTTCCAGCACGCGATCCGGCTTCTCCTGCACGGTGCCGACCTGGCGGACACGGCTGTCGAGACGGGGTACGCCGACCAGCCGCACTTCACCCGCGAGGTGCGGGCGCTCTCCGGCCTCACCCCGACCGAGCTGTGCGCATTTCTTCAAGACCACGCACCTGGCCGTCGATAGCGTCTCGATGCATGAGACTCGACGGCAGGACGGCACTGGTCACCGGCGGTTCCCGGGGAATCGGCCGGGCCATCGTGCAACGGCTCGCCGAGGCCGGCGCGCGGGTGGTCTTCACCTACCGGAACGACCGGGCGGCGGCCGACGAACTCGTCTCCGGGTACGACGGTGTGCGTGCCGTCCGTGCCGACCAGGCGGACCTGGCCAGCCTCGGGCCGATGTTCGCACCGGTCCGCGACGGCCTGGACATCCTGGTCAACAACGCCGCGATCGGCCCGCCGACGCCGATCGCCCAGCTCAGCGGCGAGGAGTTCGACCGGGTGATGACGGTCAACGCGAAGTTTCCGCTGCTGGCGATGCGCGAGGCGGCCACGCTGCTGCGGGACGGCGGCCGGATCGTCAACATCTCCACCCTGAACACCGTGCTGCCGGCACCCGGGCTCGCCCTCTACTGCGCCAGCAAGGCCGCCCTCGAACAGTTCACGGCGGTGGCCGCCCGGGAACTCGGCCCCCGGGGCATCACCGTCAACACGGTCTCGCCGGGCGCCACCGACACCGACCTGCTCCGGGCGTCGAACCCGGCCGAGGCGCTGGCCAGTACCGCGACGCTCACCGCACTGGGCCGGATCGGGCAGCCGGCGGACGTCGCCGCCGTCGTCGCCTTCCTCGCCGGACCCGACGCCGGGTGGATCACCGGACAGAACATCCGGGCGACCGGCGGTCTGCTCCTCTGAGACACTCCGCTGTCCGGAGGCACTCCGCCGACGGCGGTGGGGTCGGGCGGATCAGACCCGGTCGAGCGGCCGGTGCGGCTCCGCCGGCAGCTGCACGGTGATCTCGTCGCCGGGCCGGATCTCGCCGCCCTCGCGTACCACGCCCATGATGCCGGCCAGCCGGACCAGGTTGCCGGCCTCGTCGCGCCGGAGGACCCGCTTGAGCAGGCCGGCCTGGAAGTTGTCGATCTGCACGCACGGGTTGCGCAGCCCGGTCACCTCGACCACGGCCGCGTCGCCGAGCCGGAGCAGCGTGCCGACCGGCAACCCGAGCAGATCCACACCCCGGGTGGTGACGTTCTCGCCCATCTCGCCCGGGGCCACCTGGTGACCGCCGGCGCGCAGCTCCTCGTGCAGCTCCGAGTGGATCAGATGTACCTGCCGGAGGTTCGGCTGGGTCGGATCCTGCGCCACCCGCGAGCGGTGCTTGACGGTGACGCCGAGGTGCGCGTCGCCCTCCACGCCCAGCCCGGCAAGCAGCCGGATGCTGTCCCGGGTCGGCTTGCTGAAATGGTGCCCCTCGTCCCGGGACACCGCCGTCACCACCGCGCCCATCAGACCTCCCCGTCCGGTGTGAGCCGCACTCCGCCGGCCCCGGCGGTCGCGGACAGTCACTTTGATCATAGTCCGGTCCTGCTGGGCACCCGCGCGGTATCGGTTGAGCAGGTCCGAGCAGAACCCGCCGGTTTGTGGGGAGAGGCCGTGCAGTCGGGTACTGGTCACAAACTGGTTCAGAACGATGAAATCTGGGTGGTGACACTCCGCTGTGGACGGGACTACGCTGGCCGGCGATCGGATGATCGCAGAGGGTGATCACCCGAGGTTGTGGGGGCGGCTGACGGCGTGAGTCCGGTACGAGCAGGGGAGTCAGAGCAGATGACCATGTCACCGTCCGAGTTCCTGATCCGGGAGTTGCGACGCCGCAGAGTCGCCGCCGGTCTCAGTCAGGAGGCGCTGGGGGAGTTGATGCACTTCTCCGGCTCACACGTCAGCTCGGTCGAGACCGGCCAACGCCCACCGACGCCGAAGTTCCTCAAGGTGGCCGACGAGGTGCTGAACACCGGCGGCCTGCTCAGGGACCCGGGCGGCGGTCGATCGCCCCGGGAGTGATCTCGCCCGGCCCACCGGTCGTCCGGCTGTGCGGCACCAGATTCTGCAACCGGAGTACCCGGCCGGCCGTCCGGCCTAGACTCCTTCCGCCGGTATTGACCTCGGTGGATAGGCGGAGTGGGTGTCGACGACCGATCGCGTGGGTGGACAGTCGCACCACCGGAGCCGGCTGTGGCCGACGATCGCCGTGGTCGCGGTCTGGATCGCCACCCGGACGGTCTTCGTCCTGATCTACGCGAACGTGGTCCGGGCGCCGGTCGGGAACGTCTTCGCCGACGTGGCGCTCTTTCGGCGCTGGAGCGACGAGCTGCTCGACTGGCAGGTTCCCCGCGACGATCCGATGTGGCAGTACCCGCCCGGCGCCGCCGCGCTGTTCCGGTCCCTCCGGCACGTCGCGGGGGACTCGGCAGGCTCGTACGAGATCACGTTCTTCGCCCTGGCCCTCGTCGCCGACCTGCTGGTCCTGCTCACCCTGCTCCGACTCGCCCGTGGCGACGGCCTGCTCCTCGGCGTCTGGGCGTGGGCCGTGGTCGTCCCGTTGCTCAACCTGCTGACGTACGCCCGGTACGACATCTTCGTCACCGCGCTCGCCGTCGTCGCGCTCGCCGCGACGATCCGGCGTCCGGTCCTCGCCGGTGCGGCGCTGGGCATCGGCGCGCTGGTCAAGGTCTGGCCGGCGGTACTGCTGATCGCTGCCAGACCGCTCGATGGCCTCCGGCCGGTCCTTGCCGGCTTCGCCGTGACGATCGCCGTGCTCGGCGGTCTCCTCACGCTCGCCTTCACCGGCGCCTGGTCCGGGTTCACCGGCAACCAGGCGGACCGTGGCCTCCAGATCGAATCGATCGGTGCCACCCCGCTGGTCCTGGCCCGCCTCGGCGACCGCGGCGTCGACGTCCGCTACGCCTACGGTGCGATGGAGTTCGTGCCCGACCCGTTCGTCCGACCGGTGACGCTCGGGCTGCCCGTCCTGACGTTTCTCGGGCTGGCCGCCCTGGGCCTCTGGTGGCTCGCCAGGGGACGGCATCTCACCTGGACCGGCGCCCTCGGCTTCGACGTCGCACTGCTGGCAGTCCTGACGACGGTGGCGACCAGTCGGGTCTTCTCCCCGCAGTACATGCTCTGGCTGGTCGCGGTGGCGGCGGTCTGCCTGACCCGCCGGGACACGACGCAGCGCGTCGCCAGCGCCCTGATCGTCGTCGCGACCGCGCTGACCAGCGCGCTGTTCCCGTGGTACTACGCACAGGTGTCGACGGACCCCGCCTGGCCGGGTACCGCCCTGCTGGTCGTCCGGAACGCCCTCGTCGTGGCGGCGCTCGGCATCGGCTTCCGCGCCCTGACCCGGCGTCGTGAGGGCGCGGCCCAGGTCGACGCTTCGCGCCTTTCACCCGTTTGAAGGAGGTACGTGAAGATCGGCGTTACGATGGCCGCGTAGTGGCGGACGCCCCGGCCCGCCGCCGGCACCCCTGCGGAGCCATGGCGGGAGAGGCTGTCGTCATCAGGACGGATCCCCATGCGGCGCTTTCTCCGATTCCGAACGGTGCCGGCCAGCGCCGGAATCGACCGCGCGAGCCCGTTCGAACTCTTCTTCGACCTCGTCTTCGTCTTCGCCCTCACCCAGATCATCGCCTTCATGGGGCATCCGCCCAGCTTCACCAGCCTGGCGCGGGGACTGTTGCTCCTGCTGTTGCTGTGGTTCTCCTGGGGGGCGTACATCTGGCTGAGTAACCAGGCCCGGTCCGACGTCGGGCTGATCCAGGCCGGCACGCTGCTGGCGATGGCCGCCCTGTTCGTGGCCGCTCTGGTGATCCCGGAAGCCTGGCGCACCGAGGCCGGATCGATGCGGGCGCCGCTGATCCTGGTGGTGGCCTACGTGACGCTCCGGGCGGTGCAACTCGCCCTCTACTACCGGGTCGCCGCACACGACCCGGCGGTACGCACCGGACTGCGGGTGCTCGCGATCCCGATCGTGCTGGCCTGGATCCCGCTCGTCCTCGGCGCGCTGTACGGCGGTTCTGTGCAGACCCTGCTCTGGGCGGTGTCGTTGCTGGTCGACATCGGTGGCCAACGGCTCGCGCTCGCCGCCTTCGGCGGTTGGCAGTTGCGGAATCCCGGTCACTTCAGCGAGCGGCACAACCTTGCGCTGATCATCGCGCTCGGCGAGTCGCTGATCTCCATCGGCACCGGGGCCGGGAAGGCGGTCACGCACCCGCCGGTGCTGGCGGCCGCCCTGCTGGGCCTGCTCTCGACGGTCTGCCTGTGGCGGCTGTACTTCGAGAACGTCGGGCCGGCCGCCGCCCGCGCCCTGGCCGGGGCCCCGGCGCCGCAGCGCGACCGGATCGCCGCCGACGGGTACGGTCTGGCCTACCTGCTGATGATCACTGGAATCATCTACCTGGCGCTCGGGATCGAACAGGTCGTCGCGGACCTGGCCGAGAACCGGTCCGGCGGGTTCGCCGGTGCACCGCTGGACTGGCCCTCGGTCGTCGCCCTGCACGGCGGTGCCGCGCTCTACCTCGCCGGTCGGCCACTCTTCCTCTGGGTCGCCCTCCGGTCGGCGCCCCGGGCGCAGTTCGGCGCGGTCGGCGCGGCGCTGTTGCTGTTGCCTGCGGGAGCGCACCTGCCCGCCCTGGCCGCGTTCGGCCTGGTCGTGGCGTTGCTGGTCGTGGCGACCGGTTACGAACGCGTGCGCTGGCGGCCGGCGCCGCAGTCCTGACGCGGCACCGGGTTACCCGTCTCGTGCGGCCGGCGGCCGACGATCTCCTGGTTGATCCGCCGCATGCCGCCCCCGGCCCGACACGCTGCCGGCGGCGCTTTGCCGCCGTTCGCCCGTTTGATTGAAGTACGTCATTGCACGGGTTACGCTGACCGGGTAAGTGGTGGCTTACCCGGACCCCGCTTCGTCGTGTCGGCGTGCGCTGGGAATGGGTGGAAACGTGAACGTCACCGGCATCGACCATCGTCCGACCGGCCTGTCGGCCCCGCCCGGGCCGACCCGGCACCGCCACACCGGCACCCTCGCCGGTGCCATGGCCGGAGCCGTCCTCGCGCTGCTGCTCGGCTATCTGCCCGGGGCGCGGCTGGGACTGCCGGGCCGGCCGAGCGAGCCGACCGGGCCGCAGCTCCGGTGGGCCTTCACCGCCGCCGACGAGACCTACGCCGCACCGGTCGTCGCGGGCGGCACGGTCTATCTCGGCAGCGCCGACGGCACCCTCTACGCGCTCGACGCCGCCACCGGTACGGTGCGCTGGACCCATCCGGTCCCCGAGCCGGAGACCACCCTGACCATCGCCGATGGCGTCCTCTACCTCGCCGGTTCCGAGCTGCTCTACGCGCTCGACGTCGCCACCCAGCGGATCCGGTGGAGTTTCCGGGTCGGCGGCAGCCTCCGGTCGACAGTGAGCGCGACCGGCGGGCTGGTCTACGTCGCCGACCAGCACGGCAGCCCCGGTCCGAACCTCTACGCGCTGGACCAGGCCACCGGCCGGCTCCGCTGGAGCCGCAACCTGGGCCGCCTGCACGGCACCGGACCGACGGTGGCGCACGGCGTCGTCTACGTCGGCGGCGACCACACGCTGTACGCGCTCGACGCGGCTACCGGTGCGCTCCGGTGGAGCTATCCCGACCTGCCGGGACCGGTGGGTGCCGCCCCGGTGGTCTCGGACCACGCCGTGCACATCACGGCCGCCGGCAGCTACCTCGGCGCCTTCGACCTGTGGGACGGCCGGAAACTGTGGAGTCACGAGTCGGATCTGGTGGCGACACCGGTGGTCCGGGACGGCACCGTCTACGTACCGCTCGGCACCGGCTGCTGTTTCGACCGCTGGCGTACCAACGCCTACCGGGCGTCGACCGGGGAACTCCTCTGGTCGGCCGAGTTCCACGCCTCGGGGCTGGTCACGGCGGGCGGAGTCCTCTACTCCCGCGCGGCCGGCGACGGCACGGTGTACGCGGTCGATCCGGCGACCGGCGCGGTGGGCTGGCGCTTCGCGGCCGGGGACCGGAACTCGGGCGCCCCCGCCGCCACCGGCGACAGCGTGTACGTGGCCGACGGCGAGCGCACCCTCTACGCGTTTCGGGCTCCACCGCCGCCACCCTGGCGCTGATCCGGCCCCCGTGCGGCCGGCCCGGCGGCGAGCAGGGCGCTGGCCGCAACGGCGCAGCATGTCACTTCTGCGCGGGAATCAGTAACAAACTGGCCGTTGTCCGTCCCGACCCCCGTCACTAGAGTCCTACGCCATCCGGCGCAGTCCAGGGGGGCACGGCGCCCGCACTCCTGTCCGGGACTGCCGACGTGACGCAACCGAGCGGGGACGGGAGCTGGCGTGATGCGGGAGATTCCACACTGGATCGACGGGGCCGAGGTGGCCGGCGGCGGGGACCGGCGGCTGCCGGTCTACGACCCGGCGACCGGGGAACGGCAGGCCGAGGTGGTCGCCGCGACCGACGCCGAGGTGCGCGTCGCGGTCCGCTCCGCCGCCGCCGCGCAACCCGGCTGGCGGGCGGCGTCGCTGTCCCGCCGGGCCGAGGTGATGTTCCGGTTCCGCGACCTGGTGGACGTCAACCGGAAGGAGATCGCCACCCTGCTCTCCACCGAGCACGGCAAGACGGTGGCCGACGCGGCCGGCGAGGTGGCCCGGGGCCTGGAGAACGTCGAGTTCGCGGCCGGCGCTCCGCACCTGCTCAAGGGCGGCTACAGCGAGCAGGCCGCGACCGGGGTGGACGTCTATTCGATCCGCCAGCCGCTCGGGGTGGTCGCCGGGATCACCCCGTTCAACTTTCCGGCCATGGTGCCGATGTGGATGTTCTGTACCGCGTTGGTCGCCGGCAACACCTTCGTGCTCAAGCCGAGCGAGAAGGACCCGAGCGTCTCGCTGCTCCTCGCCGACCTGCTGCGCCGGGCCGGGCTGCCGGACGGGGCGTTCAACGTGGTCCAGGGCGACCGGTCGGCGGTCGAGGCGCTGATCGCCGACCCGGACGTCGCCGCCCTCTCCTTCGTCGGCTCCACCCCGGTGGCCCGGTCGATCTACGTCGCCGGTACCGCCGCCGGCAAGCGGGTGCAGGCGCTCGGCGGGGCCAAGAACCACATGGTGGTGCTGCCGGACGCCGACGTCGGGGCCGCGGCCGACGCCGCCGTCTCGGCCGGGTTCGGTTCGGCGGGGGAGCGCTGCATGGCCGTCTCGGTGGTGGTCGCGGTCGGCGCGGTCGCGGACCCGCTGGTCGAGGCGATCGCAGAGCGGATGGCGCGGATCCGGGTCGGCTCGGCCAGCGACCCGGACGCCGAGATGGGACCGTTGATCACCGGCGAGCACCGGGACCGGGTGCGGGCGTACCTGGATCGTCCCGGCGGGCGGGTGGTGGTCGACGGGCGGGCGCTGCCGGCCGCCGACGGGCCCGGGTTCTTCCTCGGCCCGTCCCTGGTGGACCATGTCGCGACCGACTCCGGCTACTACCTCGACGAGATCTTCGGGCCGGTGTTGTCGGTGGTCCGGGTCGACAGCTACGCCGAGGCCGTCGCACTGGTCAATTCCCACGAGTACGGCAACGGCACCGCGATCTTCACCCGGGACGGCGGCGCGGCCCGGCGCTTCCAGTACGACGTGGTCTGCGGCATGGTCGGGATCAACGTGCCGATCCCGGTGCCGGTCGCCTACTACAGCTTCGGCGGCTGGAAGTCGTCGCTCTTCGGCGACCTGCACATGTACGGCCCGGAGGGGCTGGCCTTCTACACCAGGACCAAGGTGGTCACCTCGCGCTGGCCCGACCCGGCGACCAGCGAGGTCGACCTCGGCTTCCCCAAGGTGCGCTGAGCGGGGCGGTACGGCGACGGGGGACCGCCCGGACCCGTATCGGATGTCGGTCGGGGCTTGTGATAAAACCTACTAAGCAGATAGGTTTTATGGGCTACCCTCACCGGTAGTCGCACACCTGCCCTGAGGACCGAAAATGATCTCCATTTCTTCGAACCCGTCGACCGGCCCGGACCCGCTCGCCATCGCCCGCCGGTACGCGGCGGAGGCGGCCGGCCCGGCCGGTTGGCCCGTACCGCTGCGCTTCGACCCGCTCGAACGCTGGTACCACCGGCTGGCCGGCGCCGCCGACCACGAGGTGTGGCTGCTCACCTGGCTGCCCGGACAGCACACGGACCTGCACGACCACGGCGGCTCCGCCGGTGCCTTCCTGGTCGCCGCCGGGACCCTGGTCGAGGAGACCGTGGCCCGGGGCCGGCTGCACCCCCGTCAGCTCGGCACCGGCGCCGGTCGCCGGTTCGGCGCCCGGCATGTGCACCGGGTGGCCAACACCGGCGACGAGCCGGCGGTGAGCGTGCACGTCTACCGCCCCGCGCTGCGGAGGATGACCCGCTACCGGCTCGACGGCGGGCGGCTGCGGGTCGCCGACGTGGCCGAGGCGGGAGTCGCCTGGTGACCGGGTGCGACACCCGGTGCGGGTTCGAGGCCCGACACGACGGAAGGACAGCACGGTGAACCTGACCAACCTCCGAGAGCCCGTCGACGGCTGTCGCGGAGCGCAGGCCCCGGCCGGTTCGCGGAGCATCGACGAGATCCTCGCGGCCGCCCGGGTGCGGCTGCGCCGCCTGGAACCGGAGGCGGGGCATCTCGCCGCCCGCGCCGGTGCGGTACTGGTCGACATCCGCCCCGCCGCCCAGCGGGCCGCCACCGGGGCGATCCCGGGGGCGCTGCCGGTGGAACGCAACGTCCTGGAGTGGCGCTTCGACCCGCGCAGCTCCGCCCGGCTTCCGCTCGCCGACCGGTACGACCTGCCGGTCATCGTCTTCTGCCAGGAGGGCTACACGTCGTCCCTGGCCGCCGCCGCCCTCCAGGAGATCGGCCTGCACCGGGCCACCGACATCGTCGGCGGATTCGTCGCCTGGCGCGGGCTCGGGCTGCCCGCCTTCGGGCCGACCGACGTCTACGCCCAGCCCGAAACCGTCCCGCCGGTGATCCCCCGGCGGGCGCTCACCTGACCCCCGCGCGCCAACGCACGCGGGCGGACCGGACCAACGTCCCACGAAGGAGTTCCCATGTCGGTCGTCGCCATCCACCCGCGTACCCCGTCACCCGCCGGACCGCGCCGGGCCCCCTCGGCCCGGCGCCGTTCGCCGGCCGTCGAGACCGCGTCGGCCGTCGAGACCGCGCCGGTCATCCGGGTCACCGTCGACCTCCCGCTGGTCGGCGGGCGGGTCACCGAGGAGCTGGCCCTGCTGCTCGGGCTGGTTCGTCAGCTACGCGACCAGGGCGCCGACGTGGTGACCGAGACCCGCCTGCCGGGCCGGACCGCCACCGACCCGGGCCTGCCCGGCCTGCCGGACTCGCTGCTGCCCGATCTGCCGGAGCCGTTGCGGCCCGGCGCCGGTCTGCCGGAGCCGTCGCTGCCCGGCGTCGGTCTGCCGGAGCCGTCGCTGCCCGGCGTCGGTCTGCCGGCGGCGTCGCTGCCGGGCGTCGGTCTGCCGGAGCCGTTGCCGACCGCCGCCGGTGCGGCGACGGCGACCGGTCCGGACGACGGCGACTCGCTACGGGTACTGACCGGACCCCGGGTGGTGCTCCAGGGCGGGCGACCGGTCCCGTTTACCCGGCTGGAGTTCGACCTGCTGGTCTTCCTCGCCCGCAACCCGCGCCGGGTCTTCACCCGGTTGCAACTGCTCGGCAACGTCTGGGGGTACGAGCACGCCGTCGCGCGTACCGTCGACGTGCACGTACGCCGACTGCGGGCCAAGGTGCACCCGTCGATGCCGCTGGTCACCACCGTGCACGGGGTCGGCTACCGGCTCGCCGACGACGCCGCGGTACGCATCGACGACCTCACCTGACGCCCCCGGCCTCCCAACGGCCCGCTGGGCGGCGGAGGGGCTCAGCCGAGCAGGGCGGCGATGGCGGCGAGCGAGACGGCGGCGGCGATGGTGGAGAGCACCACCACGTCCCGGGCGTGCGGCTGGGCCTGCCGGTAGTGGGTGGCGAAGACGAAGACGTTCTGCGCGGTCGGCAGCGCCGAGGTGACCACGGCGGCGAGCAGGGCCGGACCGGTCAGCCCCAGCGCGTACCGGGCGATCAGGTACGCCACCACGGGCTGTACGACGATCTTGAGGATCACCGCGACGTACCGCTCGGCGGACCCGGGACCGACCGCCAGGGGGCGGCTGCCGGGCAGCGACATGCCGAGCGCGATCAGGGCCAGCGGAACGGCGGCCGAGCCGACCAGGTCGAACGGGAGCAGCAGCTCGGCCGGGGGCTGCCAGCCGGAGACCGAGACCAGCAACCCGCCGGCCGAACCCAGCATGATCGGGTTCCGGGCCGGCAGCAGCGCCAGCCGGCGTACCGACAGGCCCCGGTCGGTGGTGGTGGCGTCCAGTACCCCGAGGGCCAGGGGCGCCGCCACCAGCACCTGGAAGATCAGTACGGGGGCGACGAAGGAGACGTCTCCGAGCACGTACGCGGCGACCGGCAGCCCGAGGTTGGCCGCGTTCACGTACGACGCGGACATCGCGCCGACGGTCGCCTCGCCGGCCGGGCGGCGCCAGCCGAAGCGCGCCACGAGCAGGTAGACCGCCGCCACGATCAGGGTACTCAGCACGAAAGCGGCCAGCGCCGGGGTGAACAGATCGGCCACTGTGGAGCGGGCGAGGGTGCCGAAGAGCAGCGCGGGGGTCGCGACCAGGAAGACCAGCCGGGCGATCACCGCGGTGCCGTGCGGGCCGAGCAGGTCGTACCGGCCGACGAGGTAGCCGACCAGGGTGACCGACCAGATCACCGCGAACCCCGTCACCACACCCCGCATCCTGACCATCCTGCCGGGTGTGCGTGCCGCGACATGATCTGGTACTAAGAGCGAGCAAGTGATTCCGTTGAGTTTGTCGATTGTCACATTCATGCATCGTCGTGTCCCCTTGACCCTCGCCCCGGTGCCCGGAAGCATCGAGGCAGCGGCGGTTCGGGCCGTGGGGAACACCCGGAGCAGCCAAGGAGGACCATGTCGGTCAGCCCCGCCTCGTCGCGTACCGGGTGGCACAGCGCCCAGCCGGTCGGCCCCGGCCGGCCGCCGGGAGCCTCCCGCCGGCCCGCCGGGTCGACCGCGCCGACGCTGACGGTAACGTTATCGATCCCGCTCGTCGGCAACGAGGAACTCCTGACGGCACCCGCCCGTCGGCTGCTCGAAGCCGCCCGCGAGCTGGTGGAACGGGGCGAGGCGACGATCACCGGTGGGTTCGCCGGCCAGGCGGAACGCCGCGCCGAAGCGGCCGCCCCGCGCACGCCGGCCCGACCGGTCTCCTCCACCGCCACCGGCGGCTCGGAGCTGCACATCCTCGCGGCGTCCCGGTCCGTGCTGCTCGGCGGCGAGCCGCTGCCGCTCACCCGGCTGGAGTTCGACCTGCTGATGCACCTGGTCGCGCACCCCCGGCGGGTCTTCACCCGACTCCAGTTGCTCACCGCCGTCTGGGGCTACGAGCACACCGGGGTACGCACCGTCGACGTGCACATCCGGCGACTGCGCGGCAAGGTCGGCGACGTACCGCTGATCACCACCGTCTACGGGGTCGGCTACCGGCTGGCCGACGACGCCGTGGTCACCATCGACCGGAACGCCTGACCCACCGGCCGGGACGGCCGACCCACCCCGGGGCGAGGCGTCAGCTCCACGGGGTGGGCCCGGCGTCCCGGGAGAGCAGGGCGGCCTGCACCCGGTTCGTGCAGTCGAGTTTCCCCAGGATCCGGCTCACGTACGTCTTGATGGTCATCTCGCTCATCCGCAGCCGCCGGCCCACCTCGGCGTTGGAGAGACCCTCGGCGACCAGGCGCAGGATCTCCGACTCCCGCGCGGTCAGTACGGCCAGCCGGTCCCGCGCCTGCCGTCGCCGCGCCGCCGGTTCCGGCGCCACCATCCCGAGCAGCAGCCGGGTCACCGCGGGGGAGAGGTAGGCGTCGCCGTCGTGCGCGGCGCGTACCGCGCGGATCAGCTCCTCCGGCGTGCAGTTCTTCAGCACGAACCCGGCCACCCGGGCCTGCACCGCCCGCAGCACGTTCGGCTCCGCGCCGAACGAGGTCAGCACCACCACCCGGAGTCCCGGCAGTCGCCGGCCGAGTTCGTCGACCACGTCGAGGCCGTCCAGCACCGGCATCCGGATGTCCAGCAGTGCCACGTCGACCCGGTGCCGGAGCGCGGCGTCGACCGCCGCGCCGCCGTCCGCCGCCTCGGCGACCACCTCGATGTCGCCGGCCGACTCCAGCACGGTGCGGATGCCGGCCCTGATCAGTGGCTCGTCGTCGGCGAGCAGCACCCTGATCACCTCACCGCACCCCCAGCAGCATGCTCGCCGGCATCGCCACGAACATCAGGGCCGCGGTGGCGAGCCCGAGGGCCAGGGTACGGATCCCGCCCGGCGCGGGCAGCTCGGCGTCCGCGGCGTCCGGCTCCGCGACGGGCAGCATCGCGAGGAGTCGCCAGCTCCGTGCGCCGCCGTCCGGCTGGGCGGGATCGCCGGGCTCGACGATCCGGTACGCGACCAGCCCGCCCGCCTGCTCGGCCCGCTCCCGCAACCCGACCAGCCCGTGCCCGACCGCTCCCGGCCCGTCGCCCTCGCCCTCCGCGCCTCCGATACCGCAACCGCCACCGTCCCGGGTGGGTCCGGGGCCGGGCGGCGTCCCGGCCCGCTCGGGCAGCGGGTTGTCGACGGTCAGCAGCAGGGCGTCCGGCTCCCACCGCAGCCGTACCGTCACCGGCTGCCCCGGCGCGTGCTTCAGCGCGTTCGTCAGCCCCTCCTCGACCACCCGGTACGCCGCCCGCCCCGCCGCGCCGGGCAACGGGCCCGGGGTACCCTCCTGTCGCAGCGTCACCGGGGTGCCGGCCGCGCGGAACTCCGCGACCAGCGGGCCGATCCGCTCCGAGCCCGGCGACCGCTGATCGGTCCCCTGCCCGCCGCGCAGCGCACCGACCAGCTCGTAGAGTTCGTCCAGGGCGCCGCGTGCGGCTCCGGCGAGCTGCCGCACCGCCTGGCGCTGCACCGGCGGCAACTCCGCCACCTCCAGCGCGGCGGCCTGCACCGAGACCAGGCTGAGCCGGTGGCCGAGCGAGTCGTGCATGTCCCGGGCGATCCGCAGCCGCTCCCGGAGCTGCTCCTGCTCGGCGAGCAGCTCCCGCTCCCGGCGGAGCTGCCGGTTGTGCCGGTCCAGGGTGGAGACCAGCCGCTCCTGCTGGGCCAGGTAGCGGCCGACCAGCACCGGCAGTGCGGCGAAGACCAGGTACGTCGAGATCAGGTTCGGGACCGTGCCGGGCTCCGCCGGGGCGGTCACCAGGTGTACGGCGAGCGCGCCGGTCAGCGCCCCGGCCACCATCACCGCACTGGTGCGGTCCAGCGCCTCCCGCCCCGCCTGGTAGGCGGCCCAGAGCAGCAGGACGTACCCGCCGTCGGAGAGTGCGACGAGCAGCAACGCGCCGATCAGCGCACCGACCGGGGCCCGGCGGCGTACCGCGATCACCAGTGCGACCAGCACGACGTGGCCGACGACGTCCCAGGGCGACGTCCCGGGCCCGGAGCCGGCCAGCAGCAACGCGGTCTCCGCCAGCAGTACGACCACGGGCAGCAGGTGTCGGCGCATGCCAGCAGGTTACGTCCGCCGGCCACCCGCCGGCACCGACCGGCACACCGGTGGCACCCCGCCGGCCGGCGCCCCGGCGGTGCCGCCCCTTGGCCCCGTCGACATTGGTGGGCGGGGTGGACGACTTTCGAGGACTGTTCCGGCTGGCGGCGCTGCCTAGCGTGGCGGTCGTGATCGAGGTGTGCAATCTCAGCAAGCGCTACGGGCGGACGGTCGCGGTCGACGGGATCTCCTTCACGGTCCGGGCCGGACAGGTGACCGGCTTCCTCGGCCCGAACGGTGCGGGCAAGTCGACGACGATGCGGATGATGCTCGGCCTCGACCGCCCGAGCGGCGGTCGGGTACTCATCGACGGCCGGAGCTATCCGGAGCACGTCGCCCCGCTGCGCTCGGTCGGCGCGCTGCTGGAGGCCCGGTCGGCGCATCCGGGGCGCACCGCGTACCACCACCTGCTCTGGTTGGCGCAGAGCAACCGCATCCCGCGCGCCCGGGTCGCCGAGGTGCTCGCCCTGGTCGGGCTGGAGAGCGTGCCGAAACGGCGGGTCGGCGGCTTCTCGCTCGGCATGGTGCAGCGGCTCGGGATCGCCGCCGCGCTGCTCGGCGACCCGCCGGTGCTGCTCTTCGACGAGCCGGTCAACGGACTCGACCCGGAGGGCATCCGGTGGATCCGGGAGTTGATGCGGGGGCTCGCCGGGCAGGGCCGGACCGTCTTCGTCTCCAGCCACCTGATGAGCGAGATGGCGCTGACCGCGGACCACCTGGTGGTGATCGGGCAGGGCCGGCTGCTAGCCGACACCGGGATGCGGGAGTTCGTCGAGGCGAACTCCGGCACGACGGTACGGATCCGGGCGCCGGAACCGGAGCGGCTGCGCGGAGTACTGGCGGCCGCCGGCATCCGGGTCGAGGCGGAGCCGGACGGGACGCTGCTGGCGTACGACAGCGAGGCCGCCCGGATCGGGGAGCTGGTCGCGGCCAACCGGCTGACGGTGCACGAGGTCGGCGTGCAGCGGGCGTCCCTGGAGGAGGCGTTCATGCGGCTCACCGCGACCGCGGTGCGGTACCGGGCCGACGTCGAGGCGGAGGGTCGGCGATGAGCGCGGTGCTGCGGGCCGAGCTGACGAAGATCCGGACCGTCCGGTCGACGATCTGGACCCTGTTGCCGACCTTCGTCGTCGGCGTCGGCATCAGCCTGCTGGCCGGGCTCAGCTTCGGCGCGCAACCGCCGGAGCGGCAGTTCGGCTTCGACCCGCTCTTTCCCGCCTTCTACGGCCTGACGCTCGGCCAGCTCGCCCTGGTGGTCTTCGGGACACTGGTGATGGCGAGCGAATACAGCTCCGGCACGATCCGGGCCACCCTGGTCGCCGTGCCGCGCCGGGGACGCTGCTACGTCGGGAAGATACTCGCCGCCGCCCTCTTCGCCACTGCGGTGGCGGTACCGACCGTACTGGTCGGCTTCTTCGCCGCCCAGGCCGCGCTCGGCCGGTACGGCGTCGGGCTCGGCGCCGACGGTGCGGTGGCCGCCGTGCTCGGTGGCTGCCTGCACCTCGTACTGCTCTGCCTCTTCTCCCTGGGGGTGGCGGCGATGCTGCGCAGTCCGGTACGCGCCCTGGCGGTACTGTTGCCGATCTTCTTCCTCGGTTCGCAGGGCCTCGGCAACGTCCCCGGACTGCGTACCGTCACCCAGTACCTGCCGGACCAGACCACCTGGGTGATCCTGCACCTCGCCGGGTCGCAGGACGAGGCCCGGTGGGCCCGGGACTACGGCCCGTGGACCGGGGTCGCCCTGCTGGCGCTCTGGACCGCCGCCTCGCTGCTCGGCGGCTACCTCGTGCTGCGCCGCCGGGACGCCTGACCGGCCGCTCCGCCCGGGGGGCAGGATGGTCGGATGAGGGTCCGTCCGATCAGCCCCGAGCTGCTGGTGCAGGAGTTGGCCGACCGGCTGGCCGGCGAGCGTGCCGGCGGCTGGCTGCGGGTGGCGGTCGACGGGCCGCCGGCCGCCGAGCCGGGCCGGCTCGCCGACGCGCTGGTCGACCCGCTGCGGGTCCGGGGCCGCCCGGCCGTCCGGATCGACACGGCGGACTTCCTCCGGCCGGCGTCGCTCCGCTACGAGCAGGGCCGCACCAACCCCGACGCGTACTACTTCGGCTGGCTCGACGAGGCGGGCCTGCGTCGGGAGGTACTCGATCCCGCCGGCCCGGCCGGTTCGGGCCGGATCCTGCCGTCGCTGTGGAACGCCGAGACGGACCGGGCCACCCGGGCCGACTACCTCACCCTGCCGCCCGGCGGTGTCGTCCTGGTGAGCGGGGCGCTGCTGCTCGGCGGCGGCCTACCGTTCGACCTGGCGGTGCATCTCGTGCTCTCGCCCGGCGCGCTGGCCCGGCGTACGGCCCCGGCACAGCGGTGGACCCTGCCCGCCTTCGCCCGCTACGCCGACGAGGTCGGACCGTCGGCCTTCGCCGACGTGGTGGTCCGGCTGGACGACCCCCGGCACCCCGCGCTGGTCGAGGCGGACAGCGTCGGATGACCCGGTGGCCGGGGGGTCGGGGCGGGTCGGGAAATCGACGGTTTGCCGGCGACGGCGGTGGGGTAATCGCGCTGCTCATGACGGAGCGACCCGGACAATAACGTCCAGGACCGCAGATCCGTTCCTTCGACGGAAAGGCAGGCAGCGCATGCTCGTCAACGAGGCAATCGGTACGCGCCGCTCGGCGGCCGACAGCGACCAGATCCGCCGCGCCCTGCAGGCCCGCTTCGACGAGCTGACCGTCGAGTACGACGAGGCGTTGGCACAGAGCCAGGTGCTGCGACTGGTGGAGGTCGGTGACACGGCCGGCGACGACCAGGCCGACAGCGGCACCAAGACGGCCGAGCGGGACACCGCGCAGTCGCTGCTGCGGACCATTCTCGACCGCCGGGCGCAGTTCGAGCACGCGCTCAGCCGGCTGGCCGAGGGGACGTACGGCTGGTGCGAGGGATGCGGCGACTCGATCCCGGTCGAGCGGCTGGAGATCTTCCCCTCCGCGACCACCTGCGTCACCTGCAAGCAGTCCCGGGAGCGCCGGGCGGCCTGACCGGACGCGACCGACGACGGAGGTGGACCGCGCTCGGCTTGCCCGTCCCGTTCGGGGCGGGTGAACTGGAGTCATGGGTGAGATCAAGGTCGGCACGGCCTCGTGGACCGACAAGACCCTGCTGGAATCGGGTTGGTATCCGGCGGGCGCGGACACCCCGGAACGGCGGCTCGGCCACTACGCCGAGCGGTTTCCGCTGGTCGAGGTCGACGCCACCTACTACTCGCCGCCGGCCGAGCGGACCGCCGAGCTGTGGGTCGGGCGCACCCCGCCCGGGTTCACCTTCAACGTGAAGGCGTTCAGCCTGCTCACCGGGCATCCGACCCGGGTCTCCGCGCTCTACAAGGACCTGCGGCCGGAGACCGAGAAGAAGAACGTCTACCCGGGCGACCTGCCGGCGCAGGCGTACGAGGAGGTCTGGACCCGCTTCCTCTCCGCGCTGGAGCCGCTGGCCGAGGCGGGCAAGCTCGGCGCGCTGCTGTTCCAGTTCCCGCCGTGGTTCACCATCCGCCGGGACAACAAGCAGTACCTGCTGGAGGTGCGGCGGCGGTGCGGCCCGCTGCGGCCGGTCTTCGAGTTCCGGCACGCCTCCTGGTTCGCCGACGGCAACCGGGAGGAGACCCTGGAGTTCCTCCGCAAGCACGAGCTGGCGTACGTCTCGGTCGACATGCCGCAGGGGCACCGCTCGTCGGTGCCGCCGGTGCTGGCCGCCACCGCCGACCTGGCGGTGGTGCGGTTCCACGGGCACAGCGACAAGTGGACCAGCAAGAACATCTACGACAAGTTCGGCTACCACTACTCGGATCGGGAGCTGGCGGACTGGGCGCCGAAGTTGCGCGAACTCGCCGACGACACCGCCGAGACACACGTGTTGTTCAACAACTGCTATCGGGACTACGCGCAGACGAACGCCGAGAAGCTCCGTGATCTCCTCTCGGCCTAGCCGCCGGAATCACCCGCTGCGGGTGAGCGGCGGTCACCCGTCCCAGGGCGAGCATGGCAAGGGTGGGCAGTAGCCGAGACGGGACGGGGGATCAGTCGTGCCGAACAATTCGTACTCGATCTTCGAGTCGTCGATAGACAAGACCAACCTCATCCTCAAGGACATCGAGCAGGCGTACGGGTGGCCGAAGGAACGCCGCAACCAGTCGTACGCGGCGCTGCGGACCGTACTGCACCTGCTCCGGGACCGGCTGCCGGTGCAGGAGAGCGTGCACTTCGCCGCCCAGTTGCCGGTGCTGGTCCGCGGGGTCTACTTCGACGGCTGGGATCCGAGCGTCGTCCCGATCAAGCTGAACCGCGAGGAGTTCCTCTACGAGGTACGCGCCGGTTTCCCGTTCGACGTCGAGGGTGGCCCGGCGACCGTGGTGAACACGGTGCTGAACGCGCTGCGCCGGCACGTCACCGACGGGGAGTGGGACGACGTCAAGTCGACCATGCCGAAGGACCTCACCACGATCATGCCGTAGCCCGGCGAGCGGTTGCTCAGGGCGTCCGGCTGATCGGGACGCCCCGGCGCCCGGCGATCGCGGCCAGCGCGGCGGCGTCGACGATCGCCGCGCCGCCGGGATCGTTGTTGAAGTAGACGTAGACCGGTTCGTCGCCGGGGAAGGCCGCGCCGATCCGGTCCAGCCAGGAGCCGAGCGCGGTCCGGCCGTACCGGGGCCGGGGTTCGGCCCGCCCCTCGTGCAGCCGCAGGTAGCCGAAGTCGGCGGTACGCCACAGCGGCGTCACCGGTCGGCCGCGCCGGTCGGCCCAGCAGAGCGCGGCGCCGTACCGCTCCAGCACCTGCCGGGTCTGCCCGGTCCACCAGGACGGATGCCTCGGCTCCACGGTGACCCGTACCTCGGGTGGGAAGAGGGAGAGCACCTCGGCCAGCGCGCCGGTGTCGGCCGGCAGGTTCGGCGGCAGTTGCAGCAGTACCGGACCGAGCCGGTCGCCGAGTGCGGTGGCCCGGCCGAGGAACCGGGCGATGGGTTCGGCCGGTTCCCGCAGCCGCTTGATGTGCGTCAGGTAGCGGCTCATCTTCACCGCCACGCAGAAGTCGTCCGGGGTACGGGCCCGCCAGGCGGCGAAGACGTCCCGTTCGGGCAGCCGGTAGAAGGCGTTGTTCACCTCGACCGTGCCGAACCGTTCGGCGTAGTGCTCCAGCCAGCGTCGTTGCGGCAGACCGGTCGGATAGAACCGATCCCGCCAGTCGCGGTACTGCCACCCGGAGGTGCCGACGAGGATCATCCCCGGTCAGTATGCCGGCTCGGCCGCCCGTCCACCCGTCGGGCGACGCCCGAGGCCCCGCCGGGTGTGGGCCCGGCGCCCCAACCGCCGACCATCGGGGCGCCGGGCGGCTGTCAGTGCAGCGTCACCTCGGCGACGAGCTGCCGGCGGTGGTCCACCCGCCGCTCGGGGCCGGTCAGCTTGACTGGGACGGTGTGCCGGTGGTCGTCGCTGGAGGCGGAGAGCCGCAGCTCCAGGTCGCCGGGCTCGACCACCCGGTGGCCGCGCCGACCGGTGAACGAGGAGAGGTCGGCGTGCACCCGGAAGTCCACCTGCCGGGTCTGGCCCGGTTCCAGCGGCACCCGGGCGTAGCCGATCAGTCGGACCACCGGGCGGTTGACCTGGGCGACCGGGTCGTGCAGGTAGAGCTGCACCAGCTCGGTGCCGGCCCGGTCGCCGTCGTTGCGGACCGAGACCGAGACGGTGACGCTCCCGTCGGTGGGCACCTCCACCGGCCGGTCCGCGACCGGTGCCGCACCCTCCACCCGCACCTCGGGCCAACTGAACGCCGTGTACGACAGGCCGTGGCCGAACGGGAAGAGCGGGGTGGGGTCGACGCTGCTGACGTCGGTCTTCTGGCCCAGCTTCGGGTTGAGGTAGCTGTTGGGCTGGCCGCCCGGGGTGCGCGGGACGCTCACCGGCAGCCGGCCGGAGGGGTTGACCGAACCGCTGAGCACCCGGGCTACCGCCGGCCCGCCCTCCTCGCCGGGGAAGAACGCCTGCACCACCGCGGCGAGCCGGTCGATCGAGTCGCCGAGCGCGTAGGGGCGGCCGGCGAGCAGCACCAGCACCACCGGGGTTCCGGTCTCCAGCAGTGCGGCCAGCAGTTCCGCCTGGGCACCGGGCAGCCGCAGGTCGTCGCTGTCGCAGCCCTCGCCGGAGGTGCCCCGGCCGAAGAGTCCGGCCCGGTCACCGAGTACGGCCACGCAGACGTCGGCCTCGGCGGCGACCGCGGCGGCGGCGCTGATCGCGTCGGCGTCGAGTTCGGCGGAGCCGTCGACGGTGCTGCCGGGGGCGTACTTGATCGGGGTTTCGGGCAGCTCGGCCCGGAGCGCGGCCAGCAGGGTGGGGATCTCGACCCCCTCCGGCAGCTCCGGGTGCTGGCTGCCGACGTGGCTGGGGAAGGTGTAGCAGCCGAGCATCCCGGCGACGTCGTCGGCGAGCGGCCCGACCATGGCGATGCGGCTCTCCGGCCGGAGCGGCAGTGCCCCGGAGTTCGCCAGCAGCACCACCGACTCCTCGGCGATCGTCCGGGCCAGCGTCCGGTTGGCCGGCGGGTCGAGGTCGACGGAGCCCTCGACGACGCCGGGGATGTCGCCGTTGCTCCGCTCGGCGGTGCCGGCCAGTGCCGCCGGCAGCGGCGACCAGTCGGGGTCGAGGAGGCCGAGTTCGCACTTCTGCCGGAGGATCCGGGTCACCGCCCGGTCGACCAGGGACTCCGGCACGGCGCCGGCCCGGACCGCGTCGATCAACAGGTCGCCGTAGCAGTGCGCGGAGGGCAGTTCGACGTCCACCCCGGCGGTCAGCGCCAGCGCCGCGGCCTCGCTCAGGTCGCCCGCGACGTTGTGCAGCCGTTGCAGGAAGCTGATCCCGAAGTAGTCGGAGACGACGGTGCCGGTGAAGTCCCACTCGTCGCGGAGCAGCCGGGTGAGCAGCTCCGGGTCGGCGGCCGGCGGGATGCCGTCGATCTCGTTGTAGGCGTGCATCACCGATCTGGCACCGCCGTCCCGCAGCGCCATCTCGAAGGGCGGCAGGAGCACGTCGGCCAGCTCGCGGTGCCCGGCGCTGACCGGTCCGTGGTTGCGGCCGGCCCGGGAGGCCGAGTATCCGACGAGGTGCTTGAGGGTGGCGACCACGCCGGTGGACTCCAGGCCCCGGACGTACGCGGTGGCGATGGTGGCGACCAGGTAGGGGTCCTCGCCGATCGACTCCTCGCAGCGCCCCCAGCGCAGGTCCCGGATCACGTCGAGCACCGGGGCCAGCCCCTGGTGTACGCCGAGCGCCCGCATCGCCGACCCGATCTGCCCGGCCATCCGCTCGACCAGCTCGGGGTTGAAGGTCGCGCCCCAGGCCAGCGGCGTGGGATAGACGGTCGCCTTCCAGGTCATGATGCCGGTCAGGCACTCCTCGTGCGCGATGGCCGGGATGCCGAACCGGTTGGCGGCGACGATCTCCTCCTGCATCCGGGCCAGTGCCCGGGCGCCGAGGGCGGGGTCGACGGGCGCGGTGCCGAACGCCCGGGTGACCTGGCCGAGGCCGTTGCTGATCAGTGCGCGCCAGTCCGGGGCCTCGCTGGTCATCTCGTGCTGGTGCGGCGCCAGGTCCTCGCCGGTGGAGTCGCCACCGACCCAGACGCCGTACAGTTGGGCTGCCTTCTCTTCCAGCGTCAGCCGGGCGAGCAGGTCCTCCACCCGCCGCGCGACGGGCAGCCGCGAGTCCTGCCAGCCGGGCAGGGTGTCGGGAGCGGGGCTGTCGCTGGGCGCTGCGTCGTCCGCCGGGACGGTCGCGGTCGCGGTGAGCTGTCCGTCGTGTGGATGCCCATCGTGCACCCCCGTCACCTCAAGCCGCTCGACTTCGGTGGTTGTCCGACTGGTGTCGGCGGCATTGCGGTTGCTGCTCACGAGCAGCCTCCTGTCGCTTGTTGCTGGCCTCTTCCGGAGCCGCCGCACGTCGAAGTGAGGTTTGGACGCGGGCGCACACGTACTTCCGACATGTTTCCGGAAAGTCCGGCCCGCGTCGAGAGGGTACTTAGGCCGAAAGTAGCTCGCAAGCCTCCGGAGGGCGCAAGCCTTGACCGTTTGTTCACCACGTCGTAGCGTGCGCCGCATCACGGCGAATTATCGGGCCGGCACCGAAAGTTTGCGGATGCTTCGGCTCGGGCCCGGCGCGGGAGACGTCCGGCCGCCCCGAGCGGCGCAGGTCCGCGACGGCGGCGTGAAAAGGGACGAGGACTCGTGCGACGACCCGGGACCACCGAAACGGTAGCCCACCGGCCGGGCGGGGGTCGGCGAAAGTGATGGTCATCTCCGGTTTACCGGGTGTGGGTCGGCAGGTGTGCGGCTCCGGTTGTGACCGGCGGCCGGGCGTCGGCCGTCGGCCCCGCGACACCCCGGGTCGGGGCGTGGTCACACCCGGATGACGTGGCGGGCGGGGGAGCCCGCCGAGGACGCGGGCGGGTCGGCCGGGCGGGGACCGGCTCGCCCGCCCTCGGCGGAGCTGATCTAGACCGCGCCCGGCCCCGGTGTTACATTGACACGTGTCTCTGTCTCGTCGGGCGGCCGTGCCCACGGAAGAGTGGTCCCTGGAGGTGCGGCATGCGGAGTAGTCGGCTTCTCGTCACGGGTGCGGCGCTCGCCGTCGTACTCGGCGGCGCCGGGTTCGCCGTCGCCGACACGACCTCGGCGCCGGGCGACGGGGCGGGGGTGCTGGCGGCCGGAGACTTCGACTTCAGCCGCCCGGAGACCGTCGCCACCAACCTCCAGGCGCCCTGGGGGATGGCCTTCCTGCCCGACGGCAGCGCACTGGTCGCCGAGCGGGACACCGCCCGGGTCGTGCAGATCCGCCCGGGGCAGAGCCCGCAGCAGGTCGCCACCATCTCCGGCGTCTCGCCCGGCGGCGAGGCCGGGCTGCTCGGCCTGGCCGTCTCGCCGACCTACGCCAGCGACCGCTACGTCTACGCCTACTTCACCTCTTCCAGCGACAACCGCATCGTCCGGTTCCGGCTCGACGCGCCGCAGACCCAGACGCCGATCCTCACCGGACTGGCCCGGGCCAACTTCCACGACGGCGGCCGGATCGCCTTCGGACCCGACGGCATGCTCTACGCCGGTGTCGGCGACGCGGGCCAGACCGCCAACTCGCAGAACCCGTCCAGCCGCAACGGCAAGATCCTGCGGATGCGCCCCGACGGCAGCGCCCCGCCGGACAACCCGACCGCCGGCTCGCTGGTCTACAGCCTCGGGCACCGCAACGTGCAGGGGCTCGCCTGGGACGCCCAGGGCCGGCTCTACGCCAGCGAGTTCGGGCAGAACACCTGGGACGAGGTCAACTACATCGTGCCCGGCGGCAACTACGGCTGGCCGACGGTGGAGGGGCAGGGCAACGACCCCCGGTTCCGCAACCCGATCGTCACCTGGACCACCGCCGAGGCGTCGCCGAGCGGTGCCACCATCGACGGCAACATGCTCTTCGTCGCCGCGCTGCGCGGTACCCGGCTCTGGCAGGTACCGCTGAACGGCAGCGGCGGGGTCAGCGGCAGCCCGATCGCCCGGCTCACCGGCCAGTACGGCCGGCTGCGTACCGTCGAACGCGCCCCCGACGGCTCGCTCTGGGTGGCCACCAGCAACCGGGACGGCCGGGGCTCGCCGGCCGCCACCGACGACCGGATCCTGCGCTTCCTGCCGGTCGGCACCACCCCGACGCCCACCGCGACCACCCGGCCGCCCACCTCCTCGCCGACCCCGAGCCTCCCGCCGACGGTCCCGCCGACCAGCACCCCGCCGGGCAGTGGTGCCTGCACCGCGACCTACCGGCAGGTCAACCAGTGGCAGAGCGGCTTCCAGGGCGAGGTGACGGTCCGCAACAACGGCACCAGCACGCTGAACGGCTGGACCGTGCGCTGGACCTTCGCCAACGGGCAGACGATCAGCCAGCTCTGGAACGGCACGCTGACCGCGAGCGGATCGTCGGTCACGGTCCGCAACGTCGGCTGGAACGGCACGCTCGGCGCCAACGGCTCGGCCACGTTCGGCTTCCAGGGCTCGTGGACCGGGACCAACACCCCGCCGAGCGACCTCGCCTGCACCAGCCCCTGAGTCCGACGCCGCCTGCACCAGCCCCTGAGTCCGACCTCGCCTGCACCAGCCCCTGAGTCCGACGCCGCCACCGGGCAGGGCCGGCCGGGATGCCGGCACCTGCCCGGGCGGGTGCTCAGCCCCGGGCGGGATCAGCCGTCGGCACCGGCACGAGTTCCGGACGCGGCGCCCTGATCGGGGTCAGCACGGCGACTGCGGCGATGCCGAGGCAGGTCAGGCCGGCGGCGAGGCAGACGGCGGCGGTGCCGTACCGGGCAACCGCCCCGGTCAGCACCGCCGCGCCGAGCGGGCCGAGCGCGGAGTGCAGGGTCCAGAACGCCGACGTCACCCGGCCGAGCAGGTGCTCGGGGGTGACCTGCTGGCGCAGCGACATCGAGCAGATCCCGGCGAGGCTGGTCCCGAACGTGTAGGCGGCCACCAGCAGCGCCAGTGCCGGTACGTCCCGGGTCAGTCCGGCACCGGCGACGGCGAGCCCGCTGACCGCGTACGCCCCGATCCAGCACGCGCCGAAGCCGAGTGACCGGCGGACCGGCGCGACCAGCAGCGCGGCCACGATCGTGCCCCCGGCTGCGGCGGCGAGGACCTGCCCGACGGTGCCGTCGGGGCGGCCGAGGTCGTGCTTGACGTGGTAGATGAAGACGTCGGTCAGCCCGATGGTGAGGAAGGTCAGGAACGACAGCAGGACGGTCAACGTCCGCAGCACCGGATGCCGCCAGAGGAACCGGACCCCGACCAGCAGCCCGGACCAGCCGGAACGGCCACCCCGGACGCTCGGGGCCGGCGCGCTGCGGAGCCGGACGAGGCAGAGGCCGAGCGCGGAGAGCGCGAAGGTGCCGGCGTCGACGGCGAGCGCGGCGGTCGGCCCGACGGCCGAGGAGAGCAGCCCGGCCAGCATCGGCCCGACGATCCCGGCCGCCGCGTAGGTCGCGTAGAGCTGGCCGTTCGCCCGGGTGATCCACTCCGGGCCGACCAGCGCCGGCACGGCGGCGACGTAGCCGACCTGGAAGACCATCCCGGCGGCGGCGCAGGCCGGCGCCACCAGGTAGAGCAACCAGAGCTGCGGCGCGAAGAGCCAGGTGACCGGGATGCTGGCGTATCCGGCGGCCCGGAACAGGTCGCAGCCGAGCAGCAGGAGCCGCCGGTCGACCCGGTCGACCAGATAGCCGGCGAAGATGCCGGCGAGCACCGACGCCGCCCCGACCAGTCCGGTCAGCAGCCCCATCCGGGCCACCGAGCCGGTCGCGTGCAGCACCAGCAGCGGTACGGCGAGCAGCGAGAACGAGTCACCCAGCGCGGAGAGCGCCTGCCCGGCCCAGAAGAGCGGGAAGTCCCGGCTGCGCCAGAGCGTGCCGGCGTCCGGTCTCGCCGCCTTCACCTGCCGGAACTGGCCGACCGGGACAGTACCCGGAGGGTGTCGACGATCCACTCCTCGGCCCGGTCCCGGGTGATGCCGAGGTCGACGAGGATCCGGGCGCCCGGCTCGATGTCGACGGCGAGCAGGCCGAGCAGGAGGTGTTCGGTGCCCACGTAGTTGTGGCCGAGCCGCAGCGCCTCGGCGAAGACGCGGTCCCGGACCCGCTTGGCGCCGGGGGAGAAGGGCAGGTGTTGCGCGGTCTCCGCCGGCCCGGTCGGTTCGGTGGACTCCGCTGATGTGCGTGTGCTGGCGTGGACGGCGGCCCGGACCGCCTCGGCGGAGACGCCGAGCGCACTGATCGCCCGGCCGGCCAGGCCGTCCGGCTCGTGCAGGATGCCGAGCAGCAGGTGTTCGGTGCCGACCTCGGGGCTGCCGGCGCCGCGCGCCTCCGCCTGGGCCTCGGTCAGGACGTGCCGGGCCCGGTCGGTGAACCGGGCGAGGACGCCGGCCGGGACCGGCTCGTCCAGCTCCGAGCGGCGGGTCACGAAGCGCTTCTGCACGGCCTGCTTGGTCACACCCATGCTCTGGCCGATTTCGGTCCAGGAGGCACCGGCGCGGCGGGCCTGGTCGACGAAGTGTCCGATCAGGTGGTCGGCGAGGTCGCCGAGGTAGTCACCGACCAGTACCGCGTCGGTGAGCCGTTCCAGGGCGTCCCCGCTGGGGTGCTGGCGGCGGACGTACTCGATGAGGTCGTCGAGGCGTACCGGTAGTCGCTCCATGCGTCAACCCTAGGTTGACGATGGCTAGCCGTCAACCGGCGGTTGACTCCGGGGCGGCCCGGCTCAGGCCGGTACGGCCGAATGGCGGCCCCGCCCGGCGGCCGCCTCCCGCATGCCCCGCACGGCGAGCTGGTCCGCCCGCTCGTTCTCCGGATGCCCGGCGTGCCCCTTCACCCAGTGCCACCGCACCTGGTGGCGGGCGGCGGCAGCCTCCAGCCGCTGCCACAGGTCGGCGTTCTTGACGGGCTGCTTCGCGGCGGTCTGCCAACCGTTGCGCTTCCAGTTCGGCAGCCACTTGGTGATGCCGTCCCGGACGTACGTGCTGTCGACGTAGATCTGCACCGTCACCGGGCGGGTCAGGCTCTCCAGCGCCCGGATCGCCGCCATCAGCTCCATCCGGTTGTTGGTGGTGGCCGCCGCCTCCCCGCCGAGAAGCTCCTTCTCCACCGTGCCGTACCGCAGCACGGCGCCCCAGCCGCCCGGACCGGGATTGCCACTGCACGCACCGTCGGTGTAGATCTGCACGACCTGCTCTGTCACCGGGGCAACATACCCTGCCCGGTCAGCCGAAGAGGGCGCTGACCGACTCCCCGTTGTGGATCCGGCGCATCGCCTCGGCCAGCGCCGGGGCGACCGAGAGCACCGTCAGCTTGTCGGTGTGGTCCGCCGCCGGGATCGGCACCGTGTTGGTGCAGACGATCTCGGCGATCTCCGGCTCGGCGGAGAGCCGACGCAGTGCCGCCGAGGCGAAGAGCCCGTGCGTGCAGGCCACCCGTACGCTGCGCACCTTCTGCTCGCGCAGCCGGTCGAGCAGCTCGAAGACCGTACTGCCCTTGGCGATCTCGTCGTCGAGCACGATGACGTCCCGGTCGACCACGTCGCCGATCACCGCACTGATCACCACCTTGTCGTCGGAGAACCGCTGCTTGGCCCCGGCCGCCACCGGCACCTTCAGCATCCGGGCGAACGCCGCCGCCTGCTTGGCGTTGCCCAGGTCCGGCGAGACCACCACCGTGTCGGTCAGGTCGTAGCCCCGGAAGTGCGTCGCCAGCTCGCGCAGCGCGTGCAGGTGGTCGACCGGGATGCTGAAGAAGCCGTGCACCTGCGGCGAGTGCAGGGTGATCGCCAGGATCCGGCTGGCACCGGCCGTGGTGAGCAGGTCGGCGACCAGCCGCCCGCCGATCGAGATCCGCGGGGCGTCCTTCTTGTCGCTGCGGGCGTAGGCGTAGTGCGGCATCACCACCGTGATCCGGCCGGCCGAGGCGCCCCGGGCCGCGTCCAGCATCAGCAACAGCTCCACCAGGTGCTCCTGCACCGGCGGCACCAGCGGCTGGATCAGGAAGACGTCCCGCTCCCGGCAGTTCGCCTGCAACTGCACCTCCAGGCAGTCGTTGGCGAACCGGGAGATCCGGGTCGGGAGCAGGGGAACGCCGAGGTGGTGGCAGATCTCGGTGGCCAACTCGGGATGGGCACTGCCGCTGAAGACCGCGATGTCGCGCACCCGGCAGAGTCTAGTGAACGCCACCCCGCCGGCCGGTGTCCCGGCCCGGAGCGCCGCGACCGCGTCGCCGGGGACGTCCGCGCACCGCCCGCCGGTTCACCGGCTGCCGGGTTGACGGTGGTGTGCCGGTGTTGACAGCGGTGTGCCGGCGTTGTCGCTTTGATCAGCGACCCCGATTCTCCGCCCGATCGAGTTCCGTCGACGGATGCCGAGGGTAAGGCGCGATCATTTCGCGCCGGCAACGATCACTTCGCGGCCGGCCTCGACCACGTCCGAGCAGAGGGGGAACGAGATGGCTCTCACCCGACGCGGCTTCCTCGAGGCGTCCGCCGTGACCGCATTCGGTGCACTGTGGACGCCGGGGGAGCGGCCGGCACCGCCGGACTTCCCGGCCGACGTACCCGTGCAGCGCGAGGCGTACCGCAACTGGGCCGGTGAGATCCAGGCGGACGGCGTCTGGACCTGCGCCCCCCGGACGGCCGCCGACGTGGTGACGGTGACAAACTGGGCGTACCGGCACGGCTACCTCGTCCGGGCCCGTGGCTACCGGCACACCTGGGCACCGCTGACCCTCCCGGCCGACGGTACCGCCGACCGGACGATCCTGGTGGACACCACCCGGCACCTGACCTCGATGACCGTGCTCTCCACCGCACCCGAGGCGGCGGTACGCGTCCAGGCCGGCGCCTCGATGGACGACCTCCTCGCCTTCCTCGAGGAACACGGGCTCGGCGTCACCAACACCCCCGCCCCGGGCGACCTGAGCGTCGGCGGGGTACTCGCGATCAACGGCCACGGCACCAGCGTGCCGGCCGACGGCGAGACCCGAACCCCCGGGCACAGCTACGGGTCGCTGAGCAACCTGATCCTCTCGCTCACCGCCGTGGTCTGGGACGCGGCGACCGGCGGGTACGCGCTGCGCACCTTCGACCGGGCCGACCCGGAGTGCGCGGCGCTGCTCACCCACGTCGGCCGGGCGTTCGTCACCGAGGTGACGCTGCGGGTCGGAGCCAACCAGAACCTCCGGTGCGTCAGCCGGGTCGACATCCCCGCCTCGGAACTCTTCGCCGCACCGGGCACCGGCGGCCGTACCCTGGCCAGCCACGTCGCGGCGGCCGGCCGGGTCGAGGCGATCTGGTTCGCCTTCACCGACAACCCCTGGCTGAAGGTCTGGAGCGTCAGCCCGACCCGACCGCTGACCTCCCGCCCGGTGGTCACCCCGTACAACTACGTCTTCTCCGACAACGTCCCCGAGCCGGTCTCGGAACTGGCCGAGCAACTGCTGAACGGGGCGTGGGCGCTGGCCCCGACCTTCGGGCAGGTGCAGTACACCACCGCCGCCGCCGGGCTGACCGGCACGCTCGCCACCGACCTGTGGGGACCGTCGAAGAACCTGCTGCTCTACGTCAAGCCGACCACGCTGCGGGAGACCGCCAACGGGTACGCGGTGCACACCGCCCGGGGCTCCATCCAGCGGGTGGTGCACGAGTTCGCCCGGTTCTACCAGCGGCAGTTGGCCGCGTACCAGGCCCGGGGCGAGTTCCCGGTGACCGGCCAGGTGGAGATCCGGGTCGCCGGGGTCGACCGGGCCGCCGACGTGGGCGTACCCGGGGCGGAGCCGCCGGCACTCTCCGCGGCCCGGCCCCGGGCCGACCACCCGGAGTGGGACAGCGTGGTCTGGTTCGACGTGCTCACCTTCCCGACCGCGCCCCGGGCACACGCCTTCTACCGCGAGATGGAGACCTTCTTCTTCACCAACTACACCGGCTCGTACGCCGGCTGCCGGGTCGAGTGGTCCAAGGGCTGGGGCTACACCGACTCCGCCGCCTGGGCCGATCCGACCATGCTGACCCGGACCGTGCCGGACTCCTACCGGCACGCGCCCGACCCGACCTGGGACGCGGCGGTGGCGGAGCTGAACTCCCACGACCCGCACCGGGTGTTCAGCAACGCCTTCCTCGACGTGCTGCTGCCCGGCACACCGTGACCCGGTCGCCGGGGCGCCGAGGTCGACGACCTGCGCCCTGAGCGAACAGGGCTGGCCCGGGCCGCCGCGCCGTGCGGGAATGGAATCGGCATCGGTGCGGCCGACCGGGGGAGGAACCGGATGCGTGGTGGTGCGGCGTACGACGAGATCGCCGACTGGTACGAGGCCGAGTTCCTGCCCCGGCACACCGGCAGCGACGAACTGGAGATCGACCGGAGCCTGCGGCTGCTGCTCGGCCCCGGCGACGGGCCCTGCCTGGAACTCGGCTGCGGCACGGGTGCGTACGCCGGCTCGATCCGCGCCCTCGGCCGGACCCCGGTCGGCGTCGACATCTCGGCCGGCATGCTCCGGTACGCCCGCGACCGGCTGCCGGTCGTCCGGGCCGACGCCGCCCGGCTGCCGGTCCGGGACGGTGCGCTGCCGGCCGTCGTCGCGGTGATGGTGCACACCGACATGCCGGGATATCCGGCGGTGCTCCGGGAGGCGGCCCGGGTGCTGGCCCCCGGCGGGACCTTCGTGCACGTCGGCGTCCACCCGTGTTTCTGCGGCGGGTTCGCCGACCGCACCGACGGCGACGCGATCCTGATCCGCCCCGGCTACCGGGACAGCGCCTGGACGAGGGAGTCCTGGACCGACCGGGGGATCCGGGACAAGGTCGGCGCGACGCACCATCCGCTGCCGGAGTTGCTGCACATGTTCCTGGACGCCGGGCTCACCTTCGAGCGGTTCGCCGAGGGCGGCGCGCCCACCCCGATCGTCCTCGCCGTCCGGGCCCGCCGGTCAGGCTGAGCCGGTCGCCGAACCGGTGCGCCCGGCGGCGCCGAGCTGCCGCAGCGCGGCGTCGTGCAGCGCCGGGGTCCCGGCGAACAGCGCCGATCCGGCGGCCGGTCGGGACCGCCCGTCGAATCCGCTGTACCGGCCACCGGCCTCGGTCACGATCAGGCTGGTGGCGGCGAAGTCCCAGACCTGTCCCCGGGTCTGCACGGCGAGGTCCAGTTCGCCGCGCGCCACCAGCAGCGCCGGGTGGGTGCGCCACGGGGTCGGCGAGGTGACCGCCAGCAGCGGGGCGATCATCTCGCGTTCGGCCGGGTAGACCTGCTCGTCCGGCGGTACCACCCCGAGCCGGCCGCCGGGCAGCGGATCGGTCGGGTCGGATCCGCCGGTGCGCAGCGGTCGTACCCCGGTCACCCCGGTCCCGGAGATCTCCGCCTGGTGGGCACCGGAACCCCGCCGGGCCCACCAGATCGTCCGCTGCGCCGGCACGGCGGCGACCCCGACGACGATCTCGCCCGCCTCCTCCAGCGCGACGAGCACCTGCCAGCGCTCGTCACCGGCGACGAACTGCGCCGTACCGTCGATCGGGTCGACGATCCAGCGCCGGGCGGCCTGCCCGGTCTGCCCGACCTCCTCGCCCAGGATCGCGTCGTCGGGCCGCGCCCCGGCGAGTACCTCCCGGACGGTGGCCTCGACGGCCCGGTCGGCCTCGGTCACCACGCTGCCGTCCGACTTCCGCTCCCGGTCGAGCCGGCCGAGGTCGGCGAAGTACCGGAGGGCGACGGCGGCGCCGGTCAGCGCGGCCCGCCGGGCAAGGAGAAGATCGTCTTCCACCGACCCATCCTCCCGGTCGACCGGGAGGATGGGCCGACCGGGGTCAGCGGTCGACCGGGGTCATCCGCAGGGCCAGGGCCGGGCACATCCGTACCGCCTTGCGGGCGCCCCCCTCCAGCCAGGTCGGCACCGGGGTGGACGGGAACGACGGGAAGCCGTTGGAGTCCAGCCGGACGAACTCCGGCACCACGCTGGCGCAGAGCCCGTGCCCGTCACAGCGCGACCAGTCCACCACCAGCTTCGAGGTCGGGGCGTCGGCCGCGTTGGGCAGCCCGAGGAGGCCCTTCACCTTCTTGCCGCAGGTGCCCCGCGCGGCGTGCGCCTCCAGGTCCTCGGTGAAGATCTCCAGCGCCGAGGTGGCGAACCGGGCCGTGCCGTCGGGGTGGCTGCACGCGCCGCGACCCTTCACCGCACCGGCCGCCGCCCGGACCACCTCGGCGGCGGCGCTGCCACCGACGATCAGGTCCAGCGAGCGGGCCAGGTCCGGCAGGCCGAGTCGGCACGGCCCGCACTGCCCGGCCGACTCGCCGGCCAGGTAGGTGACGACCTGGGCGGCCTCGCCGAGCGGGCAGACCTCGGCGCTCAGCGGCATGATGATGCCGGCGCCGAGCGCGCCGCCGACCTTGGCGAAACCGGCCCGGGAGACCTCGGCGGTGGCGGCACCCTCGGCGCTGATCCACTTGCCGTGGTAACCGCCGGTGAGCACACCCGGCCCCTCCGGCGTCTCGCAGAGTTCCAGCACGTCCCGCAGCGGGATGCCGGTCGGGCACTCCACCACGGCAGGTCGCCCGGCGGCCCCGGTCACGGTGAGCAGCACCGTGCCGGGCTCGTCGGCGGTGCCGACCGTGCCGTACTCGTACGGGCCGAGGCGGGCGGCCAGGGCGAGCTGGGCGTACGTCTCGGCGTTGGAGAGCAGCGTCGGCAGCCCGCCCACCCCGGTGTCGCTGGCCCGTACCTTGCGCCCCGGCGGGATGTGCGCCTCGCCGTTGATCCCGCGCACCAGGGCGCCACCCTCGCCGGAGATGAACCGGTGCGGCACGGTGACGATGCCGGTGCGTACCGGCATCCGGCGCTCGGCCAGCGCGGCGGTCAGCGACGCCTCACCGATGCCGTCGTCGGCGACCCCGATGACGATCTCGTCGGCGTCCAGCGCGTAGGCGGCGATCGCGGCCCCGTCGAGGATCAGGTGCGGCGCGCGGGTGAGCAGCGCCTTGTCCTTCCAGGCGCCCGGCTCGCCCTCGGTCGCGTTCACCACCACCACGGTCGGCAGGTCCTGCCGGTCCGCCGACTCCAGTACCGCCCGGAACTTGCGGGCGAACGGGAAGCCGGCGCCGCCCTTGCCCTTGAGTTCGATCCCCTCGACGAGTCGGAGCAGGCCCTTGGGGGAGAGCGGGTTGACGGCACCGTGCACCATCTCGTGCGCGGTCAGGTCGAGCCGGCCGAACTCGTCGAAGCCGGCGGTGAGCCGGGGTTCGCCGAAGCAGGCGACCGGGGGTACGGCGGTCAGACTCACCGCGCTTCACCTTTCAGACTGGTCCAGTACGCGCCCTCCTCGGCCGCCTCGTCCGGGTCGTCCCGACGCCGGGAGGACCGGCCGGACGGCTCGTCGGACCTGCGGGACCGGCGGGTGGCGAGGTCGATCAGGGCAGGCTTCTCGTCGTCGTCATCGTCGTCGTCCGCCCGGGCGACGAGATTCGGCTCGTACCGGGCGGCCCGGCCCCACTCCGCGGTGCTCTCCTCGGCGTCGTCGGCGCCGCGGGCGCGGCTGTGCCGTCCGGAGCGGTCGTCCGGTTCCTCGTCGGCGGCCCGCCGTCGCCGGCCGGCCCGGGTGGCACCGCTCGGCGTCGGCTCGTCGTCGGGCTCGCGCCAGGAGCGCCGTCCCGACCCGTCGGTGTCCCGTCGGGACCGCCGGCTCTCGCCGGGCTCGTCACCGGCCGAGGTGTCGTCCCAGGCGCGTGGCGGGCGGTACATCGCGTCGTCCTCGCCGCCCCGTGGCCGATCCCACGGGTCGCCCGGCTCGTCGCCGGCCGCCCAGCGTCGGGGGCTGTCCCAGGGCAGTTCGGCGTCGCTGAACGCGTCGCCCTGGTCCCGGCCGCCCGACATGCTGCCCGGCGGCGGCACCTCGGGTACGGCGAAGCGGTCGGAGCGGCTGCGGGGGGCGTACGTGCTGTCGAGTTCTCCGGCCCGGGCCCAGGCGTCGATCGCCGACTCCGAGCCGCCGCGCAGGTCGGAGAGGCTCTCCCGGCGACGCCGGCCACCGCCCTGGGTGTCGTCCGGCCGGCCGCCGTAGGTGTCCCGCTCGTCGCGGCCGGCCCGGCCCGCCGGCTGGCCGCGCCGCCCGCTCACGGCGTCCGAGTCGTCCCAGCGGTTGCCCCGGCCGCCGCCGCGCCGGCCGGCGAGGGTGTCGTCCTCCCACCGGCTGCGCCGGCTCCGGCCGCCCTCCCGAGCGGGGGAGTTGGCCCGGCTGGCCCGGATCTCGTCGGCGGTGCGCCGCTTGGCCGGCGCCATCGAGCTGGTCCGGCCGACCGGACCCGGCTTGCCCGGCCTGCCGGCCCGTCCCGGCTTGCCCGCCCGGCCGACCGGGGAGAGCGCGCCGGTGGTCTGGCCCAGTTCCGCCCGCTTGCGACCCAGCGACACGGAGAGTCGGACACCCAGCAGCGCCAGTACGAGAGCCACGCAGAGCAGATAACTCAGGGTGACCCAGGTGGCCGCGGCCCGGCCGGCCTGGAGGCCGTGCACCAGCGCGATCGGCCAGGCGGCGTACGAGATGCTGTGCAGGGTCCGCCAGAGCCACGGCTTGCCGACCCCGGCGAACCGGGCCCGGACCAGTCCGGTCCAGAGCACCGCCACCATCATCGCCCCGGCCACGGTGCCCAGCCCGACGTAGACGTCGGCACCGTTGACGAAGGGCAGCAGCGCCTTGTCAGGGCTGATGTGACCGGCCGCGATCTTGGTCAACACGTGCAGCACCAGGGCGAAGACCGCGATGATGCCGAGGGACCGGTGGGCCGACTGGAGCAGCACCCGGTGCCGGATCAGCAGGACGATCCGGTCGGTCGCCACCAGACCGACCATCACGGTCAGGCTCAACGCGACCAGGGTGGCCGGTCCGGCGAAGAACGCCATGTAGACGAACATGTAGGCGTTGATCAGCCCACCGATCGGGCTCAGCATCGCCGCCGCCCAGAGCACCGCCAGGGCCGAGACGACGAGCAGGGCCACCGCACCCTGCGGCTTGGGTGTGCTGCCCCGGCTGGTGAAGCTCATGGGGACGCTGGCACGCTGAATCTGTCTCGTCCGGGCCATCTGCTCCTCGATCTTCCGCCTCGGCGCCCACCACCGCGCCCCGCCTGCCCACCCGTCGCGTGACGGGCACGGCCGCCTATTGTGCCCCGCCCCGATCACGCCACTTTGGGCGGAGTCGTACCGCCGCGCGTCGCTCGACGGCGGTCCGACCCCCATCAGGTACGGGAAAACGGGCCGGGGGGATGAGTCCCGTGCCGATTATGTTTCACGATCGGTGGAGTTGGCTGCCCCCGGGGGGTGGGCAATCCGGGGTCAACCGGTGAAGAGCTTCGCCGCGGTGATGACGGTCTGTACGACGCCGTACCCGAGGAGTGCCGCGACCAGCAGCCACGAGATCCAGAGTCGGCCGGACTGGTTCTTCGGTTGCCCGGTCATCGGGTGCTGCTCCTCTCGGTGCCGGTCGCGTCGGCGGCCGTCGCGGCGGGGGTGGTGGGGTCGGGGCGCTCGCCCTCCGTCGGCTCCGGAACGGGTGCGTCCGTCGTCCGGGCCGGCTCGTGGAAGCGGTCCGGCACCGGCCGGATCAGCAGGTTCGCCACGAACCCGATGGCCAGTACGCCGACCATGGTGAACAGTGCGGGCTGGTAGGCGGCGGCGGTGAGCGTACCGGGCTTGCCCTGTGCGTCGAGGAAGCCGTTGATGATCAGGGGACCGGCGATACCCGCCGCCGACCAGGCGGTCAGCAGCCGGCCGTGGATGGCGCCGACCTGGTAGGTGCCGAAGAGGTCCCGCAGGTAGGCCGGCACGGTGGCGAAGCCGCCGCCGTAGAAGGAGAGGATGACGCAGGCCAGCAGGACGAAGAGTGCGGTCGCGGTGGAGCCGACCAGGGCGAGCAGGGCGTAGAGCACCATGCCGACGCCGAGGTAGACCATGTAGATCGGCTTGCGCCCGATCACGTCCGAGGTGGACGACCAGGCGAACCGGCCGGCCATGTTGAACAGTGAGAGCAGTCCGACGAAGCCGCCGGCCGCCGCGATGGTGACGCTGGAGGTGCCGCCGTCCCGGAAGAAGTCCTGGATCATCGGGCTGGCCTGTTCCAGGATGCCGATCCCGGCGGTGACGTTGCAGAAGAGCGCGATCCAGAGCAGCCAGAACGAGCGGGTGCGGATCGCGTTCGACGCCGAGACGTTCGCCGTGGTCACCAGGGGCTTGGCGGCCACCGTACCCGGGTCGAAGCCGGCGGGGCGCCAGCCCGGCGCCGGGACCCGGACGTTGAAGACCCCGAACATCATGATGGCGAAGTAGCCGATGCCGAGGGTGACGAAGAGCCCGACCAGGGCGCCGCCGGAGGCGACCGAGGCGGAGTTGGCCGGGTCGTAGCCGGGGTCGTAGAGCGAGAGCAGTTGCCGGCTCAGCGGGCTGGCCAGCATCGCGCCGCCGCCGAAGCCCATGATCGCCAGGCCGGTGGCCAGGCCGGGACGGTCCGGGAACCACTTGATCAGCGTGGAGACCGGCGAGATGTACCCGATGCCGAGGCCGATCCCGCCGAGGAAGCCGTAGCCCAGGTAGACCAGCCAGAGCTGCCCGGTCGCGATCCCCAGCGCACCGACCAGGAAGCCGGCGGCCCAGAAGGAGGCCGAGACGAACATCGCCTTGCGGGGGCCGTTCGACTCCACCCAGGTGCCGCCGAGCGCTGCCGAGAGGCCGAGCATCACGATGGCGATGCTGAAGATGACCCCGATCGCGGTCTGGCTCGCGTCGAAGTGCGCGATCAGCGAGTTCTTGTAGACGCTCGTCGCGTACGCCTGACCGATGCAGAGGTGCACCGAGAGGGCCGCCGGAGGTATCAGCCAGCGACTGTATCCCGGTGGAGCGACGGTGTGCTGGTGGTCGAGTGCGGTCATCAGCGACACGACGTACCTCGTTTGCGGCAGGGCGGGCGTGGCGCGGTGCTACGGATCGGTCGTCCCGCGTTGACGCCAGCCGCGGTGGCTTTGCTCTTCGCCCGGAACCTATTCCCCGATCCGGGCTACCTTGATCATCGATGTCTCACCGATCGGCGGACGGTCGATCGGCTGAGCCGAACGGTAGTTCGTATACCGTACGCGGTCGCCAGCGTCGCTCGTCCGGGGCGCGTCCGGCCCGGCGGGGCGGGCCGGACGCACTCGATCAACGGGTAGCTCGGGCGGCGGCGGTGAGCGCGGCGGTGATCCGGGGCAGCGCGCTGCCGATCGGCTCCCTGACCACCTCGTCGGCCAGGCCGTCGTACGGGGTCGGGTCCCGGTTGACGATCACCAGCCGGGCACCGGCACCCACGGCGAGCCGGCAGAGCGAGGCGGCCGGCTCGACCAGCAGCGACGAGCCGACCGCGAGCATCAACTGACTCGCCGCCGCGATCCGCTTCGCGTTGTCCAGGGTGTCCGGGTCGAGGTACTGCCCGAACAGCACGACGGCGAGTTGCAGGATCCCCCCGCACTCCCGGCACCCCGGATCCGGCTCGCCCGCCGCCACCCGGTCCAGGGTGGCCCGCGCCTCGGACCGCGCCCCGCAGCCGGTGCAGACCACCGAGCGCATGCTGCCGTGCAGCTCCAGTACCTTCCGGGCGGCGATCCCGGTCATCTGGTGCAGGCCGTCGACGTTCTGGGTCAGGATCCGCACCGCGATCCCGGCCCGGTCCAACTCCGCCAGCGCGTGGTGCGCGGCGTTCGGCTCGGCCCGCCACGCTGCGTGCCCGAGATAGGTACGCCAGAACCGGGCCCGCACCTGCGGGTCCGCCATGAAGCGGTCCCGGGTGAACGCGTCGGTGAGCTTCGGATCCCGGGTCCAGACCCCGTCCGGTCCCCGGTAGTCGGGGACCCCGGAGTCGGTGGAGATGCCCGCCCCGGTGAGCACCGCCACCGGTCGACACCGCCGCGGTCGAGGAGCTGCTCTGCCGGCTCGGTCAGCTCGCCGAGGACCTGCCGGAGGTGGCCGAACTCGATCTCAACCCGGTGCTGGTCGGCCCGGACGGGGTGGCGGTGGTCGACGCCAAGCTGCGGCTCGCGCCGGTCGGCGCGGAGCCGCACCGCACGCTGCGGCAGCTGCGGGCCGCGCGGTGAGCCGGTGGTGGCGCGGCGGGCGCGAGCTGATCATCGCGCCTGCCGTGCGGCCCGGTGCCGGGGATAACATCGCCGGATGACCGAGTCGAGGCCGCCCGACGACTCAGGCTTTCCGACCCCGTCGCTGGGCATCACGCCGCTGTCCCGGGTACGCCTGGACGAGTTGCTCCAGGAGATGCTGGACCGGGTCGGCGAGGTGGTGACCAGCCGGGAGCGGCTGCGGGCGCTGCTGACCGCCGTCGTCGGGATCAGCACCGACCTCGACCTGCGCAGCACCCTGGACCGGATCGTCGCCGCCGCGTGCCGGCTGGCCGACGCCCGGTACGCCGCGCTCGGCGTCATCGGCCCCGACCGGCTGCTCACCGAGTTCATCACGCACGGCATCGACCCGGAGACGCATGCCCGGATCGGTGACCTGCCGCACGGCCGGGGCGTCCTCGGGCTGCTCATCGCCGACCCCCGTCCGGTGCGGATGCCGGACATCACCCAGCACCCGCAGTCGTACGGCTTCCCGCCGAACCACCCGCCGATGCACAGCTTCCTCGGCGTGCCGATCCGGATCCGGGACCAGGTCTTCGGCAACCTCTATCTGGCCGAGAAGCAGGGGGCGGCGGAGTTCACCGACGACGACGAGGAGATCGTCGTCGCGCTCGCCGCCGCCGCCGGGGTGATCATCGAGAACGCCCGCCTCTTCGCCATGGCGCACCGCCGGGAACGCTGGCTGGCCGCCGCCGCCGAGATCACCGGGGTGCTGCTCGGCGAGGTGCGCCGCACCGACGCGCTGCGGCTGATCGCCCGCCGCGCCCGGGAGGTGGCCGAGGCGGACGTCGCCCTGGTGCTGCTCTACGACGAGGGCGCCGGAGAGTTCACCGTCGAGGTCGCCGACGGTGGCCAGGCCGCCGCCGAGCTGGTCGGGGCGGTACTCGCCGCCGACGACACGGCCTTCGTGGAGCCGGTGACGCACCGGCGGCAGGCGGTGGCGGAGAGCCTGGCGAAGGCGGCACCCTGGCCGGTACCGGTCAGCGCCGGCCCGGGGCTGATCTCCCCGCTGATCGTCGGCGACGCGCTGCACGGCGTACTGGTCGTCGGCTACCCGGTCGGGGAGCAGGCCGGTACCGACGTCGAGGGCACCCTGCTGGCGACGTTCGCCGGGCAGGCGGCGTTGGCCCTGGAACGGGCCCGGGCGCAGGAGGAGCGGGAACTGCTGGTGGTCCTGGAGGACCGGGAGCGGATCGCCCGGGACCTGCACGACGTGGTGATCCAGCGGCTCTTCGCGATGGGGCTCCAGTTGCAGACGGTGGCGCCGCTGGCCGCCCGGCCGGACGTACGGCAGCGGCTCAACGCCACCGTCGACGACCTCGACTCCACCATCCGGGACATCCGGCGGGCGATCTTCGAGCTGCGTACCCCGATGAGCGCGGCGCTGCGTACCGAGATCCGGGACCTGGTCGCCGGCTCCGCCGAGGCGCTCGGATTCCGTCCCGGGCTGGAGATGACCGGGCCGGTGGACAGCGCCGTGCCGGACCGGATCCGCCCCGACCTGCTCGCGGTGCTCGGCGAGGCGCTCTCGAACGCCGTCCGGCACGCCCGGGCGAGCCGGGTGACGGTCACCGTCGACGTGCGCGACGGTGAGCTCTGCGTCGGGGTCGCCGACGACGGGGTGGGCACCGACCCGGCCCGGGCCCGTGGCGGCCTGGTCAACCTGCGGGAACGCGCGGAGCGCTACGGCGGCAGCTTCGAGGTCGGCCGGACAGAGCCGACCGGTACCACGGTGGTGTGGCGGGTGCCGCTGCGCGACTGAGCGCTCGGCCGAGCCGGTCCGGTGTCGGGGTCAGTGCCGGTGCGGGGGTCAGTGCCGGCGTCGGGGTCAGTGCCGCTCGCCGAGCAGTCGGGTGGCGAGCACCGCCGCCTGGGTGCGCCGTTCCAGGCCGAGCTTGGCCAGCAGGCTGGAGACGTAGTTCTTCACCGTCTTCTCGGCCAGGAACATCTTGCCGGCGATCTCCCGGTTGGTCAGCCCCTCCGCCACGTACTCCAGGATCCGGCGCTCCTGCTCGGTCAGCGACTGGAACTCCCGAGGCTGCTCGACGCCGGTGCGGATCCGGTCCAGCACCCGGGCGGTCACCGCCGGGTCCAGCAGCGACTGGCCGGCGGCCACCCGGCGGACCGCGTCGACCAGGTCGGTGCCGCGGATCTGCTTGAGGACGTACCCGGCGGCGCCGGCCATGATCGCCGCGAAGAGCGCCTCGTCGTCCTCGTACGAGGTCAGGATCAGCCCCTTGATCGCGGAGTCGACCGCCCGGACGTCCCGGCACACGTCGATGCCGTTGCCGTCCGGCAGCCGGGCGTCCAGGATCGCCACGTCCGGGCGGAGCGCCGGGATCCGGCGCGCCGCCTCCTGCGCCGAGCCGGACTCGCCGACCACCTCGATATCGCCGTCGCTCTGCAGCAGCCCGGCCAGGCCGCGCCGGACCACCTCGTGGTCGTCGAGCAGGAAGACCCTAATCACCCGTCCTTCCTATCCGGCCGACGCCCCGACCGGCAGGGCCGAAGGTCCCGAACGCCGGTCGCCGGGATCGGGGACTGGGTCCCGCCGGCACGGGACCTGCGGCCCTGCCGGCGCGCCCCGGCGGCGGCGCACGGTGGTGGGGCAGGCAGCGAACGAGGAGGAAGTGCGATGAGCCCCAACCGGAGCGACGCGACGACGCCCGCCGACGGAACCGCCGTACCCGCCGACGAGGTCCGCGCCGCGTTCGGTGCGGCCGCCGGGTACGCGCTGCTGGCGCCCTCGGTCTTCAACACCCAGCCGTGGCGCTGGCGGGTCGGCCCCGGCGCCGTACTGACGCTGCGGGCGGACCGCTCCCGGCAGGTGCACAGCGTCGACGAGGCCCGACGGCTGCTGCTGGTCAGCTGCGGCGCGGCCCTGCACCACGCGCGGTTGGCGCTCGCCGTGGCCGGATACCGCACCGAGGTGGTGCGGTTCCCGGAGGCGGCCGACCCGGACGTGCTGGCCAGGATCACGGTGACCGGACGACAGGAGCCGGATCCGGAGCAGTCGCGACTGCACGCGGCCGGGGAGCGGCGACGTACCGACCGGCGGGCCTTCGACGACCGCCGGGTCGCCGAGCCGACCCTGCGCCGGCTCCGCCAGGTCGTCGAGGCCGAGGGGGCGTACCTGCACCTGGTCCGCGAGGACCAGATGCCGATGCTGGCCGTCGCGACCGCCAACGCCGCCGCCGTCGAGCTGGAGGACCCGGCGTACCGGGCCGAGTTGCGGCGCTGGACGAACCGCCCGGCCGGGAGCCGGGACGGGGTACCGGCCGCCTCGGCGGTCCGCCCGGGACCGCGCCGGGTGCCGATCCGCGAACACGCGTTCGGCGGCACACCCGGGCTGGAGACGGGCGACGGCATGGACCGGGGCGCCGCCTACGCGATCCTGTTCGGCAACGGCGACGCCCCGGCCGACCTGCTCGCCGGCGGCGAGGCGCTCTCCGCCCTGCTGCTGACCGCCGTGGCGGAGGGGCTGGCCACCGCACCGCTGAGCGATCCGATCGAACTGGAGTGGCCCCGCTGGCTGATGCGCAACCTGCTCGCCGCGATCGGTGAGCCGTACGTGGTGGTCCGGCTCGGCTTCGTCGCCGACCCGAGTCCGCTGCCGCCGGTGCTCCGGCGGGACCCGACCGACGTGATCGAGTACGCCGACTGAGCCGAGCGGTCCCGGCACGGCGCCGAGTCCGGCCGCGCACCGTCGACGGCCGGGTCCGGTGCCGGACGGGTCCCACGCACGGCCGATCCGCCGCCCGTCGACCCGGGCGGGACGGGGCGAGGAGAAGCAGGATGAGTCCGACGGGCTACACGCGGGAGGACCTGGAGCTGGCCGTTGTCGCCGCCGCCCGGGCGCCGGTGCCGGAGCAGAGCCAACCGTGGCTGCGGCTGCACGGCGGCGCCATCGACGTGCTGGTCAGCCCGCCCCGGGCGAGTCCGGCCGGGGCGCACGCCGGGTGGTGGGCCGCCCGGATCGGCGGTGGTGCCGGGCTGTTCAACGTACGGCTGGCGCTGAGGCAGCTCGGGCGGCCCGCGCTGGTCCGGCTGCGTCCGTACCGCGACGAGCCGGACCTGCTGGCGCGGCTGCATCCCGGTCCGGCGCAGCCGCCCGGTCCCACCGAGCGGGAGTTGTTCGCGGCGTTGCCGCTGTGCCGGGTCGATGCCGGACCGGTCGTCCCGACGCCGGTACCGCCCGAGGTCCGGCGTCGGCTGATCGACGCCGCCCGGACCGAACACGGCTGGCTGGAGCTGATCGTCGGTCATGCCGCGGTGGCCGCCTTCAGCGAGATCGAGGCGAGCGCCGGGCGGGTGCTGGACCGGGCCCGGACGGACCCGGTCCGCTGGCGCACCGCCGCGCCGCCGTTCGACGGGTCGTTCCACCTGCCGTGTGACGTGCCGGCCGGTCGGGGCGACCGGGCCGGGACGGCCGACGAGCCGGCTCAGCGGTCGGATCAGGGAGCCGGTCAGGAGCCGGACCAGGAGCCGGTGGTCGCCGTGCTGGGGAGCCCGGCGGACGGCCCCGGTGCGCAGTTGCGGGCCGGGCAGGCGTTGCAGCGCGTCCTGCTGACCGCCGCGGCGGCCGGGCTGACGACCTGCCTGCACAGCCAGGTGATGGCGGTGCCGGCGGCACGCGAGCAGCTCCGGCTGGCGCTCGGGCGGTTCGGCAGACCGCAGATGGTGCTGCGGATCGGGCACCGACCGGCGCACCGGGGAACGCCGCCGGCGGTGGCGGACCCGAACCGGACGTCCCGGGAAGACGGGTCCAAGGTCCCGGCGGCGAGCGGCCCGTCGGCCCTGCCCCGCCCGGTGGTGCACGGCGTCGAATAGAGGTAGCCGCGAGGGACAGCGCGGACGACACGAGAGGACGTGACGACGATGACGGCGACCAGCAACCAGCCCGTCGCCCGCCAGACCGCTGCGGCGGCCGACCCGGTGGGTGCGGAGACCGGCGCCCAGCGGGCCACCCGGTACGTTTTCGCCGGCATCCGGCTCGCGCTGGGCTGGACCTTCCTGTGGGCGTTCCTGGACAAGATGTTCGGCTTCGGCTTCGCGACCGAGAGCAAGGCCGCCTGGGTCAACGGTGGCAGCCCCACCAGGGGCTTCCTGGCGTTCGGCGCGGAGGGACCGTTCAAGGGGTTCTACCAGGGCATCGCCGGGGCGGCCTGGGCGGATGTGCTGTTCATGGTCGGCCTGCTCGCCATCGGCGTCGCCCTGCTGGCCGGGATCGGCCTCCGGGTCGCCGCGGTGGCCGGCGGCCTGCTGTACGTGCTGATGTGGACGGTCGTACTGCCTCCTGCGAACAACCCCTTCCTGGACGAGCACCTGGTCAACGCGGCGCTGCTGGCCGGTCTGGCCCTGGTCGGCGCCGGTGACACCTGGGGACTGGGCCGGGTCTGGGCGAGGCTGCCGATCGTGCGGCGGCAGCCCTGGCTCAGGTGACGCCGGTTTCCGCTGCGGCGGGCATCACCCCCGGGTGGTGCCCGCCGCGCCGTCGTCCGGGTGCGGCACTACGGTCTGATCTGTAGGGATACGCGCCGGTCCGCCCGGACCGCTCACCTTCTGGGGGAAGCTCATGACCGTGCAGATCGACCTGACCGGCCGGACCGCGCTGGTGACCGGATCGACCCAGGGCATCGGGGCGGCCATCGCGACCGGGCTGGCCAGGGCCGGTGCGCGGGTGGCCGTCAACGGTCGTACGCCGGAGAGCGTCGCGCGGGCCGCGACCGCGCTGCGGGCCGAGGTGCCGGACGCCGAGCTGGTCGAGGTCCCGGCCGACGTGGCCACCGACGACGGTACGGCGCGGACCCTCGAACTCCTGCCCAGCGTCGACATCCTGGTCAACAGCCTGGGCATCTTCGCCGCCCGGCCGGCGCTGGAGATCGACGACCAGGAGTGGCGGCGCTACTTCGAGGTCAACGTGCTGGCGGCGGTCCGGCTGACCCGCAGCTACCTGCCCGGGATGATGGAACGCGGCTGGGGACGGGTGCAGTTCATCGCGAGCGACTCGGCGGTGGTCATCCCGACCGAGATGATCCATTACGGGGTCTCCAAGACGGCGCTGCTCGGCGTCTCCCGGGGCTTCGCCAAGGCCGCCGCCGGGACCGGGGTGACGGTCAACTCGGTGATCGCCGGACCGACCCACACCGGCGGGGTGGAGGACTTCGTCTACCAGCTTGTCGACCGGAGCGTGCCGTGGGAGCGGGCGCAGCGCGAGTTCATGCGACTGCACCGGCCGCAGTCCCTGCTGCAACGGCTGATCGAGCCCGTCGAGATCGCCAACATGGTCACCTACCTGGCCTCGCCGCTCGCCTCGGCGACCACCGGCGCGGCCGTCCGGGTCGACGGCGGGTACGTCGACGCCATCCTCCCCTAGCCGGTGCACGGGGCCCCGGTAGCGCGCCCGTCGGCGCCGTCTCCGGCTCGTCCAGCCCGACAAGTCTTCTGTTCTTGACAAATTGAGTTGTCGGTGTGAGAGTTGCTGGCAGGCGCGGGAGAACGCGCCGACGACGACGGTCCGCCGCACAGCGGGGCCCGATGGAGAGGACACCGACGATGCGGAAACTGGTGGTGAGCACCTTCCTGACCCTCGACGGGGTCATGCAGGCCCCGGGCGGCCCCGGCGAGGACGACGACAACGGCTTCGCCCACGGCGGCTGGATGGTCAACTACTGGGACGACCAGGTGGCCGAGGCCATGACCGACCTGATGGACAAGCCGTTCGACCTCGTACTCGGGCGCAGGACCTACGACATCTTCGCCTCGTACTGGCCGCACGCCTCCGAGGAGGAGGGCGCCGGGCCACTCAACCGGGCCACCAAGTACGTCGCCTCCCGGGGCCGCCCCACGCTCGACTGGGACAGGTCCGTGCTGATCGAGGGTGACGCCGCCGAGGGCGTCGCGGCGCTCAAGCGGCAGGACGGACCCGAGTTGCAGGTGCACGGCAGTGCCAACCTCATCCAGACGCTGCTGCGGCACCGCCTGGTCGACGAGTTCCGGCTGCTGGTCTTCCCGGTCGTCCTCGGCTCGGGCAAGCGGCTCTTCGCCGACGGCACCGTCCCGGTCGGGTTGAAACTGGTGCGGAGCACGGTCTCGCCGAACGGGGTGATGATCGGCAGGTACGAGCCGGCCGGCGAGATCGTCGTCGGCTCGTTCGGGGCGGAGTGACCGGCCACACCACCGGCCACACCGCTCGCCGGGGACGCGAAGGGAAGGTGCCATGGCCGAACTGCTCGTGGTCGCACACTGGACGATCGCTGCGGGGGCGGAGGAGGAGGTCCGCGCGCTGTTGCCCGAGTTTATCGAGGCGAGTCGCGGCGAACCGGGCTGCCTCTCCTTCGTGGGCTACCAGCAGTTGGACGACGACCGGACCGTGGTGCTGCTCGAACGGTACGCCTCCCGCGAGGCGTTCGAGGCGCACCGCGACACGCCCCACTTCCAGCGGCTCGCCCTCGAACAGATCGTGCCGCGCCTTGCGCGCCGCGTCGTGCAGACGTACGACGTACCCGGGTAGCGCCGAAGGGTCGGGCCCGCCGCCCGGCCGCTGGTAGACAGGGGTTCGACCGGCCGGCGGACCGGAGGAGGCAGGGTGCGGATCGAGGTTGCCCAGCGGCGGGCCAGGATCGGCCGGCGACACCGGCTCGCGGCCGAGGCCCGCGCCGACGACCCGGTCGAGGTCGCCCGGGACATGGTGGCGCTGCACGCCTCCGACCCGCCCACCGTCTATCTGGCCCTCTTCGCCCGGCTGGCCGGCGCCGCCGCCGACGTGCGGACCGTCGACCGGGCGCTGTACGAGGACCGGACCCTGATCCGGATGCTCGCGATGCGCCGGACCATGTTCGTGACCCCCGTCGAGTCCGTACCGGTGCTGCACGAGGCGGCGGCCCGGACCGTCGCCGGCCGGGAACGGCGCAAGCTCCTCGGCTTCCTCGCCGAGGCGGGCGTGGCCGACGACGTCGAACGCTGGCTCGCCGAGGTCGAGGCGGTGGCGCTCGCGGCGATCGAGGCGCGCGGCGAGCTGACCTCGGCGGAACTCGCCGAGCAGGACGAGCGGCTGCGCCAGCCCCTGGTGCTGGCCCGGGGCAAGTCCTACGAAGGCCGGCAGCGGGTGGTCGCCCGGCTGCTCCTGCTGCTCGCCGCGGAGGGGCGGATCGTCCGGGGACGGCCACGCAGCACCTGGCGGTACAGCCCGTACCGGTGGTCGCTGGCGCAGCGCTGGTATCCGGTGGCTCCCGAGCCGTGGACGGCACAGGACGCCGAGGTCGAGTTGGCCCGCCGCTGGCTCGCCGCGTACGGGCCGGCGCCGGTCGAGGACCTGCGCTGGTGGACCGGGTGGACGGTCACCCAGACGCGTCGGGCGCTCGCCGGGGTCCGGCCGGTGGAGGTGGAGTTGGACGGCGGCACCGGGCTGCTGCTCCCCGACGACCTCGAACCGGTACCTCCGGTCGAGCCCTGGGCGGCGCTGCTGCCCGGCCTGGACCCGACCCCGATGGGCTGGTCCCGCCGGGAGTGGTTCCTCGGTGGGCACGGCCCCCGGCTCTTCGACCGGAACGGCAACATCGGCCCGACCGTGTGGTGGGACGGCCGGATCGTCGGCGGCTGGGCGCAGCGCAGGGACGGCGAGATCGTCCACCGGCTGCTTGAGGACGTCGGCGCCGAGGCGGCCCGCGCGGTGCTGGCGGCGGTGGCGGAGCTGGCCGGACGGCTCGGCGAGGCGCGGATCACGCCGCAGTTCCGTACCCCGCTGGAGCGGGAACTCGCCGGCTGACCGGCCGGACCGCGACTCGGCCGGCCCGACGGCACCGGCCCCGGGCTCAGTGCCGGGCGCTGCCCTGCGGCGGGGCGAGCAGCTCCGGACGGGCGCCGGTCCGGGCGGCCCAGCCGAGTACGTCCGGCACGGTGACGTTGCCACCGCAGCAGAGCAGTCCGAGCACCGCGTCGGCGCCGACCCGCTCGACCACCCGGCGGGCGGCCGGCAGCAGGCAGCCGGCCGCCGGCTCCAGCCACAGTTTGGCCTCCTCGGCGACGGTCAGTACCCCGTCGACCGCCTCGGCGTCGGAGACCACCAGCACCTCCTCGACGTACGCCCGGACGTGTGCCAGGGTCAGCTCGGTGACGGTCGGCGCGCCGAGCGTGGTCGAGATCGAGGTGACGTCGACCCGCACCGGGTGCCCGGCGGCCAGCGCCCGGGACATCGACTCCGCCCCGACGGTCTCCACGCCCCAGATCCGTACCCCCGGCTTCGCCGCCTTGATCGCGGTGGCGACCCCCGAGATCAGCGCGCCCCCGCCGATGCTGACCAGGACGTCGGTCAGGTCCGGCCGGTCGGCGACGAACTCCGCGCCCGCCGTGCCGTGCCCGGCGACGATCGCCGGGTCACCGAGCGGGTCGACGTAGGTCATCCCCGCCTGCCGACGCTGCTCGGCGACGTCGAACGCGGCGCCGACGTCCGGGGTCAGCACCAGCTCGGCACCGCTGGCCCGGACCCGGGCGGCGGACCGGGCCGGCGCCTTCGCCGGCATCACGACGGTGGCCCGGACACCCGTCCGGGCGGCCATCGCGGCCAGCGCGATCCCGTGGTTGCCGCCGCTGACCGTGACCAGCCCGGCGGCGAGTTCCGACGGCGACAGCGACAGCAGCCGGTTGGCGATGCCCCGCGGCTTGAAGCTGCCGGAGTGCTGGAGCGTCTCCAGCTTCAGCGCCACCGGCACGCCGAGCACCTCGGCCAGCCCCGGACTGGGCACCGTCGGGGTACGCAGCACGTGCGGCCGGATGCGGCTCGCCGCCTCCGTGATCCGTTCGGCGGGAATCAGCTCGACCATGCCGACGGACGTTACCGGGTGCCCGGCCCGGCCCGCCCCGCCCGGCGCCGCCCGTCCGCCCGACCGGGCGGTACCCGGTGTGCGGGCGGACTATCCGGGTAGGCGGGCCCGGACAGCGGTACCGGCAGAGCGGAGCGACCGATGAACGTGTCCCATCTTCCGCTGCGCGTCGCGATCGGCGCGTTCGTCCTGAACTCGGGCGTCTCCAAGTGGAACCTGGAGGGGGAGGAGGCGGCCGGCATGCACGGGATGGCGTCCGGGGCGATCCCGCCGATCAAGCAGATCCCACCGGACCAGTTCGCCCGGCTGCTGGCCGGCACCGAGGTGGCGCTCGGCGCCGCGCTGCTCTTCCCGGTGGTCCCGTCCGCGCTGGTCGGGCTCGGCCTGCTCGCCTTCGGCGGCGGCCTGATGCGGCTGTACTGGGCCACGCCCGGCATGCACGAGCCCGGCAACCCCCGGCCGACCCAGCAGGGCGTACCGATCGCCAAGGACAGCTGGCTGGTCGGGGCCGGTCTCACCCTGCTCCTCGACGACCTGCTCGGCCGGGCCGCCGGCAAGCGGCGCGGCGTGGGCCGGCAGATCGCGCGCCGGTGCGGCAAGCGGCGCGGCTGACCGTGCGCCGACCCGGCCGGCGGCTGTTTCGGCCCGCCCACCCCGGGTACGCCCGGAAGAACACGAGCGGCCCCACCGGCGTTCTCGGCCGGTGGCGTCCGGAGAGGTCCCGAACCGGGAGGAGGGCGACGCGATGGCCGGGATTCTGATGCGCAGCCGCGCCTTCAACGACCACGACCGGCTGCCGGACCGGTTCTCCCGGGACGGCGGCAACATCTCGCCACCGCTGGAGTGGTTCGACGTACCGGACGAGGCGACCGAACTGGTGCTGCTGGTCGAGGACCGGGACGCCGGGCGTACGCCGTTCCTGCACTGGCTGGTGACCGGGATCGAGGCGACCTCCGGCGGCGTCGACGAGGGCGAGACCCCACCGGGCGGCCGGGTCTGGGAGAACGGCTTCGGCACGGCGGGCTGGGGCGGCCCGCATCCGCCGACCGACGACGACCCGCACCGGTACTTCTTCCGGCTCTACGCCGTGAACCGACCGCTGGAGCTGCCCGGCGCGCCGCAGGCGTCGGACGTGCACGCCGCGGTGCGGAAACTCGAACTGGCCAGCGGCAACATGGTCGGCACCTTCGCCCGCTGACCCTCGGCGGAAATCCCCGCCGGTCCTCGCCGGAGAGTCGGCGCCGATTCTCGGCGGAAAATCGGCGGCGGAGCAGGGCCGGCCGGGGTTAGATGCACGACATGCCCCTGCCGCCCGGCTGGTCGGTGCGCCGGCCCCGCCTCGTCGACGTGCCGGCGATCCTGGCCGTCGTGCACGCCAGCGACATCGCCGCGCTCGGCCACCCCGACTTCAGCGCCGACGACGTACGCGAGGTGCTGACCGCGCCCGACCTCGACCCGGCCCGGGACAGCTGGCTCGCGATCGACCCGGACGGCGAGGTGCGCGGCTGGTCCTATCTGGAGGACTCGAACCGGGGGCCACGGGAGACCGTCGAGGTCTACGTGCACCCGGAGCGGGGACTGCCGGCCCAGGTGCCGCTGCTGGAGATGCAGCTGGCCCGCTCCGCCGAACGCGCCGCCGAGTTCGGTCTCGCCGCGATGACCGTACGGGCGCTCGCGCTGCCGACCGAGGAACGCTGGATCGGGGTACTCCGGGACGCCGGCTTCGAGTTCGTCAAGCGGTACGCCCGGATGCGCCGGCCGCTGGCCGGGGTGGCCGCCGAGCCGCCACCCCCGCCGCCCGGGGTGCTGGTCCGGCCGGTCCGGTCCACCGACGACGCGGAGCTGCGCACCTTCCACCGGATCCTCGACTCGGCCTTCCGGGACACCCCGGACTACCAGCCGGCGAGCTACGAACAGTGGCGGGCCCAGGTGGCCGCGCTGCCCAGCGTCGCCTGGGACGAGTGGTTCGTCGCCGAGGTGGCCGGCGAGCCGGTCGGCGTCCTCCAGTCCGCCGACCAGACCCTCGACCAGAACGAGGGCTGGGTGAAGCAGTTGGCGGTGCTCCGGGAGCACCGGCGGCGGGGCGTCGGCGCGGCGCTGCTGGCCCGGGCCTTCGCCTGCTATGCCGGCAAGGGCCGGGAGTACGCCGGGCTCGGCGTCGACCTGGCCAACCCGATCGGTCCGGTCCGGCTCTACGAGTCGGTGGGGATGACCCCGCGCTACGAGGCGGTCGTCTTCGAACGGAGCGTCGACGCCGACGGGAAGTAGTCGGGCGGCTCAGGCGTCGACGAGGTCGTCGTCGACCACCTCGGCCCGGTCCAGCGAGCCGAGCACCCGGTAGTCGTACCAGTCGACCCCGATCGCGTCGGCGGTGGCGTAGCAGCCGATCACCCGGCCGGTGAAGCCGCCGGCGACCTCGGTGGAGAGGTAGCGGCCGTCGAGTTCGGCGAGGACGACGAACTCGCCGCCGGGTGCCTCGTAGCCGAGCCGCACCACGTCCGGCTCCTGCCGGGGATGGTCCATGCCCGGCCCGGAGGCCCAGGTCTCGACGCGCAACACCACCGGGCCGGTCACCGGACGGCTGCCGATCCGCTGGCAGAGCGGCCCGATCCGGGCCCGTACCCAGACCTCGCCGTCGCCCAGCTCGACCGCGTAGTGGTGGGCCTCGTCGAGGCGTACCGCCAGGCCGCCCCGGCCCACCCCGGGGTCGACCAGGGCGCGTACCCGGACGTCGTGCTGCTCCTGCCGGCGGCCGACGAAGGTCACCGTCGGCTCGTCGAGCGAGTTGCCCCGGGAGCGCAGGGTCAGCCAGCCGGGGCGATCGATCAGCGAGACGTCCTCCGGCGGCCGGGCCCGGACGGAGATCCACCGCGGGTGCAGTTCGGTGGTGTCGAAGTCGTCCCGCACCGGCGCGGCACCCACCGGCGCGGGGGACAGGGTGGGGGTACGCGGCACCGCGCCGACCGGCCCGACCACCGGCCAGCCGTCGGACCAGGTGACCGGGGCGAGGAAGGTTTCCCGGCCGAGTACGTGCCAGCCGGGTGTGCCGCCCCGGGCGCGTACCCCGAGAAAGACCAGCCACCAGGAGCCGTCGGCGGCCCGCACCAGGTCGCCGTGCCCGGTGTTCTGGATCGGGTGGTCGGTGCTGCGGTGGCTGAGGATCGGGTTGGCCGGGCAGGGTTCGAAGGGCCCGTCCGGAGCCGGCGCCCGGGCCACCGAGATGCCGTGGCCGCGCTCGGTGCCGCCCTCGGCGATCAGCAGATACCACATGCCGTCGATCTGGTAGAGGTGTGGCGCCTCGGGCGCCTGCGCACCCGGGGTGCCGGACCAGATCCGCTTCGGCCGGCTCAGCGCCGTGCCCCGGACCGGGTCGATCCGCAGTTGGTCGACGCCGGCCACGGTGCACCAGCAGGTGCCGTCGTCGTCCCAGGCCAGGTCCGGGTCGATGCCGAGGACGTCGGGCAGGTGCACCGGCTCCGACCAGCGGCCGGCCGGGTCCTCGGCGGTGACCAGCAGGGTGCCGCCGTGCGGGACGTTCGAGGTGATCAGCCAGAACCGGCCGTCGTGGTGCCGCAGGGTGGGCGCGTAGACCCCGCCGGAGGAGGGGGTGCCGGGCGGCAGGACGAGCTGGCTGGGCCGGTCGAGGACGTTGCCCAACTGGGTCCAGTGCACCAGGTCCCGGCTGTGGAAGATCGGCACGCCCGGGAAGTACTCGAAGCTGGAGCAGGCCAGGTAGTAGTCGTCGCCGACCCGGCAGATGCTCGGGTCCGGATGGAAGCCGGGGATGACCGGAGCGCCGGAGGGCACCATCAGGACTCGACCCCGGCCAGGTCACCGGTCGCCCGAGCCGGCGGGACCGTGGGCGCGGCGAGACGGGGCATGGACGATCCTCTCCGGCGTAAACTTTCCGGAATTGTTCCGTAACTCGTTCGGAACGTTATGGCCCACCGTGCGGTCAGTCAACCCCGAAAGCTGCGGCAAAATACTGGGAGGGCACGTGACCGACGCCGGTGCACCCTCGAAAGTGTTTCGGTCGTAGGCTGAACCCTCAACGAAGGAGCTGCCTCGTGACGGTCGACGAAGGACGCAGGATCACGATCACCGCCATCGCACAGGAGGCGGGCGTGTCGGTGCCGACGGTCTCCCGGGTGCTCAACGGCCGCAACGACGTGGCGCCGCAGACCCGGGAACGGGTGGAGGAACTCCTCCGCCGGCACGGCTACCGCCGACGGGCCACCCGACCGCGGGCCGGGGCGAGCCTGATCGACCTCATCTTCAACGACCTGGACAGCCCCTGGGCGGTCGAGATCATCCGAGGGGTGGAGGACGTCGCGCACGCCTCCGGCGTCGGCACCGTGGTCTCGGCGATCCACCGTCGCTCCACCTCGACCCGGCAGTGGTTGCAGAACCTGCGTACCCGGGCCACCGACGGGGTGATCCTGGTGGCCAGCGACCTCGCCCCGCCGGTGCACGCCGAGCTGCGCCGGCTCAACGTGCCGATGGTGCTGGTCGACCCGGCCGGAGTGCCCAACCTCGACATCCCGACCATCGGCGCGACCAACTGGGCCGGCGGGCTGCGCGCCACCGAGCACCTGCTCTCGCTCGGCCACCGCCGGATCGGTTTCATCGCCGGGCCGCCGCGACTGCTCTGCAGCCGGGCCCGGCTCGACGGCTACCGGGCCGCCCTGGACGCCGCCGGCATCCCGCTCCGCGACGAGCTGGTCCTGCCCGGCGACTTCTACCACGAGTCCGGCTACTCCGGCGGGGCCGCACTGCTCGACCTCGACGAGCCACCGACGGCGATCTTCGCCTCCAGCGACCAGATGGCGTTCGGGGCGTACGAGGCGGTCCGGCGGCGCGGTCTGCGGGTCCCCGACGACGTGAGCGTGGTCGGCTTCGACGACCTGCCGGAGGCGCGCTGGGCCTCGCCGCCACTCACCACCGTACGCCAGCCGCTGGCCGAGATGGGGCTGCTGGCCGCCCGGACGGTGCTCCGGCTGGCCGGCGGCGAGCCGCTGGACACGCCCAGGGTCGAACTCTCCACCGACCTGGTGGTCCGGGACAGTTCGGCGCCGTACGCCCGCCGTTGACCCCGAGGCCGTTCCGGCAATGCCGGGGTGAACTTCCGGGAGATTTCCGGTAGCTGTCGAGGGCGGCTGACCGGGTGTTCCGGGACCGTCGTCGGCCGCGCACGGGCACGCGTTTTGCCCCGAACCGCGTCGCCTGCCGTACCGGCTGACCGCCAGCGCTGCGCTGGGTCGCGAGGCACCCCCGCGCGGGAGAAGGACCGGTTTGCCGGGTTAGAGGTGATCGCGCGCGGGGTACCACCACCCGCGTAGCGACGCCCGGCCGGCGCGGCGGGGCGCTGACCCGAGGGAGCAACCCGATGAGACTCGACGACGACGACATCCGGACCACGGGCGGCGGCGGTGGTGAGGGCCCGGCCGACGGCGGAGCCAACCCGCAGGGCCGGGACGGTGGCGCGGACGGTGCCGCCGAAGGCCCGGCCGACGCCGGAGCCACCCAGGGGCAGCACGACGGTGGCGCCGACGGCAGCGCCGAGGGTCCGGCCGACGGCGGCGCGACCCCCGGGCAGCACGACGGCGGGGCGGACGGTGCCGCCGAGGGCCCGGCCGACGCCGGAGCCACCCCGGGGCAGCAGGACGGCGGCGCCGACAGCGCCGCCCGGTAGCGCCCGACGATGACCGAGTACGACGGGTCGACCGGCACGGTCGCGGCCCGGTACCGGCCGGAGGCTTCCCGGGCGGACCTGCCGGACGCACCGCCGACCGGGACACCCCGACCGGCGGTACCGACCCTGCCGGGATCCGATCCGACGACCGGGGCGGGCGGCGACGGTCGCCCGGCCCGGTCCACCGGCCCGGCGACGGGGCCCGCCCCGGCCAACGGATCGGCGCTGACCCGCTGCGTGGCGGTCGAGCCGGCGAAGTTCGCCGCCGCGTACTGGGGACGGGCCGCGCTGCTCTCCCGGGCCGCCGAACTCGGCAACCCGGACGGCTTCCGGGACCTGCTCAGCCCGGACGACGCCGACGAACTGCTCAGCCGGCGCGGACTGCGTACCCCGTTCCTGCGGGTGGCCAGGAACGGCCAGGTACTGCCGACCGGGCAGTACACCGGCGGTGGCGGGGCCGGGGCCGAGATCACCGACCAGGTACTCGACGAGCGGGTCCTCGCGCTCTACGCCGACGGCGCCACCCTGGTGCTCCAGGGACTGCACCGGACCTGGCCCCCACTGATCGACTTCACCCGGGAGCTGAGCCGGCAACTCGGCCAGCCGCTCCAGGTGAATGCCTACCTGACGCCGCCGGGCAACCAGGGCTTCGCCACCCACTACGACACGCACGACGTCTTCGTGCTCCAGGTCGACGGGCACAAGCACTGGCAGATCCACGAGCCGGTGCTGCCCGACCCGCTGGAGCGGCAGCCGTGGGGCGGCCGGGCCGACGAGGTCGCCGCGGTCGCCGACGGGCCACCGGCGCTGGACGTGGTGCTGGGTCCCGGTGACGCGCTCTACCTGCCCCGGGGCTGGCTGCACAGCGCCCGGGCCCAGGACGAGAGCAGCCTGCACCTGACCGTCGGGGTCCGGGCACTCACCCGGTACGCGATGGTCGAGGCGCTGCTGGAGTTGGCCACCGAGGATCCGCGACTGCGCGCCACGCTGCCGTTCGGGATGGACGTGGCCGAGGTCGACCAGGTCGAACCGGAGCTGACCGAGACCGTCGAGGCGCTGCGGGACTGGCTGCTGCGGGCCGATCCGGGCGAGGTCGCCGCCCGGCTACGGGCCCGGGCCTGGCCGGCGGCCCGCCCGGCGCCGATCCGGCCGCTGGCCCAGGCGGCGGCGATCAGTGCGGTGCACGCCGACACCCGGCTGGTGCCCCGGGACGGCCTGCGCTGGCGGTTGACGAGCCAGCCGGCCGGCGGGGACGGCAGCCCCGGTCGGGTCGTGCTGTCGCTCTTCGACCGCACGGTGACCTTCCCCGCCCAGTGCGGGCCGGCACTGCGGGCGTTCCTCTCCGGGGCGGCGGAGCGGGTCGGTGACCTGCCCGGGCTGGACGACGACGCCGACCGGATCGTGCTGGCCCGGCGGCTGCTCCGCGAGGCGGTCGCGGTACCGGTCTGAGCCCGGCCGCACCGCCTCCCGGGCCGGCGTCCTCAGCGGAGCAGGCCGAACAGGGCCCCGGTGGTGACCAGCCCGGCGACCACGACCACCAGCGCGGAGCGTACGTCCAGGCCGGCGTGCCGCCGGTCGGCGAGTACCCGGGCCGGTGCCAGCCCGACGACCGGGCCGAGGAGCGTCACCAGCAGCCCGAGCACCGGCATGCCCACCGCCAGGTCACCGCCGTACCGGTCGCCGACGGTCCGGGCGGCCAGCCCGAGGGCGTACGCGGCGGCCGCGCCGAGCACCCCGAAGAGGGCCAGCAGCGGCCGGGTGGCGCTCGGCAGCTCGCCCGGTTTCCGGGCCCGGTCCAGCAGCTCCCGGACCCCGTCGAGCAGCGCCTCGACGTCGGCCGGTACGCCCACGCCGTTGCGCGGCACCGGTGGCTCGCCGACCCGCCGGTCCGCCGCACCGAACTGCCCGCGCAGGATGCTCCAGAGGTGGATCGACTCGGCCTCGGTGCGGTCCACCTCCTGCTGGGCGTCGGCCACCTCCGCCTCGGCCCGGCGTACCGCCTGCTCCGCGTCGCGTACCGCCCGTTCGGCGGCGGCGCACTGCCGCTCGTACCAGGCGTCCGCCTCGGCGCGCTCCGCCTCGGCCCGGCCGGTCAGTTCGGCGAGCCGCCGGATCGCCTGCGCGTAGCCGGCCTCCCGTTCCAGGTCGCCGCTCATCGGGACGGTCCATAGGGGATGATCACTTGACCGGTCCGGTGCACCGAGCGGTCGAAGAAGAGCCCGCGCCACGGCCGGGGGTACCAGTCCGGGCCACCGCCGGCCCCGGGATAGAGCGCGGAGGTCAGCTCCGCACCCTGCACGTCGAGCGCGACCCAGGCGCCGATCTGGTCGGTACGCGACGCCGGGCCGCCGAGGTCCGCCCGCAGCCGGGCCACCCCCCGCCACCAGGCCAGCACGTGGGTACGCCGCTCCGGCCCGTTGTGCAGCACGTGCCGCAGGTGGTCCAGCCCGGTGCGCCGCCCGATCGTGGTGCCGAGCTGGCCGGCGGCGGCGTCGACGGCGTAGAGCAGCAGGTAGTGCGGCTCGCCCGGGGCGCCGCCCGAGCCCAGCCCGTCGGCGGTCTCGGCCATCAGCTCGCCGATGTCCTCCTCGGAATACCAGGCGGCGTCGGCGCCGAGCGCCTCGTAGAGCGACCGCGCGGCGGTGTCGGCGTCCGGGTCCAGGCAGGCGATGGAGAACCGGGCGGTACCGGGGCGGTGCTGGCGGCGCAGCGACCGGGCCGCCGCGTCCAGCACCGCGCAGGCCTCGTCCACCCCGGTGCCCAGCACGGCCAGGTTCCGGCCCGGTGCCCGGGGCAGTCGCATCCCGGCCGAGCGCGCCTGCACGTCGATGATCTCGCCGAGCAGCGCCACCGGCCCCCGGGCCCCGCCACCGGTCCGCTCCGGGCCGCCCGGCCGGTCTCCGCCGGGCTGCGCCGGTGTGCCGCCGTTCGGCACTCCGCCCCGCTCCGGCCCGACCCCCTCGGGCCAGATCGCGCCGCCGGCCGCGCGGTCCCGGGGGGCGCCGACCGGGGTCGCCTCGCCCGGCGGCCGCAGCGCGACGAAGTCCGGCGCCTCGTCCAGCCGGGGGATCGCGTCGCCGTCGAAGAGCCGGGCCGGGGCCGCGTCCGGCGGGCGCATCCGCCAGAGCCGGTGCTGGAGGTCGCTCCAGGTGCCCCAGTCGCTGGCCGCCGGGATCCGGGCCACCTGGTTGCCCTCGGACATCCCGGACTCGGCGTTCACGATCGCGTGGTGCCGGGGCAGCACCTGGGCGGCGTCGTTGCGCTCGGCCAGGATGCGCAGCGCCTTGGGCAGCGCGATCCGCAGGGTGAACTGGGCGACCAGCGCGGGCCGGCCCCAGAGCGCCTCGATGCCCCGGACGTCCTGCGAGGCGAGCACCAGGTGGATGCCCTGGGAGCGGCCCCGCCGGGCCAGGTCCTCCAGCAGGTCGGCGGCCTCCCTGGCCACCGCGTCCCGGCCGGCCAGCAGCATCTGGAACTCGTCCACCACCGCGACGATCCGTGGCCAGCGGCCGGTCGGGTCCACCGCGCGCAGCTCGGACAGCTTGGTCACCTCGTGCCGCTTGGCCGCGTCCGCCCGGCGGCGCAGCTCCTCGGCAAGGAACCGCAGCAGGGCCAGCCCGAACTCCCGGTCGGTGTTGACGTTGATCCCGACCAGCCGCATGTGCGGCAGCCAGCTCGGGTCGCGCCGGCCCTGGGCGAACCGGGCGAACGACACCCCCTCCTTGAAGTCCAGCAGATAGAACTCCAGCTCGGCGGGGGAGTAGCGGGCGGCGAGCGAGCCGATCCAGGCGAAGATCAGGTTGGTCTTGCCGGTACCGGAGGGGCCGCCGATCAGCGCGTGCGGCGGATAGTCGCCCAGGGTCAGCGTCACCGGCCGGCCCTGTGGACCGTCGCCGATCGGCGCGACCAGACCGGCGGCGGAGTCCTCCCGCCACATCTGGTCGGCCGGCGGGAGCAGGTCGGTGAAGGGCGTCGGCGGCGGACCGGCGTTGACCCGGGTCGCCACCTCCCGGCAGGTCTCGGTGACCAGCCCGGCCGGCGGGGGCGGGTCGGGAAGCACCGGCAGGTCGGGGCAGGTGTCCAGCCAGGCGGTGCCGTCGTCGACCACCACCCGGTGCACGTCCGGCCCGTCGGGCAGCTCGATGCCGCGTACCACCAGGTGCACGCCGCAGGCGGCGCCGGTCCGGGCCACCCGGTCGAGCTGGCCCCGCTCGTGCCGGGAGAGTTCGTCGCCGCCGAGCAGCACCGCGACCCGCCACGGCTCGGGGCGCCGGCCGGTCGCCGCGGCCAGCTCGCGCAGCGAGGAGTACTCGCCGGCCAGCACCGTCTCGTTGATCCGGCGGATCTGGTCGACGAGGTCGTCGAGGAGCCGGGCCAGGCCACCCGGCCCGACGAAGGTCAGCAGCCCGGCGGTCGAGAGCGGGGCGAAGCCGGCCAGCCCGCCGCCGAGGTGTTCCGGGTCGTAGCCGACCAGCCGCAGCGCGCCGGGATCGGCCCGGCCCAAGGCCCGGAGCAGCAGCGCGGCGACCACCTCGTCGCAGCCGCCCCGGTCGGCCCCGGAGAGGTGTACGTGGCCGGCGTCGAGCAGCGGCACCAGCGCCGGTACCGGCACGGCGCCGTCGACCCGTACGGTGCCGATCCGCAGCGGTCCCGGTGCCTCGCCCCGGATCACCGGGGTCGGTTGCCAGCCGGCCCAGTCCGTACCGGCGGCACCGGGCGCCTCCCGGGCGGCGGCCTCGGCGGCCCGGGTGGCGAGCCGGCCGATCTCCGCCGCGTACCGGTCGGAGAGTTCGGCCACCCGACGGTCCCGTTCCGCACCGACCCGGTCGGGTACCCGGGCAGCGGCGTCCCGGATCCGGCGCAGCCGGTCCTGTGCGCCGCCGAGTTCGGTCCGCGCCGCCGTGAGCCGGGCCCGGGACGCGCCCAGGGCGTGCGACAGCATGGTGCGGACCCGGTCGACGAGCTGGGTCCGTAGGTCAGGCATGGGTGTCCCGGGGTGCGCGAGCGGTGACGGGGCGCTGGTCGACGCCGAGCCGGCGCATCAGCAGTCCGGTGAGGACCCCGGCGGCGACCGCCGGGTCGGCCGGGTGCGGCTGCTCGACGGGTTCCTTCGGCGGCGGCATCCGGCAGAGGCGGCTCAGCACGGTGTCGAGCACCCCGGGTGGCAGGTTGGGCACCAGGTCCTTGACCCCTCCGGTGACCTCGCGGCGCAGCCTCGGCAGGTCCGCCGCCCGGGGCGGGTGGCCGAGCAGGGCGGTGGCCAGGTCCCGCAGCATCGGCGGGGCGACCGAGGCGAGGCCCAGCCCGACGTTCGCCTCCACGGCGCGCAGCTCGGTGTGCAGCCGGGTCCGGTCGCCGGAGCGGACCCCGCTGGTCACCCGACGGAGCAACTCCTCCGGGTCGGTGATCTCACGGTCCGGCTTGGGTGCCGGGGTGTCCCGCCGGTCGAAGAGTTCGGCGACCCGGACCGACCACCAGCCGCCGGTCGCGGCGGGAGCGGCCCGCCGGACCGGCCCGGACGCGTCGGTCGGGCCCCGGGTGCCGGGACGACCCGCCGGCCGCTGCGGGCCGCCGGCCGGCGGCCCGTCCCGGCCCAGCCCGATCGCCGCCAGGTACGTCGCGAACTGGTCCTGGGCGAGCCGCAGCGCGTGCCCGGCCGTCTCCAGGTGTTCGGTGGCGGCGGAGAGTTCGGGTACGCCCATCGGGTCGGCCGACTCCTGCCGGACCCAGCGCAGCCGCTCGGAGGCGAGTTTCAGGTGGTCGAGTGCCTTGATGACCAGCTCGACCGGCAGCTCGTCGGAGGCGGCCCGGACCCGGGCGCCCAACTCCTCGATGATGGACATCCGCTGCTCTACAGCGTCGAGACGTAGAGCTGGGCGTGTTCGACGGCGGCGAGCGTCGCGGCGAGGCACTCCTCCAGCTCCTGGGCGGCCTGCGACAGCGACGCCTGCGCGGCGTCGACAGTGGAGTGTCCACTCCCCTCCAGCGCCCCGGCCAGGGTCTGCTGGGCCTCGGCGAGCTTGTCGCTGGCGGCCTGCACTGCGGCCTGGCCGTCGCCGATCTGCTGCAGTGCGGCGTCGATGGCCGCTTTCAGCTCGGCGACACTCGCCACGGCGAAACCTCCTGGGGGCGGGAAGGCTCTAATTAGAGCTTATCCCGATCAGCGCTCTGCGGCGCCCTGGGCGTTTGCTGCCCCGCTGTCCGTTCCCAGGTGGTCCCGCCGGACCGGGTCACCCGCCCCGCTTCCTCCCACTTTGCGTCACCGGACGATTACTCAGTCGGATCTCCGACAGTTGTCTGGCGGCCACCGGCGGGCCCAGCTCAGCGCCGCAACTTCCAGGCCGTCCCGAGTCGGTTCTCCGTCACCCGTGCGGCGGTGCGGTCAACCAGCGCGGTCCGCGTACCTGCGCGCCGAGCGCGGTGACGCGGTCCCGCAGCGCCCGGTCGGCGGTGACCACCACGCAGCTCCGACCGGTGCCCTCCGCACCGACCAGGCCGACGATGGCGTCGTCGCCGGAGCCCTCCGCGGCGACCACCCGGACGCCCTCGGCCGGCTCCACCCGGCGGGCCGCGCCCTCCACCACCAGCACCACCGCCACCGGCGGGGGCAGCCCCGGCAGGCCGTGCCGGGCGATCGGCGCCAACCGGTCCCGCAACCGTGCCGTCGCCCCGGCCCGGTCCCGCCACCAGCCGTCCGGGCGGGAGCCGACCACGTTCGCGGCGTCCACGACGAGGAGAGCTTCGACTGCCATCCGCCCAGCCTGCCAGCACAGCCGTCCCACCTGTGGTTAGGGCGCGTTTGTCGGGCCTTCCGCCGGGTAGCCGAGATGACGCCAGTGCCCGCGCCCGTGAGGGGGACAAGAGATGACGCAGGGACCCGGCGACTTCGGCCCCGATCCGTGGGACGAGTTCCTCGCCCGCTACTTCGGCCGGGGAGAAAGCCGCCGGCAGGGGCAGCGGGTCGACATCACCAGGCTGATGACCGCGGACGCCCGGGAGATGCTGGCGGACGCGGCACGCCGGGCGGCACAGGCGAACAGCAACGACCTGGACACCGACCACCTGCTCTGGGCCGCCCTGCAACGCGAACCCCTGCGGGACCTGCTCAGCCGGGCCGGTGCCGACCCGGACGCGCTGCTCGGGGCGCTCGGCGGCGAGCAGCGGGTGGAACGGCCGGCCAAGCACGGCCAGGTGCCGTCGAACATGTCCCTCACCCCGGCGGCGAAGCGGGCGCTGCTCGACGCGCACCAGCTCTCCCGGGCGATGGGCGCCTCCTACATCGGGCCGGAGCACATCCTGATGGCCCTGCCGCTGAACCCCGAGTCGCCGGCCGGCCGGATGCTGGCGGCGGGCCGGATCCAGCCGCAGTCGTTGCAGGCGGCCAGCGCCAGCGGCGGCGGGAACGGCGGCGCCAAGCCGGACCGGGGCACCCCGACCCTCGACCAGTACGGGCAGGACCTCACCGACCTGGCCCAGGCCGACGGGATCGACCCGGTGATCGGCCGGATGGACGAGATCGAGCAGGCGGTGGAGATCCTGTCCCGGCGTACCAAGAACAACCCGGTACTGATCGGCGAGGCCGGGGTCGGCAAGACCGCGATCGTCGAGGGGCTCGCCGAGCGGATCTGTGACGGGGACGTGCCGCAGACGCTGATCGGCAAGCGGGTGGTGCAGCTCGACCTCGCCGGCCTGGTCGCCGGCACCCGCTACCGGGGCGACTTCGAGGAGCGGCTGAAGAAGGTGATCGACGAGATCCGGGCGCACGGCGACGAGCTGATCATCTTCCTCGACGAGCTGCACACCCTGGTCGGCGCGGGCGGAGCCGGTGCCGAGGGCGGGATGGACGCCAGCAACATGCTCAAGCCGGCGCTGGCCCGGGGCGACATGCGGGTGATCGGCGCGACCACGCTCAACGAGTACCGGCGGCACATCGAGAAGGACGCCGCGCTGGCCCGGCGGTTCCAGCCGGTACTGGTGCCGGAGCCCACCGTGGACGACACCGTCGCCATCCTGCGCGGACTGCGGGACCGCTACGAGGCGCACCACCAGGTCCGGTTCACCGACGAGGCGCTGGTCGCCGCCGCCGAACTCTCCGACCGGTACGTCACCGACCGGTTCCTCCCCGACAAGGCGATCGACCTGATCGACCAGGCCGGTGCCCGGGTCCGGCTGCGTACCCGGACACCCGCCGGTGACGTACGGGAACTGGAGCGGGAGCTGGAGGAGGTACGCCGGGAGAAGGACCAGGCGGTCGCCGACGAGCAGTACGAGCGCGCCTCGGAACTGCGCGACCGGCTCCAGGAGGTACGCGAGCGGCTGCACGTGGCGAACGGCAACGGCGACCAGCCGGCGGTGCCCGAGGTGGGGCCGCAGGAGATCGCCGAGGTGGTCTCCCGGGCCACCGGCATCCCGGTCAGCCAGCTCACCGAGGAGGAACGGGACCGGCTGCTCCGGCTGGAGGGGCACCTGCACGAGCGGGTGGTCGGCCAGGACGACGCGGTGAGCGCGGTCGCCGAGGCGGTACGCCGGTCCCGTACCGGGCTGGCCGACCCGGACCGGCCGATGGGCAGCTTCCTCTTCCTCGGCCCGACCGGGGTCGGCAAGACCGAGCTGGCCCGGGCGCTGGCCGAGGCGCTCTTCGGCGAGCAGGACCGGATGGTCCGGCTGGACATGAGCGAGTTCCAGGAGCGGCACACGGTGAGCCGGCTGGTCGGCGCCCCGCCCGGGTACGTCGGCTACGAGGAGGCGGGACAGCTCACCGAGGCGGTCCGGCGCCGCCCGTACGCGGTGGTGCTGCTCGACGAGATCGAGAAGGCGCACCCGGACGTCTTCAACATCCTGTTGCAGGTACTCGACGACGGACGCCTCACCGACAGCCAGGGGCGGACGGTGAACTTCCGGAACAGCGTACTGATCATGACCAGCAACCTCGGCTCCGAGCTGATCACCGGCAGCCAGCGCAGCGTCGGCTTCGGCGGCGGTGCGGGTGGCGGCGCCGAGGAGGAGAACACCGAGCTGCGGGACCGGCTGATGCGCCGGCTCCAGGAGCAGTTCCGACCGGAGTTCCTGAACCGGATCGACGAGGTAATCATCTTCCGCCGTCTGGAGCAGCAGCAGCTCCGGCAGATCACCGAGCTGCTGCTGGGCGAGACCCGCCGACGGCTGCGCGCCCAGGACATCGGGGTCGAGTTCACCACCGAGGGGGTGGACTGGATCGCCGAGCACGGCTACGAACCGCAGTTCGGCGCCCGGCCGCTGCGCCGGACGATCCAGCGGGAGGTCGACAACCGGCTCTCCCGGATGCTGCTGGACGGGACCGTCGAGCCGGGGCAGCGGGTCACGGTCGGCGCCCGGGACGGCCAACTGACCTTCGACGTGTCGGCGGAGCGGCCCGGCGGACGCAGCCCGGCCACCGCCACGCACGGCCGATGAGCCGACGACCGGCCGGCGGCTCGCCCGGACCCCGGACCTACCGGACCGGCGGGCCCGGCCGGGAACCGCGCCCACTGGCCGGAAGCCTGGGAGCCCCGCGCGGCCACCGCGCCGGGGCCCCGCTGACCGCAGACCCGGACCCGCGGGTACGACCCGCCTGGCGGGGACCGGGCCGAGAGGAGGAGAGCGACGTGAGCCAGCCCGAGGAGAACCGCGAGAAGAGCGCGAAGACCGACGCCGTGCTGCGGCCACCGACCGCCGGGGGACCGGCACGGCCCCAACCGCCGCAGGGAAACCGGAACCGTACCGAGGAGGAGGCCGACCGATCCGCGCCGCCGTCGACGGAGGAGGCGTGATGGCCCGACAGCAACGGGTGGAGCCGGAGGTGGAGCAGCTGTGGCAGGACTTCCACAGCCGCGTCAACGTCACCTCGGAGCAGCTGCGCAGCTGGCTGCTCACCCAGGGCTCCGGTGAGCAGGCGTTCGGCGCCGACCCCGATCTCGGGCTGCCGGAGCCCGGCCGGCAGATCCTGATGATCCTGGGCAAGCGCAAGGTCGACCTGACCGACGGCGACATCCAGGTGATGCGGGAGACGGTCGACGAGATCCAGGACCTGATCGACACCCGACCCCCGGACGGCGCGACCGACGAGCAGTGGCGGCGGGCCCTGCTCGACCTCGGCCACGACCCGCTGATCGAGCGGTAGTACGACCCGACCCGACCGACCACGCCGTTCGCCGTCACACGGAGACCGGCGTGGTCGGTCGGGTCGAGCTACGCGCCGCCGATCGACGGTACGTTCAGTCCGGCCGTGTCGGCGGCATCGGTCCGCTGGGTACGCAGCGCCTCCTCCCGGGCCAGCAGCGCCGCGTACTCGGCGATGTCCTCGGGAGTCGGCAGCGCCGGTACCCGGCGAAGGAACGCCTCGACGTCCCGGGAGGCGGCGGTGTGCGCGGCGGCGACCCGGCGTACGGTCTCCCGGTCGTCCTCGGGCGGGATCATGTCGGTCATGCCGGTACCCGTACCCGCTCCCGGCCGCTTCGCACCAGTCCGTCACGGGTGGCGGTCTCGGCCGGTCGGGCCGTGCGCCGTCCGGCCCGGAACCGGACGGCGCACGGTGGCAGGTGCCCCGCCGACCGGGGGTCAGTCCCGCCGGCCGGGGCGATGTCGACGGTCGCCTCGGTACCGGAGGTTCTGGGTCGGGCAGGGCACCGTCAAGGTAACCGGCCACGATCGACCGAGGTATATCCCGGCTAGCTCATACCGCCTCGTGCGGCGGGCCGGGCGGATCTTCCGATCCGTGCCGGCGCCTCGTAATCTTGGGCGCCCGATCGACCCGTCGCTGCGCACCCCGCACCGCACCGCCGCCGAGGAGCCCCCTTGCCCGTCACCCGACCCGGCCGGCGGCCGGCGGTCCTGCTGGCCTATGCCGCCTTCGTCCTGGTCGGCCTGAGCGCCGGGGTCGGCGGCGTGCTGCTGCCGGCCCAGATCGACGACTACGGGATCGACAAGGCCACCATCGGGATCACCTTCTTCACCTTCTCCGCCGGCTTCCTGCTGGCCGGGATCACCACCGGCGGCCTGATCGACCGCCTCGGCACCCGGACCGCGCTGGCCGTCGGCGGCGGCGCCTTCGTGCTCGCCGCCCTCTACACGGCGCTCCGCCCACCCTTCCTGGCTCTGGTGGCCGTGCAGGTGCTCGCCGGCTACGGCATCGGGGTACTGGAGTCGGTACTCAACGCCTACCTCAGCGAGCTGCCCGGGGCGACGACACTGCTGAACCGGCTGCACGCGTTCTTCGGCGTCGGGGCGCTGCTCGCACCCGCGCTGGCCGCCTGGATGCTGCGTTCGCTGCCGTGGACGGCGGTGTGGCTGGTACTGGCCCTGGCCGGGCTGCCGCTGGTCCTCGGCTTCCTCTGGGCGTACCCGGGTCGGCGCGGCCCGGAGCACGGCCCGGCGCCGACGGCCGCCGACGGCCCGGTGGCGGTCGACGGCCCGCCGCCCGGCGGTGCCGGTCCGCCCGACCGGCCCGGCGGCGGCGGGCTGCTGCGCGCGGCGCTGCGGCAGCCGGCGGTGGTGCTGGCGGCGGTCTTCCTCGCCGTCTACGTAGGACTCGAGATCAGCGTCGGCAACTGGGGCTTCAGCCTGCTGGTCGACGGCTACGACCAGTCGACGGTGCTGGCCGGCTACGCGGTCAGCGGCTACTGGCTGGGCCTGACCGCCGGGCGTTTCCTGATCAGCCCGCTGGCCACCCGGGCCGGCCTCACCCCGGCGGCCACCAGCGCCGGCTGCCTGCTCGGGGTCACCGCCAGCGCCCTGCTCGCCTGGGCGGTACCGGTCGCGGCGGTGGCCAGCGTCGCGCTGGTACTGCTCGGCTTCTTCCTCGGGCCGCTCTTCCCGACCGCGATGGCGATGGTGCCCCGGTTGACGGCCAGCCGTCTGGTGCCGACCGCGATCGGGGTGCTGAACGGGGTCTCGGTGATCGGCGGGGCGGTCTTCCCCTGGCTGGCCGGCGTCGTCGCCCAGGGGGTGGGTGTCTGGACCCTGCTGCCGTTCGCCCTGGTCCTGGCGGTCGGTCAGCTCGGGATCTGGTGGCGGCTGACCCGGCGGGTCGCCCCGGGCTGACCGGCCCGGCCGCCTCGCCCCGGCTGACCGGCCCGGGCGCTTCGGCCGTTTCGGGCGCGGCAGAGCCGGACGGCGGTCAGGCGGGGGAGCCGGACGGCGGTCAGCCGGGCCGGAGCCGGACGGCGGCCAGGTGGAGGAGCCGGACGGCGGCCGGGCGGCGGTCAGGCGGCGGCCAGGTCCTGCGGGCCGAAGTTCGGGTTCCGGGCCAGCCAGGCGAGGTAGTTCGGGTTGCGGGACAACGAGTCGGTGTAGGCGGCGATGGCGTGTCCGAGCACCCGGGCGGCGATGCCGGCCGCCGGGGCGTCCGGGTGCCAGCCGAGCAGCAGCCGCCAGCGCAGCGGCGTGTTCGCCAGCGGGCGGGTGACCAGTCCGGAGACCGGTCGAAAGGTGGCCTGGGCGAGCGCGATCGCCTCGCCCGCCTCGACCAGGTCGATGCAGCTGCGGATGTCGGTCTCGTAGATCTTCGCCGGGGTGAAGCCGGCCCGGGCGCAGGCCGCCACGAAGCAGTCGGCGAAGCAGCCGTCACCGGGCGCCGCCGCCCAGCGCTCCCCGGCGAGCGCCGCCAGGTGCACCTCGTCGTTGGCGGCCAGCGGATGCGCCTCCGGCAGCAGCACGAAGACGGCGTCCATCGCCACGGCCCGCCAGGTCAGCCCGAACTCCGCCGACGGTACGGCGTCACCGCAGACCCCGGAGAGCACGAAGTCGAGCCGGCCGCTGAGCACCATCTGGGCCAGCTCGTCCACCGACCAGGACGCGTGGGTGCTGATCTGCGCGTGCGGCTGGTCGGCGGCGAGCCGGTGCACCAGTCCACCGAGGATCGGACTGTTCACCCCGCCGAACCGGAACCGGGTCATCGTGGTGCCGGTTCCGGCCAGCCGGGCCGCCTCGTCCTGCAACCCCTTCATCGCGGGCAGCAGCACCCGGGCCCGGGCCAGCACCAGCTCACCCAGCGCGGTCGGTCGGGCGCCGCGTCGATCCCGCTCGAACAGCGGGCCGCCGAGAGTCCGCTCGATGCGCTGGAGCTGTGCGGTGAGCGCGGGCTGTGCCAGGCCCAGGGTCGAGGCCGCCTTCGTCACGCTGCCCGTCTCCGCGATCGCGCAGACCACCTTGAGGTGCCGCAGCTCCAGGTTCATAGCGTGACGGTAGGACCCGAAAGGGATTCACGGCTAGACCTTTGACTAGTGAAAGATCCCCCAAAGGAAACCCAAACTGCAACCGAACGGACACCTAATTCTGACGGGCGGCCCAGAGCAGGCCCCGTTCGGTGATCGTCCGGATCGGCGGCAGGGTCAGGTCGTCGAGCTTGTGCCCGACCGTCGAGACGAAGACCCGGCCGGCGCCCCAGGATCTGGTCCAGACCGCCGGCAGGGTGACCGACCGGTCCCACGGGGTACGCTCCGCCGCCCCCACCTCCGCGACCGGCTCCGGGTCGAAGGTCACCGTCGCGAGTACGTCGTTGAGCGGATCGGTCAGCACCCAGTACTTCTCGGTGTGCAGCCGTACCGTCCCGATGTCCCGGACGATCGGATGGTCGGCCCGCTCCGGGCGTACCGTCAGCTCGTGGTCGAGGAAGCCCGGCGGATGGTGCACGAAGACGCCGCCGGTGAGCTGGTGGTAGGCGTTGTGGTGGAAGGCGCCGACGATCCCGCCGTGCCAGCCGGCGAACCCGGTACCGGCCCGGACCGCCGCGGTCAGCCCGGCCGCCTGCGCGTCGCTGATCGTCCCGATCGACCAGCACTGCACCACCAGGTCGGCGGCGGCCATCCGCTCCGGGTCGGCGTAGACGGCCAGGTCGTCGTGGACCTCCACCGCGAAGCCCGCGTCCCGCAGGAACGGGACGAACAACTCCGTCGCGGCCACCGGGACGTGCCCCTCCCAGCCGCCCCGGACCACCAACGCGTCTCGCACCGCCACACCTCCGTCCGGTAACGCACCCCGGCCCGACGCGGGGTCCGCGCCGGGCCGAGCAGGATCATGCCATCCGGGCGGACGTTCAGGTCGCCGCCGCCGGCGGCGTCGCCGTGGTCGCCGGTGGCGTCAGGTCCTCGACGTACGTCGGCCGGCCGCTCACCGCGTCGCGTACCTTGTCCACCACGCCGAGCGCGGGTTCGACCACCCGGTTCCACGGCGGTGTCGCCGGGGTGTCCGGGTGCGGCCGGGTCGGGGCGGCCTCCTCGGCGATCTCCACCCGGTTGCCGAGCCGGATCAGCTCGGCGTCACTGGCCGCCGCCCGCAGTGCCGGGAAGATCTCCGTCGAGGCGGTCGACGCGTGCCGGCGCAGCTGCCCGGTCACCTCGTCGGCGAGTTCGGCGAACCGGGGCTCGGTCGGGGTGACCTGCGCGAGTTCCCGCAGCGTACGCAGCACGTCGGTGTCCGCCGCCAGCTCCCGGTCGGCCAGCGGTCCGCCGTCGGGCAGCGCGCTGCGCACGGTCGGGTAGAGGTACTGCTCCTCGCCGGAGAGATGCCGGGCGACGGTCGCGGTCAGCACCTCGGCGACCTGGCTGCGCCGCTCCGGCGCGATCTCCCCGGTCAGCTCCCCGCAGAGCGCCACGATCTGGTCGTGCTCCTCGGCGAGCAGTTCCACCATGCTGCGCCCGCCGGGCCGGTAGTCCTCCTCGTCACCGGTCGGGGGCAGCGGCGGCAGTGGCACGCTCACGGTTGGCCTCCTCACTCCAGGTCCGCCGGTCCGGTCCATCCATCGACCGGCGCTGTTGGGCGGACACCCGCAGGTACCCTCGGGTCCAGATGGCGAAACCCGACACCGGGTGGGGGCGGACGCGTGGAGCCGCCCGGCTGGTATGAAGAACCGCATGACTAGCGAGTCCGCGTCCACCCACCCGAGCGCCGCCGACGAGGTCGTCGAACTCTGCCGGGACCTGCTCCGGATCGACAGCAGCAACACCGGCGACCCCGAGACCACCGTCGGGGAACGGGCCGCCGCGGAATACGTCGCGGGCAAGCTCGCCGAGGTCGGCGTGGAGTCGCAGCTGCGCGAGTCCGCGCCCGGCCGGACCAGCCTGGTCGCCCGGATCCCCGGTACCGACCCGGGCCGGGGCGCGCTGCTGGTGCACGGGCACCTGGACGTCGTACCCGCCGACGCGAGCGAGTGGTCGGTGCACCCGTTCTCCGGCGAGATCGCCGACGGCTACCTCTGGGGCCGGGGCGCCATCGACATGAAGGACTTCGACGCGATGGTCCTCGCGGTGGTGCGCCAGTGGCAGCGCACCGGGGTACGCCCGCCCCGCGACCTGGTGCTCGCCTTCACCGCCGACGAGGAGGCCGGCGGCGAGTACGGCGCGCACTTCCTGGTCGACCGCCACCCCGAGCTGCTGGAGGGCGCCACCGAGGCGATCGGCGAGGTCGGCGGCTTCTCCTACACGGTCAGCCCGGACCTGCGGCTCTATCTCATCGAGACCGCCGAGAAGGGCCTGGAGTGGCTGCGGCTGCACGCCCGGGGCCGCCCCGGACACGGCTCCATGGTGCACGACGACAACGCCGTCACCGCCCTCGCCGAGGCGGTGGCCCGGGTCGGCCGGCACCGCTTCCCGATCGTGGTCACCCCGACCGTACGGGCGTTCCTGGAGCAGGTCTCCGAGGCGCTCGGCATCGAACTCGACCCGGACGACCCGGAGCTGGCGATCGCCAAGCTGGGGCCGATCGCCAACCTGATCGGGGCGACGGTCCGGAACACCGCCAACCCGACCCGGCTGGCCGCCGGCTACAAGGACAACGTGATCCCGAGCCGGGCCAGCGCCACCATCGACTGCCGGAGCCTGCCCGGCCAGTCCGAGCTGCTGATGGAGCAGTTGCGCGAGGTGATCGGGCCGGACATCGAGATCGAGCACGTCCAGCGGCAGCCGGCGCTGGAGACCAGTTTCGACGGCGACCTGGTCGACGCGATGGCGGCGGCGCTGCGGGCCGAGGACCCGGGTGCCCGGCCGGTGCCGTACATGCTCTCCGGCGGCACCGACGCCAAGGCGTTCGCCAAGCTCGGCATCCGCTGCTTCGGCTTCGCGCCGCTGCGGCTGCCGGCCGACCTGAACTTTTCCGCGCTCTTCCACGGCATCGACGAGCGGGTGCCGGTCGACGGACTACAGTTCGGCGTGCGGGTGCTCGACCGGTTCCTCCGGCAGAGCTGACCACCCGTCCGCCTGGCACATCCGGCGGCACTCGTCTACGGTTCCCCGGTTGATCCATCTACTTCCGGTTCCACCCAGTCCCGGTCCACCCAGCCCCGGCCGCGTCGGCGTATCGACTTCCCGCCCGCGCCGGGCTCGGCGGGCCGGCGACATCGCAGCGAAGGGACAGGCCACACCATGACCGACCAGCACGCCGAGCTGGACGCCGCCCTGGAACGGGTCATCGAGACCGCTCGGGCGCACCTCGCCGCCGTCCGGGCCGCCGAGGGCCGGATCGACGACGATGCCGTCTGGCAGGCGTACGTCGAGCTCAACAACGCGTCGTACGAGTACGACGAGCAACTGCTCGACGCCTTCGGCGAGGTCACGCCCTGGGACGTGGAGGCGATCGACCCGGACGAGGCGGACGAGCGCTTCGGGGTGGGCCTGGGCGGTGCCGACGGCTCCGAGCCGAGCGACCCGCACCCGCTGGTCCTCTCCGTACGCCACCGGCGCGACTACCGGGTGCCGAGCGTCGCCGCCCTGCTCCGGGTGGCCCAGGCCGCTCGGCGGGCCGCCGTACCGGAGGACGACGAGTCGCCGGTGGTGGAGGGTGTCGGCGAGGCGGTGCTGGAGCTGTTGCAGACCGGGGACGGGTCGCTGGGCGCCCTCGACATCCCCGAGCTGGAGCCGCTGGACGGCGTGGTGATGGTCAGCGAGGTCTCCGTCCCGCTCGACCTGGAGTCCTTCGACGACGAGGACAGCAGCGGGCCGTTCACGCCGGGGGCCGACGACCGGCTCGTCGGTCGGCTGGACGAGCACCCGTTCCTGTCGGACGCCGACGAGGAGACCGAGCGGGCCCGGTAGGGGTGGTTCAGTAGGAGAGGCCCGGTTGCGACTGGTTGGCCACCCGGCGGCGCAGCACCACCTGTCGGGTGCCGTCCCGGAACAGTCGCACCCGGGCCAGCTCCCAGCCGGAGAACTCGGCCTGGATCGCCAGTTGCGCCATTGCGGTCTTCCGGTCGACATTCGGCGGTAACCGCAATGGCGCGTATTCGTAGTCCATGTCCTCTATCCTGCCCACGCGCGCGGGGCGGCACCAGTCCTTCCGCGCCGGTGCGGTGTGCCGTGTCCCCGTCCGGGGTCAGCTGTCCCGTTCCGGGTAGCCGACCGGAACGGACGAGACGTCGTCGAGGGCCCGGGTGATCTCCAGCGGCAGCGTCATCCGCTCCACCTGGAGTGCGCCGAGCAGCTGACCAACGGTGCGGGCGCCGAGGATCGGGGCGACCACCCCGGGCCGGTCCCGGACCCAGGCCAGCGCCACCTCCAGCGGTGACACGCCCAGTCCGCCGGCCGCGGTCGCCACCGCCTCGACGATGCTGGAGCAGCGCGGCTCCAGATAGCGGGCGACGAAGGGTTCGAAGTGTGCCGAGGCGGCCCGGGAGTCGGCCGGTCGGCCGTGCCGGTATTTCCCGGTCAGCACCCCGCGACCCAGCGGTGACCAGGGCAGCACGCCGAGCCCGAGCTCCTCGCAGGCGGGCAGCAGCTCCCGCTCGATGCCGCGCTCCAGCAGGGAATACTCCACCTGGGCGGCGACCACCGGCGCCCGGCCGGGGAACGCCGCCTGCCAGGTGGCGGCCCGGGCGGTCTGCCAGCCGGAGAAGTTGGAGACGCCGACGTAGCGCACCCGGCCGCTGGTCACCGCGTGGTCCAGCGCGGCCAGCGTCTCCTCCAGCGGGGTGGCCGGGTCGTAGCCGTGCACCTGCCACAGGTCGACGTGGTCGGTGCCGAGCCGGCGCAGCGAGGCGTCCAGGGTGCGCAGCAGGTGGCCCCGGGAGGTGTCCCGGCGGCGGCCGGGACCGGGCCGCAGCCCCGCCTTGGTGGCGATCAGCAGGTCGTCGCGGGGGACCAGGGTGCCGAGCAGTGAGCCGATCACCGCCTCGGCGTCCCCGTCGCCGTAGACGTCGGCCGTGTCGACGATGTTGCCCCCGGCGTCCAGGTAACTCTTCAGTTGCGCGGCAGCGTCGTCCGCATCGGTGTCCCGACCCCAGGTCATGGTGCCGAGCGCGAGCCGGGAAACCGCCAGCCCGCTTCGGCCGAGCGGTCGCTGTTGCATGGTTGAACCTTATTCAGAACATCGCCCCGCCGATATCCTCGCTCCCGCCATCCCGCTGCGGGTCGAGAGGTACAAAAACGACGTCCAGGCACGGGTCCGGCATCGGCGGGTCAGCGGAGGAGGGTCGGGGGTCATTGCGTACCCTGATGCGACTTGCGCCACGGATGGGGGAGAAGAAGCAGTGCGACTCGGGCTCAGCCTCGGATACCAGACGGCGTGGAGCACTCCGGCGGACCACCTCGCCCTCACCCGGGAGGCGGACCGGCTCGGCTACTCGGTGGTCTGGGCGGCGGAGGCGTACGGCTCGGACTCGCCCAGCATGCTGGCCTGGCTGGCCGGGCAGACCGAGCGGATCGACGTCGGCTCGGCGGTGATGCAGATCCCGGCCCGCAGCCCGGCGGCGACCGCGATGACCGCCGCCACCATCGACGCCGTCTCCGGCGGCCGGTTCCGGCTCGGTCTCGGCGTCTCCGGCCCGCAGGTCTCGGAGGGCTGGCACGGGGTGCGGTTCGCCAAGCCGCTGGCCCGGACCCGGGAGTACGTCGACATCGTCAAGCTGGCCATCGCCCGCAAGCCGGTGGAGTACGACGGCGCGCACTACCGCCTGCCGCTGCCGGACGGCCCCGGCAAGGCGCTCCGGCTCGGCTTCCATCCGCCCCGGGAGGAGATCCCGATCTACCTGGCCGCGGTCGGGCCGAAGAACCTCGAACTCGCCGGTGAGATCGCCGACGGCTGGCTGGCGATCTTCTACGCGCCGGAGTTCGCCGCCGAGCAGCTCGGCGCGGTGACCGCCGGCCGGGCGAAGGTCGGCAAGGAACTCGCCGGCTTCGACGTGGTGCCCAGCGTGCCGGTGGTGGTCGGTGACGACGTCGCCGCCTGCGCCGAACTGGTCCGCTGGTACGCCGCGCTCTACGTCGGCGGGATGGGCAGCCGGGAGCAGAACTTCTACAACCAGCTCGCCACCCGGATGGGGTACGGCGACGCCGCCCGCGAGGTGCAGGACCTCTACCTGGCCAAGCGGCAGCGCGACGCGGCGGCGGCCGTACCACTCGAGTTCATCGACCGGACCTCCCTGCTCGGCCCGAAGGAGCGGATCGCCGACCGGATGCGCGAGTACGCCGCTGCCGGCGTCACCACGCTCTCGCTGACCCTCTTCGTCGCCGACGCGGAGAGCGGGATCGAGACCCTGCGTACCTGCGCCGAGGCGCTGGACCTCGCCGGGGTCGGCGAGTGAGCGGGCCGGGAGAGCACGGGCCGGCGGGCGAGCGGCGGGGTACGGGAACGAGCGGGGTGCGCGGGTGAGCTGGATCGAGGCAATCGTCCTGGGGATCGTCCAGGGCCTCACCGAGTTCCTGCCGGTCAGTTCGTCGGGTCATCTGCGGATCACCTCGGCGATCTTCTTCGACCAGGACGCCGGGGCGTCCTTCACCGCGGTCACCCAGCTCGGCACCGAGGCGGCCGTGCTGCTCTACTTCGCCAAGGACATCTGGCGGATCACCCGGGTCTGGGTGGTCGGGATCTGGGACAAGTCCGTGCGGTCGAGCCTCGACTACCGGATGGGCTGGTACGTCATCATCGGCTCGATCCCGATCGGCGTCTTCGGCTTCCTCTTCAAGGACCAGATCCGGGACACCGCCCGGAACCTCTGGCTGGTCGCCACCACGTTGATCGTCTTCGCCTTCGTGCTCGCCTTCGCCGAGTACTGGGGCCGGCAGACCCGCCGGCTGGAGAACTTCACCCTCAAGGACGGCGTCGTGATGGGCTTCGCCCAGGCGATGGCGCTGATCCCCGGGGTGTCCCGGTCCGGCGGCACGCTGACCGCCGGGCTCTTCCTCAACCTGACCCGCGAGGCGGCGGCCCGGTACTCCTTCCTGCTGGCCATCCCGGCGGTGGTGATGTCCGGGATCTTCAGCCTCCCCGACGTCTTCGACACCAGCGGCGGCGGCTCGATCCCGACCCCGGCGCAGATGATCGTGGCCACGGTGATCGCCTTCGGGGTCGGCTACGCCGCCATCGCCTGGCTGCTGCGCTATGTCGCGCACCACACCCTCTACGTCTTCGTGCTCTACCGGGTGGCGCTGGGCAGCCTGGTCCTGGCCCTGCTGCTGACCGGCACGATCAGCGCCACCTGATCCACCCGCCACGGCCGTCGGTGGTCGGCCCGCCGGCCGTCACCGGGGCCCGGCCGCCGGGCCGGTGACCCTCCGGTCGGGGCGGCCGACCTGGCGGCTCGCCGGGGCGGCCGGACGGCCGGAACGTAGGGTGTGGTCGTGGCGACCCTTCTGCTCCTCCGGCACGGCCGGACCACGGCGAACGCCGACGGCGGCCTGGCCGGACGGCAACCCGTGGAACTCGACGAGACCGGCCGGGCCCAGGCGACGGCGGTGGGCGGCCGGCTCCGGGCGATCCCGCTGGCGGCGGTGGTGACCAGCCCGCTGATCCGGTGCCGGCAGACGCTGGAGCTGGCGCTGCCCGACGCCGTACCGACGGTCGAGGAGGGACTCGTCGAGTGCGACTACGGCGCCTGGCAGGGCCAGCCGCTGAAGAAGCTGGCCAAGGATCCACTGTGGCAGGTGGTGCAGCAGCACCCGAGCGCGGCGGTCTTTCCGGACGGGGAGTCGATGGCCGGGATGGCGGCCCGGGCGGTCGAGGCGGTACGCCGCTGGGACGCCCGGATCACCACCGAGCACGGGCCGGAGGCGGTCTGGCTGGCGTGCAGCCACGGCGACGTGATCAAGGCCATCGTGGCGGACGCGATGGGCGTACACCTGGACCAGTTCCAGCGGATCGTGGCCGACCCGGGGTCGGTGACCGGAATCCGCTACACCCCGGTCCGCCCGTTCGTGCTGCGGCTCAACGACACCGGCGGCGACCTGACCAGCCTGGTCCCGCCGCGCCCGACCCGGCGCCGCCGGGCCCGCCCGGTCTCCTCCGACGCGGCGGTCGGCGGTGGGGTGGGGGTGGCCGGCGCCGGATCGGCTGGCCCCGCCGGGCGGCGGCGGTGACCGGGCGGCGCTGCCGTCCCGGGCGGTGCCCCGCAGCGACCGGACCGGGGCGTACGGTGATTCGGGTCGGTGGGCTGCGCGGTGTGGTACCGGGCCGGATAGGGTCGTGGGTATGACCCACCAGGTGCACGCATTCGAGCCGCCCGAGCGGTTCGTCGCCGGAACTGTGGGTCCGCCGGGTGAGCGGACGTTCTTCCTCCAGGCGCGCGGCGGCGGCCGGCTGGTCAGCGTCGCCCTGGAGAAGGTCCAGGTCTCGCTGCTGGCCGAGAAGCTGGAGGAGCTGCTGACCGAGGCGCACCGGCGGTTCGGTGTCGAGCTGCCCGAGCCGCCCCCGGTCACCTCCGACAACGAGCCGCTGGACACGCCGGTCGACGAGGAGTTCCGGGTCGGCACCCTCGGTCTCGCCTTCGACGTCGACACCGCGACGGTGGTGATCGAGGCGATCGCGGCCGGGGAGGCCGAGGCGGAGGTCGAACTCGGCGGCGAGGAAGAGGTCGACGAGGACGAGGAGGAGCCCGACGACGACCTCGACCGGCTCCGGGTCCGGTTGACCCCGCAGGCGGCCCGCGAGTTCATCGAGCGGGCCCGCCGGGTGGTGGCGGCCGGCCGGCCGCCGTGCCCGCTCTGCGGCCAGCCGCTCGACCCGGCCGGCCACCTCTGTCCCCGACACAACGGCTACCACCGGTGACGGTCGCCGTGCTGCCGCCGGGACCGCCCCGGTGACCTCCTCCGAACTGCGACCCGTGCTGGACGAGAGCGACGCGCTGCGCCTCCTGGAAGGGGGCGAATTCGAGCTGGAGGGTCGGCTGGTCGACGCCTCCAACACGACCCTGCGGGGGTTCCTGACCCTGGACGGGGTGACCGCCCGCTGCGTCTACAAGCCGATCCGGGGTGAGCGGCCGCTCTGGGACTTCCCGGACGGGACCCTGGCCGGTCGGGAGGTCTCGGCGTACCTGCTCTCCCGGGCCACCGGGTGGGACCTGGTCCCGCCGACCGTTCTGCGGGACGGTCCGCTCGGCCCCGGCGCCTGCCAGCTCTGGATCGACGAGCCGGAGCAGGCCGAGCCGCTGGTCGGGTTCGTACCCGCCCGGAGCCTGCCGGCCCGGTGGTTCCGGGTCGCGGCCGCCCGGGACGAGGACGGCGCCCCGTACGCCCTGGCGCACGCCGACGACCCCCGGCTGGCCCGGCTCGCCGTCCTCGACGCGGTGATCAACAACGCGGACCGCAAGGGCGGGCACGTGCTCGTCGGGGCGGACGACCGGATCTACGGCGTCGACCACGGCGTCTGCTTCCACTTCGAGGAGAAGCTCCGCACGGTGCTCTGGGGCTGGGCGGGCCGGGACCTGCCGCCGGACGCGCTGGAGATGCTGACCGAGCTGTCCCGGGGGCTGACCGGCCCGCTGGGGGAGAGCCTGGCCGAGCACCTGACCCTCGGCGAGGTCGCCGCGCTGGCCCGCCGGGTCGACCGGCTGCTCGCGACGGCCCGGTTTCCGGAGCCCTCCGAGGAGTGGCCGGCCATCCCCTGGCCGCCGATCTGAGCCGCGCCTCCGGCGCCGCCGTCCCGGGTCTCCGGGCGGGCCGGTCGGTGCTGTCGATCTGATCACCCCTGCCCTCGCGCCGGGGATTCGCGTCGGTCCGGCTGACTAGGCTGGTGACCATGGAAACCTGGATGGGTCACGAGATTCCGCGGCTGCCGGGCAGGGGACCGCGGCTCGCGCTGTACGACTCGGCACGCCGCGGCGTGCACCCGACCCGCCCCTCCGGGCCGGCGACGATGTACGTCTGCGGGATCACTCCGTACGACGCGACCCATCTGGGGCATGCCGCGACGATGATCGCCTTCGACCTCGTACAGCGGGTGTGGCGGGACGGCGGCCATCAGGTCAGCTACGTGCAGAACGTCACCGACATCGACGATCCGCTGCTGGAGCGGGCCGAACGGGACGGCGAGGACTGGGTGGTCCTGGCGATGCGGGAGACCGCGCTGTTCCGGGAGGACATGGAGGCGCTGCGGATGATCCCGCCCGCCCACTACGTCGGCGCCGTCGAGTCGATCCCGGCGATCGCCGAGAAGGTGCGGATGCTGCTCGACGACGGTGCCGCGTACCGGCTCGACGACGGCACCGGGGACGTCTACTTCGACATCTCCGCCGCGCCCCGGTTCGGCTACGAGTCGAACCTGAACCGGGCGGAGATGCTCGACTACTTCGCCGAGCGGGGCGGGGATCCGGACCGGGCCGGCAAGCGGGATCCGCTCGATCCGCTGCTCTGGCGTGGCGCCCGGGACGGCGAACCGGCCTGGGAGGGCGGCCCGCTGGGCCCCGGGCGGCCGGGCTGGCACATCGAGTGTGCGGTGATCGCGATGGCGCTGCTCGGCGAGACCATCGACGTCCAGGGCGGCGGCAACGACCTGGTCTTTCCGCACCACGAGTGTTCGGCGGCGCACGCCGAGCGGCTCACCGGGGCGGAGCCGTTCGCCCGGCACTACGTACACGCCGGGATGATCGGCCTGGACGGCGAGAAGATGTCGAAGTCGAAGGGGAACCTGGTCTTCGTCTCCCGGCTCCGGGCCGACCACGTCGACCCGATGGCGGTCCGGCTGGCGCTGCTCGCCGGCCACTACCGCAGCGACCGGGAGTGGACCGACGACCTGCTCAAGGACGCCACCTCGCGGCTGGCCCGGTGGCGGGAGGCCGCCGCCGCGCCGTCCGGGCCCGCCGGCCCGGAGCTGCTGGCCGGGGTACGCGAACGGCTCGCCGACGACCTGGACACGCCGGGCGCGTTGGCCCTGGTGGACCGCTGGGCGGATGCGGCGCTGGCCCGGTCCGGTGCCGATCCGGCCGCGCCGGACCTGATGGCCGCCACCGTGGACGCGCTGCTCGGCATCAAGCTCTGACCGCCCGCGAGGTCCCCTCCGTCCCGCGAGGGGGCCTCGCGGCGGCACCGTTCAGCCGAGCACCAGTCCCGGGTCCGGGTCGGCCTCCGGCGCCGGGCCGGGGACCTGGTACTGCTCGGTCAGCGTGGTCATCGGGCCGGGCCAGGTCGCCTGGGCCACCTCGATCGGCCGGTGGCTGGCGTCGTAGGCGACGTGCAGCAGGTGCAGCACCGGCGTGTCGGGGCGGATCTGGAGGATCTCCGCCTCCTCCCGGCTCGGCTGCCGGGCGCTGATCTGGTCGGTCGCCGAGACGTAGCGCCGGCCGATCGCCTCCTCGGCCTCCTGGTAGAGCGGCCGGCCGTACGCTTCCATCCGCTCCAGGCTGGTGCCGGCGGCGTCGGCGGTGCGGAACCAGGAGGCGCCCACCTCCACCGGCACCTCCTCGGTGCGGACCAGGTGCCGCCGGACGACCAGTTCGGTGCCGTCGGGCACCCCGAAGGCGTCGGCGACCTCCGGCGGGGCCGGTGCCCGGCCGACCTGTACCAGCTGTTGGCGGTACCGGGCGGCCAGGTCGGCGTGGTAGCCCCGGTGGCCGCCGTACCGGCCCCGGGAGAGCCGGTTGAGCCGGCGCCGGGTGCCTCGGACGTACGTCCCGGAGCCCGGCTTGGTGATCAGCACGCCCTCCACCCGGAGCTGGTCGATGGCCCGCTGCACGGTCTGCTTGGCCACCCCGAACATCTCGGCGATGGCGGGGATGGAGGGGAGCCGCTCACCGGCCGCCCAGTCGCCCGCCCGGATCCTCGCCCGCAACTGGCCGGCGATCTGCCGGTGGGGGAACTCGGCCGCTCCGGGATTGATCTGCACCGCTCCTCCGTCCGCCCAGGACATGATCCAGCAATACGCTAGGTTCCTAGGATGCCTTACGGGGTGTGCGCCGGGCAACCGGAACACGGAACGTTCACACCGAGAATCGGAAGTCGGCGGCGGGTCAGCGTCGGGAAGCGACCGATCAGCGTCGGCATGCGGCCGGTAACCGGCCGAAGAGGCGGCCGAGGAAGCGGCCGAGGAAGCGCCGAAGAACCGGAAGCCCATCGGTCGGCAGATACACGAGGGCCCCCGGTCCGGCCGACTCACCGACGGCGGACCGTCGGCGAGTCGGCAGCGGTCACCAGGGACCCGAGGCGTTCACCAGGAGCTGGCAGCGGTCACCAGGAGCCGGCGGTGGGGCCGGCGGAGCCGCCGCGCCGCCGCAGGTACTTCTCGAACTCCTGGGCGATCTCGTCACCGGTCAGCGGCTGGATGCCGGCGTCGCCGACCCGTTCCTCCAGCTCGCGGACGTACTCGCCGAGTTCGGCGTCCTGCTCGGCGGCGGTGCGGACCCGCTGCTCCCACTCGGCGGCCTCCTCGGCCAGCTCCGACATCGGGACGGGGAGGTCGAGCACCTCCTCGACCCGGTGCAGCAGGGCCAGCGTCGCCTTCGGGCAGGGCGGGTTGTTGGCGTAGTGCGGCACGTGCACCCAGAACGAGACGGCGTCGACCTCGGCCCGGGTGGCGGCGTCGTGCAGTACCCCGACGATCCCGGTCGGGCCGTCGTAGCGGGTCGGGGTGAGCTGGTAGCGCTCGGCGGCGTCCTTGTCCGAGGCGCTGCCGCTGATCGGCAGCGGCCGGGTGTACGGCACGTCGGCAAGCAGCGCGCCGAGCAGCACGATCCGGTTGATTTCGAGGCTGTGGCAGAGCTCCAGCACCTGCTCGCAGAAGGTGCGCCAGCGCATGCTGGGCTCGATGCCCCGAATCAGCACGACGTCGCGGTCCGTACCGTCCGGGCTGGCCCGCATGAACCGGGTGGTCGGCCACTCGACCCGGCGGGTCTCGCCGTCGGCCATCGTGATCGTCGGTCGGCTCACCTGGAAGTCGTAGAAGTCCTCGGGGTCCAGTTCGGTGATCTGGCGCGCCTGCCACACCTGTTCGAGGTGTTCGACCGCCGCGGTGGAGGCGTCGGCCGCGTCGTTCCAGCCCTCGAAGGCCGCGATCGCGACCGGCGAGCGCAGCTCGGGCAGCCCGTCGAACTCGGTCACGCCCTACCCCCAGCGTGCGTGCCACGGCCGAGCCGGGCGGTCCGGAGCCGCGTGGTGGTGCCCCCGATGTGCCTGGTGCCGTCCCTGTTGTCCCTCACGTCCGTCAGCCTACGTCCCTGACTCGGATGCGGCCCGCCGGCCGCGCCGGCTCGGCCCGCCGGGGGAGCGGTCCGGCAGGTCGACCGCCATCGGACCGGCCCGGACAACCAGGACAGAAAGGGCGATTGCCCGGCGGACCGTACGTTCGGCAATGGTACGCCCACGTCCGGTTGTCAGCACCCCCGCCGGACTAGCCTGAAGTCGTGCCGACTCCGCTACGTGACGCCCTGGGCGGCCGGGTACTGGTCGCCGACGGCGCGATGGGGACGATGTTGCAGGCGGCCGAGCTGACCCTGGACGACTTCGAGGGGCACGAGGGCTGCAACGAGATACTCAACGTGAGCCGGCCCGACGTCGTCCGGTCGGTGCACGACGGGTACCTCGCCGCCGGGGCCGACTGCGTCGAGACGAACACCTTCGGGACGAACCTCTCCGCGCTGCGCGAGTACGGCATCGAGCACCGGATCGCCGAGCTGGCCGAGGCCGGCGCCCGGCTGGCCCGGCAGGCCGCCGACGCGGCGGGTACCCCGGACCGGCCCCGGTACGTGCTCGGCGCGATGGGGCCGGGGACCAAGCTGCCGACGCTGGGCCACCTCGGCTACGCCGAACTGCGCGACGCGTACCAGGCCAACGCGGCCGGGCTGGTCGCCGGCGGCGCGGACGGGCTGATCGTCGAAACCTGCCAGGACCTGCTCCAGGTCAGGGCCGCGGTCGTCGGGGCCCGGCGGGCGCTGGCCGAGGCGGGCCGGGAGCTGCCGGTGATCTGCCACGTCACGGTCGAGACCACCGGCACGATGCTGCTGGGCACCGAGATCGGCGCGGCGCTGACCGCGCTGGAGCCGCTCGGCATCGACCTGATCGGGCTCAACTGCGCCACCGGGCCGGCCGAGATGACCGAGCACCTGCGCCACCTGTCCCGGCACGCCCGGATCCCGCTGTCGGTGATGCCGAACGCCGGGCTGCCGGAGCTGACCGCCGACGGGGCCCGCTATCCGCTGACCCCGGAGGAGTTGGCGGAGGCGCTGGCCGGCTTCGTCGAGGAGTACGGGCTCTGCCTGGTCGGCGGCTGCTGCGGTACCACGCCCGCGCACATCCGGGCGGTGGTGGACCGGCTCGGTGAGGTGGCGGTGCCGCCCCGGACGCCCGAGCCGGAGCCGGGGGTGGCCAGCCTCTACCACCAGGTGCCGTTCGCCCAGGACGCCAGCGTGCTGATGGTCGGCGAGCGCACCAACGCCAACGGCTCCAGGGCGTTCCGGGAGGCGATGCTGGCCGGTGACTGGCAGGCGTGTGTCGAGATCGCCCGCAGCCAGGCCCGGGACGGTTCGCACCTGCTCGACCTCTGCGTCGACTACGTCGGCCGGGACGGCGTACGCGACATGCGGGAGATCGCCGGCCGGTTCGCCACCGCCTCCACCCTGCCGATCATGCTGGACTCGACCGAGCCGGCGGTGATCGAGGCCGGGCTGGAGATGCTCGGCGGCCGGTGCGTGGTCAACTCGGTGAACTTCGAGGACGGCGACGGCCCCGACTCCCGGTACGCCCGGGTGCTGCCGCTGGTCCGCGAGCACGGCGCCGCGGTGGTGGCGCTGACCATCGACGAGGAGGGGCAGGCCCGGACCGCCGACTGGAAGGTACGGGTGGCGTCCCGGCTGATCGACGACCTCACCGGCCGGTGGGGGATCGACCGCCGCGACATCCTGGTCGACTGCCTCACCTTCCCGGTCGCCACCGGCCAGGAGGAGACCCGGCGGGACGGCATCGAGACGATCGAGGCGATCCGGGAGATCGCCCGCCGCTATCCGGGGGTCAACTTCACGCTCGGCATCTCGAACGTCTCGTTCGGGCTGAACCCGGCGGCCCGGCAGGTGCTCAACTCGGTCTTCCTGCACGAGTGCGTGCAGGCCGGCCTGACCAGCGCGATCGTGCACGCCAGCAAGATCCTGCCGATGGCCAGGATCCCGGACGAGCAGCGCGAGGCGGCGCTGGACCTGGTCTACGACCGGCGCCGGCCCGGCCACGACCCGGTGGCCCGGTTCATCGAACTCTTCGAGGGGGTGGACGCCGCCTCGGCCCGGGCCACCCGGGCGGAGGAGTTGGCCGCGCTGCCGGTCGACGAACGGCTGAAGCGGCGGGTGATCGACGGCGAGCGCAACGGCCTGGAGGCCGACCTCGACGAGGCGCTGACCGGCCGCCCGGCGCTGGCGATCGTCAACGACCTGCTGCTGGACGGGATGAGGGTGGTCGGCGAGCTCTTCGGCGCCGGCCAGATGCAACTGCCGTTCGTGCTCCAGTCGGCCGAGGTGATGAAGGCGGCGGTGGGCCACCTCGAACCGCACATGGAGAAGTCCGACGACGGCGGCAAGGGCCGGATCGTGCTCGCCACCGTCAAGGGCGACGTGCACGACATCGGCAAGAACCTGGTGGACATCATCCTGACCAACAACGGCTACGAGGTGGTCAACATCGGCATCAAGCAGCCGATCGCGGCGATCCTGGAGGCGGCCGAGGAGCATGCCGCCGACGCCGTCGGGATGTCCGGGCTGCTGGTGAAGAGCACCGTGGTGATGAAGGAGAACCTCGCCGAGATGGCGTCCAGGGGGGTCGCCGGGCGCTGGCCGGTACTGCTCGGCGGTGCGGCGCTGACCCGGTCGTACGTCGAGGACGACCTCCGGTCGACGTACCCCGGCGAGGTGCACTACGCCCGGGACGCCTTCGAGGGACTGTCCCTGATGGACCGGCTGATGGCGGCGAAGCGCGGCGGCGCCCCGGTGGTGGACGCCGAGCGGGAGGCGGCGCTGGCCGCCCGGCGGGCCCGCCGCGATCGACAGCGGGCCCGAACCGCTGCGGTGCTGCCGGAACTCTCCGACGCCTCGGTCCGCTCCGACGTGGCGGTCGCCGTGGAGGTGCCGGCGCCGCCGTTCTTCGGTACCCGGGTGGTGAAGGGCATCCCGCTGGCCGACTACGCGGCCCTGCTCGACGAGCGGGCCACCTTCGCCGGCCAGTGGGGGCTGCGCGGGTCGCGCGGCGGCTCCGGGCCGAGCTACGAGGAGCTGGTGGAGACCGAGGGACGGCCCCGGCTGCGCTCCTGGCTGGACCGGCTCGCCGCCGACCGGGTGTTGGAGGCGGCGGTGGTCTACGGCTACTTCCCGGCGTACTCCGACGGCAACGACCTGGTGCTGCTCGACGAGCGGGGCGAGGCCGAACGGGCCCGGTTCAGCTTTCCCCGGCAGCGGCAGGAGCGCCGGCTCTGCCTCGCCGACTTCTTCCGGCCCCGGGGCGAGCGGCTCGACGTCGTCGCGCTGCAACTGGTCACCGTCGGGGAGCCGGTCGGCGAGTACGCCGCGAAGCTCTTCGCCGGGGACGAGTACCGCGACTACCTGGAGGTGCACGGGCTGTCGGTGCAGCTCACCGAGGCGCTCGCCGAGTACTGGCACCGCCGGATCCGGGCCGAGCTGACCCTGCCCGACGGCCGTACCGTGGCCGACGACGACCCGGACGACCTCGCCGGGCTGCTGCGTACCGACTACCGGGGCTGCCGGTACGCGTTCGGTTATCCGGCCTGCCCCGACCTGGAGGACCGGGCGAAGCTGGTCGAGCTGCTCGGCGCGGAGCGGATCGGGGTCCGGCTCTCCGAGGAGTTCCAGCTCGTGCCGGAGCAGGCGACCGACGCCATCGTGGTGCACCACCCGGACGCCGGCTACTTCAACGCCAGGTGACCGGCCGTCCCGACCCCGGGTAACCGGCCGGGGTAATTGCCGGCGAACTCCGGCACGGCCGGGAACGCGCTGGATAACCTCCGGGTGGAGGCCGAATCCGGCTCGGGTCCGGGCGCGGTCGCCGCCGAGGGGGTGCCATGGCCACGTCGTTCACCCTGGACCGGCCGGGCGGGCCGGCGGCGGACGGGCTACCGGTCGCCTCCGCGGCCCAGCGGTGGATCCTCCGGGCGGTGGCGATCTGCGCGGACCCGTGCCAGATCTGGTTTCTGGAGCGGATGACCGACCGGACCGGTCCGGGGCTGCACGACGACGTCGAGGCGCTGATCGCCGGCGGTGCGCTGGCGGACTCGCCGGCCGGCCTGCGGCCCGGCTCGGTCGAGCTGCGCGACGCCGTCCGCCGGGGCATCCCGCCGTCGCTGCTGGCCGCGCTGCACCACCGGGCCGCCGGGGTACTGGCCGACCAGGCGCGTCCGGCGGCGGCCGCCGAGCACCTGCTCCGGGTGCTGGAGCTGGCCGGGCGGGTCGACGTACCCCTGGTTTCCCGGCTGGTCGCGGATCCGGCCCTCGACCCGTCGACGGCGGCCGACCTGCTGCTCGCGGCCCGGGACGGCCGGGATCCCGCGCTCGGTCCGGAGCTGCGCCGCGACTGGGCGCTGGTCGCGGTCGACCACCTGATGCTGGCCGGGCGGGTCGAACCGGCGCTGGCGATCCTGGCCGACGAGATCGCGGCCGACCGGGCCGGGGCCGGACACCGGGCGCTGCTGCTCGGCCGGCTCGGCGCCTGGTACGCCACCGGCCGGCCGTCGCTGGCCTTCGACTACCTGGACCGGGCGCTGGCCCAGCCCGACCTGCGGCCCGGTCACCGGGGCTGGCTGCTGAGCACCCTGGCCGCCGTGGCGGGCCGGCTCGGCCGGCCGGGCTTCGACGCGCTGCTCGCGGCGGCGGACCGGGCCCAGGCCGACGCGCCGACCCCGGACGGCGAGATCCGGTTGGCGCTGGCCCGGGCCGGCAGCGCGCTGGCCGGCGGGGACCTGCCGGCCGCCCGGCGGCTGCTCGGCCGGGTGGACCCGAGCGACCCGGCGGCCCGGGCGCAGGCCGCGGTCCTGCGGGTCGAGCGGATCGCCTGCCAGCTCGCCGGCGGCGACCACGAGGAGGCCGGCACCGCGCTGCGCTTCGCCGAGGTGGATCTGGGCGTCCTGGGCGGGGCGGCGCAGCCGATGCTGGCGGCCCTGGACTGCCGGCTCCGGGTCAGTGCCGGTGACCTGCCGGAGGCGTCCGCCCGGGCCGGCCTGGCGCTGCGCCGCCACCCCGCCGACCGGCTCCCCGAGGAGGTCCGTGCCGAACTGCTGGCGGTACTGGTGGAGGTGGCCTTCCGGCAGGGCCGGCCGGAGCGCGCCCGCGAGCTGCTGGCCGAGGTCGAGACCCCGATGGACTGGCCCGACGCGCTGCCCTGGGTACGGCTGGCCGGTGCCGCCGCCTTCGATCCGGAGCCCGGCCGGCACGCCGGGCTGCTCCGGGCCGCCGTCGACGTGCTGGACCGGTCGCTGCGCCCACTGCTCCTCGTCCCGCAGCAGGCACCGGCGCTGACCCGGGCGGTGCTGCTCCTCGGCGACCAGCACCGGGCGCACCAGCTCGCCGAGCATCTGGTCCGGATCGCGCAGCGGGTGGAGAGCGGACTGTGGTGGGGCGTCGCGCAGCACGTCGCCGGGCTGGTGCAGCGGGACCCGGAGCTGCTGCGCGGTGCGGTGGAACAGTTGCGGGCCACCTCGGCCCGGCCGGTGCTGGCCGACGCGCTGCACGACCTGGCCGGTACGCCCGGGGCCGGGCCGGCGCAGGTCCGGCGGGCGGCCGAGGAGGCCGCCGCCCTCTTCGGCCGGCTCGGCGCCACCGGCGACCAGGAGCGGGCGGTACGCCGGGGGCGTGCCCCGGTGGCGTCGGAGCGCCGGGACCGGGGCGGCGCCGACGGCGCGACGGCGATCGAGGGGGACCGGAGGAGCCGGCACGGCGCCGGGTTCGACGCGTTGACCGCCGCCGAGACCCGGGTCGCCGAACTGCTGGCCGGCGGTGCGACGAAGCAGCAGGCGGCGGCGAGCCTCTTCGTCTCCTTCCACACCGTCGACGCCCAACTCCGCGCCGTGTACGCGAAACTGGGCGTCCGGAACCGGCTGGAGCTGGCCCGGCTCTGGGCCACCCGCACTCCGGCGCCGGGCGATCCGACCCGGCCGCCCCCGGGCACCGAATCGGGCGGGCCGGCGCGGCCGGACTGATCCGACCCGTGGCCGGCCCGGCCGGACGAGCCCCGACGGCGGCTCAGGAGGCGATCGGCCGCTTCGTCCTCGGGATCGACTCGACCAGCGACCGGGGCAGGTTGAGGGTGTCGGCGGCGACCTGCGGCGGGGTGTTCGCCATCCACTGGGCCAGCGAGATGTCCTCGAAGCGCGGGTTGCGGAACATTTCCAGGAAGACCAGCGGCTCCCGGCCGGTGTTCTCGATGTAGTGGCCGTAGGCGAACGGCACGTAGCCGACGTCCCCGGACCGGTAGTCGAAGGTCCGGTTCACCCCCGAGCTGGCGAAGACCCCCATCCGACCGGAACCGGAGATGTAGTACTGCCACTCGTCGTCGGTGGGATGCCAGTGCAGTTCGCGCATCGCGCCCGGCTCGATCTCCACCAGCGCCGCGCAGATGGTCGTCGAGGCGGCGAAGTTGCTCACGTCGGCGATCCGTACCGTACCGCCGTCGAACCGCTCGGGCGCCTGGGCGTGCAGCCGGTGCTTGAAGGTACGCGGTACGTCCCCGGTGGGGCTGACCACCCGGTCCGACTCCAGCGGGGGCGGCACCTGCCCGGGGAAGATGTACCGCTCCTTCTCCGGCAGGCCGGCGAGTTGGTCCGTACGCCAGCCGAAGTTCTTCGCGATCACCTCTTTCGGGGTGTGTGCGAAGAAGTCGCTGATCAGGAAGGTGGAGTTCTCCGAGAAGGCGCCGTCGTCGAAGACGAGCAGGAACTCCACCCCGGCGTCGAGGGCCTGGATGTGGTGCGGTACCCCCTTCGGGAAGAACCACAGGTCGCCCTGGGAGACGTCGTCGAGGAAGTTGCGCCCCTCCTGGTCGACCGCGCCGATCCGGCAGCTTCCGGCCAGCACGTACGCCCACTCGGCCTCCTTGTGCCAGTGCAGCTCCCGGTAGGCGCCGGGTTGCAGCGCCATGTCGACCCCGGAGAGGGTGCTGGCGATCGGCAACTCGCGCTGGGTCACCTCCCGGGTCCAGCCGCCCTCCTCGATCCGGGTGTGCGCGTTGGAGAACGAGAACTTCAGGTTCGGCACGGTGCCCCGGTCGGTCGGCGGCGGTACCAGCAGGTCCGGGTTCTGCCGGTCCAGCCCGAGGTTGCGGGGCCCCGGGTCGGGGCCGCCCGCCGTGCCGCGCGTCGGTTGGGGCAGGTCGTTGCGGGGTGTCCGGCTCATACCAGTTCTTCCTCTCGTCGGCGCAGATCGTCGGTTCGGGTCCGCGGGCCGGTCGCGCCGAGCAGCAGCGTCCGCACCAGCGCCGGTCCGCCGTGCAGCCCGACGGCGGCCGGGATCGCGAGGCAGGTCAGGGCGAGCACCAGTACCGTCCAGAGTGGTGCGCCGGTCAGTGCGGCACCGGCGGTCAGCACGGCGAGGGCGCCGAGGTTGCGCCGGGTCCGGCGCAGCGGCACGATCATGGGAACTCCTTCCGGACGGTGCTGCGGACCGGACGACGGATCGCACGGGCGCCGGCTGCCGGAGCCGGCCCGCCGGCCGGGACGGGGCGGAGAGCGCCGGGCGCGCTCCGGCGCGGTCGGCAGGATGCCGGCGGTGGCCGCGACCGGCCGGTTCCGGCGACCGGTCGTCACGCCATCCGGTCTAGCCGGGAAGCGCGCCGACAATCTCACGTGATCGCGGGAAATGTGCCCGGCCCGGGGCCGCTGACCGGCAGGGGTTTGGCCCGGTGCGCACGCTGGGAAGTGTTCTGCCCGTCGACCCGTGGAGGCCATGATGCGCCCGTTGCGCCGTACCGGCCGGTTCTGGCCACTGCTCGCGCTGATCGTGACGCTGGTCGTCGCGGGAGCCTGCTTCGTCGGCGGGACCGGCGGGGGCGGTCCGGAGGCACCCGACGATCCGGGTACCTCCGGCGCGAACGGCACCGGCGAGGCCGACGGCACGATGACGGTGGACGAGTTCCGGCGCGACATCGACGGCGCGGTGCGGGTCGCCGAGGAGTACTGGACGGGGCGGTTCAAGGCGTCGGGGGAGCGGTTCCAGCCCATCCGCCGGATCACCGCCTACCAGCGCGAGGGCGAGGTCGACTGCGCCGGCCAGGGACTGCCGCGCAACAACGCCGTCTACTGCTCGGCGGGCGACTTCATCGCGTACGACGTCAACTGGGCGGTCGCCGCCTTCCGGCAGGTCGGCGACGCGTTCCTGTACTACCTGCTCGGGCACGAGTACGCGCACGGCGTGCAGGTGCGGCTCGGCATCCGGTACGAGTTCACCATCCAGCAGGAGTTGCAGGCCGACTGCATGGCCGGGGCGTACCTCGGGGACTCGGTGCGGGCCGGGGCGCTGACCATCGAGGAGGGCGACCTCGACGAGCTGAGCCGGGGCCTGCGGGCGGTGGCCGACGAGCCGGGCCAGCCGTGGTTCGCCGAGGGGGCGCACGGTACCGCCGAGCAGCGCACCGACGCCTTCTTCGGCGGTTACGAGCGGTCGCTGGACGCCTGCGACCTGCGCTGAGCCGGCCGGCGGCCGAGCGCCGCGCCGCCGGCCCCGACCCGGAGCGCCGACGGCCCCGACCCGGTGGGCAGCGCTGAGGCATCCGCCACACTTCGGCGCCGACAGCGGGAGATCGTCGCGCCGCGTTGGCAGGATCGGAGCCGGCAGCTCGCGTCCGATCCGGGAGGACACCCTGAACAGCCAGCATCTCGCCGCGGTGCTCTTCGACATGGACGGCACGCTGGTGGACAGCGAGCGGTTGTGGGACATCGGGCTCCAGGAACTCGCCGCCCACTACGGCGGCACCCTCTCCGACGCGGCCCGGCTCGCCATGGTCGGCACCGACATGGCCGTCTCGATGGAGATCCTGCACACCGACCTCGGGCAGCAGTGGCGGGACCCGGCGGTCAGCGCCGCCTGGGTCGACCGCCGGGTCGGCGAGCTGTTCCTGACCGACCTGAAGTGGCGGCCGGGGGCGCTGGCCCTGGTGACGGCGGTACGCGCCGCCTCGGTGCCGGCCGCGCTGGTCACCTCGACCCGTCGGGCGGTGGTGGAGATCGCGTTGGAGACGCTCGGCCGGGACACCTTCGACGTGGTGGTCTGCGGTGACGAGGTGGCCGCCACCAAGCCCGACCCCGAGCCGTACCTCACGGCGGCCCGACTGCTGGACGTGCCGATCTCCCGCTGTGTGGCGATCGAGGACTCGCCGACCGGGGTGGCGAGCGCGCTGGCCGCCGGAGCCGCCGTACTCGCCGTGCCGCACGCGGTGCCGATCGACCCGGTCGACGGCGTACGCCTGCTGGAGACGCTGACCGGAGTCGACCTGGACCTGCTCTCCGGCCTGCTCTCCCCGCTCGACCTCTCCCGCTGACCACACCCGCCGGCCACACCGGGCGCCGGGCCGGAACCCGGCCGGGCCCGGACGTGGCCGGGGGCGGCGCCCGTCCCGACGCCGCCCCCGGCCCTGCTGCCCACGGCCACCCCCACGGCCGCAGGCCGGCCCGCTACTCGTGCGCGATCGCGCCGAGCACGTTCAACCGGGCGGCGCGGATCGCCGGCAGTACCGCCGCGACCACCCCGACCACGGCCGCCAGGCCGAGGAAGACCCCCATCTCGGTCCACGGCAGCACCAGGTCGGTGATGCCGTCCTCGCGCAGCGCCCGGACCACGGCGGCGCCGAGACCGGTGCCGACCACCACCCCGAGCAGGGCACCGAAGACCGAGATCACCACCGCCTCGACGGTGATCATCCGCATGGTCTGACCCCGCCGCAGGCCGATCGCCCGCAGCAGACCCAACTCGCGGGTCCGCTCCAGCACCGACAGCGCCAGCGTGTTCACGATGCCGAGTACGGCGATCACGATCGCCAGCGCCAGCAGGATCTGGATCATCGTCAGCAGGCCGTCGAGCTGACCGGTCTGCTGCTCGATGAAGTCGGCCCGGTCGGCGACCGACACCTCGGGGCTGTCCGCCAGCAGCGTCTCGACGCTCGGCATCACCTGGTCGACCGAGGCACCCGGCGCCAGCTTGAGGTACGCCTGCGTCGGCTGCGGCACCGCGAAGTCGGCCGCCGCCGAGGCCGGTACGACGAACCCGCCGAACAGCTCGGACTCGGCGTAGATGCCGCTCACCGTGTAGTTCCGGGCATCGCCCCGGGACAGCTGCACCGGCAGGGTGTCCCCGACCGAGAGGCCCCGGTCCTTCGCGGTCTCCGAGTCGACCAGGAGCTGGCCGGGGCCGAGCGAGTCGATGCTGCCGGCCGTCGGGGTGGCCCGGTAGATCTCCCGCAGCGCCGGGACGCTGCTGGTCGCGGTGATCCAGCCCTGCTTGCCGCCGATCACCGCGCGGTCGCCGTACAGGCCGGCGACCATCGCCACGCCGGGCAGCTCGGCGGCCCGGTCCAGCACCGCCGGGTCGAAGCTCGGCGGCCGGGGGCCGGTCTGCGCCCCCGAGATGACCAGCTCGGCCTGGATGGTGTCCTCGGCCAGCGCGGTGAGGCTGCTCTTGGCCGAGTCGAGGATCACCGTCACGCCGGTGACCAGCGCGATCCCGACCATCAGCGCGGCGGCGGTGATCGCGGTACGGCGCGGGTTGCGGCCCGAGTTCAGCCGGCCCAGCTTGCCCGGCACCGACCAGGAGAAGAGCCGGCCGAGCAGGCCGACCACCGGACGGCTGATCAGCGGGGTCAGCAGGGCCACCCCGACGAAGGAGAGCAGCACGCCGCCGAGGATGGTCAACAGGGTGTTGCCGCCGTTGCCGCTCAGGCCCAGCGCCATCAGGGTGCCGCCGAGCGCGGCCACCACCGCACCGGCGGCGGAGATCTTCGTCAGCGGCCGGTCCGGCGTCGCCACGTCCTGCATGGCGGCCACCGGAGGGATCCGGGCGGCCCGCATCGCCGGGAGTACCGCCGCGATGACCGTGACGACCAGACCGACCGCGAAGGAGCTGATCACCGCGGCCGGGGGTACGCCCAGGCCGGCCAGTTGCAGCCCACCGGCGGTCTGCCCGAAGACGTACGCCAGCAGCGCGCCGATGCCGATGCCGGCGCCGAGCCCGAGTACCGAGGCGACCAGGCCGATCGCGACCGCCTCGACCAGCACCGAACCGATCACCTGACGGCGGCCCGCGCCGATCGCCCGGAGCAGCGCGAGTTCCTTGGTGCGCTGCGCGACGATGATCGAGAAGGTGTTCAGGATCAGGAAGATGCCGACGAAGAGGGCCACCCCGGCGAAGCCGAGCAGGATGTTGTTGAAGAAGGCGAGTCCCTCCTTCAGCCCGGCGGAGGCGTCCTCGGAGAGCTGTTCGCCGGTCTTGACCACGTAGCCGTCGCCGAGCGTGGCGGCGATGTCGTTGCGCAGCTTCGCCGGGTCGACCCCGTCGGCCGCCTTGACGCTCAGTTCCGAGAAGACGCCGGGCTGGCCCAGCATCAGCTCCTGGGCGACCCGCTCGGTGAACGCCACCTCCTGGGCGCCGCCGAGGCTGTCCCGGTCACCGCTGTAGCCGTAGATGCCGACCACGGTGAAGTCGCGCTTCGGTTGCAGGGTGAGTACCCCGACCCGGTCGCCGACGGCGAGCTTGGCCGCCTTGGCGACCCCGGCGTTGACCGCGACCTCGTTGTCGGCGGTCGGGCCCCGGCCCTCGCGCAGTTCGACCTGGCCGCTCTCGCCGGTCCAGTTGGCGCCGATCTGCGGCGGACCGACGGAGGTGAGCACCTTGCCGTTGCTGCCGATCACCCGGGCGCCGTCGGCGGCGGCCAGGCCGGTGGCGCTGGCCACCCCGGACACCCCACGGACCTGCTCCAGGGTGCTGGCCGGGAAGGTGGCGGCGACCGGCATGCCCTCCATCTCGCTGACGTCGATCTTCGGCTTGGCGGAGACCCCGACATCGGTACCGGCGTACGCGTCGCTGAAGACGGTGTCGAAGGACCGGCCCAGGGTGTCGGTGAGCACGAAGGCGCCGGAGACGAACATCACGCCGAGCACGACGGCCAGGCCGGAGAGGACCAGCCGGACCTTGCGGGCGAGCAGGCTCTTCAGGGTCGCGCGCAGCATCAGAGCCCCGCCTCGGCGAGCCCGTCGAGCTTCTTCATCGTGTCCAGCACGGTCTCCGGGGTCGGTTCGATGAGTTCGGAGACGATCTGGCCGTCGGCGAGGAAGATGACCCGGCCGGCGTACGAGGCGGCCACCGGGTCGTGCGTGACCATCACGATGGTCTGCTGGTATTCGGCGACGGAGCGGCGCAGGAAGCCGAGCACCTCGGCACCGGCCCGGGAGTCGAGGTTGCCGGTCGGCTCGTCGGCGAAGATCACCTCGGGTCGGGAGGCGAGTGCCCGGGCGCAGGCGACCCGCTGCTGCTGCCCGCCGGAGAGCTGGGCCGGCCGGTGTCCCAGCCGGTCCCGCAGCCCCACGGTGTCGATGACGGTGTCGAGCCATTCCTTGTCGGGCTTACGACCGGCGATCGAGAGCGGCAGCAGGATGTTTTCCAGTGCGGTCAACGTGGGCAGCAGGTTGAACTGCTGGAAGATGAAACCGACCTTGTCCCGGCGCAGTTTCGTGAGACCGGCGTCACCGAGTCCGGTGACCGCGGTGTCGCCGATATGGATCGTCCCCCGGGTCACCGAGTCGAGGCCGGCGAGGCAGTGCATCAGGGTGGACTTGCCGGATCCGGACGGTCCCATGATGGCGGTGAACCGGGCCCTTTCGAATTCCGCATTCACTCCCCGCAGCGCGACGACCTGGGCCTCTCCGCTGCCGTACACCTTCCACACGTCGTTGGCCCGGGCGGCCATCTGGGCATCTCGGGCTAGCGTCGCGGTCACTTTCATCTCCCCCTAGACATTCTTGGTCCGGCCGGACCACCTGGTCCGGCCGGCAGCATCCATCGTCGGTGACCCGGGCAACCCGGGCGTCCGTCCCGCGGTGGAGTTCGACGCGGAAATCTGCTGCGGGTGGGCCCTGACTGCAAATCAGGGTTGCCCCTGACTGATATGTGTCGGCGCCGTCGGGTGTCGGCGCAATCGACGCACCCGCTCGCCGATCGGTGAGCGTGCCGCGACCGGCTCGGAATTCGACGGTCCAATTCCCTTTCGGGCGAATACGTTTGGTTGCGCCCGCTGTCCGGCTCCGGCCGGATCCCGCGCGGGTCGTATCAGTCTGTCACGATCCGCTTGCGCTGTGCGTCGATCGCCGGAACGTCGCCCCGGTCCGCTCCGGTACCCCCGTCGTCGCGGTCATGCCGCCCCCTCTGCCCACCCGGTCGGCGGAACCTCCGCCCCCGTCGCCGTACCTGCGGAAAACGGTAGGCGCGGGAAGCCGGCGGGCCGTCGTGCGCCGGGATGGTCTTCGGGTACGCCCCGAGCCCCGGGCCGGTCCTCCGACCGGACGACTCCGCGTCCGGCGGGTCGTACGCCGTCCGGGCCGTCCGGTCTACTCCTCCGGGCGTGCTGCGCGAGCACCGACTCCGCCTGCCGGAGGGTCCGACCCCGGGCCCGACTCAGGGTCGGCGGTCGGACCCGCCGTCGGCCGGGGCGGTGCGGCGGAGTGGCGCTGCCGTCAGGCGCCGGGCCGGACCAGTCCGGTCTCGTAGGCGAGCACCACCGCCTGGACCCGGTCGCGGAGACCGAGCTTGGTCAGCACGTGCCCGACGTGGGTCTTGATGGTCGTCTCGCTCACCGAGAGCACCCGGGCGATCTCCGCGTTGGAGAGCCCCCGGGCCACCTGGACCAGCACCTCCCGCTCCCGCTCGGTGAGTACGCCGATCGCCTTGGGCGGGGTGGCGTCCGGATCGGGCAGCGTCTCGGCGAACCTGTCCAGCAGCCGCTTCAGGATCCGGGGCGCCACGACCGCCTCGCCGGCGGCGACGGTGCGGATGGCGGTGACCAGGTCCTCGGCGGGTACGTCCTTGGCCAGGAAGCCGCTCGCACCGGCCCGGAGCGCGCCGACGACGTACTCGTCGAGGTCGAAGGTGGTCAGGATGAGCACCCGGACCGGCAGTCGGGCGTCGATGATCGCCCGGGTGGCGGCGACCCCGTCCATCCGGGGCATCCGGATGTCCATCAGCACCACGTCGGGGAGGAGCCGCCGGGACAGGTCGACGGCCTCGACACCGTCGCCGGCCTCGCCGACGATGTCCAGGTCGTCCTCCGCGCCCAGCACCATCCGGAATCCGGTACGCAGCAGCGGCTGGTCGTCGGCGAGCAGCACGCGTACCGGCCGGCTGGACTCCCTACCGTCGCTCATGCCGCTCATGCCGGCACTCCGATTCGCCGATCGTTCCGTTCGCCGCCCTCGGTCATGCCGCTCCCTTGCTGATCGGCGCACCCAACTGCTCCATCGGCATCTTGGCGTAGACGCGGTAGCCGCCGCCGGGACGGGGCCCGGTGCGCAGGGTTCCACCGTAGAGGGCCATCCGTTCACGCATCCCCACCAGCCCGTGCCCCAGCCGTCCACCCTCCGGGGCCGGCCCCCGGCCGGTATCGGCGACCTCGACGATCAGCCAGTAGACCCCGAAACTCAACCGGACCTGGGCGGTCGCCGCCCCGGCGTGCTTGAGGGTGTTGGTGAGCGCCTCCTGCACGATCCGGAACACGGTCAGCGCCACCCCCGGATCCAGCGGGCCCGGTGTGCCGTCCACCCGCAGGGTCACCGGCAGCCCGGCCTCCCTGACCTGCTCCACCAGCGCCTCGATGCCGGCCAGTCCCGGCTGCGGGGACAGCTCGGCGGCCGGCTCGGCATCGGTACGCAGCACGTCCAGCAGCCGGCGCAGTTCGCGCAGGGTCGTCCGGCTGGTCTCCTCGATGGTGCCCAGCGCGCCGTCGGTGGCCGTCGGATCCCGGGACAGCACCCGGCGCGCCCCGGTGGCCAGTACCCCCATCACGCTGACGTGGTGCGCGACGACGTCGTGCAGCTCGCGGGCGATCCGCCGCCGCTCGTCGGCGACCGCCTGGTCGGCGAGCGACCGCTGGTTCTCCTCGGCCACCCGGGCCCGCTCCTCCAGGGCGAGGATGGTGGCCCGCCGGGCGTGCACGGTACGGCCGACGAAGAAGCAGACCAGCGCGAGCAGTACCTGGGTGAAGACCAGGTACGCGGGGGAGGGTTCGGTGAAGTCGGGCGGTGGCGGCTCGGCGAGTGCGACGGCCACGGCCGGTCCCCAGATCGCTCCGGCGGCGAGTGCCGCCTGGCGCAGCGGGAGCAGCGCGGCGGTGGTGTAGGTCAGCAGCACGAACGTGGCGGCGGCGGTGACCGGCTGGGCGCCGGTCAGGGCCGAGCCGACGAAGATCGGCACCGCCAGCAGCACCGCCCACCAGGGAGCCACCCGGCGCAGGGTGATCGGTGCGGCGCAGAGGACGCTCCAGAACGCCCACCCCGGCCACCCCCACGGGGCGAGTCCCGGCGGAGCGGTGCCGACCAGTACGGTCTCCACCGCGACGGCGGCGACCGCGAGCAGCCCGTCCCGGGCCAGCCATGCACGCTGCCGGGAATCGGGCCGGAGGCGTCGCCAGCTCCCCCGGATCCGGCTGGAGGCCGGCGTCGCGGGGGTATCGGTAGGGGTCATGCTGGCGACGCTAGCCGCTGCCTGGCGCGACAGGTCATCGCCAGCGGCGACCCTCTGCTCCTCCTTCAGGAGGAGCCGTGCTCCTCCCGAGGGGAGCCGACCCCGAGACCCGACGCCGCAGCACCCGTCCGGCCCGGCCCGGTCGACTGGCTCGGCACCACCGGAACGCCCGGTCCCGGTCCGGCCTCCGTGGCCGGTCCCGGTCCTGCCTCCGCCGCCGGTCCTGGTCCTGCCTCCGCCGCCGGTCCTGGTCCCGACACTGGTGCCGAAGCCGAAGCCGAAGCCGAAGCCGGAGCCGGAGCCGGGCGGGCGCCGGGCCGGGCCGGTGGCGGGATCGGAGCGCTCGGGTCGACCGGCGCGGTCGGCTCCGGAAACGGCGGGGGAGTGCCGCCGAAGGCCGGGCAGTGCGCCTGGTGGCTGCACCAGTCACAGAGCCGGCTCGGCTTGGGTCGGAAGTCGCGCGCCCGGGTGGCCTGCTCGATGGCCCGCCAGAGCGCCAGCACGGTGCGCTCGAACCGGACCAGCTCCTCCGCGTCGGGGGTGTAGTCACAGACCTCCGCGTCCCGGAGATAGAGCAGGCGCAGCACCCTCGGCACCACCCCCCGGGTGCGCCAGAGCACCAGGGCGTAGAACTTGAGCTGGAACAGCGCCCGGGCCTCGAACGCCTCGCGGGGCGCGCCCCCGGTCTTGTAGTCGACCACCCGCAGCGCGCCGTCGGGCGAGACGTCCAGCCGGTCGATGTAGCCCCGGATCAGCAGCTGGTCGTCCACCACCGTGGAGACCAGGCTCTCCCGCTCGGCCGGCTCCAACCGGCGCGGATCCTCGACGGTGAAGTAGCCGTCGAGCAGCTCGCGGGCCGAGGCCAGGAACTCGGCCGGGCCGGCGAGGTCGCCGTCGGTGAAGATCTCGGCCAGCTCCGTCTGCTCGGTCACCAGCCGGTCCCACTGCGGCGCCACCAGGTCACCGGCGGCGGCCGGCGTCCGCTCCTGCGCCGGCAGGTCGAAGAGGCGTTCCAGCACCGCGTGCACCAGGGTGCCACGGGCCTGTTCGACGCTCGGCCGCTCCGGCAGCCGGTCGATGCTGCGGAACCGGTAGAGCAGGGGACAGGTCTTGAAGTCGGCGGCCCGGGACGGGGAGAGCGAGGCGGTGACCTGCGCCGTGGGCGGGTCGCCGGCCGGGGAGTCCGCCGGGTCGCCCGTGGCTGTCTGCGATGTCACCGTCTCCGCCGTCATGTCCGGAAGGCTATGTCACGGGTACGACCGAACCGGGCCCACCCGCCCCGGCATGCGTACCGGCCCCGATCGTCCGCGGTCACCCCGGCCGAACCGACGGGGTCACCCGGAGGGTTGTTCCGTAGCATCGGAGGAGATGGAGCGAAACTCGCGACCGCGACGCGGCGCTGACCGGCGGCCCGGCGTCACCGTCGGTCGGGTGTTCGGCGTGCCGGTCTACCTCAACCCCTCCATGCTGCTGCTGGTGGCCCTGATCACCCTGATGTACGGCGAGTTCGTCCGGCAACAGCTCGGATTGTCGCAGCTCACCGGCTATCTCGTCGGGCTGGTCTTCGTGGTCCTGCTGCTCGGCTCGGTACTGCTGCACGAGTTGGGGCACGCGCTGACCGCCCGCCGGTTCGGGATCGGGGTGCGCGGCATCACCCTCGAACTGCTCGGCGGCTACACCGAGATGGAGCGGGACGCCCCGACCCCCCGGGTGGACCTGTTCGTCTCGCTCGCCGGCCCGGCGGTCTCGCTGGTCCTCGGGCTGGTGGGGGTCGTCGCCACGCTCGCCCTGCCGGACGGCACCCTGGCCAACCAGTTCGCCTTCCAACTCGCCGCCAGCAACGTGCTGGTCGGGCTCTTCAACATCCTGCCCGGACTGCCGCTGGACGGCGGCCGGGCGTTGCGGGCCGGGGTCTGGGCCGTCACCCGGGACCGGCACCTGGCCACCGAGGTGGCCGGCTGGTCCGGCCGGGTCGTCGCGATCGGCACCGCCGTGGTCTTCACGCTGCTGACCTGGCTGGCCGGGCTGCCCTGGCTGGGCCTCGCGCTGGTGCTGCTGGTCGCGTTCACCCTCTGGCAGGGCGCCGGCCAGACGATCCGGGCTGCCCGGATCAGCCGGCGGTTCCCGCTCGTCGACCTGGCCCGGCTGGCCCGGCCGGTCTTCTCGGTGCCCAGCGGCACCCCGCTGGCCGAGGCGCAGCGGCGGGGGGCGGACGCCGGGCTCCCCGGTTCGACGCTCGGGGTGGCCGACTCCTCCGGCCGGCTGGTGGCGCTGGTCGACCGGACGGCGGCCGAGGCCGTACCCGTCGAGCGTCGGCCCTGGGTGGCGGTGGACGCGGTGGCCCGGGGCGTGGACGCCGTACCCAGTCTCGCGGTCGGGCTCGGCGGGGAGCAGGTGGTGCACGCGGTGCAGGCCCACCCGGGCGCACAGTACCTGGTGACCTCAGGCGAAGATGTGGTCGGCGTTCTGCACGTAGCCGACCTGGCGCAGCTCCTGGAGCCGAACCGAAAGATGACTCAGTGACCGCACAGCCCACCGCCGTCCCCGCCGCCCCGACCGCACCGGTGCCGGCGCACCGAGGGCCGTTCCGCCCCGGTGACCGCGTCCAGCTCACCGACCCGAAGGGTCGGATGCACACCATCAAGCTGGAGCCGGGGCGGTCGTTCCACACCCACCGTGGCGCGCTGGAGCACGACGCGCTGATCGGGTTGCCGGACGGCAGCGTGGTCACCTCGACCGGCGGGACCGCCTACCTGGCGCTGCGTCCGCTGCTCGCCGACTACGTGCTCTCCATGCCGCGCGGTGCGCAGGTGATCTATCCCAAGGACGCGGCCCAGATCGTGGCGATGGGCGACATCTTCCCCGGCGCGAAGGTCCTGGAGGCCGGTGTCGGGTCCGGCGCGCTGACCTGTTCGCTGCTCAGGGCGGTCGGCCCGGAGGGCGAACTGCATTCCTACGAACTGCGCGAGGACTTTTCCGAGATCGCCCGCAGAAATGTGGAATCCTTCTTCGGTGGACCGCATCCAGCCTGGAATCTCCGGGTGGGCGACGTGGCAGACTGCCAGGAGTCCGGTTTCGACCGGATCATTCTTGACCTCCTCACCCCCTGGGAGGCGCTCGACATGGTCGAACGCGCGCTGGTCCCGGGCGGGGTCTTCATCGGTTACGTCGCCACCACGCCCCAGCTCTCCGAACTCGTCGAGGCGCTGCGGGAGCGGGGCGGCTTCACCGAGCCGCGGGCCTGGGAGTCGCTGGTCCGGGACTGGCACGCCGACGGCCTCGCCGTGCGCCCGGACCACCGCATGATCGCGCACACCGCCTTCCTCGTGTCGAGCCGGCGGCTGGCGCCCGGGGTGACCGCGCCGCCGCGCCGTCGCAAGCCCAGCAAGGGCGCCGAGGCGTACGCGCTGCGCCGCCAGGCGCGGCAGGAGGCCGAGGCAACCTCCGGGAGGGCCGGGGAATGACCCTTCCCGCCGGAGTCGACGCATCAGCGGGCGTGCCGAGCACGGCGAGGAGACGGCATGACTGAGCGCAGCGGGCGAGTGAGCCGGCTCGGCTCCGACGAGCCTCGTGAAGCCGACGAGCCTCGTGACGGTCCCGAGCCTCGTGAAGCCGACGAGCCTCGGGACGGCACGGGGCACGACGGTCCGCTGGATCCGACCCGGATGCGGAGCGGAGTGCCGGAATGAGCGACCGGAACGAGGCGACGGCGTGAGCCGGCCGGCATTCGGTGGGGGAGACCTGCCGGCCGTGTTTCCCGACTGGTCGCCGTACCGTGACCTGGAGTCGGCCGCCCGGGCGTACCTGCGCGATCCGGATGTCGCGATGGAGGCGCTGACCGGGGTGTTGAACGGCGCCTCGGTGCTCGGCTTCACCCTGGAGCGTTTCGTCAACGAGGTGAACGGGGTCTGGCAGGAGGTCGCGATCTGCGACGGCAGCCGGTTGATCCTCTGGCACGGCGAGGACGTGCCACCCGACGACGGTCCGGCCGGCGCGATGACGTCGTCGTTGCGGGTGGTGCCGGTCTCGACGGTCAGCGAGGTGGGCTGCCGACGGCGGTTGAGCCGTACGCCGACCGGCCAGATCCGGGTCGACAGCATCGACGTCTACCTGCTGCTCAGCTCGCTGGACGAGGGCGTGCCCGGCGACGAGGCGCACGTACCGCCCCGGCACGACGCGCTGCGGTTCGGCAAGACGCTCGACGACGGCGGTGCGGGGCAGATCTCCCGGCTCGAGGAGTTCGCCCGACTGGTCGCCTCGGTGGTCGGCCGTCCCACTCTGTGAGCAGGGGCGCGGTGAGAAATGTCCCCGTCGTCGCCGGTGGGAAACCTCCGGCCTCCTCGCGGGTGAGAAATGTCGCCGCCCCCGTCTCGGCGTCCGGCCGGGCGGATTCCCCTCCGCCGGCCTCGGCGGCGATCCGGTGCCGAACCGCGACCGGCTGGCGCCGGGACGGCCGCGTCGTTCGACGGCGCCGCAGCGCCGACAGGGCGGCTCCTGCCGGCCCGGAGTCCCTGGTCAACAGCGGTGTCGAGACGACCGGCGCCGCCCTCGGACGGGGTCGCCGGGGCACCGGGCGGCGGGCCGGGACGCCGTCCCGTTTCGCCGACGCCGGCCCGCCGGTCCGTCGACGAAGTGATCAAGCTTCGGCGACGAGGGTGTTGCGTGGAACCGAATCAGCGTCATAGCGGTTAGTGTTAGGGCAGAACGTTCAAGCCCCCGGGGAGGTGGGACGTGGCACGCAGCGACGACGCGGACTCGCGCGCCGCACGGTGGGAGAAGGAGGCCCACGATCTCTCCACCCAGGTCGCGTTTCTTCAAGAGGAACTCGCTCTGGTGCGGCGCAAGTTGACCGAAAGCCCTCGACACGTCCGGCAGCTTGAGGAACGGCTGGCGGCGACACAGGCGCAGCTGGCTCGACTGACGGAGAACAACGAGCGGCTCGTGAACACCCTCAAGGAGGCACGCGCCCAGATCGTCACGCTCAAGGAGGAGATTGACCGGCTGGCGCAACCGCCGAGCGGTTATGGTGTCTTCCTGGCCAAGCACGACGACGGTACGGTCGATGTCTTCACCGGCGGTCGCAAGCTCCGGGTGGCGGTGTCACCCTCGCTCGACGTGGCGGAGCTGCGCCGTGGGCAGGAGGTCCTGCTCAACGACGCGCTCAACATCGTCGACGCGTTCGGCTACGAGCGGGTCGGCGAGGTCGTCATGCTCAAGGAGGTGCTGGACAGCCCCTCCGGCGGCGCGGGCGACCGGGCACTGGTGATCTCCCACGCCGACGAGGAACGGATCGTCCACCTCGCGGAGACTCTCATCGGCGCGCCGCTGCGGGCCGGTGACTCGCTCATGATCGAGCCCCGCTCGGCGTACGCGTACGAGCGGATCCCGAAGAGCGAGGTCGAGGAACTGGTCCTGGAGGAGGTGCCGGACGTCGACTACGGCGACATCGGCGGCCTACAGGCCCAGATCGAGCAGATTCGGGACGCCGTCGAGCTGCCGTTCCTGCACGCCGACCTCTTCCGGGAGCACCAGCTCCGGCCGCCGAAGGGCATCCTGCTCTACGGCCCGCCCGGCTGCGGCAAGACGCTGATCGCCAAGGCGGTGGCGAACTCGCTGGCCAAGAAGATCGCCGAACGGCGGGGCGAGGAGAAGCACACCAGCTTCTTCCTCAACATCAAGGGCCCGGAGCTGCTCAACAAGTACGTCGGCGAGACCGAGCGGCACATCCGGCTGATCTTCCAGCGGGCTCGGGAGAAGGCCGGCGAGGGCACCCCCGTCATCGTCTTCTTCGACGAGATGGACTCGGTGTTCCGGACCCGGGGCTCCGGCGTCTCCTCCGACGTGGAGAACACCATCGTTCCGCAGCTGCTCAGCGAGATCGACGGTGTCGAGGGCCTGGAGAACGTGATCGTGATCGGCGCCTCCAACCGGGAGGACATGATCGATCCGGCGATCCTCCGCCCCGGCCGGCTCGACGTGAAGATCAAGATCGAGCGGCCGGACGCCGAGGCGGCCAAGGACATCTTCTCCAAGTACATCCTCACCGGGCTGCCGCTGCACCCGGACGACCTCGCCGAGCACGGCAACGACCCGCAGTCCACGGTCGCGGCCATGATCGAGGCGGTCGTGCTGCGGATGTACTCGGAGACCGAGGAGAACCGCTTCCTCGAGGTCACCTACGCCAACGGCGACAAGGAAGTCCTCTACTTCAAGGACTTCAACTCCGGCGCGATGATCCAGAACATCGTCGACCGGGGCAAGAAGATGGCGATCAAGGAGTTCCTCTCCTCCGGGCGCAAGGGGCTGCGCCTGCAGCACCTGCTCGACGCCTGCGTCGACGAGTTCCGGGAGAACGAGGACCTGCCCAACACCACCAACCCCGACGACTGGGCCCGGATCTCCGGCAAGAAGGGGGAGCGGATCGTCTACATCCGTACCCTCGTCTCCGGCGGCAAGGGCGCGGAGGCCGGCCGGTCCATCGAGACCGCGAGCAACACCGGCCAATACCTGTAGCACCACGAACGGCATCTGTGGGCGCCGCGTTCCGCGGCGCCCACAGCGCTGTCCGGGACCCGCCACCGCGACTCGCCGCCGGCACCCCGGTGCCGAACCGGGCGAAGAAGCGGTGAAGGCGTACCGTGGCCGTGTCGACACACCGGGCGAACAATCCGGCGACGGCGCGGACTAGGCTCAATAGCATGGGCAAGCGGAGCGAGGCGGCGGCATGAGCGAGCGTGGCGAGCGAATCATCAGACTCAGGGTGGTTGTGCCTCATGGCGGCGCCGAGCGGAGCGAGGCGGCGGCATGAGTGTACGACGGATCATGGGCACCGAGGTGGAGTACGGCATCTCCGTGCCCGGGCAGGCCGGAGCCAACCCGATGGTGACCTCATCGCAGGTGGTGAACGCCTACGGCGCCCGACCGGAACTGGCCCGGGGCGGCCGGGCCCGGTGGGACTACGAGGAGGAGTCCCCGCTGCGGGACGCCCGCGGCTTCACCTACTCGGGTGCCGCCTACGACCCGGCGGAGGCGCTGGCCGACGAGGACCTCGGGCTGGCCAACGTGATACTGACCAACGGCGCCCGGCTCTACGTCGACCACGCCCACCCGGAATACTCCACCCCTGAGGTGACCAACCCGCTGGACCTGGTCCGCTGGGACAAGGCGGGGGAGCGGGTGATGGCCGAGGCGTCCCGCCGGGCCGCCACCATCCCGGGTACCCACCCGATCCACCTCTACAAGAACAACACCGACAACAAGGGCGCCAGCTACGGCGCCCACGAGAACTACCTGATGCGCCGGCAGACGCCGTTCGCCGACATCGTGGCGTACCTGACGCCGTTCTTCGTGAGCCGGCAGATCGTCTGCGGCGCCGGCCGGGTCGGGATCGGCCAGGACGGTTCGCAGCCCGGTTTCCAGATCTCCCAGCGGGCCGACTTCTTCGAGGTCGAGGTGGGCCTGGAGACGACGCTGAAGCGGCCGATCATCAACACCCGGGACGAGCCGCACGCGGACGCCGACAAATACCGTCGGCTGCACGTCATCATCGGCGACGCCAACCTCTCGGAGATCTCCACCTACCTCAAGGTCGGCACCACCGCGCTGGTGCTCACCATGATCGAGGAGAAGGCGCTCAGCCCCGACCTGGCGATCGCCGACCCGGTGGGTGAGCTGAAGGCGGTCAGCCACGACCCGTCGCTGTCGCACCGGCTCAGGCTGCGCGACGGCCGCCGGCTGACCGCGCTCGACCTCCAGTGGGCGTACCTCGAACGGGCCCGCTCCTTTGTGGAGGAACGGTACGGCGACGACGTCGACTCCGACACCGCCGACGTCCTCGACCGCTGGGAGGGCGTACTCGACCGGCTCGGCCGGGACCCGATGCTCTGCGCCGGTGAGCTGGACTGGGTGGCGAAGCTGCGGCTGCTGGAGGGCTACCGGGAGCGGGAGAAGCTCGGCTGGGCCTCGCACAAGCTGCAACTGGTCGACCTGCAGTACTCCGACGTACGCCCGGAGAAGGGCCTCTACCACCGGCTGGTGAGCCGGGGCTCGATGGCGACGCTGCTGCCCGAGGAGCTGACCCGCTCGGCGATGACGGAGCCGCCCGAGGACACCCGGGCCTACTTCCGGGGCCGCTGCCTCGCCCAGTACGCCTCCGAGGTGGTGGCGGCGAGCTGGGATTCGGTCATCTTCGACGTCGGCCGGGAGTCCCTGGTGCGGGTTCCGATGATGGAGCCGGAGCGGGGCACCCGCAAGCACGTCGGGGCGTTGTTCGACCGGTGCGCGAGCGCCAAGGACCTGCTGGAGACGATCACCGGTGGCTGACCCCGAGCCACCCGCCGTCGGCAGCGGCGGTGGCGGAGGATTCGTCGCCCATCCGAGGTAAGTTTTCCCCAGGCGATCGTGGAGGAGGCAGCAGAGATGGCTACCCGTGACACCGGCGGTCAGTCGCAGTCCGGCAAGGCGCGCCGGGACGAGGAGGTCGACGAGGTCGCGACCGAGGCGAACCCCGAGGTCGCCGAGCGGCACGCGGAGATCACCGAGGACGTCGACGACCTGCTGGACGAGATCGACTCGGTGCTCGAGGAGAACGCCGAGGAGTTCGTCCGGGGCTACGTCCAGAAGGGCGGACAGTAGCCGTACCCGGGCCGGGTCGGGCGTGGTCCGCCACGCCGAACCCGGCGCGGCGCGCGGCGGCGGGCCGTGCCGACCAGACCGGCGCGACCGCCGACCGTGGATCGCGCCGCCGGGCCGGGACGTCCGGGCGGTGGCGGCGACCGGCGGCGGGGCGCCTTCGGGCGGCGCCGTCGGGAGTGACGCAACACGGCGACGACGATCATCGCACCGGGGAGATCCGGGGGATACTCTGCTTCAACCGCAACGGTGGCCTCGCCCGGTTCCCGCGCTGACGCGGGGGATCCGGGCGACGTGATGAGAGAGCTGAGAGGGAGCACGTGGCAGCGGCTTTTGATCCAACCGGGCGTCTACCAGACGTGTTCCTCAACGTGGGGACGTCCTCGTTCACCCAGTTCCTGAGCACGGCAGCCCCCGACCTGCTGCCCGGACGCCGGCCGCTGCCGCCCGGCTCCGCCAGCGCGCTGGCCCCGCACGCCACCACCATCGTCGCGCTGACCACCGCCGACGGGGTGGTGATGGCCGGCGACCGGCGCGGCACCATGGGCAACCTGATCTCCAGCCGGGACATCCGCAAGGTGCACCCGGCGGACGAATACTCGCTGATCGGCTTCGCCGGCACCGCGGGCATCGCCCTGGAGATGGTGCGGCTCTTCCAGGTGGAGCTGGAGCACTACGAGAAGATCGAGGGGGCGATGCTCTCCCTCGACGGTAAGGCCAACCGGCTCGCCGCGATGATCCGTGGCAACCTCGGCGCCGCGATGCAGGGTCTCGCGGTGATCCCGCTCTTCGCCGGCTACGACCTGGCCGCCCCCGACCCGGTCAACGCCGGCCGGATCTTCAGCTTCGACGTGGCCGGCGGCCCCTACGAGGAGACCGGCTACGACGGCATCGGCTCCGGCTCGCTCTTCGCGAAGGCGGCCCTGAAGAAGCGGTACCGTCCCGGGCTGAGCACCCCGGACGCCATCCGGCTCGCCGTCGATGCGCTCTACGACGCCGCCGACGACGACAGCGCCACCGGTGGCCCCGACCTGAGCCGCCGCATCTATCCAGTCGTGATGACGGCGACCGCGGAGGGCACCAACCGACTCTCCGACGCCGAGGCGGCCGAGGTCGCCGAAGCGGTGGTCGCCGCCCGGATGGAGAACCCCGGCGGCTGACCGCCCCGCACCACCCGCAACCCGCCGTCGTCAGCAGAACCGGTTAGGAGAACCGCCGCCGTGGCCATGCAGTTCTACGCCTCACCCGAGCAGATCATGCGCGACCGCTCGGAGCTGGCCCGCAAGGGCATCGCGCGCGGCCGGAGCGCCGTGACGCTCAGCTACTCCGACGGGGTGCTCTTCGTGGCGGAGAACCTCTCCAGCGCCCTGCACAAGGTCAGTGAGATCTACGACCGGGTCGCCTTCGCGGCGGTCGGCCGGTACAACGAGTTCGAAAACCTGCGCCGCGCGGGCGTCCGGATGGCGGACGCGATCGGGCTCAGCTTCGACCGCCGGGACGTCACCGGCCGGGCACTGGCGAACGCGTACGCCCAGACCCTGGGGGCGATCTTCACCGAGCAGTCCAAGCCGTTCGAGGTGGAGATCTGCGTCGCCGAGGTCGGCAGCACGCCGGAGGCGGACGAACTCTACCGGATCACCTACGACGGCTCGGTCAACGACGAGCCCGGCCGGATGGCGATGGGCGGGCAGGCGGAGGCGGTCACCGGGGCGCTGCGCGAGGAGCACCAGCCGGACATGTCGCTGGACGCGGCGGTCCGGCTGGCGGTCCGGGCGCTGGGCAGTGTCGGTGGCGAGGGCGGCGCGCCCCGGACCATCGCCGCCAGCCAGCTCGAGGTGGCGATCCTGGACCGGCGGCGGGTCGGGCGTACCTTCCGGCGGATCACCGGTGCCGCCCTCGTCTCGCTGCTGGAGGGGGCGCCCGCCAAAGCCGACGGCGGCGAGGCAGCCGCGGCCGAGCCGAAGGCACCGGCTCCCGGCCCGGACAAGCCGGCCGAGTCCGCCGGCTCGGCCGACCTGGAGGGCAAGCCGAAGCGGGCCGGTGGCAAGTCGAGCGGCAGCGCGGAGAAGTCGGAGTAGGGACCAGGGCAGGGACCGGGCTATCGCGATCCGGAGCCGATCCGGTCCTCGGTTGCGTCGCTCGGCGCTGGCGGTCGGCGAGCGGTGCCGAGCGTCCCGTCCGGTCGTAGCGCGTCGGCGAGCATCGCCCGCCAGTCCGCCATCGGGGCCAGCCCGGCCCGGGACCACCCGGCGTGCCCGAGCACGCTGTAGCCGGGCCGGCGCGCCGGCCGGGGAAACCGGTCGCTGCTGGTGGGACGGATCCGCTCCGGGTCGAGTCCGGTCCGGGCGAAGACCTCGCGGGCCAGGCCGTACCAGCTGGTCCGGCCGCTCGCCGTGCCGTGGTAGACGCCGGCCGGTGCGGCTGACCGGTGTGCGGCGGCGCCGAGGTCGGCCAGCCGCTCCGCGAGCGCGTACGACCAGGTGGGCTGGCCGAGCTGGTCGTCCACCACGTCGAGGTACGGCCGAACGGCGGCCAGCCGGAGCATCGTGGTGACGAAGTTGGGGCCGTGCGCGCCGTACAGCCACGCGGTGCGTACCAGGTATCCGGTCTGCGGCAGCAGCCGGGCGACGGCGAGTTCGCCGACGAGCTTGCTGCGCCCGTACGCGTTGATCGGGGCGGTCGGGGCGTCCTCCGGGTAGGGGCGGTCGGCGTCGCCGGCGAAGACGTAGTCGGTCGAGACGTGCACCAGCCGGGCGCCGGCCTCGGCACAGGCTGCCGCCAGGTTGGCGACCCCGGTGCCGTTGACGGCGGTGGCCGCCGCCTCCTGCTGCTCGGCACCGTCCACGTCGGTCCAGGCCGCCGCGTTGACCACGATGTCGTGCCCGGCCACCGCCGCGCGGACCGCTGCCGGGTCGGTCAGCTCGACCTCGGCCCGGGTGGCGGCGGTGACCCGACCCCGCTGCCGGGCGGTGAGCACCGCCACCAGGTCCCGGCCGAGCATCCCGCCCGCCCCGGTCACCAGCCAGCTCGGCGGCTCCGCGTCCCGCTGGGCGTGCGGCTGCTCCGCGTCCCGCTGGGCGTGCGGCTGCTCCGCGTCCCGCTGGGCGTGCGGCTGCTCCGCGCCCTGTTGTGCGGTCACCGGCTGCGCGTCCCGCTGGGCGGTCACCGGGGGGCCGGCCCGGGGCGCCCGATCTCCTCGCCGCTCAGCCGTGCCTTGAGCGGTTCCCACCAGGCCCGGTTCTCCCGGTACCAGGTGACCGTCTCGGCGAGCCCGCGGTCGAGGTCGACGCTGGGTGCGTACCCGAGTTCTTCGCTGATCTTGGTGATGTCCAGCGAATAGCGGCGGTCGTGCCCCATCCGGTCGGTGACCGGCCTGACCCGGTCCCAGTCGGCGCCGCAGGCGGCGAGCAGCCGGCCGGTCAGCTCGCGGTTGGTCAGCTCGGTGCCGCCGCCGATGTGGTAGACCTCGCCCGGCCGCCCCTTGTCCTGCACCAGGGCGACGCCGACACAGTGGTCGTGCACGTGCAGCCAGTCCCGGACGTTGCCGCCGTCGCCGTAGAGCGGCACGGTGCCGCCGTCGAGCAGGTTGGTGACGAAGAGCGGGACGACCTTCTCCGGGAACTGGTACGGCCCGTAGTTGTTGGAGCAGCGGGTCAGCACCACGTCCATCCCGTAGGTGCGGTGGTAGGCCAGCGCGAGCAGGTCGGAGCCGGCCTTGGCGGCCGAGTACGGCGAGTTCGGCGCCAGCGGGGTGGACTCGGTCCAGGATCCCTGCTCGATCGAGCCGTAGACCTCGTCGGTGGAGACGTGCACGAACCGGCCGGTACGGTGCCTCAGCGCCGCCTCCAGCAGGGTCTGCGTGCCGAGCACGTTGGTGGTGACGAACGGGGCGGCCCGGTGGATGGAGCGGTCGACGTGGGACTCGGCGGCGAAGTGCACCACCACGTCGTGTCCGGCCATCACCTCGTCGACCACGGCCGGGTCGCAGATGTCGCCGACCACCACCCGCAGCCGGGGATCGTCGCGTACCGGGTCGAGGTTGGCCAGGTTGCCGGAGTAGGTCAGCTTGTCCAGCACCGTGACGGCGCTCGGCGCGAGCCGCGGACCGGTGCCGGTCAGCAGCATGCGTACGTATTCAGAACCGATGAATCCGGCTCCACCGGTCACGAGGATCCTCATGAATTGGAAAGTCTACGCGTCGGCCGGCGACTCCGGCCCGAGGCGTTTTGTCGGCGAGCCGACTCTGCCGACCGTCGCCCGCCGGTAGCCTGCGCGAATGCGCGGAATCCTGCTGGCGGGCGGCACGGGCTCGCGGCTGTGGCCGATCACCCAGGCCGTCTCCAAACAACTCATGCCGATTTTCGACAAGCCGATGATCTATTACCCGCTCTCCACTCTGGTCATGGCGGGAATACGGGAAATTCTCATCATCACCACTCCTGGCGACCAGGGGCAGTTCCGGAAACTACTGGGTGACGGCTCCCAGTGGGGCCTCCGGCTGGAGTACGTCGCGCAGCCGAGTCCGGACGGAATCGCGCAGGCGTTCCTTCTCGGCGAGGAGTTCCTGGCCGGGGATTCGGTCGCGCTGATCCTTGGCGACAACATCTTCTACGGCGCCGGACTGGGCCGGAGCCTGGCCCGCAACGGTGACCCGGACGGTGGTCGGATCTTCGCCTACCCGGTGGCGAACTGCGAGGGTTACGGAATTGTCGAGTTCGATTCCGAGGGGCGGGCGCTGTCGATCGAGGAGAAGCCGGAGAAACCCAAGTCGCGGTACGCCGTCCCGGGCCTCTACTTCTATGCCAACGACGTGGTGGAGATCGCCCGGGGGTTGACCCCGAGCGACCGGGGCGAGCTGGAGATCACGGCGGTGAACCAGACCTACCTGGCGGCGGGCCGGCTCCAGGTCACCGCCCTGGACCGGGGTACCGCCTGGCTGGACACCGGCACCTTCACCTCGCTGGTCCAGGCCGGCGAGTTCGTCCGGGTGATCGAGGAGCGGCAGGGCCTGAAGGTGGGCTGCATCGAGGAGGTGGTCTGGCGCAGCGGGCTGATCTCCGACGAGCAACTCCGCGAGCTGGCCCAGCCGCTGAGCCGCAGCGGCTACGGCGAGTACCTCTTCGGCATCCTGGAGGATCCCGGCCGGTGAGCGGACGGACGGCACGACCGGTGCACGGCGACGGGTGCACGGAGGGCTCGCCGGCCCGGTTCCCGCACAACCCGACCCTCCGACAGTGACCAACCGGGGCTCCGGGCGACTAATCTCCAAGCATGGAGCGGCGAATCTTCGGCCTTGAAACCGAGTACGGTGTCACCTGCACCTACCGCGGCCAACGGCGGCTGTCCCCGGACGAGGTCGCCCGTTACCTCTTCCGCCGGGTGGTCTCCTGGGGGCGCTCGAGCAACGTCTTCCTGCGCAACGGTGCCCGGCTCTACCTCGACGTCGGGTCCCACCCGGAGTACGCCACCCCGGAGTGCGACTCGGTCTCCGACCTGGTGGCGCACGACCGGGCCGGCGAGCGGATCCTGGAGGGCCTGCTCGTCGACGCCGAGAAGCGGCTGCACGACGAGGGGATCGCGGGCGAGATCTACCTGTTCAAGAACAACACGGACTCGGCCGGCAACTCGTACGGCTGCCACGAGAACTACCTGGTCTCCCGGCACGGCGAGTTCGGCCGGCTGGCCGACGTGCTGATCCCGTTCCTGGTCACCCGGCAGCTCATCTGCGGTGCCGGCAAGGTGTTGCAGACCCCGCGCGGCGCCGTCTACTGCCTCTCCCAGCGCGCCGAGCACATCTGGGAGGGCGTCTCCTCGGCCACCACCCGCAGCCGGCCGATCATCAACACCCGGGACGAGCCGCACGCCGACGCCGAGCGCTACCGGCGGCTGCACGTCATCGTCGGCGACTCCAACATGAACGAGGTCACCACCCTGCTCAAGGTCGGCAGCGCGGACATCGTGCTGCGGATGATCGAGGCCGGGGTGGTGATGCGCGACCTGTCGCTGGAGAACCCGATCCGGGCGATCCGGGAGGTGTCGCACGACATCACCGGCCGGCGCAAGGTCCGGCTCGCCTCGAACAAGGAGATCAGCGCGCTGGAGATCCAGCAGGAATACCTGGCCAAGGCGACCGAGTTCGTCGAGCGGCGGGGCGGGGACCAGACCGCGAAGCGGGTGGTCGAGCTCTGGGGCCGGGTGCTGCGCGCGGTCGAGACCGGCGACCTGGACCCGGTCTCCCGGGAGATCGACTGGGTGACCAAGCTCCAGCTCATCGAGCGGTACCAGCGCAAGAACGACCTGCCGCTCTCGCACCCCCGGATCGCCCAGATGGACCTCGCCTACCACGACCTGCGCCGGGGCCGCGGCCTCTACGGGCTGCTGGAGCGGCGCAAGCAGGTGGACCGGATCGCCACCGACCCGGAGATCTTCGAGGCGAAGGAGACCCCGCCGCAGACCACCCGGGCCCGGCTGCGCGGCGAGTTCATCCGGCACGCCCAGGAGAAGCGCCGGGACTTCACCGTCGACTGGGTGCACCTCAAGCTGAACGACCAGGCCCAGCGCACGGTGCTCTGCAAGGACCCGTTCCGGGCGTACGACGAGCGGGTGGAGCGGCTGATCGCGAGCATGTGAGGCCGGGCGGTTAGGCTGGCCCCCGCTATGACGCATCCAGAGGGTCGTGACGACGACGAGCACCGCCGCCCCGAGACGATCCGGCAGAACCGGGTCGAGCGGCGGCGCGCCAAGATCCGGGAGGAGATCGAGCGCAACCGGCGGGGCGAGTACACCGTCCCCACCTGGGTGCTCACGCTCATCCTCGTCCTGGTCGTGGCCGGCTGGCTGGCGCTGGTCTTCCTGAGCTGACCCGACGCGGTGCGGCTCAGCCCAGCCCGGCGGCGTACCGGCCGGCGGCGGCCGCGGCCAGGAAGTAGGCGTGCTCCTCGGCCAGTCCCCGGCCCATCGTCGAGAGCGGCACCGGGCTGGCCCGCAGCGCCTCGTCGAGCCCCTCCACCGGCACCCGGACGATCCGGTGCCGCCGCGCCAGCTCGGCCACCGCCGGCTCGACCAGCGCGGCCAGCTCCGCCGGCAGCTCGGCCGGGAGCACCAGGTCGGCGGCGGCCAGCGCGACCCGGCCGTACGCGGTCACGCTGTGGTGCGACAGCCCCCGGTGCCGGTCCCGCGGGTCGGCGCCGGAGATCCGCAGCGAGCCCACCGGCCGCCCGCCCAGGGTGGCGACCGCGTTGACCGCCTCCCCGACGGCGACCCCGGAGAAGCCCCACCGGGTACCCGTGCCCAGGTTGCCCGGCCCCTGCGCCACGATCGCCACGTCGGCGCGGAGCACGTGCCGGGCGGCGAGCAGCCCGCTGTGCAGGTTCGTCGCCTCCAGATCGCCGCCGAACGCCTGCCCGACGGTGACCGTGCCGGCGAGTTCGCCGCGCAGCCCGTGCAGGGTGCGGGAGAACCAGGCCGGCAGCGCGCCGCCGTCGGTCATCAGGTACGCGATCCGGGCCCCGGGCGCGTCGGCCCGGATCCCGGCCACGATCGCCGGCAGCGCGGAGTGCAGGTCGGCGGTGACCACCGGCAGCCCGCCGAGGTCGTCGGCGTCGGCCAGCGCGGCCCGGTGCGGGGAGGCCTCCTCGTCGACGCCGAGCAGGATCGGTTGCAGCGGCGTGTAACGGGCCTTCACCAGGTGTCCGGCGTCGCGGCTGTCGACCGTCTCGGGCGGGTCCGCCGGGAGCCGGTCCGGCAGCGCCACCACCAGGGCGTACCCGCCGGTGCCGAGCCCCATCAACAGCGCGCCGACGTTGAGCAGCACCCGGTCGCCCGGCTCGGGGGTGCCGACCAGTTCCGGGTACGCCAGCGCGCGTAGCCGTACCCCGTCGGCCTGCCGGACGTCGAGTTCGACGGCACCGTGCCAGCTACGCCGGACCGCCGTGACCGTCCCGGACCGCCATCGCACCATGGCCGGCAGGGTAACCGGCTACGGCCGGCCGCTCCGGGTCGGGTCGAGGAAGACGTACCGGACGTGTGGGAAGCGGGCGACCAGCCGGCGTTCGGCCTCCTCGGCGCCGGCCTCGATCTCCGCGCCGGTCGCCTCGTCCCGGAAGTCGACCTTCGCCGCGACCAGGATGTCGTCCGGGCCCAGATGCATGGTGAGCAGGGTGTCCACCCGGTCCACCGTCGGCAGCGCGGAGAGTTCGCGGTGGATCTGGTCGTGCATCGGCCGCGGCACCGCCCGGCCGACCAGCAGCGAGATGTTGCTCCGGGCCAGGATGGTGGCGACCACCAGGAGCAGCAGCCCGATCAGGATCGAGGCCAGCCCGTCCCAGAACTCGGTGCCGGTGGAGTGGGACAGGGCGAGACCGCCGGCGGCCAGCGAGATCCCGATCAGCGCGGCGGTGTCCTCCAGGAAGACCGCCTTGATCGTGGTGTCCGCGGTGCTCCGCAGGAAGCGGGCCGAACTGATCCGCCGCGCTCGGGACGCCCGGCGGATCTGCCGGACCGCCCGGGCCAGCGAGACCGACTCGATCAGGAACGAGACCGCCAGGACGACGTAGGAGACCAGGAACTCGCCGGTGTGCTCACCGCCACGGATCGTGTTCACGCCGTGCGTGATCGAGAAGCCGGCGCCGACCACGAAGGTGAAGACCGCCGCGATGAAGGCCCAGACGTAGCTCTCCTTGCCGTACCCGAACGGGTGCTCGACGTCGGCGGGCCGGGCGCCCCGGCGCAGCGCGGTGAAGAGCAGCACCTCGGTGGTGGTGTCGGCGATCGAGTGCGCGCCCTCGGAGAGCATCGCGGCCGAGCCCGAGATCACCCCGGCGACCACCTTGGCGAGCGCGATCGCCAGGTTGGCCAGCCCGGCTACCACGACCGTGAGGACGCTTTCCGACGTGTCGTCCCGTTCCGGCATACCGCCAGCCTAGGAGTCGTCCGGCCGGCCGGCACCCGGACCGGGCGGCGCGGGTGCCGCGCGGGGTACCCGCTTCGTGATCCGACACTGCTAGCGTCTGTGTCGTGTCGCGGACCCGTACCGAACGCCTGGTCAACCTGGTGATCTGTCTGCTCTCCACCCGACGGTTCCTGACCGCCGCGCAGATCGCCGCGACCGTGCCGGGCTATGAGCATGATCCGGACGACCCACGTGACCACGAGGCCTTCCAGCGCAAGTTCGAGCGGGACAAGGCCGAGCTGCGTGAACTGGGCGTACCACTGGAGACCGGCACGGCCAGCGCCTTCGACGCCGAGCCGGGCTACCGGATCGCGCGCCGGGAGTACGCGTTGCCGGACATCCCGCTGGAGCCCGACGAGGCGGCGGCGGTGGGGATCGCCGCCCGGCTCTGGCGGCACGCCGGGCTGGCCGCGGCGGCCTCCTCCGGGCTGGCGAAGCTGCGCGCCGCCGGTGTCGACGTCGACCCGCAGGCCACCCTCGGGGTGGAGCCGGTGGTCACCGTCGACCCGGCGTTCGGGCCGCTGACCGCCGCGGCCCGGGAGCGGCGCACCGTCGGTTTCGACTACCGGGTGCCCGACGGCGACGCCCCGACCAGCCGCCGGCTCGAACCCTGGGGCGTGGTCTGCTGGCGGGCCCGGTGGTATGTCGTCGGTCACGACCTCGACCGCGACGCGGCCCGGTGTTTCCGGCTCTCCCGGATCGTCGGTGGGGCCGTCCGGACGATCGGCGGTCCGGGCGCCTTCTCCCCGCCGGTCGGCGTCGACCTGATCAGCCACGTCGCCAAGTGGTCCGGTCCGGTGGAGCGCTCCGGCCGGGCCACCGTGCTGGTCGCACCGGGGCGGGCGGCCGGCTTGCGGCGGTGGGCCCGGGAGGTGACCAGCGGACCCGACGGCGACCGCCTGGTGCTGCCGTACGCCGACGCCGAGTCGCTCGCCGGTAGGCTCGTCGGCTACGGTCCCGATGTCCGGGTGCTCGAACCGCCGGAGATCCGGGATGCCGTGATCCAGCGGCTCAAGGAGATCACCGCCCGGCACGACGAGATGGCGACCGCCCGGGCGTCGGGGTAACGCGGGGGCGGACCGGGGTCGGGGCCCCGGAGACTGACCAGAGGGGGGAGCCGGCGTGACTCGTCCGGCGCAACGGTCCGGCGGCGGGGCGCGGGCCTCGGCCGACCGGCTGGCCCGACTGCTGAACCTGGTGCCATACCTGCTGGCGCGACCCGGGATCGAGCTCTCCGAGGCGGCCGCCGACCTCGGGGTGACCGAGCGGCAACTCCGGGAGGACCTGGAACTGCTCTGGGTCTGCGGGCTGCCCGGGTACGGGCCGGGTGACCTGATCGACATGGCCCTCGACGGCGACCGGGTCACCATCACCTACGACGCCGGGATCGACCGCCCGCTGCGGCTCACCCCGGACGAGGCACTGGCGCTGGTGGTGGCGCTGCGGATGCTCGCCGAGACGCCGGGGATGGCCAACCGGGACGCGATCGAACGCGCCCTCGCCAAGATCGAGAACGCGGCCGGTGAACTCGCCGACGCACCCGTCGCGGTGCGGATGCCGGGCGACAGCGACCGGGTGGCGGCGCTGCACGGCGCGGTGCAGCGGGGCCGGGCGCTGCGGATCACCTACTACGCCGCGACCCGCGACGAGACGACCGAACGCACCGTCGACCCGATCCGGGTACTGATGGTCGGCGGCCTGGCCTACCTGGAGGCGTGGTGCCGGCGGGCGGAGTCGGTACGGCTGTTCCGGGCCGACCGGATCGACGCGCTCGTCGAGCTGGACGAGGCGGCCGCACCGCCGCCGCAGGCCCGGCTGCACGACCTGAGCGCCGGAATCTTCCGCCCCGACCAGGACCTGCCGCTGGTGACCCTGCGGGTCGGCCGGTCCAGCCGGTGGATCACCGAGTACTACCCGTGCGAGCGGGTCGAGCCGGACCCGGGTGACGCCGACCGGGCCGGCCGGGAGTGGCTGGTCTCACTGCGGGTCACCGACCTCGACTGGGCCCGACGGTTCGTGCTCGGGCTCGGGCCGGACGTCACGGTGGTCGCCCCGGCGGAACTCGCCGACCAGGTACGCGACCGGGCCGCCGCCGCGCTCGACGCGTACGCCACGCTGCCGCCGGACGGCGCGGCGGCACCCGCCCCGCACCCCGACGTCGCACTGGTCCCGGACGCCAGTCCGGCGGCAACGGCCGGGAGCCACTAGGCTGGCCGACGTGGTGAAGTGGATCGTGCTCGCGGTCGTTCTCGTCGGGCTCCTGGTGCTGGGGCTGGCGGCCCGCCGGGTGCTGACCCGGCTGCCTCGGCTGCACCGGGCCGCCCGGGGTCTGCAACGCCGCCAGGAGCAGGCCGAGGACCTCCAGCGGGTCGCGCTGGCGGTGCAGGATCGGGCCGAGGCCATGCAGCAGCAGGTCGAGACGCTCCAGCAGCGGCTCGTGTTGATCCGCGCCAAGCGCGGCAGCGAGGAATAGCGCCGGTCGCGGCGGCGAGGAATAGCTCCTGGTCAGCGCCGTCGATCTTCTGGTTGACGGATGCCCGACGTTGGTCGAGACTTCACCAGCCGGCCGCAAAGTCACCAGCCTGGCGGGTGGCACTCCTTCCCGACGCACGTACGATGGGCCAGGACACACCCTTTGCTGGACAAAACATCGAACTGGAGCTTCCATGGGCGTCCTCAAGCCATGGCACATCTTCGTCCTCGTGGCTGTGCTGGTCCTGCTCTTCGGCGCGAAGCGGCTTCCGGACGCGGCCCGGTCGCTCGGTCGTTCGCTGCGGATCATCAAGGCCGAGACGAAGAGCCTCGCCGACGACGACAAGGACCTGGCGGAGAAGGCCGACGCGCAGGCGGGGCGGCAGCCGCTGCCGGGTGACCCGGTGCAGCCGACCAGCGTGCACCAGCCCGGTTACCAGCCGCCGCCCGCGGCGCCGGTCAACGACCCGGTGCAGCGCGTCCGCGACAACTGACCGGGGCCCGCACCCGTGGCCTTCGCCCTGCTGCGTCGGCGCGGCCCGAGCAACTTCGAGCGGGCCGCCGACGGCTCGATGACGCTCATCGAGCACATCCGGGAGCTGCGTAACCGGCTCTTCAAGGCCTCCCTGGGCATCGTGGTCGGCTTCGGCCTCGGCATCTGGCTGGCCCAGGACGTCCGGCACCTGCTCCAGCAGCCGTACTGCGAGCTCGAGGGCTCGACCGTGGACGGCAAGTGCCAGTTCGCCCAGCTCGGCCCTGCCGACGTACTCCTGCTCGACCTGAAGATCGCGCTCTGGGTCGGGCTGATCGTCGCCGCCCCGATCTGGCTCTACCAGCTCTGGGCGTTCATCGCGCCGGGGCTGCACCGGCACGAGCGGAAGTACGCCTACATCTTCACCGCGCTCGCCGCCCCGCTCTTCGCGGCCGGCGCCGTACTGGCGTTCTTCGTGGTCGCCAAGGGGCTCGAGTTCCTGGTCGGGCTGGCCGGCGAGGACGTCACCAACACGCTGGAGATCACCCGGTACATCTCCTTCGTGACGAACATGATCCTGATGTTCGGGGTGGCGTTCGAGTTCCCGCTCATCGTCCTGATGCTCAACTTCGTCGGGCTGGTGACCGGCCGGAAGATGCTCGGCTGGTGGCGGATCGCCGTCTTCGTCTTCTTCCTCTTCTCGGCCATCGTCACGCCCACCCCGGACCCGTTCGGCATGACCGCGCTGGCGATCTGCCTCTGCGCGCTCTACTTCGCGGCGGTCGGGGTGGCGATGCTCAACGACCGGCGCCGGGGACGCGGCAAGGAGATCTACGCCGGGCTGGACGACGACGAGGTCTCGCCGTTGCACCTGGAGCCGGAGCCGGTCACCGCCGGCGAGCGGGTGGAGACGGTGGCACCGGTCTCCGCGCCGGATCCGGTCCCGGCGCCGCAACCGATCGACCGGCGCTACGACGACATGACCTGAGTTCGACCGAGGTGTCGGAGGCGGCACGGCGGGCGGTACGGTGCTCGCCGTGACCGCCGACGATCAACTTCCCGGGCCGGGTTGCGCCGGCCCGCTGGCCGACGGCCACCTGGCGGTGCTGGCCAATCCGACCGCCGGGCGGGGCCGGTTCCGCGGGCTGTTGCCGGCCGTACTCGACCGGCTCGGCACCGTGGGCCGGCCGATCCGGCTGCTGGAGGCGGGCAGCGCCGCGCAGGCGAGTGCGGCGTGCCGGGCCGCGGTCGCGGACGGCGCCGCCGCGCTGGTGACGGTCGGTGGCGACGGTACGGTCCATCTGGCGCTCCAGGCGGTAGCCGGTACCGGTGTCGCCTTCGGTCCGGTACCGGCCGGCACCGGCAACGACTTCGCCATCGGCACCGGGTACCCGGCCGATCCGCTCGCCGCCGTCGAGGTGATCGCCGCGGCGGTCGCCGCCGGGCGGACCCGCCCGACGGACCTGGCCCGGATGACCGGCCCGGACGGCGACGAGCGCTGGTACGGCGCGGTGCTGGCCGCCGGCTTCGACGCGCTGGTCAACGAGCGGGCCAACCGGATGTCCTGGCCGCGCGGACCGCGCCGCTACGACCTCGCCATCCTGGTCGAGCTGGCCCGGCTCCGGCCCCGCCGCTACCTGCTCCGGCTGGACGGGGTGCCCCGGGACCTGGACGCGGTGCTGGTGGCGGTCGGCAACTGCCCGAGTTACGGCGGGGGGATGCGGATCTGCCCGACGGCCGACCCGACCGACGGGCTGCTCGACGTGGTCTACGCCGGCCCGGTCAGCCGCACGACGTTGACCCGGATCAAGCCCCGGGTCTACCGGGGTACCCACCTGGCGCATCCGATGGTGCACACCCAGCGGGCCCGTACGGTCGAACTCGTCGCCGAGGACATCGTCGGGTACGCCGACGGTGAGCGGGCGCTGCCCCTGCCGGTGACCGTCACCGCGGTCCCCGGCGCGGTACGCCTGCTGCGCTGATCCGCCGCGACTGATCCGGGCGGTACGTCGGCCCGGTACCCGATCCGCGCGGTGGCGGGGGCGGCGGGATACCTGTTTGCGAGACTGTCGAGCTGCCCCGTCTGTGCTCCCGTCTCCGCGCTGGCCGGTGCGCTGACCGGTGCGGGCCGACGAGGACACGGTGCGGGACGTGATGCACCGGTTCGACCAGAGGGAACACGCGCGCCTCCGCAGCGAAAAGGGGCCTTCGCTGGGGAGGAATGACCTTCACCGAAGCGGCGTGAACGGCCCGCCTCGGCAGGGTCGCTCACCCGAAGGACTGGACCGGGACGCGGACGAAGCCCTCGGTCCAGTGGTCCTCATCGAGGTCGTACTCTCCGATGCAGCCGGCGCTCCGCCCGGCCGTCGAGGCGTTCGTCCGACAAATGCGCTATCCGGCGGCCGGAGCGCCGTGATACACCACCGACGTGCAGAACATCTTGGAGTTCCCCGAGGTCCTGCGGCTGATCGAAGACCGCTCGGCCGCGTTCCGCGCCGCGATCGCGTCCGCCCCCGACCTTGACGTCCAGGTCCCGACCTGCCCGGACTGGACGCTGCGCGAACTGGCGCAGCACCTCGGCGACGGCCGCCGCCGCCAGGCCGCCATCGTCGCGGCGGGCCCGGGCGCTGAGCCCCCGGCGAAGACGGATCCGAAGGGCGCCCCGACCGCGCCCCGCGACCGGGAAGCCCTGGACGCCTGGCTTGCCGAGTCGACCCAGCTCATGCTCGACGCGCTGCGCGAGGCCGGCCCGGATCGCGGCTGTTGGACCTGGTGGGGCCGCTCGCAGGCCCCGGAGACCAGCGGAGCCGTGGCGCGGCACCAGATCCAGGAGATCGCCGTCCACACCTACGACGCCCAGCTCACCCTGGGGGCCGCACAGCCGCTACCGACGGACGTCGCGGTCGAGGGCGTTGACGAGTTCCTCACGACCGTCTCGGCGACGACCGTCCCCTGGCCGTTCAAGCCGGCGACCATCGACCTGCACACGACCGAGGGCCGCTCCTGGCGCCTGACCCTCAACGCCGACGGCGTCCGCTGCGACGACCTCGCCGCGGACGCGGAGCCGGGCGACATGGCGATGCGAGGCGCAGCGAGCGAACTGGTCCGCTACTTCTACGACCGCATCCCGCTGGATGGCCTGGAGACCACCGGCGACACCGAGCCGATGGAGCAGCTCGCAGACTGGGACCCGAACGCGTAAAGCCCGCATTTGTGACGCATCTGTCGGTTGTGCGGGCGTCACCGGGCCTGTCCGGCTCATCCCACCGGTTCCGGGCCCGCCGCCGCCAACCCGGTGAACGTTCCCGGTCGGAGCAGTAGCCAGCGCGGACGCGGGAGCACAAACGGGGCAGCTCGACAGTCTCGCCACGACCCTTCACCACCCCGGTCCCGACCCCGAACCCGACCCCGACCCGGCCCCGATCGCGACGGCGACGCACGCGGGTCACGGCGGCGGGGCCATCCAGGTCAGCGGCCGTTCGGCACCGCCAGGTCCACCGCGGCGGTCAGCCCGTTCACCTGCCCCGGCTCGGCGGCCGGCAACACCAGCACGGCGCAGCCGGCGCGTACCGCCCCGGCGTCGGCCGGGGTGTCCCCGACCATCAGGGTCCGTTCCGGGTCGACGCCGAGCAGGCCGCAGGCCCGGTAGAAGATCGCCGGGTCGGGTTTGCAGCGCCCGACCTCGTAGGAGAGCACGAACGCGTCGACCAGGTCGGTCAGCTCCCAGGCCTCGAAGATCGGCCGGAGGTCGAATCCGATGTTGCTCACCACCGCCACCGGCACCTTGGCCGCGCGCAGCGACCGCAGCGTGGCCGCGGTGTCCGCGTACGGGAGCCAGCCGTCGGGGAGCAGGAGGCGGTCGTAGAGCGCCTCGGCCAGCCCGCTCACGCCGCTGTTGACCGTTTCGGCCAGCCCGACGAAGGCGGCCCGGTGGGCGGGGCCGTAGAGGTCGCGTTCCGCCCACACCTCGGCCAGGTGCGGCGGGACCCGGGCCGGCAGCGGCCCACCGGCCCGGCCGGCGGTGACCAGGCGGTCGGCGAGTGCCGTCGCCCGGGCGCGGTCCAGCGTCGTCCCACAGGCCGTGGCGGCGGCCAGCACCCAGGCGACCGGCTCCTCCACCTGGGCGAGGGTGCCGTGGAAGTCGAAGAGCACCGCGTCCACCGGGCGGCGCGGCGGCACCCCTGGAGCGGAGTCGGCGGTTCCGCTCGACGTACGAGGCTTGGGCGGTTCGGCATGATCCGGCACGTCGTGCACCCTACCGACCGGCTCTTCGGGGCCCGCTCTACGGCCTGCCGGCGTGCGAGCACCCGGTACGCATTAATCTTGGATTCATGTCGAGCCCCGCCGAGCGGTACGCAGCGGCGCGCCGCCGGGCCGCGCAGGCCAGCATGTTCCCCGCGCTTGACGAGTTCGCCCAGGATCTGGGGTTCGATCTCGACGACTTCCAGCGGGAGGCGTGTCAGGCGCTGGAGCGGGGCAGTGGTGTCCTGGTCTGCGCCCCGACCGGCGCCGGCAAGACGGTCGTCGGCGAGTTCGCCGTGCACCTGGCGCTGCGCACCGACGCCGGGGCCGAGCCGGGCGGGCCGACCCGGAAGTGTTTCTACACGACTCCGATCAAGGCGTTGTCGAACCAGAAGTACCACGACCTGGTGGACCGGTACGGCTCCGAGCAGGTCGGGCTGCTCACCGGGGACAACGCGATCAACGGCGACGCGCCGGTGGTGGTGATGACCACCGAGGTGCTGCGCAACATGCTCTACGCGGGCTCGTCCAGCCTGACCGGCCTGGCGTACGTGGTGATGGACGAGGTGCACTACCTCGCCGACCGGTTCCGGGGCGGCGTCTGGGAAGAGGTGATCATCCACCTGCCGGAGTCGGTGACCCTGGTCTCGCTCTCCGCCACGGTCTCCAACGCCGAGGAGTTCGCCGACTGGCTGATCACCGTACGCGGCGAGACCGAGGTCGTCGTCAGCGAACACCGCCCGGTGCCGCTCTGGCAGCACATGCTGGTCAACCGGCGGATGTTCGACCTGTTCCACGACGCCGACGCGGCCCGCAAGCACGACGTGCACCCGGAACTGCTCCGCTACACCCGGGAGATGCTGCGCCGCCTCGAACTCGGCGACGGCCGTACCCACGGGCCGGGGTGGGGGCGCGGCGGGCCCCGGGGGCCACGCTGGCGCGGGCCGCTGCGGCCCGACATCGTCGAACGGCTGGACCGCGAGGGGCTGCTGCCGGCGATCCTCTTCATCTTCAGCCGGGCCGGCTGCGACGCCGCCGTGGCGCAGTGCCTGGCCGCCGGACTGCGGCTGACCACCCCGGACGAGCGGGCCGAGATCCGCGAGGTGGTGGAGAGCCGGATCACCAGTGTCCCCGGCGAGGACCTCGCCGTGCTCGGCTACTGGGAGTGGCTCGACGGCCTCGAACGCGGCCTCGCCGCCCACCACGCCGGGATGCTGCCGGCGTTCAAGGAGGTGGTCGAGGAACTCTTCGTCCGTGGGCTGGTGAAGGCGGTCTTCGCCACCGAGACGCTGGCGCTCGGGATCAACATGCCGGCCCGGTGCGTGGTGCTGGAACGCCTGGTGAAGTTCAACGGCGAGGCGCACGTCGACCTGACGCCGGGGGAGTACACCCAGTTGACCGGGCGGGCCGGGCGGCGGGGCATCGACGTCGAGGGGCACGCCGTCGTGGTCTGGTCGCCGGAGGTCGATCCCCGGCACGTGGCCGGGCTCGCCTCGACGCGTACCTATCCGCTGCGGTCCAGCTTCCGGCCGTCGTACAACATGGCGGTCAACCTGGTCGGGTCGGTGGGCGCGGCGCCGGCCCGGGAGCTGCTGGAGTCGTCGTTCGCGCAGTTCCAGGCGGACCGCTCGGTGGTCGGCCTGGCCCGGCAGGTGCAGCGCAACGTCGAGACCATCGAGGCGTACGGCGCGGAGGTGCGCTGCCACCACGGCGACTTCGACGAGTACTTCGGGCTGCGGCTGGCGATCGCCGACCGGGAGCAGTCGCTGGCCCGGCAGGGGCAGTCGCAGCGCCGGGCGGCGACGTTGGCCGCGCTGGAGCGGCTGCGGGTCGGTGACGTGATCCGGGTGCCGTCGGGCCGGCGGGCCGGGCTGGCGGTGGTGCTCGATCCCGGCGTCGGTGGGTTCGGCGAACCCCGGCCGCTGGTGCTGACCCAGGATCGCTGGGCCGGCCGGATCACCCCCGGCGACTTCACCACCCCGGCCGAGGTGTTGGCCCGGATCCGGGTACCGAAGCATTTCAACCACCGTTCCCCGGCGGCCCGCCGGGATCTCGCGGCGGCGGTCAGCGGGACGGGGCTGGACCGGAACGCGCGGCGCGCCGGCCGGTCCCGGGGTGCCGCGGGTGAGGACGAGCGGCTCAGCCAGCTCCGTGCCGAGCTGCGCCGGCACCCCTGCCACGCCTGCCCGGACCGGGAGGAGCACGCCCGCTGGGCGGAGCGCCGCCGTCGGCTGGAGCGGGACACCGCCGAGCTGCGGCAGCGGGTCTCCGGACGTACCGGATCACTCACCCGGACCTTCGACCGGGTCTGCGGGATCCTCACCGCCCGTGGCTACCTCTCCGAGTCCGGCGAGGTCACCGACGCGGGCCGGATGCTGGGCCGGATCTGGACCGAGGCGGACCTGCTGGTCGCGGAGTGCCTGCGGCGCGGGGTCTGGGACGGGCTCTCCCCGGCCGAGCTGGCCGCCGCGGTTTCGGTGGTGGTCTACGAGGCGCGCCGGGACACCGACGAGCGGGCCTCGATGCCCCGGGGGCCGGTCTCGGACGCGGTGGGCGAGACCCTGAAGATCTGGGCGGAGCTGGAGTCCGACGAGGCGGCCCGGGGGCTGGAGGCGACCCGGGAGCCCGATCTCGGCTTCGTCTGGCCGGTCTACCGGTGGGCCCGGGGCGAGGCGCTGGCGAAGGTACTGGCCAGCGGCCACAACCTGGACGGCGACATGCCGGCGGGTGACTTCGTCCGGTGGGCCCGGCAGGTGGTGGACCTGCTCGGGCAGGTCGCGGACTCGGCGGGTGCCTCGGTGGAGCTGCGTGGCACGGCGCGGCAGGCGATGGGGACGATCAATCGGGGCGTGCTGGCCTACCACGGCGCGACCTGACGGGCCGATCGAGTCGGGCTCGGCTGTTCAGCCAGCCGTTCTCTTCCGTCAGGTCAGCCGACGCTCCTCCTCTGATGATCTTTACGGCCACCCTGCCCACGGCCCGTCGGCCGGCAGATGCGCCCGAACGCACCGTTGTGGCTGGTCGGACAGCAAGTGATCATCATCCGCGGGCGCGGAACCGCCGTGCGACGGCGCGAGGAGATCACCGACATGGGCACCATCGACCATTTCCAGTACGGCTGGGTCACGCCCACGCTGAGCTACGGGCTCTCCGTCCTCGGCTCGTTCCTGGGGCTGCTCTGTGCGGTACGGGTCCGGGAGGCGCGGACGACCGGACGCCGGGTCTGGTGGCTGCTCCTCGCCGCCTGGGCGATCGGCGGTACGGGGATCTGGACCATGCACTTCACCGCCATGCTCGGGTTCAGCGTGACCGGCACCCCGATCCGTTACGACGTGGCGGTGACCGTGGCCAGTGCCCTGGTCGCCGTCCTGACCGTCGGGATCGGGCTGGTCGTCGCGGTCTTCGCCGGGCGGGTCTCCTGGCCCCGGATCCTGCTCGGCGGGCTCTTCGCCGGGCTCGGCGTGGCCAGCATGCACTACCTGGGCATGTCGGCGATGCAGTTGCGCGGGCGGATGGACTACCAGATGTCCCTGGTGGTGGCGTCGGTGCTGATCGCGGTGGTCGCGGCGACCGCGGCGCTCTGGCTGGCCGTCAACGTCCGCGGCACCCGGGCGGTGACCGGTGCCGCCTTCGTGATGGGCTTCGCGGTCACCGGCATGCACTACACCGGGATGGCGGCGATGTCGGTGCACCCGCAGCCGGCCGCCCCGGCGCCGACCGGTGCCAGCGGCGCCACCCTGCTGTTGCCGATCATGCTGATCGTGATCTTCGTGGCCTTCGTACTCTTCTACGCCCTGCTCGCCACCCCCACCGAGGCCGACCGGGCCGCCTCGGCGTACCTGGCCGACCGGGCGGCGGAACGGCTCGAGGCCGACCGGGCCGCCGAACGGCGTGCCGAGGAGCGGGCCGCCGAGCGCGGCGCCGAGCGCTCCGCCCCGTCGACCGGCCCGGGCCGACGCTTCCGGACCCGCCAGCCCTTCTGAGGCCGCACCCGGACGGCTCCGGGCCGCACCCCGGCCACCCCGCCGACGAGGTCGGCCGGTCGCCACGGTGGTCACTCCGTCGGCAGCAGCGTGCCGAGCGGGCCGAGATCCAGGTTCAGCTCCTCGGGAGCCAGCCCGAAGTACTCCCGCAGCTCGGTCATCTGCTCCTCCAGCGCCATCAGCGTGACGCCGATCCGCTCCACCTGCTCGCCGGTGAGGTCGCCCAGCTCCACCCGGCGCAGCGCCTGGCGTTCCACGAGCTGCCGCAGCAGCTCGATCACGGTGAGCACGAGACTGGCGAGCCCCCGCTCGACGGAGTCTCGGTCCACCGCGAGCCGCCGGTCCAGCGGCGTCACCCGGGGCGCCGCCCAGCTCGGCTCGCCGAGGGCGGCGGCGAGTTCGGCCGCCTCGTCCCGCCGGGCGGCTCCGCCCGGTCCGGCCGGGACGTCCCGACCGCCGTCGAACCCGGGCCCGGTCATTGCCCGAACCCGACCGGCTCCGGCCCGCACGGCCGCGGCGTACCGGGCGGCTCCGGCGGCTCCGGCGCTTCCGGCTGGACGAGCGCGCCGACCGAGGAAACCAGCGCCCGCAGTGAGACGCGTACCAGCTCCACGTCGGCGACGGCGATGGTGAGGTCACCGCTGATCACCACGCCGGTGGCGAGTACCCGGTCGAGCAGGTCCACCAGCGCCACCGGCCGGTACGCCAGCGGGTCGTCCGCGCTGCTCGGCGTGAGCGCCGTGGTCACCACGCCGGCTCCCGGACGGTCAGCGCCGGCCGCGGCGGGTCGTCCTGGGCGAAGGAGTACGCCGGCCAGGGGCCGGTCAGCTCCAGGCGCAGCTCGGCGTGGCGGCGGGCCAGGGCGGTGACCAGTGCGGTGAACCCGTCGAGGCCGGCCACGTCCACCAGGTACGCCCCGTTGAGCACCATCGCGGTGGGCGCCCCGGACAGCCGGCGGTCCTGCGGGGCGTGCCGGCGGGCGGCCGCCGCGTACCCGGCGAGCGCGTCGTGCACGGCGGCGGCGGCCTGCGCGGCGGCTCGCTGACCCTCGTCCCGACAGCTCAGCTCCGCCCGGCGTCGCCGCAGGTACGCGGCTCCGGCCCCCTCGGCCCCGACCGGGGCGGTGGCCCGGGCGGGTAGGCCCGGCACGACGTACCCCTTGACGCCCCACTCCGTGCGGCCGGTGAGCCGGTCGAGGGTGGCCGCCAGGTCGGCCCGGCGCTCGGCGAGCAGCCGGGCGACGCCCCGCTCGTCGCGGTAGACGGTGGCGAGCCGGGTCGGCACCACCGCGCCGGTCCGGGACAGCGCCGCCACCACCTCGTGGTGCGTCCGTGCGGCCCGCTCCAGCCAGGCCAGGTCCTCCAGATTGCGGCGCAGCGCCTCCTCGCCGTACTCGGCCAGCGGCGCGGTGCTCACCACGGCGACCAGGCCGGCGGCGGGTACGGCCCGCAGCGGCCCGCCGTCCATCCCGGTGCCGCCGGCCAGCGTGGCCGGGTCGACCTCCCGGGCCACCCCGTGCAGCCAACACCCGGCCGCCCCCGCCGCGGAATCCGGGTCGCCCGGAACAGGCTCATCGATCCGGCTCATCGCGGTCCTCTCTGTACACGGCGGCCCGACGGGCCACCCGGGGCCGCCGTTGCGCCTCGACCTCCTCCGGGTCCCGGGGACCCGGCTCGACCGGCGGGCGGGCCCGCGAGCTGAGCCACGGATCGTGCTCCCACCAGTCGATGCCGATCTGCCGGGCGGTGTCGACCGACGCGATGACCAGCCGGAGCTTCAGGGTCAGCAGCTCGATGTCGAGCAGGCTGACCCGGATGTCACCGGCGATCACGATGCCCCGGTCGAGCACGCGTTCGAGGATGTCGCCGAGGTTCGCCGGCTCGTGGCCGGCCGGCAGCACCTGGCCGGAGTTCTGCACCACCGACGGGGTGCGTGGACTCGTCATCTCAGCCCACCTCGCCCTTTCCGCGCGGGTAGCGGCGCACCCGCCGGTACCCGAGCAGCTCACCGTCGACGTCGATGTCGATCTCGTACAGCCCGAGCAGGTCGGTGGAGGCGGGAATCCGGTGGTCCTCGACCACCTCCACGCCCACCCGCCAGCCCTCGTCCGTGGACTCCAGCGAGACGACGCCCTGCGCCTCCCGGCCGGCGAGGGTGCTGATCAGGCGCAGCCCCTCGTCGGCCGCCTCGGCCGCCGACAGCGGTTCGGGGTACTCCTCGTCGTCACGCCCGCCCGCCGGCTCGCCGCCCCGGGCGCCGACGTCCCGGATCCGTCCCTGGGTCATCCCGCCTACCTCCCTGACCGCCGCCTGCTGCTGCCGTCGCCCCGGTGCGCCCCGGTGCCCCGCCGCGCGCCGCCGGGGTCCCGCCCCGGCTGGCGCTCGCCCGTCGGCGTCAGCCGGTCGAGGATCCGCTGCTGCGCCCGGTCCCGCTCCCGTTCCGTGATGTCGCCGGCCGCCGCCGCCCGATCGAGTTCCTCCAGTTCCCGGCGCACGTTCACCGGGTCGTGCTGCTGGGACTCGGCCTCCCGGGCGATCACCTTCACCACCGCCGTCAACCCGCGCACCGGGGCGTACGGCAGGGTCAGCAGCGCCCAGAGGATGTCCACCGGTCACCCCGCCAGCTGGTGCGCGGCGACGAAGTCGTACGGGGCGTGCGGGCCGAGCAGCCGCATCCGGATCAGGTCCCGGTGCCGCCCCGCGTACTCCTCCAGAACGTCGACGAACTCGTCCACCCGCGCGGAGTCCACCAGGAAGGCCAGGTTCACCGCGTCCAGCTCGTTGCTCGGCGGGCGGGCCGTGCTCTCCACCACCAGCGGCGCCACGGCGTCCAGGACGTGCCGGTTCTCCGCCTCCCGGCGCAGCTCCACCGCCTGGCTGAGCATCTCGCCGAGCCGGAGCCGCTGCTGCCGGCTCGCCGCCTCCGGCTGCCCGTGCACCTGCCGCGCCAGCTCGGCGGCCTGCGGGGCGGCGGCGAGCAGCTCCTCGACCAGCGGCTCCTCGTGGTAGCGGCCGTGCACCACGTACTCGACGCGGTCCTCGAACCCGTCGAGGGCCGCCACGAACCCGTCGTGGTGGTTGCCGAGCAGCTCGGTCACCGCGTCCGGTCCGGTGACCACGGTGCCGAAGCGCACCGGCAGTACCGGTGCCACCACCGCGGTCCCGTCCAGCAGTTCCTGGTAGGCGCGCAGGTCGGCCGGCCGGCCCAGCGGCTCCGCCAGCCCTACCTCGCTGACCAGCGCGGCCAGCTCGCCGTGCCGGATCGCCGCGACCTCGCCGGGCGGGTCGCCGATTCCGGCGGCGTCCGGGGTCGGCTCCACGTCGGACGGCACGATGCCGTAGACGAAGAGTCCCGTCTCGTCGGCCACCTCACCGCCTCCGGTTCTCGCGGCGCGTCCGCCGGGCCGGCGCCGCGGGGCCGCCGGCCGCGTCGCCCAGCTCGCGGGCGACCCCGGCGAGGCCGGCGGTGAGCCCCTGCGCGGCGTCGGTGACGTTCTCCACCAGCCCGCCGAGCGCGTCGCCCGGCGCGGGGGAGAGGTCCAGCCGGTCCACGATCTCGGCGAAGCGCAGGTACGTCTCGATGCTCGCCACGACCACCCGGGCGTTGATCTCCAACAGTGGGATACCGACCACCCCGACGGCGACCTGGGCGTCGATCACCACGCCCTTGTCGAGCACGGTCTCCACCACGTCGGCCATCCCCCCGGCTCCGCCGGACCGCTCCAGCGCGCCGCCGCCCGCGGCACCCCCCGCCGCGACCGTCATTCGCCCCGCTCCTCCCGCCGGCGCCGGACCACGGGTCGCCGGGGCGGCTCCGAGATGCGGCGGGCCGCCGGACGGGGACGTTCCGGCTCCTCCTGCGCCCGGGGGCGGCGGACCCGTTCCGGCCGGCGTCGGCGCGGCGGCTCCTCCTCCTCTTCCGGCTCCTCCCCGTCGTACTCGTCGAACTCGTCCTCGTACTCCTCGTCCCGGGGGCGGCGGCGCTGTTCGGGCCGGCGGTCGGCGGCGGGCCGTTGCTCGCGCTCCTGCTCGGCCGGCCGCGCTTCGTCCCGCTGCTCGCGTTCCTCGCGCAGCGCCGTCTCGTGGTCCCGCACGACCTGGGAGTCCTCGATCTCGCCGCGCCAGCCCTCGACGGAGTCCGGGTCGAGGACCGTCTGCGTCATCACGTGCCGGACGAAGTGCTTCAACTCCAGCCGCACCCGGCGGCCCTGTGCCCGCCAGAGGTTGCCGGTGTGCTCGAAGAAGCCCTGCGGGTGGTACTCCAGGACAATCAGGATGCGGGTCAGGTCCGGGGTCAGTTCGTGGAAGCTGACGGTGCCGTCGACCGAGCCCTTCTCACCCTTGGAACGCCAGTGGATCAGCCGATCCGGGATCTGCCGGACGATTGTCGACTCCCAGCTCCGGTGCGACCAGAGCACCTGTGCCTTCCAGCTCAGCTTCTCGTCGCTGTCCGCGTCGACGCTCTCGACCTTCTTCATGAAGCTCGGGAAGTCGCCGAACTGCGTCCACTGGTTGTACGCGACCCGGATCGGCACGCCGACCTCGATCGACTCGACGATGTTGGTGACCTTGAGTTTCTTCGAGCCGCCCTTTCCGCCGCCCCTGCCGAAAGCTGACATCAACCTCTCCCTACCGCTGGCCAGGCCGGCCTCGAACATCGCCCTTGCCGGGGTACGCCCCTCGGCGAGCTTCTGCGCGCCCGTTGCCGCGGCGATGAGGCCGGGGCCGCCACCCTGCCGGGCGTACTCGCTGAGCCGTTCGGTCGCGCCGGTGACCTTCTCCGTCACCGCCGCCACCGCGCACTCACCGATCGCCGAGGCGAGGTTGCGCAGCTCGGCCCCGATCTGGTCGCGGGCCCTGCCGGCGAGGCCGCCGGGCTTCGCGTTTCCGGCCATCGTCACCGCCCCCGCCTCCGCCGGCCGCCGGCGTTCTCGGTTCCGGCCTCCGCCCCGTCCGGCCTGTCCTGGTTCTCGTCCCGGCCCTGCTCCTGGCCGGGTTCTTCGCCGCCGCCGGCGTCGGCACCAGGTGCGCCGGGCGAGCGTCGGCGCAGGGCGTCCGCGCCGCCGCGCAGCCGACCGCTGAGGGCGTCGATGCCGCTGCCGGCGGCGGCGGTCGCGGCGGCCCGGCCGGCCGAGACGAGCGGGCTGCCGAGGCGGCCGAGGCCGCTCAGCTGGGGGGAGGACTGGAGCAGATCCTGGCCCTGCTTCAGCAGGCCGCCCGGCCCACGGCTGGCCCGTCCGGCCGCCACGGCGGTGGCCAGGACGAGAGCGCTCCGCAGCTTTTTCCGACGGCCGAGAACGTAGCCCAGAGCCACCGCGAGTCCGATCCGCATTCCGCTCTTCATCCGTGCTCCTTAGCTCCCCGGTAGGCGGAAACATCCCTTTCGGGGGGAGGCCGGAAAAAGCTACCGAGGATCAGCGCGACAGTGGCCTCTGCCTGGGAAGTTCCGCTTCAGCGGACCGGCCGGCAGTACCCGTCGACATTTCCGCGAAACGTCGGAACGCAATTCCTGGGGGCAGACCGGGGCCAGGTCGGACGAGCACGACGCATTTCCCCTCTGACCGGGCCACGCGCCGCAATAATGCCCGGATCGGTGGCCCTGCCGGCGAACGGGCCTCGGGGGCGTCTCCTCGGCGGAAGTCGGAGGGCGCGGGCGGGAGCGGGAGCGGTCAGGCGGGCACGGCGTTGCCGGCCAGCGCGTCGACGAGCCGGCGGCACGGGCCGGCGAGGTTCCACGCCTCGGCGAGCCCGAGCAGTCGGTCGGCGTCGACCGGCGCCGCCGGCAGGGTGGTGTCCAGCGGCGGTAGCGGCACGTCCAGGGCCACCCGGACCACCTTCGGCGCCACCGCCAGATAGTCCCGGGCCGCGTTCAGCTTGGTCCGCAACCCGGGCGCGAAGCCGGAGGAGGGGTCGTCCAGCGCGGCCAGGATGCCGGCCAGGCTGCCGTACCGGTCGACGAGCCGGGCGGCGGTCTTGTCACCGACCCCGGCCACCCCGGGCAGGCCGTCGCTGGGGTCACCCCGCAGCGCGGCGAAGTCGGCGTACCCGGCGGCCGGTACGCCGTACTTGGCCCGTACGGCGGCGTCGTCGCAGTCCTCCAGTTTCGCCACGCCCCGGCCGCAGTAGAGCAGTCGCACCGGCCGGCTGTCGTCGATGAGCTGGAAGAGGTCCCGGTCCCCGGAGGCCACCTCCACCGGTGCCGGTGCGGTGGCGGCCAGCGTGCCGAGTACGTCGTCCGCCTCGTAGCCGTCCACCCCGATCGCCGGGATGCCGATCGCGGCCAGCAGTTCGAGGATCAGCGGTACCTGTGGGGAGAGGGTGTCGGGCACCACCTCGCCACCTTCCGGCGCCACCCGGTGCGCCTTGTACGACGGCAGCAGCGCCACCCGCCAGGCCGGGCGCCAGTCGTAGTCAAGGGCGCAGACCAGCCGGTCCGGTCGGCGGGTCCGGATCAGTGTCGCCAGCATGTCCAGGAAGCCCCGGACGGCGTTGACGGGGCTGCCGTCCGGCGCCTTGGCGGCCGACTCCGGGATGCCGAAGTAGGCCCGGAAGTAGAGGCTCGGTGCGTCGACGAGGAGCAGGGGGCGGCTGTCGTTCACCCGGACAGCCTGGCACAGCGTCGCCCGCCCCGGCCGCAGGCCCTGGCCCGGCGGGTCGACGGCACCGCCACGACCGGCCCGGCGGGTTGGCAGGACACTTCCTCTTGTCGGCCCCACCGGCCGGGGCGTCGTCGGCGTGGCGCTCCGGATGCCCTCCGAGCAGGGCAGGTCGGACGGCCCGCCGAGAGCCGGCTTTCGGTGTGGTCCCGCCGGTCGATTCCGCCCGAACGACCGTTAAGCTATTCAGGTGTGTGACGCAGACCTCTATCCGCCGCACCGGCTGGCCGCGGCCCAGAAGGCCACCGCCGACGCCGGGCTGGACGCCCTGCTCATCCCGCCGGGCTCCGACCTGCGCTACCTGACCGGCTACCACGCGCACGCCCTGGAACGGCTCACCTGCCTGGTGTTGCCGGCCACCGGCGAACCCACCCTCGTCGTACCGACGCTGGAACGGCCGGCCGCCGAGGCGTCTCCGGCGCCACGCACCGGGGTACGCATCGTGGACCACCCGGACGGCACCGACCCGTACCCGCTGGTGGTGCGCGCCCTCGGCGGGCCCGTCGCCGCGGTCGGGCTCGGTGACCGGATGTGGGCCGAGCAGGTGCTCGCGCTGCGCGCCGTGCTCCCCGGCACCACCCAGCGGCTCGCCGGCGAGGTGTTGCGGGCGCTGCGGCTGCGCAAGTCGGCGGCCGAGGTGGCGGCGCTGCGCGAGGCCGGTGCCGCGATCGACGCGGTACACGCCCGGATGGCCGAGTGGCTGCGTCCCGGTCGGACCGAGGCAGAGGTCGCCGCCGACATCTCGGTCGGCATCCGGGAGGCCGGACACGCCACCGCCGACTTCGCGATCGTCGCCGCCGGCCCGAACGGCGCCAGCCCGCACCACGGCACCTCCGACCGGGTGATCGGGGTCGGTGAACCGGTCGTCGTCGACATCGGCGGGACCATGCCGTCCGGCTACTGCTCGGACTCGACCCGCTGCTACGTCGTCGGCGACCCGCCGGCCGACTTCACCGACTACTACCAGGTGCTGCACGCGGCCCAGCAGGCAGCCGTCGGGGCGGTACGGCCGGGGGTGAGCGCGGCGGCCGTCGACTCGGTGGCCCGCGAGGTCATCGCCGACGCCGGCTACGGCGCGGCCTTCCTGCACCGTACCGGGCACGGGATCGGGCTGGACGGACACGAGGACCCGTACCTGGTCGCCGGCAACGAGCTGCCGCTGGAACCCGGGATGGCGTTCTCCATCGAGCCGGGCATCTATCTGGCCGGCCGGCACGGCGCCCGGATCGAGGACATCGTGGTCTGCACCCCGGACGGGGTGGAGCGGCTCAACACCCTCTCCCGGGACCTGGTGCGGCTGTGACCGGCCCAGCCCTGCCCGGCGGAGTTCCCGGCCGGCACCGCGCGACGGGCCGGGAACTCGGGGCGACCCCGGCCGATCGGGTCGGCCAGGCGTGCCACGTCATCGACCAGCGGAGTGGGAGAGCCCGATGACCGTCGACCGGATCCTGCCCACCGACGAGGCGTACGAGCTGCTCGAACTCGTCACCGAACTCGCCGACCGGGAACTCGCGCCCCGGGTGGCCGACTTCGAGCAGCGTGGCGTCTTCCCCCGCGAGTTGCTGCGTACCCTCGGCCGGGCCGGACTGCTCGGCCTGCCGTACCCGGAGGAGCACGGCGGCGCGGCGCAGCCGTACGAGGTCTACCTCCAGGTGCTGGAGATCCTGGCCAGCCGCTGGTTGGCGGTGGCCGAGGCGGTCAGCGTGCACACCCTGTCCTGCTACCCGGTGGCGACCTACGGCGGCGAACAGGTACGCAAGCTGCTGCCGGACATGATCGGTGGCGAGCTGCTGGGGGCGTACTGCCTCTCCGAGCCGCAGGGTGGTTCGGACGCGGCGGCGCTGACCACCCGGGCGACCCGGGACGGCGACGACTACCTCGTCTCGGGCACCAAGGCCTGGATCACGCACGCCGGCAGCGCCGACTTCTACAACATCTTCTGCCGCACCGGCGGGCCCGGCGCCCGGGGGATCTCCTGCCTGCTCGCCGACGCCGGCACCGCCGGGATCGTCCCGCAGAGCCCGGAACGCACCATGGGGCTGCGCTCGTCGCCGGTCGCGCAGATCGCCTTCGACGACGCCCGGGTGCCGGCCGACCGGCTGGTCGGTGCCGAGGGGGAGGGGTTCCGGATCGCGCTGTCGGCGCTGGACAGTGGCCGGCTCGGCATCGCCGCCTGCGCCGTCGGGCTGGCCCAGGCGGCGCTGGACTACGCGGTCGACTACGCCCGGCAGCGGGAACAGTTCGGCCAGCCGATCATCGACTTCCAGGGGCTCGGCTTCATGCTGGCCGACCTGGCGACCCAGGTGTCGGCGGCCCGGGCGTTGACCCTGGCCGCGGCCCGGCTGCGGGACGCGGGACGGTCGTACTCGATCGAGGCGGCCAAGGCGAAGCTCTTCGCCACCGACACCGCGATGCGGGTCACCACCGACGCGGTGCAGGTGCTCGGCGGTGCCGGTTACGTGGCGGACCATCCGGTCGAGCGGTACATGCGGGAGGCGAAGGTGTTGCAGATCGTCGAGGGGACCAACCAGATCCAACGCCTGGTGATCGCCCGCTCGCTGGCTCGCTGACCGGGGACCGTCCGCCCCGCCGACCCCAGCCTGCTGAGCTGGTCGGCGGGGCGGTCGGTCGGCCGTCCGGGGTGGCCGCCAGCTATCGACCTGATAACGCACGGCGGGGACGCGGTCGGTGCGGCGTCGTCCGGGGCACCCATTGCGGGTAGGTTGCAGGCCGTGGAGGAGACCGATCGGGCCATCGTGGCGGCTCTGGCCGCCGACGGCCGGCTGTCGTACACGGACCTGGCCGAGCGGGTGGGGCTGTCGGTGTCCGCGGTGCACCAGCGGGTCCGCCGGCTGGAGCAGCGCGGTGTGATCAAGGGGTACGCCGCCCGCATCGCGTTCGAGGCTATCGACCTGCCGTTGAGCGCGTTCGTGGCGATCCGGCCGCTGGACCCGTCGCAGCCGGACGACGCACCGGACCGGCTGGCCCACCTGCCGGAGATCGACTCGTGCTACTCGGTGGCGGGGGAGGACTTCTACCTGCTGCTGGTCCGGGTGGCCAGCCCGGTGGACCTGGAGCGGGTACTCCAGGAGATCCGTACCGCCGCGAACGTCACCACCCGGACCACCGTGGTGCTCTCCGTCCCGTACGAGAGCCGCCCGCCGAAGCTGCCGGTGGCGTCGAAGCTCAGTTCGGAGCCGGGGACGGCGCGGCTGCGGGCGCTGCCGCCCGACCCGACGAGTTCCAGCGCAGGATGACCGGGCGGCCGTGCTCGTAGCCGAGCGCGGAGACGGTGGCGGTGTCCAGGCGCAGCCGGCCGCCGCCGCTGGGCGGTAGCCCGATCCAGCGCGCCCCGGCCACCCGCAGGCTGTGCCCGTGCGCCACCAGGGCCACGTCACCGGTGTCGAGCAGCGCTGTCGCCCTGGCCAGTACCCGGTCCAGCCGGTCGCCGACCTGCTCGGGGCTCTCGCCGCCGGGGCAGCCGTCGGTCCAGAGCAACCAGTCTGGGCGTTTCTGCCGGATCTCGTCGCTGGTCAGACCCTCGTACTCCCCGTAGTTCCACTCGCTGAGGTCCTCGTCGACCTCGGTGACGTGCAGCTGGGCGAGTTCGGCGGTGCGCAGTGCCCGCCGCCGAGGGCTCGAGAGCACGGCGGCGAAGCTCCGCCCGGCGAGTTCGGTGGCCACCTCGCGGGCCTGGCGTTCGCCGTCCGGGGTCAGTTCCAGGTCGGTGTAGGAGGTGTGCCGGTGGCTGGCACTCCAGGTGGTCTCCCCGTGGCGGATGAGGATGATCTCGGCCATCCGTCCAGTCAACCATCCCCGCCGCGCACCAGCCTCAAACTAGTATCCTAGGATGCCTTACGAGGTGTGGCACGCCAGCCAAGGCCAAGACCCGAAGAGACCCCGAGGGGCAAGAGCTCACACGTTGTTTGTGGAGATCCGAGCACTCTGAGGCGATTAGGCAGGTTTCACCGCAGCCTGTCGGGCAACTCAGCTATCGGCCAGCCGCCGCGAGCGGAGCCATCGAGGTGAGGAGTGCGACATGAGTGCCATGGACAAGATGCGCAACAAGGCGGAGGAGTTGAAGGGCGCCGCCAAGGAACGGATGGGCGACCGCACCGACAACGAGCAGATGCGCGGCGAGGGCGCCTCCGATCAGATGCAGGCCAAGGCGAAGCAGGCCGGCACCAACGTCAAGGAAGCCGGCCGCAACGCCAAGGACGCCTTCGACCGTTGACGGTCGTTCGTCCTCAGTGATCGGTCTGAGTGCCGTGCCGGGCCCACCAGGCCCGGCCGGCCTCGGGCAGGGTGTCGATCGGGTCGTAGTAGGCGTACCGCCGGTCCAGCGCGGCGAGGTCGTCGGACTCGATCGACGTACGGTAGTTCTTGGTCCAGTACGAGATGCCGCGTTCGCGGTCGTACTCGGTGACCATGTGCACCCAGCGCTTGCCGACGAAGGGCACGTCACAGACGATCCGTGGGGTGGCGTAGCCGGGCAGGTAGCCCATCATGTCGTGCTGGAGCCGCTGGGCGTGCCAGACCGGTACCCGCCAGTGTTCGGCGTTGGGGATCATGTCGCACATGTAGAAGTAGTACGGCAGGATTCCGGCTTCCCCCTGGAGCGTGAAGCAGAGGTCGAGCAGGTCGGCGGTGGTCGCGTTGACGCCGCGCATCAGCACGCCCTGGTTGCGTACGTCGCGGACGCCGACCTCCAGCGCGGTCTGGGCGGCCCGGGCGACCAGCGGGGTGAGCGACTGGACGTGGTTGACGTGGGTGTGGATGGCGAGGTTGACGCCGCGTCGGGCGGCGGTCCGGGCGACCCGTTCGAGTCCCTCCACCACCTCCGGCTGGAGCCAGTGCTGGGGGAGTCCGGCGAGTGCCTTGGTGGCGAGCCGGATGTCGCGGATCGTCTCGATGCCCAGTAGCCGCATCAGGTACGACTCGAGGTTGCGCCAGGGCACGTTGGCGACGTCGCCGCCGGAGACCACCACGTCGCGGACGCCGGGGTGGGCGCGCAGGTAGTCGATGTGCGCGTCGTACCGGTCGACGGGCTTGAGGCTCAGTCGCAGTTTCTGCACGGTCGGGGTGGAGTTGCCGACGAGGTCCATCCGGGTGCAGTGCCCGCAGTACTGGGGGCAGGTGGAGAGCAGTTCGGCGAGGACCTTGGTGGGGTAGCGGTGGGTGAGGCCCTCGGCGACCCACATGTCGTGTTCGTGCAGTGAGTCGCGGGTGGCGTACGGGTGGGAGGGCCAGTCGGTGCGCCGGTCGCTGCCGAGCGGCAGCATGTAGCGGCGGATCGGGTCGGCCCGGAAGGCGTCGGTGTCGAGCGGCCCGTCCGGCACCATCGTGTTGAGCATCTGCGGTGGGACCAGCATCGACATGGTGGCCTGGGTGGCCTGGTCGGCGGTGAGGTCGGCGTAGCAGTCGTCGTCGACGGTGTCGCCGAGGACGGCGCGGAGCTGTTTGACGTTCTTGACGCAGTTGGCGCGCTGCCACTGGGCGGATTCCCACTGTTCGCGGGTCACCTGGCGCCAGCCGGGGAAGCGGGTCCAGTCGGGTTCGACCAGGGGGCGGCGTCGGTATTCGTACGGCTGGCCCGCCGCCTCGGCCGGGCGGGGGTGCGCCGGTCCGGTGGGGTTGCGGGGGGCGAGCACGGCGGTTGCCGGTTCGACCTGGGTCACGGCGCCTCCTCCAGTTTCGGGTGCCGATGGGTCTCGGGCGGGGGCCGGTGGGCCTTGATCTCGAACGCTACTGGAAGATTTCCCGTCTAGGAAATATCCTGCCGTAAGTTTTCCTGTGCATGGCGGGTCTGAAGGAGTGATGCCCCGCCTGGCGGGCGGTCGGGAGGAGGCGGCGGTGGGGGCGACATCCGGAGGTGTGGCGGTCACGTCGGCGGTCGGGTTGCGCCGGGTACGCGAACCGGCCGGGGTGCTGCCGCAGGCGGCGTACCGGCTGGACGCCCGCGGTGAGATCTCCGCCGACGAGGTCCGGGTCCGGGTGGAGCGGCTGAACCTGGACGCGGCGAGCTTCCGGCAGTTGTCGGAGAAGCACGGCGGGGACGGTGCGGCGGTCCGGGCCGAGGTGCTGGAGATCATCCGCGAGCGCGGCAAGATGCAGAATCCGGTGACGGGTTCCGGCGGGATGCTGGTCGGCACGGTCGACGAGGTCGGCCCGGAGTCACCGTTGCCGGTCAAGCCGGGCGACCGGGTGGCGACGCTGGTCTCGCTGACCCTGACCCCGCTGGCGGTCACCGACGACCTCGCCGGCTGGGACGGCCGCTCCGAGCAGGTGCCCTGCGCCGGGCACGCGATCCTGTTCGCCCGCTCGATCGTGGCGGTACTCCCGGACGACCTCGACCCCCGGTTGAGCCTGGCGGTCTTCGACGTCTGCGGTGCGCCGGCGCTGACCGCCCGGACGGTGCGCGGCTACCCGGCGCCCCGGGTGGCGGTGCTCGGCGGTGCCGGCAAGAGCGGTTCGCTGGCCCTGGCCGCCGCCCGGCAGGCCGGGGCGGCCCGGACCGTCGGCGTGGTGCCGGTACCGGCCGAGCGGGACCGGCTGGTCGCCGCCGGGCTCGCCGACGAGGTGGCGCTCGCCGACGCCCGGGATCCGGTGGCGTTGGCCGCGGCGGTGACCGGTGCGTTGGGTGGGCCGGCGGACGTGACGGTGGTCTGTGTCGACGTGCCCGGCTGCGAGCACGGGGCGATCCTGGCCACCGCCGACGGCGGGACCGTGGTCTTCTTCTCGATGGCCACGAGTTTCGCCTCGGCAGCGCTCGGCGCGGAGGGGCTGGCCGCCGACGTGACGATGCTGATCGGCAACGGCTACCTGCCGGGGCATGCCGAGTACGCGCTGTCGCTGCTGCGTACGGTGCCCGGAGTGCGGGCGCTGTTCACGGACCGGCTAGCGGCAGACTGATGTCATGACGAACCCCTCGACTCTCTATCGTGCCGGCCGGTTGTACTGTCCGGCCGATCCGCAGGCGACCGCGCTGCTGGTCCGGGACGGCCGGATCGACTGGCTGGGTGCCGACGCCGACGCCCCGGCGGCCGACCGGGTGGTGGAGCTGGACGGCGCGCTGGTGACTCCGGCGTTCGTGGACGCACACGTGCACGCCACCGACACCGGGTTGGCGCTGTCCGGGCTGGACCTGTCCGGGGCGCGGTCGGCGGCGGACGTCTGCGCGGCGGTGGCCGGGTTCGCGGCGGGGCTGCCGGCGGACGCGGTGGTGCTGGGGCACGGCTGGGACGAGTCCGGCTGGTCGGACCGGCGGGTGCCGGAGGCGGCGGAGCTGGACAGGGCGGCCGGTGGCCGGCGGGTGTATCTGGCCCAGGCGTCGATCCATTCGGCGCTCTGCTCGTCGGCGCTGCTGGCGGCGGTGCCGGAGGTGGCCGGGGTGCCGGGCTACGACGCGTCGGGCTGGTTGCGTCGGGACGCCCACCACGTGGTGCGGGAGCTGGCGTTGGGTTCGGTGACGGACGCGCAGCGGCGGGAGGCGCAGCGGGTGGCGTTGCGCCGGGCGGCGTCGTTGGGGATCGCGGCGGTGCACGAGTGCGGCGGGCCGGACATTTCCAGCGAGGCGGACTTCACCGCCGTGCTCGGCCTCTCCGGGGTCGACGGTCCGGAGGTGTACGGCTACTGGGGTGAGCTGATGGGTGCGCGGCGGGCCCGGGAGCTGGGTGCGGTCGGCGCCGGTGGTGACCTGTTCGCGGACGGGGCGCTGGGTGCGCGTACGGCGCACGTGTCGGTGCCGTACGACGACGGCGAGCCGGGGGCCTGTGGGCACGGCTATCTGACGGCGGAGCAGGTCCGGGACCATCTGTTGGACTGTGCGGCGCACGGGGTGCAGGGCGGTTTCCACGCGATCGGGGACGCGGCGATCGACACGGTGTTGTCGGGGTTCGCCGGTGCGGCGGAGGTGCTCGGGGTGGAGCGGTTGCGGGCGGCCCGGCACCGGATCGAGCATGCCGAGATCATGAACAAGCGGCTGATCGCCGGTTTCGTCGAGTACGGGATCGTGGCGAGCATGCAGCCGGCGTTCGACCGGTTGTGGGGCGGCGAGCGGCGGATGTACGCGTCCCGGCTGGGTGTGCGACGGTCGCTGGAGTCGAATCCGATGGGTGCGATGCACGGGGTGGGGGTGACGTTGGCGTTCGGTTCGGATTCGCCGGTGACGCCGCTGGATCCGTGGGGTTCGGTGCGGGCGGCGGTGGCGCATTTCAATCCGGCGCAGCGGATGAGTGTGCGGGCGGCGTTCGCGGCGCACACCCGGGGTGGTTGGCGGGCGGTGCCGGCGGGGGCCGGTGGCCGGGATCCGCGGCTGACCGAGGGGGTGCTGGTGCCGGGTGCGGCGGCGACGTTCGCGGTCTGGTCGACGCCGGCCGGGGTGGACGGCGGGCTGCCGGTGCTGGTGTCGGCGAGTCCGGAGGAGCGCGGGCCGGACGATCCGACGCCGTTGCCGTCGTGCCGGCGGACGGTGCTGCGCGGTGCGGTGATCTACGACGGGGAGGACGCGTCGTGACGGGACGGTTGGGGGTCGCCGATGACGTCGGGTAGCACGGGCAAGTTGGCGTTGGATCCGGTGCTGGTCGGTCGGGCGCGGGAGTTGGCCCGGCGGGCGGGACAGCCGGTGGTGGAGTTGGCCCGGGGTCATACGACGGTGTCGGTGGAGCGGGCGGTGTTGCGGCTGGCCGGGGTGACCGGTGCGGATCCGGACGGGATTCCGTGGGTGAACCGGCTGGTCGACGCGGTGGTCGCGGAGGTGGGGCTGGCGCACGGGGTGGCGGTGCCGGTCTTCGACGCGCTGCTGCGTGAGCTGGGTCCGGCGCCGGCGGGTCGGGACATCGGGGCGGCGGTGACGCTGCTGGCGCAGAAGGCGGCGGCCGGGTCGGTGCGGTTCGAGGTGCCGGCGGGTCGGGCGGCGAGGTCGGCCCGGGCGGCGGCGCGGCGGGCGGTCGGCGCCGGGTTGCGCCGGATCGACCGCCGTCGTTCGGAGCGGGATCGGTTGGTACGTCGGCACGGCGATCCCCGGCAGCGGCCGTGGATCTATCTGATCGTGGCGACCGGTGACATCTACGAGGACATTCCGCAGGCGCAGGCGGCGGCCCGGGCGGGTGCGGACGTGATCGCGGTGATCCGGTCGACGGGGCAGTCGTTGCTGGACTACGTGCCGGAGGGGGCGACCCGGGAGGGTTTCGCCGGCACGTACGCGACGCAGGAGAACTTCCGGTTGATGCGGGCGGCGCTGGACGAGTCCTCGCGGGAGCTGGGCCGGTACGTCCGGTTGACGAACTACGCCTCCGGGTTGTGCATGCCGGAGATGGCGGTGCTGGCCGGCCTGGAGCGGCTGGACATGATGCTGAACGACTCGATGTACGGGATCCTGTTCCGGGACATCAATCCGGTGCGGACCTTCGTGGACCAGCGGTTCTCCCGGCAGGTGCACGCCCGGGCGGGGATCGTCATCAACACCGGCGAGGACAACTACCTGACGACGGCGGACGCGGTCGACGAGGCGCACACGGTGACGGTTTCGCAGCTGCTCAACGAGTACTTCGCGCACGAGGCGGGGTTGCCGGACGCGCAGTTGGGGCTGGGGCACGCGTTCGAGATCGATCCGGATCTGCCGGAGTCGTTCCGGTTGGAGTTGGCGCACGCGTTGCTGGCCCGGGAGTTGTTTCCGGACGCGCCGCTGAAGTGGATGCCGCCGACCCGGCACATGACCGGGGACGTGTTCCGGGGCAATCTGCTGGACGGGTTCTTCAACCTGGTGGGTGCGATGACCGGGCAGGGGATCCTGCTGGTCGGGATGATGACCGAGGCGGTGGTGACGCCGTGGTTGTCGGACCGGGACATCGCGCTGCAGAACGTCCGGTACGTGCTCGGCGCGGCGGGCGGGTTGCACGAGGATTTCGTGCCGGCGCCGGGTGGGTTCATCCAGCGGCGGGCGGCGACGGTGCTGACCGAGGCGGTGGCGTTGCTGGAGCGGATCGTCGACGGCGGGTTGTTGCCGGCGATCGCGGACGGCACGTTCGGGATCACGAAGCGGCCGGCGGACCGGGGCCGTGGCCTGGACGGGGTGGCGGCGCACGCCGACGACTACTACAACCCGGCGACGGAGCTGTTGGAGGCGGGGCCGTGAGTGGTGGTCCGGTGGTGCGGCCGTACGGGGACGCGACCGGTGACGGGATGGTGCAGGTGTCGTTCACCCTGCCGGTGCCGCACGACAAGCGGGCCGAGGGGGCGGCGCTGCAGCTGGCGGCGAAGATGGGGCTGGAGCCGGCGATGCTGGTGCACTCCCGGCAGATGGGTGACGGTTTCACCTTCTTCGTCGTCTACGGCCGGGTGAACCATCTGGTGGACCTGTCGGCGGTGCGGGTGGTGGAGCGGGACTATCCGCTGCTGTCGGCGAAGGAGGTCAACGCGCTGATCCGGCGGCGGCTGCGGCGCAAGCTGTCGGTGGTGGGGGCGTGCATCGGTACCGACGCGCACACGGTCGGGATCGACGCGATCCTGAACGTGAAGGGGATTGCCGGGGAGAAGGGCCTGGAGTACTACCGGGAGTTGCGGGTGACGAACCTGGGTGCCCAGGTGAGCGTGCCGGACCTGGTGGCGGCGGCCCGGGCGGAGCGGGCGGACGCGGTGCTGGTGTCGCAGGTGGTGACGCAGCGGGACGCGCACCTGCACAACACCCGGGAGATGTCGGCGGCGTTCCGGGAGGCGATGCCGGCGGGCCGGCGTCCGCTGCTGGTGGTCGGCGGTCCCCGGTTCGACGAGTTGATGGCCGGGCAGTTGGGGGTGGACCGGATCTTCGGCCGGGGGACGACGCCGGGTGAGGTGGCGAGCTATCTGGTGCACCGGCTGGTGGCCGGTGGCGGCCCGGCGGGGCGGGACGGGGCGGTGGCCGGGGTGACGGCGGCCCGGGGTGATCGGGATCGGTCAGTGGGCCGGGGAGCGGAAGGGGTGCACGGATGACCGGAGTGGACGGGGCGGCGGATCCGCGGCTGGGGCTGACGGTGCTGCACCGCCGGTACGTGCCGTACTCGCACGCGCACTATGCCGGCAACCTGGTCGACGGAGCGTACGCGTTGGGGTTGTTCGGTGACGTGGCGACCGAGGTCTGCATCCGGACCGACGGTGACGAGGGGTTGTTCGCCGGTTATGCGCAGGTGCGGTTCCTGGCGCCGATCCGGGCCGGTGACGTGCTGGAGGTGTCGGCGACGGTGACCCGGGTCGGCAGCCGGAGCCGCACCTGCGAGTTCGAGTGCCGGGTGGTGTGCCGGGGGCGGCCGGACCGGGGCGACTCGGCGGCCGAGGTGCTCGATCCGTCGGTGGTGGCGGTGACCGCGGTCGGCACGGTGGTGGTGCCGGCCGGTGGCGGCGGGCCGGTGGCGCCGGCCGACGGCGGGTCCCGGTAGCGGTGCCGTCGTTCGCGGTCTGCGCCGACGTCGGTTCGACCTGGACGAAGGTGGCGGTGGTGGATCTGGCCGACGGCACGTTGCTCGCCTCGGCGTCGGGTCGGACCACGGTCGGCACGGACGTGTTGCACGGCCTGGACGCGGCGGTGGCCGAGGCGACCGCCGGGCTGGCCGGGGCCGGCTCGGCGCCCTGGTACGTCTGCTCGTCGGCGGGTGGCGGGCTGCGGCTGGCGGTGCTCGGCTACGAGGAGCTGATCACGGCTCGGGCGGGGCAGCAGGTGGGGTTGTCGGCCGGGGCCCGGGTGGTGCACGTCGGCGCGGGCCGGCTCGACGGGGCCGGGTTGGCGGCGTTGCGGGCGGCCCGGCCGGACGTGGTGTTGCTGGTCGGCGGGACCGACGGTGGTGACGCGGAGGTGTTGACCGGGAACGCGGAGCGGCTGGCCCGGGCCCGCTTTCGGGTGCCGGTGGTGGTCGCCGGGAACGCGGTGGCGGCTCCGGCGGTCCGGGAGGTGCTGGCCGGGCGGGGGGTGCCGGTGACGGTGGCGGAGAACGTGCTGCCGTCGATCGGCGTACTGGCGGCGGGGCCGGCCCGGGCGGCGATCCGGGAGGTGTTCCTGCGGCATGTGATCGGCGGGAAGCGGCTCTCCCGGGGTCCCCGGTTCGCCCGGCTGGTCCGGGCGGCGACCCCGGACGCGGTGTTGACCGGGGTGGAGTCGCTCGCCGACCTGCTCGGCGGGGATCTGCTGGTCGTCGACGTCGGCGGGGCGACCACCGACGTGTACTCGGTGCTGGTGCCGGACGAGCGGGCCGGTGGTCCGGGGCGGCCGGCGGCCGGGACGCTGTGGCGGGCCCGGACCGTCGAGGGTGACCTGGGGGTGCGGTGGAGCGCCCAGGGGGTGGTGCGCGCGGCGGTGGCCGAGCGGCTGCTGTCGCCGGGCGAGGAGGGCCCGTTGACGGCGGTGGCGGCGACGCTGGCGGCCGAACCGGGCCGGTTGGTGGTCGGTGTGCCGGAGGAGGCGGCGGAGCGGCGGATCGCGGCACTGGCGGCCGTGGTGGCGGTACGCCGGCATGCCCGGGGCGGCGGTGCGGCGGGGCAGCCGGGGCGGGATCTGCGTGACGTGCGGCTGCTGGTCGGCTCCGGCGGGGTGCTCCGGCATGCCGGGCCGGTGGTCGGGGCGGGGCTGCTCGACGGGGTGTCGACGGACCACACCGGCGGCTGGGCGCTGCCCCGGTCGGCTCGTACGGTGGTCGACGCCAGGTACGTGCTGGCGGCGGCCGGGCTGTTGGCGGGGCCGCATCCGGTGGCCGCGGCCGGGCTGCTGCGCCGGCACCTGCTGGCCGGCTGAGCCCGGTTACCGGGCGGTGGTCGAAGCCGGCTGGGCGGTGTCCGGTGGGCGAACGGGAGACGAACCGGCGGTGCTGCGGCGCGCCGGATCCGACACGCCGCATCGAACAGCGCGACTGGCCGGGGGGCGGTTGACAGTGCCCGGGGGGTACCACGTACCGTCTTTGAGTCCTACAACGGGAAGTGGCTGTTGTTCGCTTCGTCCCTTCGTCCGCTGGCCGAGCGGCATGTGTTCGTGTCGTCGCAACGGCCAGGTCCAGCGGGCGGGGGTCGGCGGGGCGGCGCGAACCGGCTGCGGTTACCGGTGTTCGGGCAGGGTTTTGCAGGCGGCCAGTAGACAACGGCCCGACGGGAACAGCCAGTTCACGTCCGGTCGGTCCGAAGGTCGTGTTGCGGCGCCCTACCACACCGGCCGGGGAGGGCCTGGGAGCATCGGGGCGCGGCTTGTCGGCCGCGCCCCGATTTTCGTTCCCGCCCCAGCCCGCCGCCGACCTCACCCTGCCTCCGACCTCTCCGCTGTGCCCCCGGCCTTCTCCGCCTCACCTCACCGCCCTGCGCCGATGTCGCTGCGGTGTTTCGAGCCGGTTCGGGTGGGTTGCGACCCGGGGTGCGGTTCCGGATCGGCGCGACTGCGGATCGGGGCGGCCGGGCCGGTAGCCTTCCGCAGGTGGGTCGACCGGCGCCGGGGCCGGTGGCGTTCGAGAAGACGTGAGGCGCGCGTGACAGTGGTGACGGCCGAGCCGCCGGAGACTGCCGAGGGTGGGGACCGGCCCGCCGAGCCGGCCGGGCGACCCCTGCCGTGGTGGCTGGCCCTGCCGGCCGCGGTCGGCGCCGGGCTGGTGCTGCTGCTGGCGTTTCCGCCGTACGGGGCGTGGTGGCTGGCGCCGGTCGGGGTGGCGCTGCTCTCGGTGGCGGTGCACCGGCGACGGTTGCGGGCCGGGTTCGGGCTCGGCACCCTCGCCGGGCTGGCACTGTTTTTGCCGATGCTGAGCTGGACGAACCTCTACACCGGTAACGTGCCGTGGCTGCTGTTGTCCGGGTTGCAGGCGGCCTATCTGGGGCTGTTGGGGCTGGCGCTGGCCTTCACCGGCCCGCTGGTGGACCGGTTCCGCTGGTGCTGGCCGCTGGTCACCGGGGTGCTGTGGGTGGCGCAGGAGGCGCTGCGGGACCGTACGCCGTTCGGCGGGTTCCCGTGGGGGCGGCTCGGGTTCAGCCAGGGTGACTCGCCGACGTTGCGGCTGGCCGCGTACGGCGGTGCGCCGCTGGTCACCTTCGTGGTGGCGGCGGCCGGCGGGCTGCTGGTGGTGGCGCTGTGGCGGCCGTGGCGGGCGCTGCCGGCGGCCGGATGGCTGCACGGGGCCGGGTTCGTCGCCGGGGCGGCGGCGCTGCTGGCCGGTGGGCTGCTGGTGCCTCTTGCCGAGGCCGGCGCCGACACCGCCCGGGTGGCGATCGTGCAGGGGAACGTGCCCCGGATGGGGCTCGACTTCAACGCCCAGCGGCAGGCGGTGCTGGACAACCACGTCGAGGCCACCATCGAGCTGGCCCGCCAGGTCGCGGCCGGCGAGGCGGAGCGGCCCGACCTGGTGGTCTGGCCGGAGAACTCCAGCGACGTCGACCCGACCCGCAACGCGTCGGCGGGGCGGCGGATCTCGGAGGCGGCGGACGCGGTCGGGGCGCCGATCCTGGTCGGCGCGGTGCTGCTCGGCCCGGACGAGGGGCAGGTGCGCAACGCGGGGCTGGTGTGGCTGCCGGGTACCGGCCTGGACACCTCGCAGATGTACATCAAGCGGCATCCGGTGCCGTTCGCCGAGTACGTACCGTTGCGGGACATCGCCCGGATGGTCAGCAAGGAGGTCGACCGGGTCCGCAACGACTTCGTCGCCGGTACCGAACCGGGGGTGCTGCGGGTCGGCGGGGTGACGCTCGGTGACGTGATCTGTTTCGAGGTCGCCTACGACGAGGTGGTCCGGGACACCGTGACCGGCGGGGCGCAGGTGCTGGTCGTGCAGACCAACAACGCCACGTTCAACGTGGCGGAGGCCGAGCAGCAGTTGGCGATGGTGCGGCTGCGGGCGGTGGAGCACGGCCGGGAGGCGTTGATGGCCTCGACGGTCGGTGTTTCCGGGTTCGTCGGGGCCGACGGGCGGGTAACCGGGGCGACCGGGTTCAACACCAGGGCGGTGGTGACCCGGCAGATGCACCTCGGGGAGACCCGTACGGTCGCCACCCGGGTCGGCCTCTGGCCGGAGGTGGCGCTGCTGGCCATGGCTGCCGCGGCGCTCGCCGCCGCGATGCTGACCCGTCGGCGTCCGCTTCCCGGGGTCGGTACGGCGACGGCCGGCGACCCGGCGGATGCGGAGGAGCGGTGAATGAGTCGACGGGTGGGGCCGGGGACGGCTATCCGGGGGTGGGTCGGGTGCTGGTGGTGGTGCCCACCTACAACGAGGCCGACAACCTCGGGGTGATCGTCGACCGGGTGCACCGGGCGGCGCCGTCGGTGGAGATCCTGGTCGTCGACGACAACAGCCCGGACGGCACCGGGGCGATCGCGGACCGGATGGCGCAGGCCGACGGTCGGGTGCACGTCCTGCACCGGCCCGGCAAGCAGGGGCTGGGTGCGGCATACGTGGCCGGGTTCGGCTGGGCGGCCGGGCAGGGCTACGACGCCGTGGTGGAGATGGACGCCGACGGCTCGCACGCCCCGGAGGAGCTGCCCCGGCTGCTGGACGCGGCCCGGGACGCGGACGTGGTGATCGGTTCCCGCTGGACGCCCGGCGGTCAGGTGGTGAACTGGCCGTGGCACCGGCAGTTGCTGTCCCGGGGCGGCAACCTCTACACCCGGGTGGCGTTGGGGATGCCGCTGTCGGACGCGACCGGCGGTTTCCGGGTGTACCGGGTGCCGGCGCTGGCCCGCCTCGACCTCGACTCGGTCGCCTCGCAGGGGTACTCGTTCCAGGTGGAACTCTCCTGGCGGGCGCACCGGGCCGGGCTGCGTACGGTCGAGGTGCCGATCACGTTCGCCGAGCGGGAGCGGGGGGCGAGCAAGATGAGCCCGGTGATCATCGGTGAGGCGTTGTGGCGGGTCACGCTCTGGTCGGTGGCGGACCGGCGGCCGGTGTCGGGTCGGGCGCGCCGGGACGGTACCGGCGACCATCGGCTGCGCTGGCCGTGACCGGGGGCGTGTCATGCTGGACGTACGGGCTCTGTGGGTCCGACATCCGGATGGGGTGACATGCGCCGAGGGTTGAGGTTCGTGCCGCTGGCACTGCTGCTGACCGGGGTCGTCGAGGTAGCGGTCTTCGTGCTGCTCGGGCGGTGGATCGGGTTCGGCTGGGCGCTTCTGCTGGTGCTCGCCGCCTCGCTGCTGGGGCTGGCCCTGCTGCGCCGGGAGGGGATGCGGGCCTGGCGGGGGTTGCGGGCCGCCGTCGAGGGTGGCCGGCCGCCGGGCAGTGAGGTCAGCGACGGGCTGGTGGGGCTGCTCGCGGGGCTGCTGCTGGCGGTTCCCGGCCTGCTCACCGGGGTGGCCGGGCTGCTGCTGACGGTGCCGGTGCTGCGTCGGCTGGTCCGCGGGCAGGTGCAGCGGATAGCCGAGCGGCGGGTTTCCGCGCAGGTTGCCGGGGACCTGTTCGGGCCGCGTCGGGTGCGGGTCCGGCGGGGTCAGCCGCGACCGGACGCCGGGCCGGGGCCTGCCGAGAGCGCACCGACACCGCCGCCGGCCGCGCCGGGTGGGGCGATCGAGGGCGAGATCGTCGAGCCGCGCCGACCCTGACCGCCAGCCGGCCCGGGATACGGTACTGCCCCCACGGCGGCGCCGTGGGGGCAGTGGTGTGCTGTCGTGTCGGTGTCAGGCCCGGCCGCGGCGGGTCCGGACCTCTTCGAGCCGCTCGGCGAGGATGCTCTCCAGCTCGGCGATCGAGCGGCGCTCCAGCAGCATGTCCCAGTGGGTACGCGGCGGCTTGGCCTTCTTCTGCTCCGGCTCGCTGCCGTCGACCAGCCGGGCGACGCTGCCGTCGAACTTGCATTCCCAGGTCATCGGCACTTCGGCATCGACGGCGAAGGGCACCTCGAACTGGTGGCCCTTGGCGCAGAGGTACTCTCGGGTCTGTCGCGGGGCAAGCTCGGTGTTGCGGTCGGACTCGTAGCTGACTGCTCCCAGACGGCTCCCGCGCAGCATGCGCTCGCCCATGATCGGCTTTCCCCTCGGTCGTGATGCTTGTTCTTATCGGTGTAACGACAGGTGCCGGGTGGGCGATTCCCGCCGCCGGCAGAAACGTACAAGTGGTCAAACGCTCCGAGCGTAGCCGGATCTCCTCGCAGGTGATCGAGATCACCGGTAGCCGTGCTGAATTGCCGGGATATGTCGTCTTGCTCCGGTCGTCCGGTCCGGGCCCACGTCAGCGGGGACGCTATCCGGCGGTCACGGCTCGGGTGCCGGCCCGGCCGGGTGGGCTGCGGCGGCGCCCGGGCGGCCGGTCGAGGCGTCGGCGACGGCGCGGGCGCTGAGTCCGGCCAGCGCGGCGGCGAGGTCGCTGACCTGGGTGGAGAGCTGACCGGCCCGCTCCCGGGCGGCGTCCCGGTCGGCTAGCGCCGCTGACAGGCGTACCGTCAGCGCGTCGAGCCGGGCCTCGGCGGCGGCCGCGGCGTCCCGTGCGGCCCGCAGGTCGCTCCGGGTCCGCTCCAGGTCGGCGGCTGCGGCGGCGGCCGTGGCGCGGGCCTCGACGGCGTCGGCCGCCGCCCGCTCGGCCTCGACGCGGAACCGGGCCGCCTCCTCGGCCGCCCGCTCGGCGGCGGTCCGGGCCTCGGCCGCCGCCGCCCGGAACCGTTCCGCCTGGCCGACCGCCTCGGCGGCCGACCGGGTCGCCCGCTCCGACTCGGCCCGGGCCGCGTCCCGGTCCCGGGTCGTCTCGGCCAGTTCTCGGGTCAGTTCGGCCAGCCGCCGCCGGTCGGCGTCCGCCTCGGTGCGCACCGCCCGCAGCTCCCGGCGGGCCGCGTCGCGGTCCTGCTCGGCCTGGGTACGCAGCGCGGCGGCGGCGCTGGCCGCCTGCTGGGCGGCGTCCCGGGCGGCGAGCGCGGCGGCGGTCTCGGCCCGGGCCTGCTCGGCGGTCCGGGCGGCCCGCTCGGTCTCGGCCCGGGCGGCGGCCCGCTCGGCGACCGCCGTGCTCGCCGCCTGCTGGGCCTGGTGCAGGGTGACCGCCGCGGTCTCGGCGTCCCGGCGGGCCTCGTCCCGTTCGGTCTGCGCCGCCGCGATCTGGCTGGCCGCCTCGGCCCGCACCTCGGCGAGCCGGCGTTCCACCCCGGCGGGGGAAAGTTCGGCGTGCAGCGCCTCGGCGAGCGCGTCGGTGACCTGGTCGAGCCGGTCCACGACCTCCCAGGTGCGGGCCACCTGGCCGGCCAGCCCCGGCGCGTTGCGGTGCCGCATCCGCTGGTTGCGGGAGGCCCGCTGGCAGGCGCCGTCGTTGTCGCGGCAGTACCGGAACGGCCGGCCCGCCGCCGCCCGCTGCGGTACCGGCCGTCCACAGTGGGCACATGGCCGGGTCTCGACCGGCGGCTCCGGGGTCGGGTTCTGCTCGTCCATCGCCGGGGAAGTCTAGTGCGGGCCGTCCCGGGTGGCGGCGGTGCGGCCGGCGGGCGAACACGGGGTTGCACGGCATCGAGGAGATCGGCGTGGTCGACCGGGCGTACATCGAGCCGAACGGCATGATCAGCGTGATCCGTCGGGACCATGCCGAGACCGACCCGGTCGAGCCTCCCGAAATCCGTTGACGGCAGCAGGACCCCATTCCGTAGCCTTGCCGGGCCGAAGGAGTACGGGCGGCCCGTGGAGGAGACGAATGACCCCCGAACACCCCGACTGGTGGCTCGACGAGCTGGCACACGCCGGACCGGAGCACCTCGACCCGGCGTACGTCGACGGCTACGACCGCAAGGCCGGACACGACCCGCTGGCCGACCTGGAGCTGCTGCGCCGGCACGGGCTGGACGGCGACGCCACCCTGGTCGACCTCGGCGCCGGTACCGGCCGGCTCGCCCTGGCCGCCGCGCCGCTGTGCCGGCGGGTCGTCGCCGTGGACGTCTCGGCGGCGATGCTGGCCCGGCTGCGGGCCGGTGCCGACCGGGCCGGGCTGGGCAACGTCGAGGTGGTCCGGGCCGGCTTCCTCAGCTACCACCACCAGGGCCCGCCGGCCGACCTCGTCTACAGCCGGCACGCGCTGCACCAGCTACCGGACTTCTGGAAGGCGGTCGCGCTGACCCGGGTCGCCGGGATGCTCCGGCCGGGCGGGGTCCTGCTGCTGCGTGACCTGGTCTACAACTTCGAGCCGGCGCAGGTGGCGGAGCAGTTCGAGACCTGGCTGGCCGGGGCGGCCGGCTCCTCCGACGACGGTTGGACCCGGGAGGAGTACGCCACCCACATCCGCACCGAACACAGCACCTTCGGTTGGCTGCTCGAACCGATGCTGGTCAGGGCCGGTTTCCGGATCGTCGAGACGACCGCGAGCCGCGACCCGGCCACGTACGCCAGCTACGTCTGCGTCCGGACCTGACGCCCCCGGCCGAGGCGGTCGGCGGTCGTCCCGCGGCCGGGCGGGGCGGTCAGCGCCGCTCCGGCTTCGCCGAGCGGGCCATCAGCTCCTTCACCGCGATCTGCGGCGACTTCCCGCCGCGCACGATGTCGACGACCATCTCGGCGATCGGCATCTCCACGTCGTGCCGGCGGGCCAGGTCGAGCACGGACTCGCACGAGGTGACGCCCTCGGCCGTCTGCCGGGTCGCCGCGACCGTCTCGGCGACCGTCATGCCACGGCCGAGGTTGGTGCCGAAGGTCTGGTTGCGGGACAGCGGCGAGGAGCAGGTGGCGACCAGGTCACCCATCCCGGCCAGGCCGGCGAAGGTGAGCGGGTCGGCGCCCATCGCCAGCCCGAGCCGGGTCGTCTCGGCCAGCCCACGGGTGATCAGCGACGCCCTGGTGTTGTCGCCGAGGCCGAGACCACCGGCGATGCCGACCGCCAGCCCGATGACGTTCTTGACCGCCCCGCCGATCTCGCAGCCGACCACGTCGGTGTTGGTGTAGGGGCGGTAGTAGCCGGTGTGGCAGGCGGCCTGGAGGTGTCGGGCGACGGTCTCGTCGCGGCAGGCCACGACGCTGGCGGCGGGCTGGCGGCGGACGATCTCGGGGGCGAGGTTGGGGCCGGAGACGACCGCGATCCGGTCCGGACCGGCGCCGGTGACCTCCCCGACGACCTGGCTCATCAGCTTGGCGGTGCCGAGTTCGACGCCCTTGATCAGGCTGACCAGGACACTCTCCGGTGGGATCAGCGGCGCCCAGGCGGTGAGGTTGGCCCGCAGGGTCTGCGACGGCACCGCGAACACCACGAACTCGGCGCCGTCGGCGGCCTCAGCCGGATCGGCGGTTGCGGTGATGCCGGCCGGTAGCGGGATGCCGGGGAAGTAGTCGGGGTTGGTACGGGTGCGGTTGACCGCGTCGACGAGGTCGGGGCGGCGCCCCCACAGGGTGACCCGACAGCCGGCGTCGGCGAGGATCATCGCGAAGGCGGTACCCCAGGAACCAGCGCCGAACACGGCCATGCGGGTGGTCACCGGGCGGCCTCCCTCTCGCGGCGCCGCCGGGGCGCGGCGCGGGTCCGGTCGTAGCGTACGGGGCCTACGGCGTCGACCCGTACGGCCGAGCGGGTCGGCGGTGCCGGGCCGGGCCGGCGTACCCGGGTCACCCGGTAGCGGCGGACGGGACAGCCGCGGTGGTGCTCGGCCCGGCCGGTGTGCCGCCGGCGCCGGCGGGCGGAGTGGTGCTCGGCACGGCAGGTGTGGTGCCGAAGAGCAGCCCGAGGTGGGCGTCGAGGACGGCGACCGCCTCCTCGCCCGAGTAGTGCCCGCTCAGGACGTGGATGCCGAGCCCGTCGACCAGGGCCAGCAGGGCGGTGGCCGCGTGCGTCGGGTCGACGGGTGGCACCGTCCCGCCCGTCGCCTGTACGGCCCGGATCTGGTCGGCGAGGAAGTTCCGCATGTGGCCGGAACTTTCCCGCAGCCCCTCGGCGATGGCCGGCTTCACGGCCGCGTAGGCGAGGAAGGCGAGGGTGACGTGCCCCTCCAGCCGTCGGGGTTCGTCCAGCGGCAGGATCTGGACCATCAGCGTCCGGACGAGTTCGGCGGGGGCGAGGACCCGGCCGGCGGCGGTCGCCTCGGCGGTGACCCTCCGCTCCGCGTCCCGCATCACCATGTCGAGGGCGAAGGTCATCATCTCGTCCTTGGTGCGGAAGTAGTGCTGCACCATGCCGGTGGAGACCCCGGCCTCGGCCGCCACGTGCCGGAGGCTGACCGCCTCCAGGCCCTGGGTGGCGGCGAGTCGCATCAGGGCGTCGGCGAGCTGCCTCCGGCGGGCGACGTGGTCGGTTCTCCTGGGCACCCGACCACTTTACATTGCAGTCGTATTGACGTGACCTCGCCGAGCCGGTTACATTGCAGTCGTATTGGAAAAGGTGGAGGGGGACCGGGGTGCACGTGGTCACGTTGGCTGAGACGTCCGGCGGCATGGTGGAGCTGGTCGGTGGCAAGGCCGCCGGGCTCGGCGAGCTGATCAGGCTCGGCGAGCGGGTGCCGGAGGGGTTCTGCCTCACCACCGCCGCCCACGACCGGGGGGTCATCCCGGAGGCGGAGCTGGCGGCGGCGTACCGGGCGCTGGGCGGCGGGCCGGTCGCGGTCCGGTCCAGCGCCACCGCCGAGGACCTGCCACACGCGAGCTTCGCCGGCCAGCAGGACACCTTCCTCGGCGTCACCGGCGTCGACGCGCTGCACGACGCCGTCGCCAAGTGCTGGAGTTCGCTGCACACCGAGCGGGCCGTCGCCTACCGCGAGGCCAACGACATCGACGGGCGTACCGTCCGGATGGCCGTGGTGGTGCAGCGCATGGTCGACCCCGTGGTCGCCGGGGTGCTGTTCACCGCCAACCCGCTCACCGGTTCCCGCGCGGAGATGGTGGTCGACGCCGCCCCCGGGCTCGGCAGCGCCGTGGTCGACGGCACCGCCCCGGCCGACCACTACGTCCTCGACGGCACCCGCCACCACGAACGCGGCTGCCTCAGCCCCGACCAACTCGCCGAGCTGCACCGGGCCGGCGAGCGGATCCAGGCCCACTTCGGCGTCCCCCAGGACATCGAGTGGGCGATCGACTCCGACGGCACGCTCTGGCTGCTCCAGTCCCGGCCGATCACCACACTCTTCCCGCTGCCGCCGCCGACCGACCGGCCGCAGCCCCGGATCTACCTGGAGTTCGGGCACGTGCAGGGGATGCTCCGTCCGGTCACCCCGATGGGGATGTCCGCGCTGCGGGTGCTCCTGGCCGCCATGCTCGGCTCCTTCGGCATCAGGGCCGAGATCGTCGACATCGGCGGACGCCTCTACGGCGACCTGACCGACCTGGTCCGCGATCCCAGGAGCCGCAAGCGGCTGGTGAAGCTGATGGCGGTCGACTTCGGCCCGCGCGCCCAGGCGGTGGTCGAGCACATCCTGACCGACCCGCGCTTCTCGCCCGCGCCCACCCGCCGGTCCGGCTCCGGCGGTGGTCTCGGCCCGGCGCTGCGTACCGCGCCCCGGGCGGTCGCCGGGATCGTGGGCGCGCTGGCCCGGCCCGAGGCGGCCCGGACCCGACTCTTCGAGGAGATCGACCAGCTCCGGCAGCGGGCCGCCGCCGGACCGGCCGGGCCGGAGACCGCCGCCGAACGGCTCGACTACGTCGAGGCACAGGACCACACCACCCGGTACGACCGGATCATCTGGCCGATCGTCGCCGGGATCCTCACCACCGCCCTGCCGGCCGGACTGCTCAAGGGGATCGCCAGCCAGGCGGAGATCCACACCGTGCTCGGCGGCATGCCGCACAACGTCACCATCGAGATGGACCTGGCGCTGTGGCAGCTCGCCCAGCGGGCCGGCCCGCACCGCGAGCTGCTCTCGACCACACCGCCGGAGGAACTCGCCGCCCGATACCTCGACGGCACCCTGCCGGAGATCGGACTTGCGGCGTTCCTCGACACGTACGGGCACCGGGCCGCCGCCGAGGTCGACCTCGGGGTGCCCCGCTGGGCCGAGGACCCGACCCCGGTCTTCGCCTCGATCGCGAACTACCTGCGGGTCACCGATCCCGAGCAGGCTCCCGACCGGCGGTTCGCCCGGGCCGCCGCCGAGGCCGAGGCGACGCTCGCCGAACTCGTCGTACGGGCCCGGCGCCGGCGACCCGTCCGGGGCCGGGTCGCCGGGTTCCTGCTGCGCCGGGCGCGGGTGCTGGCCGGGCTGCGCGAGGCGGGCAAGTTCGCCGGGCTGTATCCGCTGCGGGAGAGCCGCCGGCAACTGCTGCTGGTCGGCGCGGAACTGGCCGACGGCGGACTGCTGGAGCGGGCCGACGACATCATGTTCCTGACCCTCGCCGAGGCGCGGGCCGCCGTGCGTGACGGGGTCGACCATCGGAACCTGGTCGCCGACCGGCGGGCCACGCACCGGCGGGAGCTGCGCCGTCGGCACGTACCCGTCTCGGTGCTCTCCGACGGCACCGACGTCGAGGCGATGCTCGCCCCGGCCGCCGCCGCACCCGGCGCGCTGCGCGGCGTCGGCGCCGCCCCGGGCACGGTGACCGCCCCGGCCCGGGTGGTGCACGACCCGGCGACCGCGCATCTCGAACCCGGCGAGATCCTCGTCGCCCCGACCACCGATCCCGGCTGGACGCCGCTGTTCCTGACCGCCGGGGGACTGGTCACCGAGACCGGCGCGCCGATGGCGCACGGCCCGACGGTGGCCCGCGAGTACGGCATCCCCGCCGTGATCTGCGTCCTCGGCGCCACCGATACGATCAGAACCGGTCAGGTGGTCACCGTCGACGGTGCCGCCGGCACGGTGACCGTCCATCAGGGACAGTAGGCTCACCCGTCGGCTGTCGGCACCGGAGCGGTTCGGCGGCCACCAGCGCCGCCAGCCGGGCCGGTGGCGACGACGGGAGGAGCCGATCCTGGAGGACGAGCCGACGGCGTCGCCGCGTACGGTCCGGTGGTCCTGGGGCGTCGACGGGCGCGGCCGCTCGACGTGGCGACGAGGGTCGGTTCTCGCCGCGTTGGCCGTGCTGGTCGGCGCGCTGCTGGCCGGGCACGCCCTGCTGCCCGCCGGGATCGGCCGGCTGGGCAGCCTGGTGCAGACCTTCCTGCCCTGGCTGGGCCTGGCCGTCCCGGTCCTGCTGGTGCTGGCGGTGCTGCGCCGCTCGGGCACCGCCCTGGTCGCGCTGGCGCTGCCCGGCGCCGCCTGGCTCGGCCTGTTCGGCCCGGCACTGCTGCCCGGCGGGGACGACCGCGCGGGCGACCTCACGGTGGTCCAGCACAACGTCAGCGACACCAACGCCGATCCGACCGGTACGGCCAGGGCACTGGCCCGGGTCCGGCCCGACCTGATCGGGGTGCAGGAACTGACCGCACCGGCGCTGCCGGCGTACTCGGCGGTGCTCGCCGGGGAGTACCCGTACCGTTCGGTGCACGGCACCGTCGGGCTCTGGTCACGGTATCCGCTGGTGGACGACCGGCTGCTCGACATCAGGCCGGCCGGGCTGGACCCGGACTGGAACCGGGGATTGCGGGCCACGGTCCGGATGCCCGGCGGTGACATCGCCGTCTACGTGGCGCACCTGCCGTCGATCCGGCTCGGCCTGCCGGACGGATTCGGCTCCGCCCGGCGCGACGAGAGCGCCAGGCTGCTGGCCCGGGCGCTCGCCGCCGAACGGCTGGAGACGGTGATCCTGCTGGGTGACCTGAACAGCACCGTGCACGACCGGGGGCTGGCGCCGGTCGGCGACCTGCTTCCGTCGACCGGGCCGGCCTTTCCGTTCAGTTGGCCGACGGCGCTGCCGGTCGCCCGGATCGACCAGGTGATGGCCCGCTCGGCGAGCGTCACCGACCTGTGGGCGCTGCCGCCCACCGGCAGCGACCACCTGCCGATCGCCGCCCGTCTCAGGCTCTGACATCCCGTACCGACTCGGTGGGGTAGGTCCGGCCGTCGACAGCGCCGCCAGGTCGCGGCGGGCGGTGGCCAGTGACACCTCCAGCTCCCCGGCCAGTTCGGCGGCGGTCACCCGGCCCCGGGCCTGCATCAGCAGAAGGGCGGCGACGAGACGGTCGGCACGCATCCCGCCAGCCTGCCGGAAAAAGCGGTCAATACGCCCCGCACGGCCGTCCGGATCGAGTCGGCGGCGCCGTCGTCTACTGGTACGTCGACGACGTCCGGGCCAGCTTCGACCGGCTGCTGTCGCTGGGCGCCACGGTGCACGACAAGCCGGTCGAGCGCGGCCCCGGATTCGTCACCGCGTCCGTCGTCGACCCGTTCGGCAACATCCTCGGCGTGATGGAGAACCAGCACTACCTGGAGGTTCTCCGCTCGTGGGCGGCGGCCGGCAGCCCGGAGCGGCGGTAACGGCGGCGCGGTGACAGGGCCGGCCGGACGGATCCCGGTCGGCTCAGTCCAGCCAGCCAAGGTGCCGGACGACCTCCCCGGCGATGTCGGACACCGTCCGGCCGTCCGTGTCGACACGCAGGTCGCCGAGGCCCGCGTCCGCCAGGGCGTCGGCGTCGGCGGTCGCGGCGTCGGCGATCTGGCGCAACCGGGCGGGCGGCTGCCCCCTCAGGTCGTCACCCGCGAGCAGCGGCCCCTGACCCTGTCCCCGGAACACGACCCGCTCGGCGATCGAGTCCCGGCCGGCGTGCAACCGGCACAGCGTGATCCGCACGGCCGGTAGCGCCTCCCGGTATGTCCGTACCGCGTCGGCGTGGTCGGCTGGGCCGACCACGACCAGGCGGCGCAGCCCGGTGGCCCGGAATGTCTGCCATACCGCGGCGAGGTTGCTCGCCCGGAGCCGATGGTTCCGTGGCGTCGGCGGGCCGGCGGGCCGGTAGAACCCGATCTGGTCGAGGTCGACGAACGCGGCGCGGCGCCCGGCCTCGCGGACGGCGGTGTAGACCTGCCAGCCAACCGTGGACTTGCCGACCGCGGTCGCACCGCAGAGCCAGAGGATCTCGCCGGGGCCGGTGGGGTAGCGAGGGTACGACCCGAGCGCTGCCGTACCCGGGCCGGTCAGGGCCGGCCAGTCGCCGGTCTCGGCCAGTACCAGCCTGGCGACCTCGGTGACGCTGCGCCCCGTCGTGTCGACGCGGCGATCGGTCGGATGGTTCCGGTCCAGCGCCGCCGCGTACGCCAGTACACTCTCGACCGGCTCGTCTCCGGCCCTGCCCCGACCCGCCAGCCGCTGCCGCAGCTCGTACGGCTCGGCGCGCAGCCGGCACGTCGTCAGGGCCACCTGCGGCAGCAGGTCCACGTCGATGCCCCGGACGGCGTCGACGACTCCGGAGGCGACCAGACAGCGGGCACCGGCGGCCCGGACGTTCGCCGCCAGCAGGTTGAGGTTGCGGGTCTGTCGGCGGTGACGCCCCGGATCGGAAGCCGGCTCCGGTGCCCAGTTGTCCGGCGTCGGCGCGCCGTAGCAGATGCCCAGCTGGTCGAGGTCGACGTAGGCGGTGGGGATCCGGTGGGAGAGCTGGTTGAACAACTCCCAGCCGACGGTGCTCTTCCCGACGGCGGGCGGCCCGTAGAGCCACAGCACCGGCAGCGGTGCCGTACTCGTCGCCGGTGGACCGGCCGACGCGTCCGCAGCCGGCGGCGTCGGGCCCGGAGTCATGGCCGTGAGTATGGTCATCGATGCCCGGTAGGTCGATCGAATAACCCGGCAGCCGTCAGGACAGCAGGCCGCGCCAGCGTTCGGCCGACTCCATGATGTCCAGGCTGACCCGCTCCAGGAACGCTCCGGCCCTGGAAAGTCGCTGCCCGACGGGGCTGTCGAGTCCGGACGTCTCCGCGGCGGCCATCGCGGCCTGCGCCGATTCCAGGGTGTACCGAGTGCTGATCACGACGGAGTGATACCAGGCCTGGTCGTCGACCACGTAGACGTCGCGACGTCCCTGCGGATCGCGTTCGCGCCGGACGTAGCCGTGCTGGACGAGGTAGTTCACGGCCACGGAGACGGAGGCGGGGCTGACCTTCAGCCTGCGGGTCAGCTCGGCCGCGGTGCGCCTGCCGTTTTCGGCGAGCAGCAGGTCCACGTGTACCAGCGCTGTCATCCTGGGTAGCCCGGTCCGGACCGCCATCTCGACGATCTCCGCTCCCGCCGTGCCACCCGGTGGTCCGGTGGCGCGCGAGGTCGCCGGGGTGCCCCGCCGCGCGCGTTGGGCCGTCGCCCGGTGCGCCTGCTGGGGCCGGTAGCTCTTCGGGCCGCCGTTGCGTCCGACTTCCCGGCTGATCGTCGAGGTCGGCCGGCCGAGCCGCCGGGCGATCTCGGCGTAGGAGAGCCCGTCGGCGAGTCCGGTCGCGATGCGCTGGCGCTCCTGCTGGGTCAACCGTCCTCCTGGCATGCCGCCAGTATTGCCTTCGTCCCCATACATTGCAACGAAGCATTGCATTCGTGTCCAGTGTCATTGCACCAATTTGTCGCCTCTGACCTGCTGTAACGGCTCATAGCAAATTGACCTTTGCTTCGAATGCAACGTAGCGTTTAGCTATCGCCAAACACGTACTATCGCGAGATGAGGAATGGCCATGGGGGAATCTCCGCACGCCGTGACGACGATGCCGACGGCGCGCCGACCCGGCTGCCCCTTCGACCCGCCGGCAGAGCTGGTCGAGGCCCGCCGGCACGGCCCGATCAGCCGCTACACCTTCCCCGGCAACAGACCCGGCTGGCTGATCACCGGATACGACCTGGTCAGGTCGGTGCTTGCCGACTCGCGGTTCAGCTCACGCAAGGAGCTCATGCTCCATCCGACCATCGACTACGGGGACATCCAGATCCCACCGGCGCCGCCCGGCGAGTTCCTCCTGATGGACGAGCCCCAGCACAGTCGCTACCGCAAACCGCTGATGGGCAAGTTCACCGTACGGCGGATGCGCCTGCTCACCGACCGCGTCGAGCAGATCACCGCCGAGCACCTGGACGCGATGGCGAAGGCCGGACCGCCGACGGACCTGGTGACCGCGTTCGCCAGGCCCATCCCGGCGATCATGATCTGTGAGCTGTTGGGCGTGCCGTACGAGGATCGGGGCTCCTTCCAGGAGCAGGTCGACTCGTTCATGAACGGGGAGACCAGCGACGAGGACCTGATCGCGGCCTACACCGCGACCCAGGACTACCTGGCCGGCCTGGTGGCCAGCAAACGCGCGAACCCCACCGACGACGTGCTCAGCGACCTCACCGACAGCGAGCTGACCGACGAGGAACTGAAGGGGATCGCCCTGATCCTGCTGGCGGCCGGGCTCGACACCACCGCGAACATGCTGGCCCTCGGCACCTTCGCGCTGCTGCGCAACCCGGAGCAGCTCGCCGCGCTGCGCGCCGATCCCGCGCTCGCCGACCGGGCCGTGGAGGAGCTGCTGCGCTACCTCAGCGTCGCCAAGACGTTCATGCGGACCGCGCTGGAGGATGTCGAGCTGGGCGGCCAGACGATCCGGGCCGGCTCCCGGGTGATCCTGTCGTACCACACCGCCAACCGCGATCCCGAGCGTTTCACCGAGCCGGACGTGCTGGACCTGAGCCGGCAGGAGGGCGGGCACCTGGCCTTCGGGCACGGCATCCACCAGTGCCTGGGCCAGCAACTCGCCCGGGTCGAGATGCGGGTCGCGTTCCCGGCACTGGTCAACCGGTTCCCCACGCTGCGCCTGGCCGTACCGCCGGAAGAGGTTGCCCTGCGTCCGGAGACCGCGGACATCTACGGGGTGAAGAGCCTCCCGGTCACCTGGGATGCGTGACCGATGAGGATCACCGTGGACACCGAACGCTGCATCGGCTCGGGGATGTGCGTGTTGACGGCCGGCGAGGTCTTCGACCAGGGACAGGACGACGGCAAGACGGTCGTACTGCAACCCGAGCCGCCGCCGGAAACGTGGGGCTCGGTTCGCGAGGCCGTCGACCTGTGCCCGGCCGCGGCGATCGTCCTGTCGACCGACCGCCGATCCCCGGGCTGAGCACGGGGGCTTTCACGGGGTGCGGCCGGGCGGGCAGCGTAGCCCCGCCCGGCCACACCCCCGCCTAGTCTCCGGCCATCACGACGAAGGTGAATCCCGTACTCGTCGAACGGCGCAACGGGATGTCGCACTTCACCCGGCGCAGTACCTCGTTCCGGCTGAGGCCGAGCCCTTGCGCGATGAGGCGTTCCGGGCGTACCGGTACCGGATCCTCGAAGACGACCTCCACCTGGACCGGCCACGCCTCGTCGCGCCACGCCGACGGGGTCTCCAGCCGCCAGGCACCCGTCCAGTCCAGGGTGAAGCGGTTACGCCGGGCCAGCAGCGGATCCAACAGCCTGGACGTCACCAGTTCGGGATCGTTGACGCGGTAGCCGTGGAGTTCGACCGGATCGAACGATCTGACCGGCGTCCGTTCGTGCACGGTGAGCTTGCTCGTCCGATCGCAGGCCACGCAGCGGACCAGCAGCCATACGTCCAGCAACTTGCCGTTGGCGTTGACGCGGAACCTGCCCTGGCCGGTGGTGGCCGATTCCGCCCGGCAGTCCACGCAGCGCAACGACAGCAGCGGCAGCCTGGTCCGACGGACGACCCAGGGCAGCACGATATGAGGTTGTGAAGACATGATCTCTAGACCTGATCTCTTTAGACCTGACACGAGGCCGATTGCGCGCGGCCTCAAGCGCCGTATGACCGGGCGCACAGGGGCAGCCCGGCAGAACCGACGGGATCGTCGGCTACCGGTGAGCGGAAGAAGGTGTCAGGTCTAGAGAGCGGGCGGGGTCACGCGGTCTTGTCCTCTGTCCTCACGGCGTCGGGCGCAGGCAACCTACGGGAACGCGGCAGCAAGGCTCAACCGGTTTTCCACCGGACCCTGGTCGGTGCACCCCGGGTGGGGAGGCGAACTTGTGCCTAGCGGTCGGCCGGGAAAGCGCGACGGGTCTTCCGGGGTTGGGTCGGCCTCAGCGGGTGGCCGGGAGGCGGTAGACGGAGACGTGGGATCGAGACTCGGCGGTGAACTCCGAACCGGTCCAGTCCGCGTGCCGGGACTCCAGCTCGAACCCGGCCAACTGGGCCATCAGATCCAGTTCCGCCGGCCAGACGTAGCGGTGCGGGCTGCGGAACACCCGCGCGTCCCGACCGTCGCCGAACCGGAAGTGGTGCGAGACCACCTGCTGCCGCAGGACGTCGTAGGTGTCCAGCCCGATGTAGCCAGCGGCAGCCCCGAAGACCACCGCCTCCTGGCCGGGCGGGAGTTTACGCAGCTCAGGTACCCAGAGTTCGATGACGAAGCAACCGCCGGGCAGCAGGTGACGGGCGGCGTTGCGGAAGCACGCGACCTGCTCGGCCTGGGTCAGCAGGTTGGAGATGCCGTTGTAGACGAGGTAGACGAGGGTGTGCTGCCCGCCGGTGGTGGCGGTGGCCATGTCGCCGACGACGACCGGGATTCTCGTCTCGTCGGCCTTGGTGCGCAGCCGGTCCACCATCGGACGGGACAGTTCGATGCCGCTGACCGGTACGCCGCGCTCGCTGAGCGGTACGGCGACCCGTCCCGTCCCGATGGCGAACTCCAGCGCCGGTCCGGCGTCGGCAAGCTCGGCGAGGCGGTCCACGGCGGGACCGAGAACCTCTGGGGCGAACATCCCCGCGCCCGGGGTGTCGTAGTTCTCGGCCGTCGCGGCGTCCCAGATCTCGTCCTGTCGCATCCGCCCAACGATCGCGACCGGCGCGCGCCTCGTCCACCGATTTAGCCCCGCCGATCCACACCCGACCCCACCCGTGCGGAGCCACGGCAGCCCCCGTCATGCCTCGATTATTGAATTTCCATTACCGATAATCCGTTAATGCCGGTCCCGGGTGCTGGAGAGCCTCCCGGGCGGCGCGAGCGGGGGGTACATCATAATGACAGTTCTTTGCCGTAAAGACTTACGCTGGTGTAAGACGGCCGCCCGCGCTGACCTTCTGAGCATCGGCTGACCTTCCGGGCGTCACTCCGACAGAGCGCCCGGCAGACACGGAAGGCCCGGACCCCGGCGGGGCCCCGTTTCAGTCCGTGGCGCGGCCGTAGCTGGCGCGGCCCTCGGCGACCTCGCGGGCCTGCCGTTCACGCCACCGCTTCTGCGCGTCGCTGTTGCAGCGTCGGCAGACTCTGCGATAGCGGCCGGTACGGGTGTCGATCTCGCGGTCGTGACCGTTGCGGCACCGGGGATGCTGCCTACGGCCGCGACAGTTCTCGGCATGACTGAGCTGCCGCAGGTGGCTCGGCTCGATACAGTCCGGCACACCGCAGAGGTGGGCGACCTCCAGCTCGGGATCGTAGCCGCCGACGAAGACGACATATGCGGCGATGTGCGCCCAGGCCCGGCCCGCGACCTTCTGGTACACGCCCCGCTGGCTACCGTAGCCGCGTACGACGAGGCAGCCGTCCTCGCTGCGTACCGAGCGGTCCAAGAGGTACGTCCGGAGCGTTTCCTCGGTGAAGTGGCGGGACAGGCCCCTGATCTGGGAGAGCACGCGGGGAGAGTAGCCGGCACCTCCGACGGCGGTCTGCCGGGCGCGCCTCGGTGCGATTCCACGGCCGACCTGAGAACCTTCCTCACATGTCGTCGTCCGAGGTGGTGCCGCGCAGGTCGAGCAGCCCTGCGCTGACGACCGCCGGGCCCGCCGACTTCACCGAGGCCTGGCTGGACAACCGACGGCTCTCCGCGCACACCCGGGAGGCGTACCGGCGGGACGTCGCCGGCTGGCTGACCTGGTGCGGGAGCCGGGACCTCGATCCGCTGCGGGCCTCGTTCCTCGACGTCAACGCGTACGCCCGGCAGTTGGAGGCGACACTGGGGCGGCGTAGCGGCCGCCCGCTCACCCCGGCCACCGTCGCCCGCCGCCTCTCCGCGCTGTCCAGCTGGTACGACTTCCTGGTCAAGCTGCACGCCGTCGACGCCAATCCGGTGGCCGGCGCCGACCGCCCGAGGGTCGACCGGGACCACTCCGCCACCGTCGGGCTGACCCCCGACGAGGTCGACGCGCTGCTGGCCGCGGCCGAGGCCGACACCGAACCGACCGCGATCCGGAACCGGGTCACCATCGCCCTGCTGGCCGACCTGGGACTGCGGGTCGGCGAGCTGATCTCGCTGGACCTGACCGACCTGGGTACCGAGCGAGGGCATCGCAGCATCCGCTTCGTCGGCAAGGGCGGCAAGGTCCGTCGCCGCGCCCTCACCCCCGGCACCGCGTACGCGGTGGACGCCTACCTGGCCGCCCGGGCCGCCGCCCAGGGGTGCAGCGTGCCGGAGTTGACCGGTCCACTGCTGGTCACCGCGACCGGTGCCCGGCTGGATCGGAACTCCGTGTTCCGGCTGGTCCGTCGGCTCGCCCGGGCGGCGGGCATCCACGCCTGGGCGCGGTTGTCGCCGCACTCGCTGCGGCACGCGTTCGCCACCACCGCCCGGGCCGAAGGGGTGTCCCTGGAGGACGTGCAGGACGCGATGGGACACGCGGACCCGCGCACGACCCGCCGGTACGACCGGGACCGGCACAACCTCGACCGCGATCCCGCGTACGTCCTCTGGACGGCGCGGGCCCGTCGCCGCGGCCGGCGCAACGGGACCGGCGGGGCGGATTTTCCCTGAGGCGCGGGTGTGTCCCACCCGCCGCACCGATCGGTAGGTTGATCGCGTGGAACAGCAGAAGCGACATCTGCACGCCTCGTCGTTCGGTGCGGCAGCGACCGCGTACGCCGAGCATCGCCCGGACTACGCGCGGACCGCCATCCGCTGGGCACTCCAGCCCGCGCCCGGCCCGCGGGTGCTCGACCTCGGCGCCGGGACCGGCAAGCTCACCGCCACGGTGGTCGAGACGGGCGCCGACGTGACCGCGGTCGAGCCCGACCCGGCGATGCTGGCCGAGCTGTGCGGCGCACTGCCGGACGTTCCCGCGCTGCCGGGTAGCGCCGAGGCGATACCGCTGCCGGACGCGTCCGTCGACGCCGTACTGGCCGGCAACGCCATGCACTGGTTCGACATGGCCGTCGCGGGGCCCGAGATCGCCCGGGTCCTGGCGCCCGGCGGCATCCTGGCCGGCCTGTGGAACACCGTGGACGATCGGGTCGACTGGGTCGCCGGGCTGGCGCGGGTCAGCGGAAGCGCGGCGATCGGCCCGCGTGACACGCCCGCCAGTTGGCGCGCCGTGACGGCCGACGCGCACCTTCCGAAGACTGGCGTGGCCGCCCGGTTCGGCTCGCCGGAGCAGGCCGAGTTCCCGCACGGGCAGCTCCGTACCGCCGACTCCCTCGTCGCGACGCTTGAGACGAGGGCGGGGATGTTGGTCATGCCGGAGCAGGAGCGGCAGGCCACGCTCGGCCGGATCCGGGCTTTCCTGGCCAGCCGACCGGAGACCGCGGAGGGTGAGTTCACCCTGCCGATGCTGACCTGCGTGCTGCGCGTCCGGCGGCTGTGACGGGCCGCGGCGGGGGCCGTCCCGCGCGGCGTGGAGGTGGGATGCGCACCTCGTTGACCACGCCCCGACTGCGACTTCGGCCCTTCGTGCCGGCCGATGCCGAGGAGCTGCACGGCCTCTTCTCCGATCCGCTGACCAACACCATCGGGTCGGGACCGTTCACCGCGCTGGCCGAGACCGAACGGTGGATCCGCAACCGGATGAGCGCCCAGCGGGAGCACGGTCTGTGCTGGTACGCGGTGCGGGATCTCGACACCGACACGTTGGTCGGCAACTGCGGCATGCTGAGTGGACGGACCGGGTACGCCGAGCCCGAGATCGGCTACCTGATCCGGAAGAGCCACCAGGGTCACGGGTACGCCTCGGAGGCCGCCAGCGCCGTCCTGGGTGAGTGCCGGTCGGCGGGCATCGGTCGGGTCTGGGCCACTATCCGCCCGCACAACGCCCCGTCACGCCGGATTGCCGAGCGACTGGGCATGCGCGTCGCCCGGACCGAGCACGACGATTGTGGACCGCTGATCTTCTACGTCGTCGACCTCGGCCAGGCCGACGCCTGACAGCACCCCGGACGAGCCACGGGTCGACCCGGGTCGCATTCCAAGCACCCGCCGTCCGGCCCCAGCCCGCCGTTCGGCCATCCTCCGGTCCGTCGCTGTCGCCGTCTTCGTACGCCGCCGGCCTCACCAGCCTTCGCCGGCACGGTCGGCGGTGCCGAGCACGTGGGCGTTGATCGCCACGACGAGATGGCCCAGCTCGCTGATCTCGACGACCTCGACCCCACCCTCGCGCAGGGTCCGTACACCATCGCAGTCGGCGAAGAGCAGCGGCTCGCGCAGCGCGAGTACCACCCGGGCGATGCCGGCGTCGAGCAGCAGGTCGGTGCAGGGGTCCGGCCGCGACCTGCGCATCGTGCACGGCTCCATCGAGGTGTAGAGCGTCGCCCGGGCCAGCTCCAGGTCGGTACGGCCGGCGAGCTTCGTCAGGGCGGCCTCCTCCGCGTGGTGGTGCGGTTCGGTCTCGCCGGTGTAGCCGGTGGCGAGTACGTCGCCGTACCGGTCGACGATGATCGCGCCGACGGCGTAGTGGGTCGGCGAGGGTGGCGAGAGCCGGGACAGGTCGATGGCCGCCCGAAGCCATCGCCGATCCTGCGCGGTGCCGCCGCCGTTCATGCCCCGCCGTCGAACGACGGCACGTCGGTCACCGTCCGCATCCTGATCACCACGACATTCAACTCCGGGCGGGTCCGTCAGCGGTGCGCAGGGTGGTCGGGTCAGGACCCGTCACCGCCGGTGGAGCTGTCGCGGGCCGGCCGGTCGGTGCCGCCGGCCGGCCCGCGCCGGGCGGGTCAGCCGACCCGCCGCTGGATCCGCCACAGCCCGAAGACGGTCAGCAGCGCGCTGAGCGCCAGATAGATCGCCGACTCCAGCCACTGGAACGGCCAGTAGCGGTGGTTGGGCTGGTAGGAGAGGTCGACGTGCAGGTCCAGTTCGCCGAGGCACCGCGCGGAGTCACCGAACGTGCCGGTCGCCCCGGTCCGGGGCGGCCGCATCAGGCAGTCGTCGAACCGGGCGGCGTCGAGCGTCCGGCCGTCTGCGGTACGCAGCTCGCTGGTCCGGGTGACCCAGGCGTCGGGCACGGTCAGTCCACGTACGACGGCGGCGCCGCTGATGCTGCCCAGTCCACGCGCCTCGTTGATCGCCTCGGCCGTCATCGGCCGGGTGACGTCGACCGGCTCCATCAGGTACGGCCGCACCAGGTTCGGCATCCCGAACTGGACGACGGCGAAGACGCCGATCGTGAGGGCCATCGCGGGCAGGGTACGCCGGGCGAGGAGTCCGAGCACGGTGCCGAGGGTGACCGCGAAGAGGGCGTACCCGATGGGTGCGATGTTCCGGGCGCCGAACACGACGGTGCTGAACCGGTCGTCGGCGACCGCGTCGACGGGGCTGGCCGCCCAGGTGAGCAGCAGGCTGACCAGCCCGACCATCGTCGCGCCGGCCAGGCCGACGACGAGCAGCCTGGTCAGCAGCCAGCGGCGGCGGGAGATGCTCTGGTTCCAGACCAGCCGGTGGGTGCCGGCGTCGAGTTCCCGGGCGACGAGCGGCGCCCCCCAGAACATCCCGAGGATTCCGGGGAGCAGGCCGAGGAGACCGGCCAGGATCAGCAGGGTGTTCTGGTGCTCGGCGACGAACTGCCCCATCGCCTGGGCGCAGTCGCCGTGCGGCCGGCACCGGTCGAGATAGCCGTCCCGGCTGTCCCGGATCCGTGTGCCGAGCCAGAGCAGGTAGCCGGCGAGCACCACCAGGGCGGCGGCGCCGACGAGGGCCTGGGCGCGGAACTGTCGCCAGCTCATCCAGATCATCGCCGGACCTCCCCGGCGGCATCGGCGGCCGACGACTCGGACGCCCGGGTCAGATAGCCGAGGACCAGCTCCGCCAGCCCGACCGGTTCCACCGGCCACGGTAGCGGCGGCAACCCGCCGCCGGCCCGGACCAGCAGCCGCGAGTGCCGGTCGGTCCGCTCCGCCCGGATCACCTCGACCCCGGCCGGCAGCCGGTCCAGCTCGTCGCGGGGCGCGAGGAGCCGGTGGTGGGCGGCCAGCAGATCGGGTACGTCACCAGCCAGCTGCACCCGGGACCCGGAGAGCACCACGAGGTGGTCGCAGACCCGTTCGACGTCGCCGAGCAGGTGCGACGAGAGTACGGCGCTGGCGCCGAGTTCGGCGACGAACTCCCGCAGGTTCCCCATGAACCCCTCTCGGGCCAGCGGGTCGAGCGCGGCGGCCGGCTCGTCGAGGATCAGCAGCTCGGGGCGTTTCGCGGCGGCGACCGTCAGCGCCAGTTGGGCGCGCTGGCCGCCGGAGAGCCGCCCGGCCCGCTGCGCCGGGTTGAGGCCGACCTGTGCGATCCGGCGTTCGGCGAGGGCCCGGTCCCAGGACGGGTTCAGCCGGGCACCCATCCGCAGGTGGTCGGCGACGGTGAACGAGGCGTACACCGGGGTGTCCTGGGCGACGAAGCCGACCCGGGACAGGTGGGCCGGGGTCGAGGCCGGGCGTGACCCGAGCACCCGCAGTGTGCCCGAGGTCGGGGTGATCAAGCCGCAGGCCAGCTGCAACAGCGTCGACTTGCCGGCCCCGTTCGGTCCGACCAGGCCGATCAGCCGCCCGGCGGGGATCGTCAGGTCGCAGTCGGTCAGCGCCGGGCGGCGGCCGTAGCGTTTCGTCACGTGCTCGGCGTGCAGCACGGCAGCGGGATAGGTTCGCATCGCCCCATGCTCGGCAGCGCGGTCGCCGCCGGCATCGGTCCACAGTACGGTCGCCGGTGCTCGCGACCGTACTTTCGGCCGGTTCGCCGGTGGGTCGAAGCTTCCCGGCCTTCCGGTCCGGTCCGGACCCTACCGGTGCCGGCGGCCGCTGCCGTGGCGGTCGCCGGGTTCGGGGTACCCGTCGGCACCTGGTGGTCCGCCCTGCCGGACGAGCCGGGATTCACCGCCGTGACGGTGCTGAACTCGCTGGGCTGGCTGCTGGCGGTACTGACCGGGCTGGGGCTGCGCGCCGCCGACGCCCGCCAGCCCGACACGGCGAAGCCGACCGTCCGGGCGCAGCCGGCGGGCCGGGACTGAGGGCGCCGCCCGGAGCGCGTACCGGTGACGGGTCGCGGTCCGGGCGGCCGGTCACACGTCGCGGCGGCGTACCACGACCAGGGCGAGGACGATCGCGACCAGTGGCCAGGCCGCGTAGACGATCCACGACTCGGTGACGCCGGCCCGGTGGAAGCCGTCACCGGACGGCGGCACCCACATCGCGGTCAGCCGTTCCCAGGCGGTGAGCACCATCGCGTGGTTGATCTCGGCGGACCAGCGGGTCCGGATCGAGAAGAACTGCGGCAGCATCAGCAGGGCGAAGATGCCGGTGACCATCGTGGTGGCGCCGTGCCGGATCAGCACCCCGAGGCCGAGGCCGATCAGTGCGCAGACCGTGGGGAGCAGCGCGGCGGCGACCAGGGCACGCAGCGCGACCGGTTCGGTGACCGATATCGCGGCGCCCCGCCTGTCGAGGATGGCCTGGGAGACCGCGAACGCGCCGCTGGCGGCGAGGGTGCCGGCCGCCGTCCAGAGCGCGGTCACCACGGCCGCCTTGGCCAGTACCACCGACTCCCGGGCCGGTACCGCGATGGTGGTGGTCCGGATCAGGCCGCTGCCGTACTCGCCGACCACCGTGATCGCGCCCGCGCTGACCGCGACCAGCGCCAGCGTCCAGTAGCCCACCAGCGGGAACGCGTCGGAGAGCGCGAAGATCGGCTCCCGTTGCGCCTCCGGGCTCATCGTCGGGAAGTCCCGGTAGTCGTCGAGCGCCTCCATCGTGGCGGTACCGATCACGAAGAGCGTGCCGAGGAGCAGCGTCCAGGGTGTCGACCGCAGCGACCAGACCTTGATCCACTCGGCGGCGAGCAGGTCCCGGAACCGGGCGGGTGGTTCGGTGGCCGCGTCGGCCCGGCTCGCCGGGGTCGGGGTCGAGCCGGCGGTGTCGGTGCTCATCGGGGCCGCCCCGCCAGGTATTCGACGCGGTCGGCGGTGAGTTCCATGAAGGCGTCCTCCAGTGAGGCGGTCCGGGTGGCGAGTTCGTGCAGCACGATCCGGTGGTCGAAGGCGAGGGTGCCGATCTGCTCGGCCGGCAGCCCGGTCACGGTCAGTGCCCCGTCCGCCGCCTCCACCCGGGCCCCGGCGGCGGTGAGCAGCGCGGCGAGTTCGGCGGCACGTGGGGTACGCACCAGCACGCCCTGCCGGCCGCTGCGGGCGGCGAAGTCGGCCAGCGGCTCGGCGGCGACCAGCCGGCCCTGGCCGATCACGACGAGCTGGTCGGCGGTGTTCTCCATCTCGGTCATCAGGTGGCTGGAGAGGAAGACCGTCCGGCCCTCGGCGGCGAGCCGGCGGAACAGGTGGCGGACCCAGAGCACCCCCTCCGGGTCCATCCCGTTGATCGGCTCGTCGAAGAGGAGTACCGGCGGGTCGCCGAGGAGTGCGGTGGCGATGCCGAGCCGCTGCCTCATGCCGAGGGAGAATCCGCCGACACGCTGCCGGGCCACCTCGGTCAACCCCACCTCGTCGAGTACCTCGTCGACCCGGCGCGGCGACAGGCCGTTGCTGCGGGCCAGCGCGGACAGGTGTGCCCGGGCGCTGCGTCCGCCGTGCACGTGGTTCGCGTCGAGCAGGGCACCGACGTGCCGCAGTCCACGGCGGTGGCTCCGGAACGGCACGCCGCCGACCGTGGCGGTGCCCCGGGTCGGGGCGTCCAGGCCGAGGATCATCCGCAGCGTGGTGGTCTTGCCCGCCCCGTTCGGGCCGAGGAAGCCGGTGACGTGCCCCGGCCGTACCGTGCAGGAGAGGCCGTCGACGGCGGTCCGCCGGCCGTATCGCTTGGTCAGGTCGTGAAGTTCGATCACGACCGCAACGCTGCCGGTCCGGCCGGACCCGGTCATCGGGCCGGCGGCGGCAATGCCCGCAGCGCCGCCCGCCTGCGGGATTACGTCCGTGGACCGATGTCGGGCGGGCCGCCCGGTGGCTAGTCTCGCGGCGTGGACGCCACCTCACACCCGCTCCGGCCACCGCTGCGTCACCGCCTGCCGGCGACGGTGCGCACGGTCCTGGTCTGGTGCGCACTCGCCGCGTTCCCGGTGGTACTGGCCCTTACCGTGCCATTCGTCTCGGGCGCGCCAGGGCACTACTACAACGTGCTGGAGACCATTCCCCGGTACGCCCTGCCGGCCCTGGTGATGGCGCTGCCCGCCGTCCTGCTCCGGCGGAGTCCGCTGGCGACCCTGGCGCTGATGCTGCTCGGCTCGGCGGCGATGACCGTGACGGTCCATCCCTGGCACCAGGACTACCTGGCCGACCTGCGGTACCTGCAACTGCTGGCGATCAACCTGGTCGTCGGGTACGTCGCGGCGACCAGGTCCCGGCGGCTCTCGGTGACCGTCGCCGTGCTGACGCTCTGCGCCGAGATCGCCGTCGGCTATCTCAACCCGGGCGACAACGCCGTCTTCCAGCCGGAGATTCCCACCCTGGGAATGCTGGCCGCCTGGATGATCGGCAATTCCGTGCGGGCCCGGCGGCGGTACGCCGAGGTGCTGCGCTCGCAGGCCACCACCCAGGCGGTCACCGCCGAACGGCTGCGGATCGCCCGCGAACTGCACGACATGGTGGCACACAGCATCGGCATCATCGCGATCCAGGCCGGGGTGGGCAGCCGGGTGATCGAGACCCAGCCGGCCGAGGCCGGTGCCGCGCTGCGGGCGATCGAGACGACCAGCCGGGAGACCCTCGCCGGGCTGCGCCGGGTGCTCGGTGGACTGCGCCAGGCGGACCCGTCCGATCCGGCGTCCACGGATCCGGCGCCCACGCTCGGCGACCTCGACCGGCTGGCGGCGGTGACGGCGGAGGCCGGGGTCCGGGTCGAGCTGTGCCGGCGGGGGGAGCGGCGCGCGCTGCCCGCCGACATCGAGCTGTCCGCGTACCGGATCGTGCAGGAGGCGGTGACCAACGTCGTCCGGCACGCCGGCGTCGCATACTGCCGGGTGACCCTGGACTACCGGGTCGACGACCTGCACGTCGAGATCGTCGACGGGGGGCGCGGCGGTCCGGTCACGGCCACCGGGTTCGGGATCACCGGCATGCGGGAGCGGGTCGGCCTGCTGCACGGCGACTTCGCGGCCGGCCCGGTACCCGACGGTGGTTTCCGGGTGGCGGCCAGGTTGCCGCTGCCGGCGACCGTCCCGGTCCCGGCGGCGCCGGCGTGAGCGTCCGGGTGCTGCTCGTCGACGACCAGCCGCTGGTCCGCTCCGGGCTGCGGGTACTCATCGCCGACACCCCGGACCTGGCGGTGGCCGGCGAGGCGGGGTCGGGTGCCGAGGCGGTCCGGCTGGCCCGGGAGGTCCGGCCGGACGTGGTGGTGATGGACATCCGGATGCCCGGCATGGACGGCATCGAGGCGACCCGGCAGATCGTGGCCGAGAACGCGTCGGCCCGGGTGCTGGTGCTGACCACCTTCGACGAGGACGAGCACGTCTACGGCGCGCTGCGGGCAGGTGCCAGCGGTTTCCTGGTCAAGGACATGGCCGTGGACGACATCCTCGGGGCGATCCGGGTGGTCGCCGCCGGTGACGCCCTGATCGCGCCGAGCGTGACCCGCCGGCTGATCGCGGGCTTCGTCGGGGCGGCCCCGGCGGCCGCCCGTCCGGTGCGACCGGTCGCCGGCATCACCGAGCGGGAGCGTGAGGTGCTGACCCTGATCGGGCAGGGCCGGTCGAACGGCGAGATCGCCGAGGAGTTGTTCATCACGATGGCGACGACGAAGTCGCACGTGGCCCGGCTGCTGACCAAGCTCGACGCCCGGGACCGGGTACAGCTCGTGATCATCGCGTACGAGCTGGGGCTGGTCGCGCCGGCCCGCTGACCGGTACCCGCGGTCGCGGTGCCGTCCCTCGACACACCCGCGCCGATGCCTGCGCCGATACCGCCGGGCGTACCATCGCGGACGTGGCGGACAAGGTGACGCTCGGCCTGAGCCGGGACACGCTCGCCCGAGCCCGTGCGGCGGCGAGGCGGGACGGGCTCTCCCTGTCGGCCTGGATCGACCGGGCGGTACGCCGGGAGGCGCTCCGCGCCGCGGCTCGGCAACAGGAGGCGTGGCTGGCCGCGAATCCGGAGGTCCGGGACGAACTCGACGCCTTCGACCGGTACGCCGACCGGGTCGACGCGGGCTGGTCCGACCTGGCCGGCGCCGCGTGAAGCGGGGCGAGATCTGGACCGTCGGCGACCGTACCCAGCAGGCCAGGCATCGGGTCGTCGTGCTCTCCGGCGAGGGGCACAACGACCGGCCGTCCGCCTCGCCGTACTGCGCGCCGATCGTCCGGCAACGCGGCGGCGGTGAGCTGCCGCCGTTCGTGGTGCCGCTGGCGGAGACGGATCCGGTGACCGGGGTCGTGGTGGTGAACCGGCTGCGCCGGGTCCCGTCGGCGGTGGCGGTGGAGCGGGTGGGGATGGCGACCGGCGCGAGCATGGCCCGGATCGGCGAGGCGCTGCGGGACCTGTTCGAGCTGTGACGGCCGGGCGGCGCTCTACGCGCCGGAGGGGCCTGCCGGCTTTCCTCGCCCCGGAGGGGCCCGTCGTTGACCGTGCCGGTCAGGAGGACGGTGGCCGCTCGGCGGCGAGCATGATCCGGCGCAGCAGGTCGGAGAGGGTGCGTCGCTCGTCCGCGCTGAGCGCGCCGAGCAGCCGGTATTCCTCGTCGCCGAGGACGTCCATCGCGCCGAGCCAGGCGGCCCGGCCCTGCTCGGTCAGTTCGATGTCGACCCGCCGCCGGTCGGTGGCCGACGGGGTCCGCCGGACGAAGCCGCGGGCGACCAGGGCGTCGATCCGGGCGGTGACCGAGGGCGGCGCCAGGTTGAGGTCGTCGGCGAGTTGGGAGGGCACCGCCCGGCCGTGCCGGCCGGCGAGCGCGTGCAGGGTGTCGAACTCGGGCCGCTGGAGGTCGAAGTCGGCCAGCGACTTCTCCCGGACCCGGCGCAGGTGCTGGGCCAGCAGTTTCGCCCGGGTCACCGCACCCTCCACGTCGGGGTCGAGGTCGGGCAGCACGGGCAGCCAGCGGGCGACGTGCCCGTCGGTCCAGTCCTTCTGGTCCTCCACGCGACGATCCTGCACGCGACGATTCTACGTCGAAGCGGAATTATTCGTTGACGAAAGGTTCGGCTCCGAAATAATCTGCGGATCGTGTCCCACCCGCTCCGGCTCCGCGCCTTCCGGCTGCTCTTCCTCGGCCGTACGCTCTCCGCGCTCGGTGATGCCGTCGTGCCGGCCGCGCTCGCCCTCGCCGTACTCCGGGCCACCGGCTCCAGCTCGGCGCTGGCCCTGGTGCTCGGCTGTGCGATGGTGCCGAAACTGCTGCTGCTGCCCCTCGGCGGCGTACTCGCCGACCGGCTCGACCCCCGGATCGTGGCCATCGGCAGCGACCTGGTCCGCTGCGCCGTGCAGGTCTTCATCGGGGTCGAACTGCTCGGCGACGACCCGACCCTGCTGCCGATCGCCGCCGCCTCGGCGGTCGGTGGGGTCGCGTCCGCCTTCGCGATGCCGACCACCTCACCGCTGGTCGCCGGGGTGGTCGACGCGGCCGGCCGGCAGCAGGCCAACGCCGCGCTCGGTGCCGCCCGCAGCGCCACCGGCCTGGCCGGGCCGGCGCTGGCCGGCGCGTTGATCTGGGCCGCCGGACCCGGCTGGGCGTTCGTGCTTGACGGCGCCAGCTTCGCGGTCAGCGCCGCCCTGCTGGCCGTGCTCCGGGTACGCCGGATCCAGGTGGAACGCCAGTCCCTCCTCGCCGATCTGCGGGAGGGCTGGTCCGAGGTCCGCTCCCGGGACTGGTACTGGAGCAGCCTGGTGGCGCACGCGGTCTGGAACGGCGTGGCGGCGGTACTGGTCACCCTCGGCCCGGCGATCGCGGTCGACCGGCTCGGCGGCGAGGGTGTCTGGGTACTGGTCCTCCAGGCGGGTGCCGTCGGCCTGCTGATCGGCTCGGTGCTGGCCGGACGGGTCCGGCTGCGCCGGCCGATCCTGGTGGCGAACCTGGGGCTGGCCACGTACGCGCTGCCGCTCGTCCTCTTCGCGGTGGCCGCTCCGCCGTGGACCGTGATCGGCTCGTACGGCGTCGCGCTGGCCGCCCTCGGCTTCCTCAACCCGGTCTGGCAGACCGTCGTCCAGACGGAGATCCCGCCGCACGTGCTCGCCCGGGTCAGCTCCTACGACTGGCTGCTCTCGCTCGCCGCGATGCCCCTCGGGTACGCCCTCGCACCGCTCGCCGCCGACGCCTGGTCGCCGGCCGTACCGCTGGTGCTGTCCGCCGTCGCGGTCACGGTGGCCTGCCTGGGCACCGCCGCGTTCCCCGGGGTACGCCGCCCCGCGACCACCCGCCCGGAGCCCGTACCGGAACCCGAGCCGCTCGCCGCCGTCACCTGACCGGGCAGCGCGCTGCGCCGGTCGGCACCCGGCACCGACCGCCGGCCCCCTCCAGCGGGGAAACCGCTGGACGCGGCGGCCAGAATGACCGGGTGGAAAAGATCTTGACCCGGGGCTGGACGGTGCGGGCCGAGCCGGTCGACGGCCCGGTGGCGGGCGCCCTGCTGCGGGACTACTACACCGAGATCGTCGGCCGCTACCACCAGCGGCCGGCCACCGACGCCGAGGTGGACCAGGTGCTGGTGGAGGAGTGCAGTGCGGACCTGACCCTGCCGACCGGGCTGTTCCTGGTCGGCCGGTACGACGGCGAACCGGCCGGCTGTGTCGGCGTACGGCTGGACGCCCTGCCGTACGCCGAGGTGACCCGGGTCTTCGTCCGGCCGGGGGCGCGACGGCGCGGGGGCGGGGCGCGGCTGCTCGCCGCCGTGGAGCAGGCCGCGGCGGTGCACGGGGCGACGACGATGCGGCTGGACACCCGGCACGACCTGGTGGAGGCCCGGGCGCTGTACGCCGGGCACGGCTACCGGGAGGTGCCCGCCTACTCGACCTCGCCGTACGCCGACCACTGGTTCGAGAAGCGGCTCGGCTGACCGTCCCGGTACTGGGGGTTGACGCCGGAGCCAGAGCGCGGTAATAAAGAAGAGGACTTGAGTCACCTAGACTCAACTTAACCTTCGGCTTAGGAGAACCGAGGAGGATCGACGATGTTGATGCGTACCGACCCGTTCCGCGAGATCGACCGGATCGCCGAGCACTTCTTCGGCACCAACAGCCGCCCGGCGGTCATGCACCTGGACGCCTACCGCGACGGCGACTACTTCTACGCGGCCTTCGACCTGCCGGGCGTCGACCCGGACAGCATCGAGTGCACCGTGGAGCGCAACGTGCTCACCGTCCGGGCCGAGCGGCGCCGGCCGACCGGCGACAAGGTCGAACTCGTCGCCGCCGAACGCCCGATGGGCGTCTTCACCCGCCAGCTCTTCCTCGGCGACACGCTCGACACCGAGAAGCTGGAGGCGGGCTACGAGGCCGGGGTGCTGACGCTGCGCATTCCGGTGGCCGAGCGGGCCAAGCCGCGCCGGGTCGAGGTCACCGTCACCGGCGGCGGCCCGCGCCAGATCAACTCCTGACCGTCCGTCCAACCCCGCTCACGCGACGCGCGCCTGTCCGAGCGACACCGGACCGGCGCGCGTCGGGCGTCGAGGGGAAGTGGCCGCCCGGTGAAGAGTTCCCGGATCGCCGGGCGCGTCTGGCACGGTCCCGGGCGAATGGTCTGAAAAACTTTCTCGCGTGTCCCGATCCGCCCTGGTTCGCCGCGCGGCGACCCGACCGGTGTCGACGTCCACCCCGGCCGACTTCACCGAGGCCTGGCTGCGTAACCGTCGGCTCTCCGAGCACACCCGGGCCGCGTACCGGCGGGACATCGCCGGCTGGCTCGGCTGGTGCGCCGACCGGCAGGTCGACCCGCTCGGCGCGACGTTCCTGGACGTCAACACGTACGCCCGGGAGCTGGAGTCGAGCGTCGACCCGCGCAGCGGCCGCCCACTCACCGCCGCCACGGTGGCCCGGAAACTCTCCGCGCTCTCCAGTTGGTACACGTTCCTCGGCAGGCTCGGCGCGGTGCCGGCCAACCCGGTCTCCGGCGCCGACCGGCCCCGGGTCGACCGCGACCACTCCGCGACGGTGGGGCTCAGCTCCGACGAGGTGGACGCGCTGCTCGCCGCCGCCGAGGCCGACGCCGGCCCCAACGCGCTGCGCAACCGGGTGGTGCTGGCCCTCCTCGCCGACCTGGGGCTGCGGGTCGGCGAACTCGTCTCGCTCGACCTGGCCGACCTGGGCCAGGAACGCGGGCACCGCAGCGTGCGGTTCGTCGGCAAGGGCGGCCGGGCCCGCCGTCGGGCGCTGACCCCGGGATCGGCGTACGCGGTGGACGCCTACCTGACCGCCCGCGCGGTGGTGGCGGGGCGACCGGTGGAGCAGCTCACCGGGGCACTGCTGGTGACCGCCACCGGCAACCGGCTCGACCGGCACGCCGTCTTCCGGCTGGTCCGGCGACTGGCCCGGGCGGCCGGCATCCCGGCCTGGGAACGGCTCTCCCCACACTCGCTGCGGCACGCCTTCGCCACCTCGGCCCGCGCCGAGGGGGTGCCACTGGAGGACGTGCAGGACGCGATGGGACACGCCGACCCGCGCACCACCCGGCGGTACGACCGGGACCGGCACAACCTGGACCGGGACCCCGCGTACGCGATCTGGGCCGCCCGGGCCCGCCGCCGAGGCTGACCCGACCGCGGACCCCGGGCTCCGGTCCACGACCGGTTCAGCAGAGCAGGTCCAGTTCGTGGTGCGCCTCCGCCGCGATGTCCGCGCCGCGCAGCCAGCGCCGCGCCCAGAGCCGGGCCGCCACCTCCGCCGTCTCGTCGCCGCCGGCCGCCTGCTCCACCAGCAGGGCGGTGGCCAGCGCGTACGCCATCCGCAGCGCCAGCCCGCGCGCCCCGGCCAGTACCCCGACCGCCTCCGGGGTCACCTCGGCGAGCGAGTCGCGCAGCTCGGCGATGGTGTCGGCGAGCGCGTCGGCCAGCGCCGGGTGCAGCCGCCGGGCGGTGTCGGTGGCGGCGTCCAGCCGGGCCAGCAGCGGGGTGGCGGCGTCCTCCCGCAGCACCGCCCGGAGCACGTCCAGCGCGAGCACGTTGGTGGTGCCCTCCCAGATCGGCAGCACCTGGGCGTCGCGCAGCAGCCGGGGAATCCCGGTGTCCTCGACGTATCCGGCGCCGCCGAAACACTCGACGTACTCGCTCGCCGAGGAGACCGCCAGCCGTCCGGTGGCGAGTTTGGCCAGCGGCGCCACGATCCGCAGTTCGGCGGCGGCGGCCGGATCCGAGCCGACCTCGACCCGGCCGAGCAGCGCGAACGCGTGTCCGGCGAGTACGAACGCCCCGGCCGCGTCCACCGCCAGGGTGCCGAGGGTGGCCCGGTGCAGAGGCGAGGTGATCAACCGTCCGCCGGCCACCTGCCGGGCGTCGGCGTACGCCCGGACGTACCCGAGTCCCCGCCGCATGCCGGCCGCGGCCGCCGCCGCGTTGTGCAGCCGGGTCACCACGACCAGGGTCATCGCCCGGCTCAGACCCGGCCCGGACGGGTCACCGAGCGGCCAGGCGTACGCGTCGCGCAGCCCGATCTCGGCGGTCGGCAGCGCCCGGGTGCCGAGCTTGTCCTTGAGCCGGTGCACGGTGATCCCCGGCGCCGGGGCGTCCGGGTCGACACCCGGCCCGGCCAGCGGCGAGTCGGCGGCGTAGCGGGGCACCAGGAACGGCACCAGCACCCGGCTGCCCGCACCGGCGCCCTCCGGCCGGGCCAGCGCGACCGCCAGCTCCGCGTCGGCGGCCGAGCAGAACCACTTCTCGCCGGTGAGCCGCCAGGAGCCGTCGGCGGCGGGCCGGCCGCTGGTGGTCGACCCGGCCAGGTCGGAGCCGCCCTGCGACTCGGTCATCCACTGCCCGCTGCTGACCGCGACGGCCGGGTCGGTGGCGGTGAGCCGGGGCAGCCAGGTGTCCCGCAGCGCCGGATCGACCTCCGGGCGGGCGAGCAGCGCGGCGGTACCGTCGCTCATCGCCACCGGGCAGGAGAAGGTCGCCGACTCCGGGCCGTACAGGTGCAGCAGGGCGTGTTGGACGACCCGGGCCGCCGCTCCCCAGGTGCTCCGGGCCGACGCCAGGTAGGGGAGCGCCACCACGGCGTGCCGGGCCGCCGCCGTGCGCTGGGCCTGCCAGCCGGCGGAGGTCTCGATCCGGTCGATCCGGGCGCCCCACGGGCCGTAGCGGACCAGGGTCGGTGGGTGCGCCTCGGCGTCGGCGTGCGCGGCCCGCAGTGGTCCGGTGACGTCGGTGGCGAGCGCGGCGAGCCGGTCCGCGGCGGCGGCGTGCCCGTCCGGGCCGAGCTGCCGGTCGAGCCAGGACCGCAGCAGCCGGTCGCTGAAGTACGGGTCGGCGGGCGCCGGGACCACCTGGACGTAGCGCTGCATCGTCGTCCTTGAGGGGCGAGGGCCGGCCGGTGGACCGGCGAGGCTGGCGGGGGATGGACCCGACCGTAGTCCACGGCGGGCCACCGGTGACACCGACCGGGCCGATCATGGCCGGTCGGCGGTGGAGCCGGCCGGTTCGGCACCCGCCGGACGCGGCCGCTATCTACCGTCGGTGGCATGGCCTACGAGCTGCCCGGCGGACGCGGGGCGCGGCGACCGCGCCGGCTGCGGGGGGTGCTGTCGGTGGTCGCGGCCGGCCTCTTCGTCTGCTGTGTGGGCGCGGCCGGTCTCGGAGCGTGGAACTACCAGCACGTCCGGCAGTCCTCCGGCGCGGCCCGGGACGCGGCGGAGGCGTTCCTCCAGGACGTGACCAGCGGCGACGCGGGCGGCGCCTACGACCGGCTCTGCGTCGACACCCGGGAGCGGTGGAGCCGGGAGGAGTTCGAACGGCGACTCTCCGTACCACCGACGATCACCCGGTACGCCGTCGACGACGTCACCGTCGCCAGCGACCAGGGTCAGCTCCGGGCGACCGCGACGGCGGAGCTGACCCGCCGCTCCGGCGTGGTGGACCGGCGGGAGATGCCGATGGTCAAGGACGGCGACCAGTGGCGGGTCTGCGGCGACCCGTTCTGACCTCGTGCGGAGCCGGAGGTCAGCGGTTGCGGGCCAGGTCGCCGGAGCGGAAGTGCCGCCGGCAGAGCACCTGGTAGCGCACCTCGGCCGCCTCGACGGTGTCCCCGATGACCACCTGCTCGCCCTGCCGGACCACCGCGCCGCCGACCACCCGCGCGTTGAGCTGCCCCGGACGTCCGCACCAGCAGAGCACCTCGACCTGGATCCGGGACACCTCGTCGGCGAGTTCGAACAGCCGCTGCGCCGCCGGGAACAGACAGGACCGGAAGTCGCTGGCCAGGCCGAACGCGAAGACGTCCACGTCGTAGCAGTCGACCAGTTCCGCCATCTGCTCCACGTGCCGCACCGTGTAGAAGCACGCCTCGTCGCAGATCAGATAGTCGAGCCGGTCACCCTCGGCCCAGCGGCTCCTGACCAGCTCACACAGGTCCAGGTCGTCGGTGACCTCGATCGCCTCGTGCGCCAGGCCGATCCGGGTGGTGATCTGCGGCCCGAGGGAACGGTCGATCCTGGTCAGCACCAGCCCACGCCGGCCCTGCCGGGCATGGTTGTAGTTCATCTGCAACGCCATGGTCGACTTGCCACAGTCCATCGGTCCCCAGAAGAACTTGAGCGCGGCGCCCTGACGCAGCCGGCCGTCGCCGGCGGCGGCACACGCCTGGGCGAGCGCCGATTCGTCGCCGGCGAGAGGGGTACGGCTGGTGCGGCTGTCGTCGGTCACGCTCGGGGAGCCTAGGCCACCAGGCGTTTCGGGTTCGACCCGCCGTGTCGTTGACCACTTCGGTCCGGTTGAGCGTGCACGCGACTCAGCCCGGACCGGGATCCCCGTCCGGCCGCCGCCCGGTGAGCCGGGCCCGCTCGTCCGCCGGCAGCGCCGGCAGGAGATGCCGCTCGACGAGATCACGCAACCCGGCGGCGAGGGCCCGATCGCCCTGCACCAGGTCCCGCAACCGGCGCTGCCAGCCGTGCGCGAGCACGCGCTCCAGGTCGTGGTCACCGGCCTGGCGGGCGGCGAGCACCTCGGCGCGTACCTCGGTCAGGTCGGTGGCGACGTCGTCCGCCTCCGCCGGCCGGACACCCCGCCAGAACGCCACCGCCTCGGCCCGGGCCGCCGGCCAGCCGGCACCGGCCATCGCGCCGACCAGCGCCGTACCGGCCGTCACCTCGATCGGCTCCATCCCGCGCCTCCTGCCCACATGCCGCCCCGGGCCCACCCTAGGACAGATCGTCCGGCGGGGTGGGGCGGTGCTCGGTGCCGGTCGGCCAGCCGGTGCGGGCCCACGCTCCAGGCGAGCAGGCGACGACCGCCCGGGCCACCGACACCGTCCCGGCCGAGGGTGCCGCCGACGGTCGCCAGCGCCCGGGCCGACTGCACGCCCGGGTAGCCGAGGCCGAGCCTGACCTCGGCCTCGGCGGCATCGCTGTCGGGGCCGGGCTGTCCCTGCTGCTCGTTGGATCAGAGGCGTTCCGGCGGGGTGTTGCCGGCGGCGACGATCGCCCGCCGGATCGGCACCGCCGCCAGCAGCACGAACCCGATCACGAAGAACGCCAGCAGCGAGATGATCGCCACCCGGTAGCTCTCGGTCAGCCCGTACGCCAGCCCGAACAGCAGCGGGCCGAGCCAGCTCGTGCCCTTGTCGGAGATCTCGTAGAGCCCGAAGTACTCGGCCTCCTTGCCCTTCGGGATCAACTGGCTGAACAGCGACCGGCTCAGCGCCTGGCTGCCGCCGAGCACGATGCCGATCCCGCCGCCGAGCAGCACGAACGGCAGCGCCTGGTTCGCCGGCAGCCGGAACGCGACCGCCAGCACCACCGTCCAGAGCACCAGGCTGATCAGGATCGTCTTCCAGGCGCCGATCCGCTTCGCCAGCGCGCCCATGCCGAGCGCGCCGAAGAAGGCGAGGAACTGCACCATCAGGATGGTCGGCACCAGGACGTCGTCGGAGAGCTTGAGTTCCTCGGTGCCGTAGACCGCCGACAGCGAGATCACCGTCTGGATGCCGTCGTTGTAGACCAGGTAGGCGACCAGGAAGAACAACGTCAACGGGTACGCCTTCAGGCTGCGCAGCGTGTGCCAGAGCTGACGGAACCCGTCGAGGAGTACCGGCCCCTGCGCCGGGCCGGCGACCGGCGGCCGGTTACGCAGCCGGATCAGCGGGATGGTGGTGAACGCCGCCCACCAGATGCCGGCCGACACCATGCTGTACCGGGCGACCTCGCCGGTGTCCATCCCGAGCGAGTCCTTGAACAGCACCGCCGCCACGTTGATCGCCAGCAGCAGCCCGCCGCCGATGTAGCCGATCGCCCAGCCGATGCTGGAGACGCTGTCGCGTTCCTCCGGGCCGGCGATCTGGGGCAGGAACGAGTAGTAGACGACGATGCTCGCCCCGTAGGAGATGTTGGCGACCAGGAACAGCCCGGCGCCGAGGAGGTAGCGGTCGCCGGTCAGGAAGAGCAGGCCGACGGTGGCCGCCGAGCCGATGTAGGCGAAGAGGGCCAGCATCTCCTTCTTCCGCGGCGACCGGTCGGCGACGGCGCCGACCAGCGGCAGCACGAAGACGGTCAGGAAGACCGACAGCGACACCATGTACGGGAAGAGCGAGCCGGGCGCGATGTCGATACCGAGCAGGCTGATCCGCCCGCCCCGGCACGGGTCGTCGGAGGCGCAGCCGGCGGCCGCCTTCGCGATCGAGGTCAGGTACGGGCCGAGGAAGACGGTGATCACCGTCGTGTTGAACGCCGAGTTCGCCCAGTCGTAGAAGTACCAGCCGACCCGCTCGTGCCGGGTGCTGGGTGGCGCGTCCGGCGCCGTCGCGGGGATGGTCTCGGCCATGTCGGTCCTTCGGTATCGGGATCGGGCGGCGAATCGGGGTCGGGCGGCCTGGTCCGGCCGACCTACCGATCGGACGGCCAGTGGCCACGGCTCAGGTACGCCTCGCGCAGCACGTCGACGTGATCGGTCATGATGCCATCCACACCGAGGTCGAGTAACTCGTTCATCTCGGTGATGTCGTCGATGGTCCAGACGTGCACCTGGAGGCCGAGCCGGTGCACGTAGTCGACGAACCGCCGATCGACCACCCTGATCCCCCGGTAGCGGACCGGCACCTGGGCGGCGACCACCGTCGGCGGCAGCACCAGCCGGCGGTTGGCCAGCGAGGCGAGCCGTACCCGGGCCACCCCGCGCATCCCGAGCGAGGTGGCGACCTTCGGCCCGGCCAGGATCCGCAGCCGGGCCAGCCGGGTGTCGCTGAACGAGGCGAGCAGCACCCGGTCACCGGCGCCGGCCGCCTCGACGGCACGCACGGTCGGCACCACCGCGCCGTCGGCCTTCACGTCGACGTTGAACCGGATCTGCGGCCATGCCCCGAGTACGTCGTCGAGCCGGGGCACCGCCGCCGCCCCGCCGACCCGGATCGTCCGCAGGTCCGCCCAGCGCAGCTCGGCGATCCGGCCGGGTTCCCCGGTCATCCGGTGCAGTGTCGCGTCGTGGAAGACCACCGGCACCTCGTCGGCGGTGGCGTGTACGTCGGTCTCGACGTACCGGTAGCCGAGCCGGACCGCCCGGGCGAACGCCTCGGTGGTGTTCTCGTCGCCGCGCGCGGCGCCGCCCCGGTGCGCGAACGCCAGCGGCGTCGGCGCGTCGAGATAGCCGAAGTCCCGGATCACGGTGCGAGTATGCCCGGCCGGGTTGGCCGTCCGGTGACCGGTCGGCGGCACCTTTCCCCGATCGACGGGAACTCTTCCGGCGGCGACGCGGCGGGCGGTCGAGCTGGGGTTCAGTAGGGTGCTCGCCATGCGGCTGCTCGCCATCGACTTCGGTACCTCCAACACCGTCGCCGTGGTACGGGGCGTCGACGGCCGGGGCCGGCCGCTGCTCTTCGACGGCACCCCGCTGCTGCCGTCGGCGGTCTGCCTCGACCTGAACGGCGCGCCGCTCACCGGCCGGGACGCGGTCCGGGCGGCCCGGCTCGACCCGGCCCGGTTCGAGCCGGCGCCGAAACGGCGGATCGACGACGGGACGGTGCTGCTCGGCGACCGGGAGGTACCGGTCGCCGAGCTGGTCGGCGCGGTGCTGCGGCGGGTCCGGGTCGAGGCGGACCGGCAGCTCGGCGGGGTCGACGAGGTCCGGCTCACCCATCCGGTCCGGTGGGGCGAACGGCGTCGTGGCGTGCTGGTCGCCGCCGCCCGCGCCGCCGGGCTGCCGCCGCCCCGGCTGGTCGCCGAGCCGGTCGCGGCGGCGGCCCACTATCCGGCGGTACTCGGCACCGCCGTGCCACCCGGCCGGGCGCTGGCCGTCTACGACCTGGGCGGCGGCACCTTCGACACCGCCGTGGTCCGCCGCACCGCCGCCGGGTTCGACGTGCTGGCCGAGTCGGGCCTGACCGACCTGGGCGGGCTCGACTTCGACCAGGCCCTGGTCGAGCAGATCGGCCGGGACCACGCCGCCGGCCGGACCGAACAGTGGCACGGCCTGCTGAGCCCGGTCGACCCGCACCAGCGCCGGGCCCGGGAACTCCTCTACGACGACGTGCGGGCGGCGAAGGAACTGCTGTCCCGGGCCGCCAGTGCGCAACTGCACCTGCCGGCGCTGGACCTGCGGGCACACCTGACCCGGGAGGAGCTGGAGTCGCTGATCCGCCGGCAGCTCCAGCAGACCGTCGACTGCCTGGCCCGGACGATCGCCGACGCCCGGCTGGACCCGGCTGACCTGGTCGGGATCTTCCTGGTCGGCGGCTCCAGCCGGATCCCGCTGGCCGCCCGGCTGATCCACGCCGAGCTGGGCGTCGCCCCGACCACCCTGGAACAGCCGGAGACGGCGGTGGCCGAGGGCGCCCTCCGGCTCGACGACCCGCCCGCCGGCCCCGCCCACCGCCCGGTGCCGGCCGGAGGCGACGTCGGGGTGCCGCTCCGGGCCCGGGCCGCGATCCCGGTCCCGGCCCGGGCCGGGGTGCGGCCGGTCGACCCGGCCGGCCGGTTCTGGACCGGCACGGCCGGGCTGGTCTGGACCGGGACGCTGGCCCTGCTGGTGGTCGCCGCGCTCGTCGTACTGGTCGCGGTCGTCACCGCCGGGCCCGGCTGACCGGGGTCAGGCCGGAGACTCGGTACGGTCGGCGGCCCACCGGGTGTGGAAGCTGCCCTCGGCGTCCACCCGCTGGTAGGTGTGCGCCCCGAAGTTGTCCCGCAGGCCCTGGATCAGCGCGGCCGGCAGCCGGTCCCGCCGCAGGCCGTCGTAGTAGGACAGCGAGGAGCCGAAGGCGGGGGCCGGCACGCCGGCCTGCGCCGCGTAGCTGACCACCCGCCGCCAACTGGCGACACTGTCGGCGACCCCCTGCACGAAGTACGGCGCCACCAGCAGGGTCGGCAACTGCGGGTCGGCGTCGTACGCCTCCCGGATGCGGTTGAGGAACCGGGCCCGGATGATGCAGCCGCCCCGCCAGATGGTGGCCAGCGCCGCCGGGTCGATGTCCCAGCCGTACTCCTGGCTGCCGGCCCGGATCTGGTCGAAGCCCTGCGCGTACGCGACGATCTTCGACGCGTAGAGCGCCTTGCGGACGTCCTCCACGAACGCGTCCCGGTCCACCTCGTCGGTCGGCGCCTCGCCACCCGCGTCGGCGTACGCCCGGGCGGCGGCCTCCCGCTGGTCGGCGTGCCCGGAGAGCGACCGGGCGAACGTCGCCTCGGCGATTCCGGTGATCGGCACGCCGAGGTCGAGCGCGCTCTGCACCGTCCACCGGCCGGTGCCCTTCTGCTCGGCCCGGTCCTGCACGATGTCGACGAACGCCTTGCCGGTGCGGGCGTCGACGTGCCCGAGCACGTCGGCGGTGATCTCGATCAGGAACGACTCCAGGTCGCCCTCGTTCCACCCGGCGAAGATCTTGCCGATCTCGGCCGGTGTCGCACCCAGCCGCTCCCGCAGCAGGTCGTACGCCTCGGCGATGAGCTGCATGTCGGCGTACTCGATGCCGTTGTGCACCATCTTCACGAAGTGCCCGGCGCCGTCCGGCCCGATGTGGGCGCAGCACGGCACCCCGTCGACCTGGGCGGCGATCGACTCGAAGATCGGCCCGAGCTTCCGGTACGCCTCCACCGAACCGCCGGGCATGATGCTCGGCCCGAGCAGCGCACCCTCCTCGCCACCGGAAACCCCGGTGCCGACGAAGTGCAGCCCGTGCTCGCGCAGCGTCTCCTCCCGGCGCCGGGTGTCGGCGAAGTGCGCGTTGCCGCAGTCGATGACGATGTCGTCGGGTTCGAGCAACGGGATCAACTCGTCGATGACGGCGTCGGTGGGACCGCCCGCCTTCACCATCACGATCACGGCCCGGGGCCGCTCCAACGAGGCGACGAAGTCGGCCAGCGACTCGCTCGGCACGAACGTGCCCTCGTCCCCGTGCTCGGCGACCAGGCTCCGGGTCCGCTCCGGCGACCGGTTGTGCACCGCCACCCGGTGACCGTGCCGGGCCAGGTTGCGGGCCAGGTTGCGGCCCATCACCGCCAGCCCGGTGACCCCGATCTGGGCCGTGGCGCCGGTGCCGCCACTCGTCGTCTCCGCCATCCGCTGCTCACTTCCGTCTGGGCCTGAAAGGTTCGGCCGGTTGCCACATCCGTGCCGGCGTCGGAGCAGCGCGCGGGAGCCCGCAGCAGGGCGGAAGGCCCGGTGTTCCTCAGCGCTCCTCCGGCAACCAGAACCGGGCAAGCGTACTCGTCGCCGGGTCGTCGGAGGCGGCCAGCGCCGCCCACGGGTCACCGTCGGCCGGTAACTCCGCGCCGGCGTACCCGGCCAGCTCGTCCGCCTCGACGGTCCCGGTGTCCGGCTCGGACGGCGGCGCCACCACCGGGTCGACGGGCTGGCCGAGCAGGGCGGGATCGGCCCACGGAAAGCCGTCGACCGGCTCCGGCGGTGCGCCGAGGTCCGGCAGTTCGGTCGACTCCCACCAGGCCGGCCCGGTGTCGGCGTACGGGTCGAGGTCCGGGTCGGCGCCGACCGGCGGGTCCGCCGCGCCGAAGCCGACCTCGGCGGGTACCTCCGGAGAGCCGTCCGGCCCGAACCCCGACTCCTCCGCCGGGTACGGGTCCGCCTCGGCGTACGGGTCGGTGGTCGAGGCGGTCGGCAGGTCGTCGTAGCCGAGCGGCACCGCCGGGTCGGCGGGCTCCCCGGGCAGTTCGCCGGGATCGGGGTCGGCGGCCCCGAACCCCTCGACCGGGAAACCGTCGTCGGGCTGCTCCGCGGCCAGGTCGCCGAAGTCGTCGCCCTCCGGGCCGCCGAACTCCGGCTCGTCGGCGGACCAGCCGCCCCAGTGGTCAGTCATGTTCCCGCCCTCGTGCGTCGGTGCCGGCGGCCGGGGCCAGCGCCCGGGCCCGCCCCAGCACCTCGTCGACCTGCTTGACCCGGGCCCGGACCGTCTCCCGCTGCGCCTGCGTCGCGGCGCGGCGCCGGGCCCGTACGGCGGTGTCCTCGGCCGCCGCCGCGTCGATCTCGGCGATCCGCTCATCGAGCTGCCGCAGCCGGCGCTCGATCGCGTCGTCGAGGGCGAGGGTCAGCGCGTACTGCAGGTCGGTGAAGCGGTGGGTGATCTCGTCCGACAGTGCCGCCCGGGCGTCGGCGACCACCTCCCGCAGCCAGGTCCGGGCCTGCTGCCGGTCGGTCTGCACGCGGCGCCGGTACAGGATGAAGCCACCGGCGGCGAGCCCCAGGCCGAGCCCGGCGAACGGGATCAGCAGGCTGCCGCCGACCAGCGCACCCGCGCCGAGCGCGGAGGCACCGGCCATCGCGCCCCGGCCGGCCAGGAACGCCATCGACCCGGCCGACATCGCGATCATCATGTTGTCCGGGCCGCCACCGGACCGGCGCGGCTTGCTGGCCAGCGCGTGCCGCAGGGTCGCGTTGAGCCGCCCCAGCACGAACCGCAGCTCGTCGGGTTGGAACACCTCGGCGAGCACCCGCTCGCCGACCTGCCGGAACCGCAGCTCCAGATCGTCGGAGAGCCGCACCGACAGCGCGTGCAGCGCCTCGTCGACCTGCTGCGGCAGCCCCTTGAGGTCCTCGCCGCGGGCCTTGTCGATCCGGTTCAGGAACTCCTCCTGGAGGGCGCCGGCATAGCCGCGGAGCAGTCCGGTCGCCTCGACCCGGGCCCGCTGCGTCTCGGTGCTCAACGCCAGCGACCACTGCCGCGACTCGGTACGCTTCCGCGCCGCCAGCGCCGCCCGATCCTGCTTGATCCGAACCAGGTCCGCCGGATCGGGGTCGGCGGCCCGCAGCCGGTCGCCGAGTTCCAGGTCGTACCGGACCAGCTCGCTGCGGACCGTGCGCAGCAGGTTCGCCTGCCGCAGCAGGTGCCCCCGGCCGGCCACCCCGATCAGGGCGTGCTGCAACTGCGCGATCCGGGACTCCCGGAGCAGCTCACCGGCCGCCTCCGCCGGCATCGTCCGGGCCAGCTCGGCCAGCCGGGCCGAGACCGGGAACCACGACGCGCCGCCGAACCGGGGGGCGTGGGCCTGCAACTGGGCCCGGTTGTCGGCCAGGATCGTCCGCCAGCCCGGGTACGCGTCGGTCTTGGTCAACGCGAAGACCACCAGGTTGACCCGCTTGCTCGCCTCGACCAGGAAGTCGAGTTCCGGCTGCGCGAACGGGGCGGCGGCATCGACCACGAAGAGCAGCGCGGTGGCCCGGGCCGCCGCGTCCAGGGCGATCTCGGCGTGCGCCGGGTCGAGCCCGCCGGTGCCCGGGGTGTCGACCAGGCTCAGGTACTGCAACAGCGGCGCCGGATGCGTCACCTCGATGTGCCGGGGCGGACGCTGGTCGTCCGGCAGCCGCCCCAGCGGGGTGGCCCAGTCCCGCAGGTCGGCGACGCCCAGCGGCAGCGGCTCGGGACGGCCCGGCAGGAAGGCCCGGGCACCGGCCTCGGCGCCCGGCACGAACTCCAGATAGCAGCAGGTGGCGACCGCGACGTCGACCGGCGACAGCCCGGGCACCCCGACCAGCGCGTTGACCAGGGAACTCTTCCCGCGTTTCGTCTCGCCGACCACGACGATCGAGGGACGGGTCACCACCTGGCGGCGCAGCGTGTCGACCTCGGCGGCGGCGTCCGGGGCGACCTTGCGCAGGTACGCCAGCCCGCTGTCGACCGCCCCGGTCAACGCCGCGCCGAGCGCCGCCTCCGGGTTGGCGCCACCGCCGCGCTGGGCCGGCGCGGCATCCGCCCCGGTGCTGGTACGGCCGGTGGTCATCGCAGGCTCCCCTCGGCGCGTACCCGCTGGGAGAGCAGGAAGAAGCCCCGGTGCGCCACCTGCGCCACCCGGGACTGCGCCGGGCTCGCCCCGGCGACCGCGTACACCCGCCACCGGGTGGCCGCCTCCAGCGCGGCCCGGGCCAACTGCTCCGGTGCGGCGGCCGGCAGGCTCAGGATCCAGCGCGGGTCGGTGGAGAGCGCCAGCCGGGTCAGCTCCTGCTCCATCGGCTCCGGCAGCTCCACCGAGCCGGAACTGACCAGCTGGGCCACCTCCAGCAGCCGCAGGCGGTGGTACTCCGGCTGTTGCAGCACCTGCTCGATCGCGTCCCGCAGCAGCTCCCGGTCCTCGGGCCGGGGAGCGTGGCTGGCCAGCTTCTCCAGGGTGGCGAGCCCCCAACCGGCCTTGATCGCGTCGGTACGCCACCGGAACGCCTGGTCGAGGGTGTTGCGCAGCCGGGGGAAGCCGGACGCGGCGAAGAGCAGGCGTACCAGGTCACCGCTGGACAACTGCGGCTCGGCGGCGAACTGGGCGATGGCGAAGCCGATGCCGTACAGGTCGAGCAGCCGCAGCAGCCGCTCCCGCTGCTGCCCGGGCACCGGACAGTCCCGGGACGTGAACAGGTCGACCGAGGCGAGCAGTACCGCCCGTTCCGCGGCCGGCAGCCGGGCGATCGTCCGCAGCGCCTCGCAGTCGGCGGCGGTGAGCCGACCGGCCTCGGTCGTCTCGGCCAGCAGCCCGACGATCGGCACCACCTCGGAGACGACCCGACGCAGTACCCCGGTCTGGTCGGCGGCGAGCGGGCCGGCCACCGGCCACGGGTCGGCCGCGCCGCCGACCAGCTTGTCCACCTTGTTGAACAGGCCGAGCGAGTTGATCGGGTTGCTGGCCAGCCGGGCCGAGACCGACCGGAACGCCTCCAGCGCCGCCAGGTCGTCGTCCCGGACCGACTGGGTGAAGACGTAGACGATCGCCTCGGCACCGGCGATCGCCCCGGCCGAGTCGTCGTCGATGTTGTCGTCGAACGGCGCGGTCGCGGCCTCGAACAGGAACCGGCGGGCACCGGCGCTGACCGAGGTGTTCGTCGAGGCGAGACCGGGGGTGTCCAGCACGGTCAGGTCCCGCAGGTGGTCGCTGGTCAGCGTGACGTCGACGTAGGAGATCTCGGCGCGCGGCACGCCGAGCCGCTGCGGGATCATACCGGCGTCGTCGAGCGGCAGGCTGAGCCGGCTGCCGTCCCGGCGTACCACGTCGACCCGGTCGGCGGTGCCGTAGCGGAACTGGGTGACGATCCGGGTGCACTCGCCGACCTCGGTCGGCGCCACCCGTCGGCCGATCAGCGCGTTGACCAGCGTCGACTTGCCGGCCTTGAGCCGGCCGGCGATCGCCACCCGCAGCGGCTCGTCGAGCCGGCGGCGTACCCCCGACACCTGGGCTCCGGTAGCGGCACCGAGTCGCGGACCGACCTCGTCACAGAGGCCGGCGACCCGGGCGCTGAGCGGACCTGCTCCCATCGCTCGTCAGCCGGCGGTGCGGTCGGCGACAATGGCAGCAACCCGGTGGTGGAGCACGCTCATCTCGTCTGCTGTCCTTCCGACACGACGGCGGGGGGCGGGCTGCCCCTGCCGGACATCACACTACGAATATCCTGCCGGCGCAGGATCCCATGTTCGTGCCACCGTCTTCCACGGTGGTGCGGCGTCGACCCGGGCGGGGGAGGGCCAGTGCGGCAAGCGTCGGTCGGTGACCTGCCCGACCAGTTCCGCCCCGCCGACCTGCCCGGCGACGGGTCCGCCGGCGATCCGGCACCGGACGTCGTCGCGGTCGGCTCCGCCCTGCTCGCCACCCCCGGCCTGGTGGTGCTGCACAGTGGACCCGGCGGCGGGCGCAGCACCGCGCTGCACCGGCTCGGCGCCGCGTTCCGGGGACCCGTCTTCGCCGGTGGCGGCCTGGCCAGCCTGCCCGGCGAACCGGCGTTCGCGCTGACCCGCGCCGTCCGGGTCCGGCTGCCCGGGCACGATCCCGCACTGCTCGCCGAGGCGGTCCGATCCCGGGTACGCGCCGGCCTGCTGCTCCTCGACGACCTCCAGTGGGTCGATCCGGCCACCCTCGCCGCCCTGGTACCGCTGGCCAGGCACTGCCGGGTCGCGGTCGCGCTGCGTACCCCGCACCGGCTGCCGCCGCCCGCGGTGGCGGCGTTGCGGTCCGTCGCGGCCGGCTGGCTCGCGGTGCCGCCGCTGACCGTGGACGCGGCGACCGCGCTGGCCGGACGGATCGCCCCCGGGCTCGGCCCGTCGACCGTCGCCGACGTGGTCCGGCAGGCCGGCGGCACACCGCTGGCGGTGGTGACCCTGGCCCGCCAGGCGGCCGCCCGACGGGCGACCGGAACACACCGACCCGACACCCCCGGGCAGCGGCGTCCGGAGCCGGTGCCGGCGGACCGCGACGCCGACCAGGTCGGCTACGCGGTGGCGGCGGCGCTGGCCGACCTGACCCGGCCGGCCCGCACCACGCTGGCCGCACTCGGGCTGCTCGGCCGGCCGGCACCGGCGGGCCTGCTCGGCGCCGGGGTCGACGAACTGGACGCCGCCGGCCTGGTCACCGTCGAGCGGGACGCGGTCGCCCCGGTGTCGCCGTACGTCGCCGAGGTCGCCGCCGGGCTGCTCGACGAGACCGGCCGGCGGGCGCTGCACCGGCGCCTCGCCGACCTCGTACCGCCGGTCGAGGCGGTCCGGCACCTGGCGGCGGCCGGTGACGGCGCAGCGGCGTACCGCCGGGCACTGGCCGTCGCCGCCACCACCGACACCGCCGGTACCCGCGCCGAACTGCTGCTGCTGGCCTGCGCGCTGCCCGGCGTCGAGCCGGACCCGGCGGTACGGGTCGACGCCGCCCGGGCCGCGCTCGCCTGCGGCCGCCCCCGGGCGGCGGCCCGGGCGCTGACCACCGGCACCCCGCTCGGGGTCGACCCGGACCTGTTGCGGGCGGAGGCGCTGGTCCAGCTCGGCGACCTGACCGGCGCCCGGTCGGCGGTGGCCCGGATACCGGACTCGGCCACGCCGGAGCAGCTCGCCGCCCGGGACCGGATCGTGCTCCTCGCCCAACTCGGCGCCGACCCGGCCGAGGCGACCCGGTCGGCGGCCCGGATCACCGCCGTGCACGGCCCGGAGCCGGCGCACCCGGGCCTGCGGGCCGCGCTGGCGGCGGTACGCGCCGCGAACCGTGCCCCGGGCTGGGAGTCGGCGCTCGCCTCGGCCGCCGCCGAGGCGGGTGCGGCCGGTGATCCGCTCTCCGCCCGCTGGAGTGCCTGGCTGCTGGTCGAGACGCTGCTCGCCGACGGCCGGCTCGCCGAGGCGGGACAGGCCGCCGAGGCGGCCGAAGACGCCTGCGCGGCCGACCTCGCCTACAGCTGGCAGACCCGTTTCCTGGCCGCCCGGCTCTGGTGCGCGGCGCTACGCGGCGGGCCACCCGCCCTCGACCCCCACGGCACCCTCGACCGCGACGGCGCCCTCGACCCGGATGGTGCTCGCGACTCCGGCAACGTCCTGGGCCCGGACGGCGCCCTCGGCCCGACTGGCGCTCTCGGCCCGGGCGCGGCGCTCGACGCCGGCAACGCCGTCAACCCGACCGGCGCCCTCGGCTCGGACAGGGCGCTCGACGCCGACGAGGCGCTGCGGCGGGCCGGTGACCTGACCGACCGGACCCTGCCCGCCCCGGCCCGGGGCTACGCGGTGGCCGCCGCCAGCCTGATCGAGGCCGACGGTGGGCTGCTCGGCCCGGCCCGGTCCCGGCTGGCCACCACCACCGGCGGCTCCGCCGGCACCGACGCGCTGCTCGACTGGGTCGGCCGGGAGGCGGCCTGGCTCGACGGCCAGCCGGACCGGGCCGCCGGGCGGTCCTCCGGCGGCCCGCCGCTGATCGACGGGCTGCGGCAGATCACCGCACGCTGGGCGGCCTACGACGGCGCGGAGGCAGAATCCGCTTCGGTTCTGCCCGACGGTGCGGTGACGGCGGTGCCGCCCGAGCCGGTGCCGGTGTGGCAGACACTCGCTGCCTGGGACACCCCGGGCGGTGACCCGGCCGGCTTCACCCGGGCCGCGAACGGCTGGCGGGACGTGGCGGTCCGCGAGGAGGTGCGCTGCCTGCTCGCCGCCGGCCTGCACGAGCCGGACCCGTCCCGGAGCGTCCCGCTGCTGCTGACCGCCGAGGAGCGCGCCGAACGGGCCGGACTGGTCGTGCTGCTCGGCCGGATCCGCCGGGCGCTGCGCCGGCACGCCGTACGGCGGGAGGTCCGGGGCGCCCGGGCGGACGGCGACCTCACCGACCGGGAGCGGGAGGTACTCCGGCTGGTGGCGGCCGGTGAACCGACCCGACGCATCGCCGGCCAACTGGGTATATCCGCTGAGACGGTGGAGACCCACGTCCGGTCCGGGATGCGCAAGCTGGGCGCCCGTACCCGTACCGAGGCCGCGGCCCTCGCCTTGGAGGCGCTGTGACTGGTGCTGTGGAGGTGCAGCGATGACCGATCCGCCGCGCTACGTCGTACCGTCGGCGACCGACGCGACCACGGTGCTGCGCCGACTGGCCCGGGACGGGTGGTCGACCCGGGAGGGGTTCGCGGTCGCCGAGCCCGGCTGGGACCTGGCCGCCGCCCGGCTGGTGCTCTTCGGCCGGGTACCGGATGCCGAGACGGTCCGGCTGGCGGTGCTGGCCGCCGCCCGTGGTGCCGGTGTGGTGGCCATCGTGGACCCGGCCGGTGAGGTCGGCCGGGCACTCGTCGACGACCTGAGCCGGCTCGGCCCGGTGCACCGGGATCCGGACGAGGCGCCGGAGTCCGACACCGAGTCGGTGCTGAGCCGGCTGATTCCCGAGCAGCGGGCACTGCTGGAGCGGCTCGCCGACGGCGAGACGATCGCCGCCGCCGCGGCGGCGGAGTTCCTGTCGCTGCGCACCGCCAACCGGCGGATCGCGCAGGCCCGTGAGGCGCTCGGGGTGCGCACCACCCGGGAGGCGGTCCTCGCCTACCTGCGGCAGCGCCGCTCCGGCTGACCGACGCAGCAGGCACTTTCCGGGGTCGACGCGGCGGCGCGGTCAGACCACGTACGAGGCGATGGTGCGCGCACAGTCGAGAGACTCGGTACGGCCGGAGTCGACCTCGACGTCGTAGCGGACGCCCCGGTGCACGATCTCGGCCTGCGACACCGCCATCCCGATCACGCGGTCCCCGCGTGCGATCTCCCGGCCCGCCGCCACGTCCGCCGCGCAGCGCACCCCGACCCAGAGCACGTCGAGGTCCGTCAGGTAACCACGGGTGCGCTCCTGGGAGGCGGCGCCGCCGAGGAACACCTCGTCGAGGATGATCCGCGCTCCGGCGCGCGCCATCGCGGCGATGCCGACCAGCCAGGCGTGCTGCAACTCGTCGAAGTCCTCGCCGACGATGACCTCGCCCTCGGGGCCGAAGGTCAGCCCGGAGGGGGAGTTCAGCATGGCCGGTGGCAGCCGGTCGATCAGGTCGTCCACGCCGAAGCTGATCCACGGGCGCGGCAGTATGTGCTTGAGGCACCGGGCGATCGCCGACTTCCCCGAGCTGGAGCCGCCGTTGAGCACGATGACCTGTGTCGTCACTTGATCGTTCGCCTTCCCCGGGAGATCCGCTCCACCCTGCGCGGACCTGCGGGGGTGGCGGTCCGAGACAGCGTAGTGCCGCTCGTCGGAATCGGATCGGATCCGCCGGTCGGGGCGGTCGCGAGCGAGGCTCAGTTGCCGGGTGCGGCGCCGGGGTCGCTGCGGCGATGCTGGCGGCGAGTCTCGGTCGGCCGGGTCGGGTCGACGTAGCGGGGCAGGTCGGGTTCGTCGGGGCGCAGCGGGACCAGCGCGACGGTGAGCGCCTCGATGATCGCCTCGGTGGCCCGGGCGGCGGCGCCGGGGCTGGCCGGGTCGATCCGGGTCAGGTCGACGGGTGGGCCGAAGTGCACCCGGATCACCGGACGGCGGAGCATCGCCCGGCCGACCGCCCGGAGCATCCCGGCCGGTGCGGCGTACGGCAGTACCTCGTGCGCGCCCCACTGGGCGACCGGTACCACGGTGGCGCCGCTGGCGAAGGCGAGCCGGGCGGTGCCGGTCTTGCCCCGCTCGGGCCACATGCCGGGGTCGAGTCCCATCCGCCCCTCCGGGTAGACCAGCACCACCGAGCCCTGGGTGACGGCGGCCGCCGCGTGTTCCAGGGCGAGCCCGACGGTCGGGGTGCGCCGGTCGACCCGGATGTGTCCGCTGGCCCGCATCGCGGAGCCGACGATCGGGGCCCGGAACACCCCGCCGGTGGCCATGATCCGGGGCGCGATCCGGCGTACCCGGCAGGCGGCGGTCAGCACGACCGGGTCGAACGGGTTGATGTGGTTGGCGGCCAGGATCAGCGGCCCGTGCCGTAGCTCCTCCGGCACGTCGCCGGTGACCCGGAGCCGGGCGAGCAGCCCGACGACGCCCCGGGCGAGCACCTGGAGGAAGAGCCAGAAGCGGGGGGCGCGCCAGGGTGCGGCGGTGGTGGTGGTCTCCATCAGCGGTCGATCGTCGCACGCGCCGGCCGCCGGGGAGGCCCGGGGCGGGGTGTGCTGGGCACCGGACCCCGATGCCGGCCGGTGACGTGATCGACCTCCCAGCGCCACCGTCTACGACGACAGGTAGTATTTACTACGTCCGGTAGTAAACCTGGGGGGTCAACCGTGGACGCGCTCGACGTCGCCCGGTGGCAGTTCGGTGTCACCACCGTCTACCACTTCCTCTTCGTACCGCTGACCATCGGGCTGTCGGTGCTCGTGGCGATCCTGCAAACCCGCTGGCACCGCACCGGGGAGCCGCGCTACCTGCGACTGACCAAGTTCTACGGCAAGCTCTTCCTGATCAACTTCGCGATGGGCGTGGTCACCGGCATCGTGCAGGAGTTCCAGTTCGGGATGAACTGGAGCGACTACTCCCGCTTCGTCGGCGACGTCTTCGGCGCCCCGCTGGCGATCGAGGCACTGCTCGCCTTCTTCCTCGAATCCACCTTCCTCGGCCTGTGGATCTTCGGCTGGGACCGGCTGCCCCGCCGGATCCACCTCGCCACCATCTGGGCCGCCGCGATCGGCTCGACGCTGAGCGCGTACTTCATCCTGGCCGCGAACTCGTGGATGCAGAACCCGGTCGGCTACCGGATCAACCCCGACACCGGCCGCGCCGAACTCACCGACATCGTCGCCGTACTCACCAACAAGGTCACCCTGGTCACCTTCCCGCACACCCTCGCCGGCTGCTTCCTGGTCGCCGGGGCGCTGATGGTCTCGATCGCCCTCTGGCACCTGCGCCGCCCGACCGGCACGACCGCCGACGAGAACCCGGCAGCGGGGGAGGACCGGGCCGCGTTCCGGTTCGCCGCCCGGTTCGGCTCCTGGGTCACCCTCGTCGCCGCCGTCGCCGTCGTGATCAGCGGCGACCTGCAAGGCAAGATCATGACGCAGGTACAGCCGATGAAGATGGCCGCCGCCGAGGCGCTCTACACCACCGAGGCGCCCGCCTCGTTCTCCGTACTCACCGTCGGCAGCCTGGACGGCAGCCGGGAACTCTTCGCGATCAAGATCCCGTACCTGCTCTCGGTGCTCGGCACCGGCGACCCGAACGGCCAGGTCATGGGCATCAACGACCTCCAGGCCCAGTACGTCGCCCAGTACGGCCCCGGCAGCTACACCCCGATCATCCCGGTCACCTACTGGAGCTTCCGATTCATGATCGGCTTCGGGCTGGCCGCCGCCGCGATCGCACTCTGGGTGCTCTGGGCGCAGCGCCGCGGCCGTACCCCGAACTCCCGCTGGCTGGTCCGGGCCGGCCTGGTCATGCCGGTCCTGCCGCTCGCCGCGAACTGCTTCGGCTGGATCTTCACCGAGATGGGCCGGCAGCCGTGGGTCGTCTTCGGCGAGATGCTCACCCGCGACGGCGTCTCCCGCAGCGTCTCCCTGGCCGAGGTACTCACCTCGTTCACCGCCTTCACCCTGGTCTACGCCACCCTCGCGATCGTCGAGGTCAAGCTGCTGATCCGGTACGCCCGGGCCGGCCTGCCGGACACCGCACCACCGGCCGAACCCGAACCCGACGCCGACGACGAGGACCGCCCGCTCGCCTTCGCCTACTGACCCCACCGGCCCCTGCTGATCCCCACCGGCCCCCGGCCCGGCCCACCCCGCCGGCGCCGGTATCCCGACCACGACCGATCCGACCGGAGTCCACGATGGACCTGCCCACCTTCTGGTTCCTGCTCATCACCGTGCTGTTCGTCGGCTACTTCATCCTGGAGGGCTTCGACTTCGGCGTCGGCATCCTGCTGCCCGTCCTCGGTCGCGACGACCGGGAACGCCGGGTGCTGATCAACACCATCGGGCCGGTCTGGGACGGCAACGAGGTCTGGCTGATCACCGCCGCCGGAGCCCTCTTCGCCGCCTTCCCCGGCTGGTACGCCAGCCTCTTCTCCGGCCTCTACCTGCCGCTGCTGCTCGTCCTGCTCGCCCTGATCTTCCGGGGCGTCGCCTTCGAGTACCGGCACAAGCGCCCCGAGGCCGGCTGGAAGGCCCGCTGGGATCTCGCCATCTTCCTCGGCTCCCTGATCCCCGCCGCGATCTGGGGAGTCGTCCTCGGCAACCTGCTGCGCGGCGTACCACTCGACGCGCGACACGACTACACCGGCGGACTGCTCGACCTGCTCAACCCGTACGCCCTGCTCGGCGGGGCGACCACGACGGGGCTCTTCGTCACGCACGGCGCCGTCTTCCTCGCGCTGAAGACCAGCGGCGAGATCCGCACCCGGGCCGGCCGGCTCGCCGCCCGGGCCGCCGCCACGACCGCCGCCCTCACCGCCGCGTTCCTGGCCGTCGGCCTGACCATCCGGCACACCCCGGCCGCCGTCGGCCTCGCCGTGGCCGCCGCGCTCGCCCTGGCCGGCACCCTGGCCGCGACCCGGGTACGCCGGGAGGGCTGGGCCTTCGTCGGCACCGCCGCCGCGATCGGGCTGACCGTCGCCACCCTCTTCGCGGCACTCTTCCCGAACGTGCTGCCCTCCACCACCGACCCGGCCGGCACCCTCACCATCGACAACGCCGCCTCCAGCCCCTACACCCTGAAGGTGATGACCTGGGTGGCCGCCTTCTTCACCCCCGTCGTCCTCGCCTACCAGGGCTGGACCTACTGGGTGTTCCGCAAGCGGATCGGAGTCGCCAACATCCCACGCTGACCTCCTCCCCGTCGCGAAGGCCACCGCCACGCTGCCCCCGCAAGTTGAGACTTCCCCCGCGCCCCGGCCCGTGCCGGGCGGGAAAAGTCTCATAAAGGACTTCAATGAAACAATTGAAGCGAAAGACTCGCGCAGGGCAGCGCCCTCTCGTAACCTTCGGAGGCCCCGATGGGACAGCTCCCGATCCGGTACATCCGGGTCGCCGACACCGCCCGGATCACGCCACGGATGGCCCGGATCACCTTCACCGGCGACGACCTCGCCGACCTCCACCTCGCCGGCCCCGACCAGCAGGTGAAGCTCTACTTCCCCAGACCCGGACAGCGCCGCCCCCGGCTGCCGGACCCCGACCCCGACCTCTGGCGCTGGTACGCCGGCTTCGCCGACATCCCCGCACCCGAGCGCCCCTGGACCCGCAGCTACACCATCCGGGCCCACCACCCGCACGGCAACCTCATCGACATCGACTTCACCCTGCACGAGCACGCCGGACCCGCCACCCGATGGGCCGCCTGCGCCACCCCCGGCGACACCCTCGGCATGTTCGGCCCGTCCCCGGTCTTCGCCCGCCCCCTCCCGATCGGCAGCACCGACTGGATGCTGCTCGCCTGCGACGAGTCGGCGCTCCCGGCGCTCGGCACCATCGTCGAGGCACTCCCCGCCGGCACCCGCGCACACGCCTTCGTCGAGATCCCCGACCGGGCCGAGGAGCAGCACCTCGACACCCCGGCCGACCTCACCCTGCACTGGCTGCACCGCGACGACCCGCCCAGCGCACACGGCAGCCGCCTGCTCGACGCCGTACGCGCGGCGACCTTCCCGGCCGGTTCCGTGCTCGCCTGGCTGGCCGGCGAAGCCGGCACCGTACGCGCCCTGCGCCGACACCTCGTCGACGACCGGGGCCTGCCGAAACGGTCGATCGACTTCACCGGCTACTGGCGACGGAACCTGACCCAGGACGACGACCCGACCGAGGAGGACCTCGCCGAGGCACGCGAACGCCTCGCCGACACCGAGACCGACGCCGCCACCACCGCTACCGACGCCGCTACCGCCACCGTGACCGGCTGAACCACCGGCCGCCGGACCCGGGCCGTCGCACGCGGTGACGCCCGCCCACCCCGAACCGATCAGGATTCAAGAAGCGCGGCCCCCGACGCCGCTCGTACCGTGGCCCTCGGATGCGTCAGCAATAGACGGATGCGTCAGCAGAAACGCAAAAAGGGGACAAGAGATGAAAGCGCATGTGAGCTCGATCCTGCTCGCCGTCCGGGACATGGAGCGGTCCAAGCGCTTCTACACGGAAGGTCTCGGCTGGAAGATCGAGCAGGACTACGGCGTCTCGGTCTTCTTCGCCCCGGACGGCGGCTCGCCCGTCGGCTTCTACGGCCGCGACGGCCTGGCCGAGCAGGTGGGGACCAGCCCGGAGGGCAGCGGCTTCAGCGGACTGGTTCTCACCTACGTGGTCCGTACCGAGACCCGGATCGACGAGATCATGGCGGAGGCGGAGAAGGCCGGCGCCACCATCCTCAAGCCCGCCGGCCCGCTGCCGTGGGGCGGATACGGCGGCTCCTTCGCCGACCCGGACGGCTACGTCTGGAGCCTCGGGTACAGCGCGCTGGGGGAGAACCAGCCCTACGCGGAGTAGCCGCCGACCGGAGCGGGGTGCGGTTCACCTCGCACCGCACCCCGGCCCGGTGACGTCCCGACCGCCCCGAGGAACCGGTTGACGTCCAGACCGCCCCGAGGACCCCGGAAGGCGGCTCCCCGGGGCAGCCCGTGGCGGGTCAGCCCAGGTCGACCAGCGGATACAGCGGATAGTCCGCCAGCAGATCGGCGGCCTGCCCGGCCACCCGCCGCGCCACCGCCCCGTCCAGCACGTACCGCGCCTTGGACGGGGCACCGTCCGGCCCGACCCCCGGCCGGGTCGCCGACAACACCGTGTGCAGCAGCCCCGCCACCTCGTCCATCTCCGCCACCCCGAGCCCTCGGGTCGTCAACGCGGGCGTGCCGAGCCGGACACCCGAGGTGTACCAGGCACCGTTCGGATCCCGGGGCACCGAGTTCCGGTTCGTCACGATGCCGGCGTCCAACAGCGCCGCCTCCGCCTGCCGCCCCGTCAGCCCGTACCCCGACACGTCCACCAGCAGCAGATGGTTGTCCGTACCCCCGGTTACCAGCCGCGCCCCCCGACGCAACAGCCCCTCCGCCAACGCGACCGCGTTCTGCACCACCCGGCCCGCGTACGCCGCGAACTCCGGCCGCCGCGCCTCCGCCAACGCGACCGCCTTACCGGCGATCACATGCGGCAACGGACCGCCGAGCACCAACGGACAACCCCGGTCCACCTGGTCGGCCAACTCCGGACCACACAACACCATGCCGCCGCGCGGACCCCGCAACGACTTGTGCGTCGTCGTCGTCACCAGATGCGCGTACGGCACCGGATCGAAGTCACCGACCAACACCTTCCCGGCGACCAGCCCGGCGAAGTGCGCCATGTCGACCAGCAGCGTCGCACCGACCTCGTCGGCGATCTCCCGCATCAGCCGGAAGTTCACCCGCCGCGGATACGCCGAATAGCCGGCCATCAGGATCAGCGGCCGGAACTCCCGGGCGATCCGGCGCACCTCGTCGTAGTCCAGCAACCCCGTCTCCGGATCGGTACCGTAACTACGCTGGTCGAACATCTTGCCGGAGATGTTCGGCCGGAAACCGTGGGTCAGGTGCCCGCCCGCGTCCAACGACATGCCCAACATCCGCTGGTCACCCAACTCGCGGCGCAACACCGCCCAGTCCGCCTCGGACAGCTCGTTCACGTGCCGCACGCCGGCCCGGCGCAACGCCGGCGACTCCACCCGGTCCGCCAGCACCGCCCAGAACGCCACCAGGTTCGCGTCGATCCCCGAATGCGGCTGCACATAGGCGTGCGCGGCCCCGAACAACTCCCGGGCATGCTCCGCCGCCACCGACTCCACCGTGTCGACGTTGCGGCAACCGGCGTAGAAGCGGCGGCCGACCATGCCCTCCGCGTACTTGTCGCTGAACCAGTTACCCATCGCCAGCAGCACCGCCGGGGACGCGTAGTTCTCCGAAGCGATCAACTTCAACGACTCACGCTGGTCGGCCAGTTCCGCACCGATCGCGTCCGCGACGCGGGGCTCGACCGCACGCACCACGTCCAACGCCGCGCGAAACGCGACGGACTCGGTGGAACTCGTGCCGACCGGAAAGACCTGATTGGCCATGGCAGCCTCCTGGGCGAAGAAAATCGGCCCAGGCGCACGGCACACGTCACTCGACGGGACCGCTTCCCGATGGTTGACCCCATCCCAGCACGCCAGTCACGGTCCGGGCCGAGCCTACCAACCCGACCGGCCCGGACGGCGAAGGATCAACCCGCGTCGCGCAACTCCGCCAACCGCGCCTCGATCTCCGCCAACTCGGCCCGCAACTTCTCCGCCTGCTGCTCGGCCTCCCGCCGCTCCACCGCCATGATCTGCTCCACCGCCTCGTGCACCCCGGGAACATCGATCAACGCCACCATCTTCAACGCCTCGGCCGGCTTGATCACGTACGGCTTCGCCAGCGACTTCGCGCCCTGCGTCGCCGCCAGCGTCCACTCGCCGTCCGCGTACGTCAGGGTGACCGTCAACCCCGCCGGACCCTTCGGCTTCGCCGCCTTCGTCGCCCGCCGGGCCGGCTTCGCCTCACCCTCGCCGTCCGCCGGACGGGCCGGGGGAGTGTCCACTGCGGTCACTGTTGCCTCCTCGCGGGGCGCCGGAACCGGCTCCCTGACAATCTTGAACTCTGGTTCGGGGACCGGCTCCGGCTCCGGTTCCGGCTTCACCGGCGCCCGCCGCGTCGCACCCTTCGGCGCGACAGCCAGATCACCGGGGGAGAAGGGCAGCTCGTCCCGACCGAACCGGACCACCACCCACTCCTCGGAGACCTCCGGATCGGTCAACTCCACCACCTGACCGAGCTGACCGGCAATCTGCCCCGCCGCCTCGGTGAACATCACCTTCGGCTTCCGGCCCGCCGCCAACGCGTCCCTGATCTGCTGCAACTCCTCGGTGGACAACCCCTGTTGAGCGGTACGCGCGGCAGCCATCGGATCCCTCTTCCGTACACCTGTTTGATTCATGACTTACTACCAGGCCCACCCGACAACGTCGAGACGGACACACCGTTCCGAGATCAACAAAACCAGAGCCCGGGACACGATCCGCCCCGACCGACCCGCCGCACCGACACCTGGCAGGATCGCCAGCTACCGGACCCGCGCGAACGATCCGCGACGAGCCCCGGCCCGGACCCGGCGGCCGGGGGCTGCGACAACCGAGGGGAGAGGCCCATGACTCCGCTGACGGTGGTGACCGGCGGCGGCCGCGGAATCGGCGCCGCGACCGTACGACAACTCGCCGCCGCCGGACACGACGTCGTCTTCTGCTACCGGCGCGACGCCGACGCCGCCGACGCCGTACTCCGCGACGTCACCGCCGCCGGACGCCGGGGCCTGGCCGTCCGCGCCGACACCACCGACCCCGACCAGGTGGTACGACTCTTCGACGAGGCCGCGAAACTCGGCGAACCCACCGGCCTGGTCAACAACGCCGGCGTGACCAGCCCGATCGGCCCGTTCGAAGAACTGACCGTCACCGACCTGCGCCGCGTCGTCGACGTCAACCTCATCGGCTACATCCTCTGCGCCCAGCAGGCCGCCCGCCGGTTCCCGTCCGGCGCGGCGATCGTCAACGTCTCCTCGGCCGCCGCCACCCTCGGCAGCCCCGGCGAATACGTGCACTACGCCGCCGTCAAGGCCGCCACCGACACCCTCACCGTCGGACTCGCCAAGGAACTCGCCCCCCGGGGAATCCGGGTCAACGCCGTCTCACCCGGCACCATCGACACCGAGATCCACATCATCTCCGGGGTACCCGACCGGGCCCAGCGGGTCGCCGGCCGGATACCACTCGGCCGCGCCGGCCGGGCCGACGAGGTCGCCGCCGCGATCGTCTGGCTGCTCGGCGACGGCGCCTCCTACACCACCGGCGCGGTACTCCGGGTCGCCGGCGGCATGTGACACCCCGCCGGGTGGCACCAGCCACGGCCTCCCCGCCGGGCGGCACCCGCCCCACGGGGCAGGGCCGGCACGCCAGGGAGGGGCGGCTAGGCAATTTCGGCAGGTCGTGGCAGCATCTCGCAGGTGAGCAGCACACTCGCCGAGGAGCAACGCCTGCGCGACCTCGTCCGGCTGCGCCGGGTCCGGGACCGGATCGACCGGGAGTACGCGCAGCCGCTCGACGTCGAAGCGCTCGCCCGTGGCGTGAACATGTCCGCCGGCCACCTCAGCCGCCAGTTCCGAGCCGCCTACGGTGAGTCACCATACTCGTACCTGATGACCCGGCGCATCGAACGCGCCATGGCACTGCTGCGGCGCGGCGACCTCAGCGTCACCGAAGTCTGTTTCGCGGTCGGATGCTCCTCACTGGGCACCTTCAGCACCCGCTTCACCGAACTGGTCGGCGTACCGCCGAGCACCTACCGGGCCCAGACCGCCCAGTCGACAGCGGAGATGCCACCCTGCATCACCAAACAGGTGACCAGACCGATCAGGAATCGAGAAGCGCGGGCCGACGAGCCGCAACTAGCGTGACGGCCATGGACATCAACATTCACGCCGCCTTCCTCCCGCACACCGACCCGGACGCCGCCCTCGCCTTCTACCGCGACACCCTCGGCTTCGAGGTCCGCAACGACGTCGGATACGCCGGAATGCGCTGGATCACCGTCGGTCCCGCCAAGCAGCCGGAAACCTCCATCGTCCTGCACCCGCCGGCCGCCGACCCCGGCATCACCGACGACGAGCGCCGGACCATCCTCGAACTGATCGCCAAGGGCACCTACACCGCCATCACCCTGGCCACCCACGACCTCGACGGCGTCTTCGACCGGCTACAGGCCAGCGGCGCCGACGTCGTCCAGGAGCCGACCGACCAGCCGTACGGCATCCGCGACTGCGCCTTCCGCGACCCCGCCGGCAACCTGATCCGGATCAACCAGCTCGGCTGACCCGCCCGGCACCCGAAACCACATGGTCCCCGCGAAGGCGACCCCAACCGGAAGATGGAGACACGACAAGCATGGCCACGAGCACGGACACCGGGTCCCCGGCGCCGCACGCCGCCGACAGCCACGACCTGATCCGGGTACACGGCGCCCGCGAGAACAACCTCAAGGACGTCAGCGTCGAGATCCCGAAGCGCCGGCTGACGGTCTTCACCGGCGTCTCCGGCTCGGGCAAGAGCTCGCTGGTGTTCGGCACGATCGCCGCCGAGTCGCAGCGGATGATCAACGAGACCTACAGCACCTTCGTACAGGGCTTCATGCCGACCCTGGCCCGCCCGGAGGTCGACGTACTCGACGGCCTGACCACCGCGATCATCGTCGACCAGGAGCGGATGGGCGCCGACCCCCGCTCCACGGTCGGCACCGCCACCGACGCCAACGCGATGCTGCGGATCCTCTTCAGCCGACTGGGCGAGCCGCACATCGGCCCACCCAGCGCCTTCTCCTTCAACGTCGCCTCCGTCCGGGCCGCCGGCGCGATCACGATCGCCGGCAAGACCAGCAAGGCAACCTACAACCGTACCGGCGGCATGTGCCCGCGCTGCGAAGGCCGCGGCCGGATCTCCGACATCGACCTCACCCAGCTCTACGACGACTCCAAGTCGATCGCCGAAGGCGCGTTCACCATCCCCGGCTGGAAGTCGGACAGCTGGTGGACCGTGCGCACCTACGCCGAATCCGGCTTCCTCGACCCGAACAAGCCGATCCGCGAGTTCACCAAGCAGGAGATGCGCGACTTCCTCTACCGGGAACCGACCAAGGTGAAGGTCGAGGGCGCCAACCTCACCTACGAGGGACTGATCCCCAAGATCCAAAAGTCGTTCCTGTCCAAGGACCGCGAGGCGATGCAACCGCACATCCGGGCATTCGTCGACCGCGCCGTCACCTTCACCACCTGCCCCGACTGCGGCGGTACCCGCCTCAGCGAGGGAGCCCGATCCTCCCGGATCAAGGGCGTCAACATCGCCGAAGCCTGCGCCATGCAGATCAGCGACCTCGCCGAATGGGTCCGCGAACTCGACGAACCATCGGTGGCACCCCTGCTCGCCTCGCTGGGCCAGACCCTCGACTCCTTCGTCGAGATCGGGCTCGGCTACCTCTCCCTCGACCGCCCCTCGGGCACCCTCTCCGGCGGCGAGGCACAACGCACCAAGATGATCCGCCACCTCGGCTCCTCGCTCACCGACGTCACCTACGTCTTCGACGAACCCACCATCGGGCTGCACCCACACGACGTACAGCGGATGAACGACCTCCTGCTCCGACTCCGGGACAAGGGCAACACCGTACTCGTCGTCGAACACAAACCCGAGACGATCGCCATCGCCGACCACGTCGTCGACCTCGGCCCCGGCGCCGGTACGGCCGGCGGCACCGTCTGCTTCGAAGGCACCGTCGAAGGACTGCGCGCCAGCGGCACCATCACCGGTCGACACCTCGGCGACCGGGCCGCCCTCAAGAAGACCGTACGCAAACCCACCGGCACGCTCGAAATCCGCGGCGCGACCGCCAACAACCTCCGCGACGTCGACGTCGACATCCCACTCGGAGTACTCGTCGTCGTCACCGGCGTCGCCGGCTCCGGCAAGAGCTCCCTCGTACACGGGTCGATCCCGGCCGGCGCCGGCGTGGTCTCGATCGACCAGGGCGGGATCCGCGGCTCACGCCGAAGCAACCCGGCCACCTACACCGGACTGCTCGAGCCCATCCGCAAGGCGTTCGCCAAGGCCAACGGCGTGAAACCGGCACTGTTCAGCGCCAACTCCGAAGGCGCCTGCCCCACCTGCAACGGCGCCGGCGTCATCTACACCGACCTGGCGATGATGGCCAGCGTCGCCACCACCTGCGAGGACTGCGAGGGAAAGCGCTTCGAGGCATCCGTACTGGAATACCGCCTCGGCGGCCGCGACATCAGCCAGGTGCTCGCGATGTCCGTCACCGAGGCCGAGGAGTTCTTCGGCACCGGCGAGGGACGCACCCCGGCCGCACACGCCATCCTGCGCCGCCTCGCCGACGTCGGGCTCGGCTATCTCAGCCTCGGCCAGCCGCTCACCACCCTCTCCGGCGGTGAACGGCAGCGCCTCAAGCTGGCCACCCACATGGCCGAGAAGGGCGGCGTCTACGTCCTCGACGAGCCGACCGCCGGACTGCACCTCGCCGACGTCGAACAGCTCCTCGGCCTGCTCGACCGGCTCGTCGACTCCGGCAAGTCGGTCATCGTCGTCGAGCACCACCAGGCGGTGATGGCGCACGCCGACTGGATCATCGATCTCGGCCCCGGAGCCGGGCACGACGGCGGCACGATCGTCTTCGAGGGCACGCCCGCCGACCTCGTCGCCGCCCGATCCACCCTCACCGGCGAGCACCTGGCCGCGTACGTCGGCCACGGCGACGCGCAGACCGGCACGAGGGACTGAGGCAGAACTCCACTCACCTACCTCGTCTCGCCGGCCGCAGCAGACAGCGCGACTGACGATGGTCCGTGCTGGCGTTCTCGGACGCCAGCACGGACGCGGAACATCTCGGGAGAACCCTCCCGTCAACAGCGTTCCTGGAAGTCGATGATCACCGGGACGGTCTGCGTCACCCGTCCGTCCGACGCCCAGAGCACCGAGTGGTACCGCCCGACCGGGGTCGACGCGACGCTGAACGGGGCGGCGCTGAGCACCCGACCGCGGTCGCTCGACCCGGGCGGGATGAATCCGTTCGGAGTGGGAGCAGCGCCGGGGGGCAGGTTCGCCACCCCGGACGTGATCGGGGTCGACCAGGTTCCGTTGATCGAGACCAGGAAGTACAGACCTGCCCTGGCGAAGTCGGACGGGGTGCAGATTCGCTGCGGTCGGTTGGGGTCGTAGTCGACGAGTTCCCAGGTCGCCGAGACGGTCGAGCCCGTGGTCGACGGGGAGGTCGCCGCGGCGGCGGGTGAGCCGCCGGTCAGTGCCAGCGCCAGTACTGCTGCCACGCCGATCACGAGCCTGAGCACACTACGGGTGGGTCTCACGAACAGCTCCCTCGGTCGTTGCCGATCCGGGCGACTCGGTGCCGCCCATCCGCAAGTATCGATGGATGGATGATTGCGTTGTCAAGCAAGTAGCCTCGGGTGGAGATCGATGCACCTGAGGCAGGGGAGCGGCGCATGGGCGCGGTCTACGGCGAAGCCCGGGCGATCAGCCGGATGGAGCCGCCCGAGAGCGGCGTCGATCGCGGGGCAAGGTCGTTCCTCGCGTACACACGGGAGCCATGACGAAGGGACGAGCACCAACCTCGGCACCACCGTGTCCGGGACAAAGATCCCGGACGACTTGAGATGGTGAGAGGCGCAAGGGGCGGGAGTCGAACCCGGAAATTCTGTAGGTCGATAATGTACATTATGTCAACTAGTCGTTATCGGGGCGGCCCCCCGTCGGGCGCGGGCCGGAACGACGGAGGTTTGTGACCTGGCGCCGCGACACCGGCTGGACGACGCGACGACGCTACGTCGGGCGGCGGGGCGTTCTGTGGCGACGGATCGCCCGCGGTTTCGGGCAGCCTGGTCCGGAGCGGTTCCACCCCGCGTCGGTCGACCTCCGCGCCTCAGCGGTACGTATATCTACGGCCGGCCGGCCGAGCCCCCGATGGCGAGACTGTCGCGTTGCGGCTGGTCGGTTGCTGGAGCGACCGGCGTCGTGCGATCTCGGTTGAGGCGCTGTGCGGTCCTCCGGCGACGAGACCGCAGCCACGGCTCGGCCAGCCCCGAGGTGCCTGCCCTGGGGCTGGCCGACTGCTTCTCGTTCGCCCCTTCCCCGCCTCGGGGCGGTCGCCGCTGGTCGGCTATTGGAGACCACTTGCAAGATCACTTGGACTGGCCGAGTACTCCCCAATCATGCATAATATTCGTTATGCAGGACAAAGAGGACTTTCTGCTACTCCCCCTCGTTGAGCAGTTCCTGACGTCCCGGGCCACCCGTAAGCCCTCCCCGCACACGCTGGCGGCGTACCGTCGGGATCTGCTGGCGGTCGCCCGGCTGGTCGCCGACGACCAGCCCGGCACTCCCCTCCCCCTGGCGGCACTGCCGATCCGCGCCCTGACCACCCGCTCCATCCGGGCGGCCTTTGCCCGCTTCGCCGCTCCCCGGGCCGCCGCCTCGATCTACCGGGCCTGGTCCACCTGGAACGGCTTCTTCGACTTCCTGGTCGCCGAGCAGGTGGTGGCCGGCAATCCGATGCCCGCCGTGGACAAGCCCCGGGTCCCCCCTGCCCCACCGAAGCCGCTGCGCGGCGAGCGTACGCCGGAGCAGTTGCTGGCCGGGGTGGTCGAATCGGACCGGCGGCAGCGTGATCCGTGGCCGGAGCGGGACCTCGCGGTGCTGGCCCTGGCGCTCTGCGCGGGGCTGCGCCTGGCCGAGTTGCTGGCCCTGCGCACGGGTTCGCTGGTCGGCCGGGACGGTGAGCGCCGGGTCGAGGTGATCGGCAAGGGCAGCCGGTCCCGGTTGATTCCGGTGGAGCCGGAGCTCGACCGGGTGATCGTGGACTATCTGGAGAGTCGGCGTCGCCGCTTCGGCTCCCGTACGGTCGGGCCGGACTCGGCGCTGCTGGTCGACCGGGAGGGTAAGCCGCTGCGTCGGGGTGGCCTGCAATATCTGGTGGAGTCCTGTTACCGGCGGGCGGGGATCACCGACCGGGTGCCGCCGGGTGCGCGGCTGCACGCGTTGCGGCACACCTTCGCGACCAGGTTGGCGGAGGACGGGGCGAGTGCTCCGGAGATCATGCGGCTGTTGGGGCACGCGAGTCTGGCGACGAGTCAGAACTATATCGAGGTGACCGGCGAGCAGGAGCGGGCGGCGGTGCGGGCGAACCGTACCAACCGGTCGCTGGGTCGGTTGTTGTCGCAGCGGTCGGTCGCGGACGGGGCCGGTTAGCGGGGTGTGGCGGTGCGCAGGCCGGCGACGTCGAGTACCAGGGTGCGGCGGTCGGTGGTGACGACTCCGACCAGGTTGTCGGCGATCACCACCTGCTCGGGGGCCTTGCCGCCGACGGCGAGCCGGTCGGTGCCCTCGCCGAGGGTGGTGTCCGCCACCTGGAGGTGCCAGCGTGGTGGTGAGCCGGCGACGGAGCCGAGGACGAGTCGTCCACCGGCGGCCGCCTCCAGGCTGGCGAGTTCGGGGAGTTCGCGTTGGGCTTGTCCGCTGGTGCCGCTGATCAGCCGGGGGTGGCTGAGCGAGTCGAAGGTGCCTCGGCCGGTGACCAGGGTGTCGTCGTGGGCGTACCAGTTCTGGTCGGAGTGTTCGGCCTGGGCGGTCCAGCCGGGTTTGCCGCTGCGGGTGTCGAGGGCGACGACGCGGTGTTCGGCGCCGTTGGTGATGGCGGCGCAGACGCGGGTGGCGGCGCAGGGTTTGATCCGTTCGACGATGTCACCGGCGGCGAGCGGCATCTTCCAACGCAGTCGCAGGCCGGGTACGTCGTAGGCGGCGAGGACGTGGTCGTTGCCGGTGGTCTTGCCGATCACCGCGTTGTCGTAGCCGGTCCAGAGGTCGGGTTCGAGGGGTAGTTTGCCGCTTCCCCGGACCTTTCCGGTGGTGGCGTCGAGGACGTAGCCGCGGTCGTTGGCGGAGTCGAGTTCGACGATGGTGTTGGTGGCGCCGGGCGCGTCGTGGTAGCTGCCGGCGACGGCTGGTAGGAGGCCGGGGGCGGGTGTGCCGGGGGCGGGCCACTGCCGTACCGGTTCGGCGCGGTGTTCGTCGGAGCTGAGCGCGTCGGGTTCGCCGGACTTGCTCCACACCTGGCGGCCGGTGCGGAGGTTGACGCGGCTGATCGCGAGGTCGTCGGAGCCGCCGAGGGTCTCGATGACGGCGTCGGTGCCGTAGTAGGCGACGTCGACGCGGTCGGGCCAGGTGCGTTGCCAGAGCAGCCGGCCGTCTTTGCCGGAGAGTACGGCGCGGACGTCCTGGCCGCCGTTGGTGACGGAGTTCTCGCCGTCGACGACGATCAGGTCCTGGACGGCGGTGAGGCGCAGGTCGGTGGGTTCGATCGGCAGTGTGGCCGTCCAGCGGGGTGGGCCGGCGGTGGCGGTCAGGGCCACCACTTCGGTGCTGCGGTTGCCGGCGACGGCGGAGATGACGTCGGCGCCGTGCACGGTGACGGCGGCGGCGCCTTTGCGGGTGCTCTGGTAGGTGTTGACCTGGTCGAGGGTTCCGGCGGGTGTGGGGCCGTCGTCGAGTACGCCGAGGTTGCCGAGCTGGTTGGTCAGCCATTCGCCGCCGATGACGACGGTGCCGACGCAGCCGGCGACGGCGAGGAAGGCGGTGGCGGTGACCAGGAGGCGGCGGATCCGTCGGCGGCGTGGGTCGACGGGGTGTGTGCGGGGGCCGGCGGGTCGGGGTGCGGCGGCGGCTGTCGGGGCGGGTGGCTGTGGGTGTCGCCCGGCGGCGGGGCCGGACATCGGTGGCGGCGGTGGCCCGGGTGGCGGTGGGACGGCACCGAAGCCGGCGGCTGCGGGCGGGTAGCCGGGTGGGCTTGGGTATCCGGGTGGGTTGCTGGTGGGGGTGGCCGGCTGTCGCGGCTCGGGTCCGGTGTGGTGGACGGCTCCGTAGGCGACCGGGAGTTCGGGTTGTTCGGGGACGGTGGGGGCGATGCCGAGCCGGGCGTGCAGGCGGCTGGCGACCAGGGGTAGCCGGCTGGATCCGCCGACGAGCAGCAGGCTGTTGAGGTGTCGGGCTTCGATGCCGGCCCGGTCGAGGGTGCGGCGGGTCTCGTCGACGGCGCGGGCGACGAGTGGTCCGGCGATCCGGTCGAGTTCGTCGCGGGTGAGGTGCAGCGGGTCGTCGCGGCCGGGGACCTGGACGGGCGCGGTGGCGGTGCGGGAGAGCATTTCCTTGGCGGCGCGGACCTCGGTCCAGAATGTCTGCCGGTCGCGGCGTTCGGTGGGGGTTTCGGGTTGGCGTAGTCGCCGCCACTGTTCGGGGTCGCGGAGTTCGACGAGTTGGCCGAGGTGGGCGACGAGGGCGTCGTCGATGTCGAGGCCGCCGAGGTCGTCGAGGCCGCCGGTGGCGAGGACGCGCAGGCCGGTGGGGTCGCGGCGGACGACGGCGACGTCGAGGGTGCCGCCGCCGAAGTCGAAGATGCCGAGGGTGCCGCCGACGGGGATCTGCTGGTGGAGGATCTGGGCGCAGTAGGTGGCGGCGGCGACGGGTTCGTCGAGGAGTCGGACGGTGCCGAGGCCGGCGTTGGCGGCGGCGGTGCGCAGCAGGGTACGGCGGGGTTGGCCCCAGTCGGCCGGGCAGGTGAGGACGGTGGCGCCGCCGGGGTCGACGCCGGCGGTACGGGCTTCGTCGGCGACCCGGCGCAGGGTGGCGGTGAGGAGTCGTTCGACGGGTACCTCGTCGGTGCCGAGCAGCAGGGTGCCGTCGTCGATGCGGCGTTTCGGGTGTGGTTCGTAGCGTTGCGGGTCGGTGCTGCCGAGCCGGACGGCGTCGCGTCCGGTGTGCACGGTGCCGTCGGGGGTGAGGTGGCCGGCGGAGGCGAGTAGCGGGGTGCCGTCGAAGAGGAGCGTTCGGGCGGGTTGGTGGTGGTCGCGGCGGACGACGGCGACGGTGTGGGTGGTGCCGAGGTCTATGGCGAGCCGGACCGGCTGGTCCACCGATGTCACCTCCGGGTGCGGCGGGCGCGCCGGGGGTGGGTGCGCCGCGTGCGGATGCTACTTCGCGTGGTGTGGGTGGGCGGCGGGGGTGTCGCCGGTTCGGGTTGTGCGGGGTCCTGGATCGGACTGTCGGCGGGACAACGATCGGGCTGTCAGGCTGTCAGGCTGTCGGTTGGAGGACTTGGCCGTCCTCCGGGACGGTGGGGCCGGCGGCTGCTAGTCGGGCTTCGTTGGCCTGGTCAGCGGCGGCTAGGCTTCGGCGCATGCCGAGGTGGCGGGTGCAGGGTCGGGCGGCGGACGTCGCCCTGGTGCTCGTGGTCGCTCTGGTCGGCCTCGGTGGGCTGGTGGTGCAGTCGGCCGGGGTCGACAGCGCCGCGGAGTGGGTGGCGCTGCTGGCGGTGCTGGTCTCCTCCGGCGCGTTGTACGTGCGGCGTCGCTATCCGGTACCGGTGGGTGTGGTGGCGCTGGTCGCCGTCGGCGGGTACGGGGCGTTGCTGCACCGGCCGGGTCCGATCATGCTGGTTTTCGTCGTGGCGCTCTACACCGTTGTCGACGAGGGGCGTCTCTGGGTCGCGGTCGGGCTCGGGGTCGCTTCGGTGGTCGCGTTCGCGGCGGCGGACAGCTATGGCCGGACGGCCGGTGGGGGGAACGGGGCGACGCTGCTGCACGCCGGTTGGCTGGTGGCGGTGATCGTCGGGGTGACCCGTAACCGGCGGGCCTATCTGGTGGAGGCGCGGGCCCGGGTGCTCGCGGCGGAGCAGGGCAAGGAGGAGGAGGCTCGCCGTCGGGCCACCGAGGAGCGGTTGCGTATCGCCCGGGAGTTGCATGACGTGCTCGGCCACCATCTCTCGCTGATCAACGTGCAGGCCAGTGCCGCGTTGCACCGCCCGGATCCGGGTCGGTCGGCCGAGGCGCTCGCCGCGATCAAGCAGGCGAGCAAGGAGATGTTGGGTGAGTTGCGTACGGCGTTGGGTGTTCTGCGGCAGGAGGACGAGGCGGTGACGGTGCCGGGTCTGGACCGGCTCGGCGAGCTGGTCCTGACGGCCGGGCGGTCCGGGTTGGAGGTCCGTACCGAGGTGGCGCGGCCTCGGGCGTTGCCGCCGGAGGTCGAGTTGGCGGCGTACCGGATCGTGCAGGAGGCGCTGACGAACGTGACCCGGCACGCGGGTGCGAGCGCCGCGGTGGTGCGGGTGCGGCGGGACGGTGACGACGTGCTGGTGGAGGTCGAGGACGACGGTACCGGCGGGCCGGGTGTGCCCGGTAACGGGATTGTCGGGATGGGTGAGCGGGCGCGGGCGTTGGGTGGTTCGTTGAGTGCGGGTCCTGGGCCGGGTGGTGGTTTCCGGGTGTCTGCCCGCCTGCCGTTGCGGGGCGGTGTGCTGTCGGCGGGGTCGGCTGGGCTGTCGCCGGAGTCGGGGGCCGTTTCGTGATCCGGTTGCTGCTCGCGGACGACCAGACCCTGGTGCGGGCCGGGTTTCGGTCCATTCTGGAGGGTGAGGAGGGCATCGAGGTGGTCGGTGAGGCCGCCGACGGTGCCGAGGCGGTGCGGCTGACCCGGCGGCTGCGGCCGGATGTCGTGCTGATGGACATCCGGATGCCAGGGCTGGATGGTCTGGCCGCGACCGGGGAGATTGCCGCGAGTTCGGATGCCCGGGTGATCATTTTGACGACGTTCGACCTGGACGACTACGTCTACGGGGCGTTGCGGGCCGGTGCGAGCGGTTTTCTGGTCAAGGACACCGAGCCGGCGGAGTTGATCCACGGGGTGCGGGTGGTGGCCCGTGGTGACGCGTTGATCGCGCCGTCGATCACGCGCCGGTTGATTTCCGAGTTCAGCGCCCGGGTCCGTCATCCTGATCCGGGGCCGAGGTTGCGCGCGTTGACCGAGCGGGAGCGGGAGGTGCTGGCGTTGGTCGCGGCCGGCCTCTCCAACGACGAGATCGCGGCGCGGCTGGTGTTGAGTCCGGCGACCGCGAAGACCCACGTCAGTCGGATCATGACGAAGACCCAGGTCCGGGACCGGGCCCAGTTGGTGATCCTGGCGTACGAGTCCGGGTTGACGGTTCCGGGCTGGCTCGGCCGCTCCTGACCTGGGCCGGCCGGCTGCCGGCGGCCGGTGCCGAGGGCGTGGTGGTGTCGACTCAACCAGGGTGGTGCGTCCCCGGGCGGGGACGCACCACCCGTTGTCAGGTCAGGGAAGGCTGTTCAGCGGGACGCTGTAGAGGACTCGTCCGCCGGGACCGGTCGGGTTGTCCCGGGACCACTCGGTCGTCGACCACACCTCGCCGGTCGAGTACCAGTACGTCACCGCCTCGGGGTGCAGTGACCAGCAGGTGGTTTTGACCTCGCCGTCGACTGTGCAGGTGCTGGATCGGCCGTTGCCGCCGCCGGGGGTGAATCCCCAGATCTGCCCGTAAAGGCTGAACGAGCTGTGCACCACGTACCAGCGGTTGTTGAACGAGAGCACGCCCTGCTGGTTTCCCACACCGCTGGCGTACGCCTCCGACGGGGTGGCCGAGGTCGGCAGCAGGTAGTCGGCGCCGAACGGATAGCGGATCAGCCGGCCGCGCTTGGTCTGGTCGCTGAAGTACTCGGCGGTGACCAGGCTGTCCGGGCTGGTGCTGCGGTCCAGCGACAGGGACGAGAAGCACGGTGTGCCGGTGTCGCTGTCCATGCTGCATGCGCCGCTGCTGTAGGTGTAGTAGCCGATCTGCGGCATGACGTACTTGTAGCCGTATGCGGCCCAGCCGCCGCTGACCTTGCCGATGTCGGACACGGTCGAGGTGGTTTGCAGGATGTGGCTCATGCTGAACACCCGTAGCGCCACGGTGCCGTTGCCGACGGCGTTGACGATCAGCTTGTCGCCGAACCAGATCATGCCGCCGATGTGTGTCTTGGCGGCGCTGAAGTCGCTGCCGGTGGAGTTCGGGTCGACCAGGTAGACCCACCGGTATTTCGGCGCGGCCGGGTTGGTGTAGTCGATGAACGCGACCCGGGCGTCGTTCCTGCGGGTGCCGCTGCCCCACGACCAACCGGACAGGATCGCCCGCTTGGCGCCCCAGGCCCCGTCGTCGTCGGCGTCCCCGGAACTGGTGATGCCCTGCGGTGACCAGTTGAGGTCGGTGGCGTCGGCGGTGTCGAAGCACCACTTGTTCGTCGCCACGGGTGCGATCGGCAGCGCGGCGAGTTCCTCGCTGTTGCAGGTGGTCATCGTCCGGTTGGCGTCGTCGAGCACGGTGGCCACCCCGACGTTGGGTAGCGCGTTGTCCAGCGCCTGGATGGCGGCGCTCGACTCGGCGTGCCAGGTCAGGCCCATGTTGGTTTTGCTGGTGGCCACCAGCGGGTCGGCGTATGCCGCGGCGGCGGGCGAGGTGGGCAGTACCACCGTCGCGATCGTGACGGTGACTGCCAGCGCGGTGCCGGCCCATTTCCGTCCAGCCATCGTGAACCCCCGTTCGTCAGGTGATGGGGGTCACCATAGTGGCGCCACGGACCCGTCGCCGTCCCGTAACTCCGAAGTGGACACTGTCGGTGGCCGGGCGACGACACCACCGCGGCGGTCGTCCGCGTCACCGCGTCGGGGGGCGCGGAGCCGAGGCACGGTGTCGCTGACCCGGCGCGGTGGCCGGGTCAGCGAGAGGGGTGGCTGTCGGGGTCAGCCGGTGTGGCGGGTGCGGTTCAGGGTCAGTCCGCCGAGGAGCATGCCGGTCGCTCCGAGGGCGAGGGCGACGATGGCTCCGCCGAGTCCGTTGCCGGTGCCGAGGCCGCCGTCGGAGGTGGCCACCACCACCGCGCCGATGAGGGCGCCGACCAGTCCCAGCGCGATGGCGGTCAGGGCGCCGCGCCGTGCGTTGCCGGTGCCGAGCCGTCCGGTGGAGCGGGCCCGGGCGAGTGCGCCGACGACGATGCCGACCAGCCCCAGCAGTCCGGCCACGATGGACCCGATCCGGCCGGGGCTCATCGTGGTGACGCTGGCGGCGACGGGCTGGCCGGTGACGTGCGCGGCGGCGGGTGCGGCGTGCCAGAGTGCCCCGAGCAGGGCGGCTGTGGCGGCGGCGGAGAGCTGGCGGACGGACATCGGTGGTTCCTTCCCTCGCACGACTGGTACCTGCCGGCAGCGTAGGTACCGGTCGGTCCCGGGTCGTCATGCCGGAGTTGCCGGTCGGGATACCACCCGGGTGGTACGTGCTCGGGACGCGGCGCCACCGGGGCGGTAGGTCGCCGGTTCCGGGGGCGGTTCGGGTGCGGGAGTGCGTTCCGGTGCGACAGTCGGTTGGGTGCGGGAGTCGGGTGGGCGTGCGGGAGCGGTTCGGGTGGGCGACGCGGAGCGCCTGCGGCGCCCGGGTGGTGTCAGGCGAGGTTGACGAGCTGTCAGGCGAGGTCGACGACGAGTGGCCGGTGGTCGGAGATGGTGGCGATCGGGGCGTCGACGGCGGTGACGGCGGGTAGCGGGTGTCCGTCGCGGGGGTCGGCGAGGATGTGGTCGAGCTGCACCCGGGGTTGCCGCGCCGGGTAGGTGGGGCGGTGGCCGAGGGAGCGCCAGCCGGAGACGAGGGTGGCGAGTCCGGCCGGCAGGTTGAGGTCGCCGAGCAGGATCCGGGGCGGTGGCAGGGTACGCAGGGCGCGGATGACCTGGCGTAGCTGCCGGAGGTTCCAGCCGGGTACGAAGGAGAGGTGGGTGGCGGCGGCGGTGATCGGCCCGTACGGGGTGTCGAGGATGGCGGCGAGGACGACCCGGGGTTCGTCGCGGAGCAGGATGATGCCGCCGCCGGGGCCGGGGTCGAGGACCGGGGAGCGTACGGGTGCCGAGGCGAGCCGGGTGACCTGCCAGGAGCGGACCGGGTAGCGGCTGACCAGGCCGATGCCGTAGAGGGGTTCGCCGTGGCCGTCGTCGTCGTGGGTCAGTGGCCGGAACCGTTCGCCGGGGGTGCCGACGACGGCGGCGGCGAACCGGTGTTCGGGGGCGTTCATCGCCCGGGCGGCGATGGCGGTCAGGTCGAGGTGGTTGCTGCGGGACTGGTCCCGGTCGACCTCCTGGAGGGCCAGGATGTCGGCGTCGAGGGTGGCGACGGCGGCGGCGAGCCGGTTCTCGTCGACGAGGCCGTCGTGCGGGGATCGGCCATGCAGCAGGTTGAAGGTTGCCAGGCGCACGTGCACACCTTACGGCGGGATGTGCGACAGTTTCGGCGTGCTCTTCAAAGCGCTGTGTTGTTCCGGCCTCGTCTTCGTGTTGCTGGGTGCGGTCGGTGTCTGGTTGCGGCGTCGACGGGGCCGCTGATCCTGGCGGTGCCCGGGGTCACCGCTCGGGGGTGGCGAACCGTCCGGCGCGGATCTCCCGGAGGGCGCGGCGTCGGGCGTCGCCGCGCAGGGTGTCGACGTAGAGCCGGCCGTGCAGGTGGTCGGTTTCGTGCTGGAGGGCGCGGGCGAGGAAGCCGCTGCCGGTGATGGTGAGGGGTTCGCCGTACTGGTCGAAGCCGTGTGCGGTGGCGTGCATGGCGCGCGGGGTCGGGAAGTAGAGGCCGGGGACGGAGAGGCAGCCTTCGTCGTCGTCCTGCGTTTCGGCGGAGAGTTCGAGGGTGGGGTTGACCAGGTGGCCCCGGTGCCCGTCGGCGTCGTAGACGAAGACCTGGGCGCTGATCCCGATCTGGGGTGCGGCGACTCCGGCGCGGCCGGGTGCGCCGAGCAGCGTGTCCATCAGGTCGGTGACCAGGTCGCGTAGTTCGGCGTCGAAGCTGGTGACCGGCTCGGACGGGGTGCGCAGCACGGGGTCGCCGATGATCCGGATGGGCCGCATCGTCATGACCGGAACCTTATCGGTTCGTTACCGGTCCGGGTGCCCCGGCGCGCTCGACGGCAACGCTACGCCCGTCGTTCCGGGCCTCGGCGCCAACCGGAGGTCATTCCCGTACGTCGTACGATATAATGTCCGGGCTGGTACGGGGTGGCGTTCCGGCCGGACGGGGGTCCGGGGTCGGGGCGGCTGGCGGACGAGGGGGCAGGACCGGAGATGCGGCCGAACACGACATCGGTACCCGGCGACGCCTCCCCACCCGCACGGTCCGCAGAGGCGGGCCCGGACGAGCGGTGGACGGCACCCTGTGCGGTGGTGTTCGAGCCGGCCGACCCGCCCCGCGCCGGTGTACTCGCGTTCTGGCGACCCGACGGCGGTGAACTGCCGGTCGACGGGCCGGGTCGCGGCGGAGAGTTGACGGTCGTGCTGCCGGACGGGGCCGGGGTGCGGACCCGGGTGGTGCCGGCCCGCCGGCTGCCGGTCGGCGACGCTCTACCGCTGCTGCTGGCCGATTTGGCGTCGGACCGGCCGGTCGACCCGGCGCTGGCCTACTGGTCGGCGGCGGCGCTGCTGGCGCTGCACCTGGTCGCCCGGCGGCGGATCCTGCCGACGGTCTCCCCCGCCGGCTTCGACGCCTGGACGGTCGGGGCGCTGGACGCGGCCGACGCGGGCCGGATCCGGGAACTCGCCGCCGCGATGCCGACCCGGGCCCGGGCCAACCCCTTCCCGGCGAAGCCACTCCCGGCGGACAAGACGACCGCAGACGGGATGACCGCAGACGACATCACCGCGGACGAGATGACGGCAGTCGGGATGACCGCGGACGAGATCACCGCGGACCGGATGACGGCCGGCCGGGCGGCGGCGGGCGAGGCGGGGGCCGGCCCGGTGCTGCCGGACGCGGCCGGCCTGCTGCGCGGTTTCCTCGACGCGGTCGCCGACACCCTGCCCCGGTCCCCCGCCGCCCGGCACGCCGCCGGCACCGACGCGTTCGCCGCGACGGCGCCACAGTCGCTACCCCGGCTGCGCGGCTGGGCCGAGGAGGTCCGCGCCGGTCTCGACTCCGGCGTGCGGGTCTCGATCCGGCTGGAGCCGGTCGACGGCGACCTGACCCGGCCCGGGCTGCGGGCGGTGGCGCAGGTGCACAGTCTCGTCGACCCGGCGCTGGTGGTCGACGCCGCCGCGCTGTGGCACGGCGACGTCGCCGGGTTCGGGCCCCGGGCCCGGCTCGACACCACGCTGGCGATCCGCCGCGCCGCCGGGGTCTGGCCGCCGCTGCGGCACCTGCTCGACGCCGCCGTCCCGGACGCGCTCCTGCTGACCGACGAGGAGGTCAGCGAGCTGGTCGCCGACGCCGCCGGCCGGCTCGGCACGGTCGGGGTGGCGGTGCACTGGCCCCGCGAACTGACCGCCGGGCTCACCTCCCGGGCGGTACTCGGCGCCGCCGAGGCACCCCCGTCGGACCTGGCCACCTTCTTCGGCGGCGACGGGCTGCTCCGGGTCGACTGGCAGCTCGCCCTCGGCGGGCGACCGCTGACCGCCGCCGAACTGGACCTGCTCGCCGAGGCGCACCGGCCGGTGGTGCGGCTGCGCGACCAGTGGGTACTCGTCGACCCGGAACTGGCCGCCCGGGCCCGCAAGCCGGGACTGCCGCCGGTCGGCGCAATCGAGGCGCTCGGCGCGGCGCTGACCGGGACGGTGGAGGTCGACGGTCGGCCCGTCGAGGTCGACACCACCGGCTGGCTGGACGGGCTGCGGCGGCGGATCGCCGACCCGGAGCAGGCCGGTGATCCGGAGCGGGTCGGGGTGCCGGCCGGGCTGACCGCCACCCTGCGGGACTACCAGCTACGCGGACTCCGCTGGCTGGCCTGGATGACGGAGCTGGGGCTGGGCGGCTGCCTCGCCGACGACATGGGGCTCGGCAAGACGGTCACGCTGATCGCGCTGCACCTGCACCGGCAGGCGGATCCGGCGACCGCCGGCCCGACCCTGGTGGTCTGTCCGGCCTCGCTGCTCGGCAACTGGGAACGCGAGATCGCCCGGTTCGCCCCCGGCACCCCGGTACGCCGATTCCACGGCGGGCGACGCAGCCTCGACGCGCTGGACGGCGGGTTCCTGCTCACCACGTACGGGACGATGCGGCTCGACGCCGACCGGCTCGCCGAGGTGCGGTGGGGGCTGGTCGTCGCCGACGAGGCGCAGCACGTGAAGAACCGCGCCTCCGGTACCGCCCGGGCACTGCGCCGGATTCCGGCCGCCGCCCGGGTCGCCCTCACCGGCACCCCGGTGGAGAACAACCTGACCGAACTCTGGGCGATCCTGGACTGGACGACTCCCGGCCTGCTCGGCCCGCTGCCCCGGTTCCGGGCCCGGTGGGCGGCGCCGATCGAGTCCGGTCGGGATCCGGCGGCGGCGGGCCGGCTGGCCCGGCTGATCGCACCGTTCCTGCTGCGCCGCCGCAAGTCGGACCCGGGGATCGCCCCGGAGTTGCCGCCGAAGACCGAGACCGACCATTCGGTGGGGTTGACCGGCGAGCAGGCCGGGCTCTACGAGGCGGTGGTCCGGGAGACGCTGGCCCGGATCCGGGACAGCAGCGGGATGGCCCGCCGTGGCCTGGTGCTGGAGCTGCTGACCTCGCTGAAGCAGGTCTGCAACCATCCGGCGCACTACCTGCGGGAGGCGCGGCCCCGGCTGGCCGGCCGCTCCGGCAAGCTGGAGCTGCTCGACGAACTGGTCGACACGATCCTCGCCGAAGGCGGCGCGGTGCTGGTCTTCACCCAGTACGTCGCGATGGCCCGGCTGATCGAGCGGCACCTCGGCGACCGGGGCGTACCGACCGAGCTGCTGCACGGCGGTACCCCGGTGACCCGCCGCGACGAGCAGGTACGCCGGTTCCAGGCCGGTGAGGTGCCGGTCTTCCTGCTGTCGCTGCGGGCGGCCGGGACGGGGCTGAACCTGACCCGGGCCGACCATGTGGTGCACTACGACCGGTGGTGGAACCCGGCCGTCGAGGAGCAGGCCACCGACCGGGCGTACCGGATCGGGCAGACCCGTCCGGTGCAGGTGCACCGGCTGGTCACCGAGGGGACGGTCGAGGATCGGATCGCCGCCCTGCTCGCCGTCAAGCGGGACCTCGCCGACGCGGTGCTGACCGGTGGCGAGGCCGCGTTGACCGAACTCTCCGACGCCGAGCTGGCGTCCCTGGTCGAGTTGCGCAGGCCGGCATGAGCGCGATCGTCGACCGGTCCCGGAGCGCCGGCTCCGGGCCGGCCGTGGAAGGTGGGGGCGGATGAGCGGCGACGACCGGGTCCGGGGCTTTCCGGCGTTTCCGCCGGGGCGGCGGGCCCGCAGCAGCCGTTCCTGGTGGGGCGACGCCTGGATCCGGGCCCTGGAGGAGACCTCGCTGGACGAGACGCTGCTGCGCCGGGGGCGGCGGTCGGCGACGGCCGGGCACGTCGGGTCGATCACGGTCAGCCCGGGCCGGATCGCGGCCGAGGTGCACGACGGGGTGCGCGACGTGCCGTACCGGACCCGGGTCTTCGTGGAGCCGATGACCGACGCGCAGTGGTCCCGGTTCCTGGACCAGGTGGCGGCGAAGGCCGGGCACATCGCCGCGCTGCTGGACGGGGAGATGCCGCGTGACCTGGCGTCGTCGGCCGACGATGTCGGGGTCGCCCTGCTGCCGGGGCTCGGCGACCTGCAACCGGAGTGCGACTGCCCGGAGTGGGTCGCGGCGGCGTGCCGGCACGCCGCCGCGCTCTGCTACCAGGTGGCCTGGCTGCTCGACGCCGACCCGTTCCTGCTGTTGCTGATCCGGGGCCGGGGGTCCCGGGAGGTGCTGGCCGAGCTGCGGCGCCGGGGGCAGCGGGCGACGGCGGCCGCCCCGGTCGAGCAGCCGGCCGGCCGGGCGCCGGGTGTCGGGGTGCCGGCCGCGCTGGCGTACGCCCGACCGGACCCGCCGCTGCCGGACCCGCCGCCGGCGCCGGAGCCCGGGGTGTCCGGGCCGGTACTGCCGGACGCGCCCGGGATCGCCGCGGAGGTGCTGCACGGGCTGGTCGAGAACGCCGCCGTACGGGCCGCCGCGCTGCTCGACGCCGCTTCGGGCGACCACGGCCCGCCGACCGTGCTGCCGGAGCGGGTGGACGCGGTCCGGCTCGCGGTCGGGGCGAGTGGTCCGGTGCTGGCCCGGCTGCGGCAGGCGGCCGGGCGTACCGCCCGGGAGTTCGGCCGGGCGGTACGGGCCTGGGAGTACGGCGGACAGACCGGCCTTTCGGTGCTGGACGAGGCGTGGACGCCGCCGCCGGTACGGCTGGCCCGGGCCCGGGCCGACCTGACCGCCGGCTGGACCGGTGACGACCCGCCGGAGCCGCAGGTGTGGCGCAACCGGTGGACGTTTCCGGGTCACCGGGCCCAGCTGCGGTACGGCCGCGACGGCCGCTGGTACCCGTACCGGGAGTTGACCGGCGGCGACTGGTGGCCGGCCGGGATACCCCGGGACGACCCGGCGGACGCCCTCGCCGACCTGCTCGGCGACTGACCGGCCCGCCGCTCGCCCGCACCCGGCCCGACCGCGCCGGCTGGGGGCGCGGCCGGTTCTGCAACGCGGCCGGCTCCGGAACGCGGCCGGCTCGGAGCGCGGCCTGCCGGCGGCGGCGAGCGGAATGCGGCGCGACGACGCCCGGTCAGCGGAATGCGGCAGGCCGGCGGCGGTGAGCGGATGCGGCCTGCCGATAACCCTGAGCGGATGCGGCGCGACGACGTCCGGTCAGCGGGGGCCGGCCAGGATGGCCCGGACCGGGCCGGACTTGGCGGCCGCCTCGGCGACCTCGGCGGCCGGGTCGCTGCCCCAGGTGATGCCGCCACCGGCCCAGACGTGCACCCGCTCGGCGTCGACCGCCACCGTCCGGATGGTCAGCCCCAGGTCGATCCGGTCCGGGCCGATCCAGCCGAGCCCGCCCATGCTGGCACCCCGGCCGACCGGTTCCAGGGCGGCGATCTGGGCCAGGGCGGCGAGCTTGGGCGCGCCGGTGACCGACCCGCCGGGGCAGACCGCGCGGAGCAGGTCGGCCAGCCCTCGCCCGTCGGCGAGGGTGGCCGAGACGGTCGACTCGGCCTGCCACAGGTTCGACCAGCGGCGGATGGCGTACAGCTCGTCGACCCGGACGGTGCCGGTGCGGGCGATCCGGGCCAGGTCGTTGCGCTCCAGGTCCACGATCATCACGTGTTCGGCGCGTTCCTTGGCGGATTCGAGCAGTTCTCGCCTGCCGGGGCCGGTCGCCGGCCGGGTGCCCTTGATCGGCCGGGTGTAGACCCGGCCGTCGGTCACCTCGACCAGGGTTTCCGGGGAGGCGCAGCCGATCGCCCAGCCGGGGCCGGTGAGCACGCCGCCGTACCGGGCGCCGGGGAGCCGGGCCAGCCGAGCCAGTGCCGGCAGCGGGTCTCCGGCGTACCGGGCGGAGCCGTGGCCGACGACGTTGACCTGGTAGATCTCGCCGGCCGCGATGGCGTCCCGGGCCTGCCGGACCGCGTCGGCGTGCCGCTGCGGCGTCCAGCTCTCGGTCCACGGGCCGAGTTCCCAGGGGGCGTCGGCTTCCCGGTGCACGCCGTCGAAGCGAATCCGGTGGTCGTGGACCGGATGCCGCCGGGTTCGGCCGGCCGCCGGGGCGGTGCCGTGCCGGTAGACCACCGCGACCAGGTCGGGGACGGCGGGTGCCGGGCTGGCCGGGCCGGCGGCGGCGCCGACCATCCGGGCTCCGGCGGCGGCGGAGACGAAGACGGCGGCGCCGCAGACCGTGCCGGCCGGGCCGTCCGGCGGGTGGACGCCGGGCCGGGTCAGGTCGTGGACCGGGAGGCCGTGCCCGGCGAGGAACTCCTCCAGCAGCGTGGCGGGGTCGTCCGGGCCGTCGGCCGGGCATTGAAGCCGGTCGTGTTCGACGAGCCGGGGTACGCAGCTCGCCGGCGCTCCCGGTGGCGCGAATGGGAGCGCTTCCACGACGTACGGCTGGATCTGCCTCATCCGAAAAGAGGATTTCCTCGGTCAGAGACGGATACCCGCTCGTCATCACAGGGCGTGAAGGGGTACCGTCCGTCACTGGTCATGTGAACCATGCCACAGCGCCCCCATAGTCCGGAGAACCCGATGTGCCAGCACGAACCGACCTGCCCCTCCGCTGAAGCAACCGACCGGGAAGCGGCCCGAGTCCTCGCCTGCTTCCGTGAGCAGGGGTGGAGCCTGCTCTGCAATGGCGTCATCCTCTTCGAGGACACCGGCGAGCTGCTGCCCGACGGCAGCACCATAGCGCCGCACCGCGGTCCGGCCCGGCACGCCCTGGTCGGCTGATTCATCACTTACAGTGACCGGCCGGCGCCTGGTGTGCCGGCCGGTCACTCGTGTTCTCAGTTCTCGAACGCCTCGGGCGGCGGGCAGGCGCAGACCAGGTTCCGGTCTCCGTAGGCGCCGTCGATGCGGCGTACCGACGGCCAGTACTTCGCCTGCCGGTCGACCCCGCCGGGATAGCCGGCCACCGACCGGGGGTACGGGTGCGGCCACTCGTCGCCGGTCACCATCGCCGCGGTGTGCGGCGCGTTGGCGAGCGGGTTGTCCCCCTTCGGCCACTCCCCCGCCCCGACCTTGTCGATCTCGGCCCGGATGGCGATCATCGCCTCGCAGAACCGGTCGAGTTCGGCGAGGTCCTCGCTCTCGGTCGGTTCCACCATCAGGGTGCCGGCGACCGGGAACGACATCGTCGGGGCGTGGAAACCGTAGTCGATCAGCCGCTTCGCCACGTCGTCGACGCTGACCCCGGTCGCCTTGGTCAGCGGCCGCAGGTCGAGGATGCACTCGTGCGCGACCAGGCCCTTGTTGCCGGCGTAGAGCACCGGGTAGTGGCCGCGCAGCCGGGCGGCGACGTAGTTGGCGGCGAGTACCGCCACCCCGGTGGCCCGGCGCAGCCCGTCCGGCCCCATCATCCGCAGGTACGCCCACGGGATCGGCAGGATCCCGGCCGAGCCGTACCGGGCGGCCGAGACCGCGGGCCGGCCCTCGGTGTCGCGCGGGTCGCCGGGCAGGTACGGCGCCAGGTGTGCCCGTACCGCCACCGGGCCGACTCCGGGGCCGCCGCCGCCGTGCGGGATGCAGAACGTCTTGTGCAGGTTCAGGTGTGACACGTCGGCGCCGAACCGGCCCGGCTTGGCGTATCCGAGCAGGGCGTTGAGGTTGGCGCCGTCGACGTAGACCTGGCCGCCGGCGTCGTGCACCCTGGCGCAGAGCGCGGCGATGCCGGCCTCGTAGACACCGTGGGTGGACGGGTAGGTGACCATGATCGCGGCGAGGGTGTCCCGGTGCGCCTCGATCTTGCGGTCGAGGTCGGCCAGGTCGATGTCGCCGTCGGGGTCGCAGCCGACCACCACCACCCGCATCCCGGCCATCACCGCGCTGGCCGCGTTGGTGCCGTGTGCCGAGGACGGGATCAGGCAGACGTCCCGGTGTCCCTCGCCCCGGTCGCGGTGGTAGGCGCGGATCGCCAGCAGGCCGGCGAGTTCGCCCTGCGAGCCGGCGTTCGGCTGCACGCTGACCGCGTCGTAGCCGGTCACCTCGGCGAGCCAGCCCTCCAGGGTGCCGACCAGGTCGCGGTAGCCGGCGGTCTGCTCCTCCGGGGCGAACGGGTGGACGTTGGCGAACTCGGGCCAGCTCACCGGTTCCATCTCGGTGGTGGCGTTCAGCTTCATCGTGCAGGAGCCGAGCGGGATCATGCCCCGGTCCAGGGCGTAGTCGAGGTCGGCGAGCCGGCGCAGGTAGCGCAGCATCGCGGTCTCGGAGTGGTGTGACCGGAAGACCGGGTGGGTCAGGTAGTCGCTGTCGCGGGCGAGGTCGGCCGGCAGCGCGGCCGGCGGCTGCCCGGTGGCCGGGGTCACCGGCTGCCCGGCGACGGCGCCGAAGGCGTCCCAGACGGTCGTCAGGTGTGCCTCGGTGGTGGTCTCGTCGCAGGCGATCCCGACGTGGTCGGCGTCGACCGGTCGCAGGTTGACGCCGCGCCGTGCGGCCTCGGCGACCACCTCGGCGGCCCGGCCGGGGAACCGGGCGAGCACGGTGTCGAAGAACGTCTCGTGCACGATCTCGACGCCGTCGAGGGTGCGCAGCCCGGCGGCGAGGGTGGCGGCCCGGTGGTGGGTCCGTTCGGCGATCGCCCGCAGCCCGGCCGGGCCGTGGTAGACGGCGTACATGCTGGCCATCACGGCGAGCAGCACCTGGGCGGTGCAGATGTTGCTGGTCGCCTTCTCCCGGCGGATGTGCTGTTCCCGGGTCTGTAGCGCCAGCCGGTAGGCGCGGTCACCGGCCGCGTCCCGGGAGACTCCGACCAGCCGGCCGGGCAGCATCCGCTCCAGGCCGCCCCGGACCGCCAGGTAGCCGGCGTGCGGGCCACCGAAGCCCATCGGTACGCCGAACCGCTGGGTGGTGCCGGCGGCGATGTCGGCGCCGATCTCGCCGGGCGGGCGGAGCAGGGTCAGCGCGAGCAGGTCGGCGGCGACGGTGACCAGTGCCCCGGCGGCGTGCGCGGCCTCGACCAGCCCGCTGTGGTCGCGGACCGCGCCGGAGGCGCCCGGGTACTGGAGGTGCAGGCCGAAGAACTCCGCCGGCAGCGGCTCGGCGGAAAGGTCGAGTACGCGTACCTCGATGCCGAGCGGTTCGGCCCGGGTGGCGAGTACGGCGAGGGTCTGCGGCAGGGTGTCGGCGTCGACGACGTACACGTTGCTCTTGTTCTTGCCGGCGCGGCGGGCGAGTGTCATCGCCTCGGCGGCGGCGGTGCCCTCGTCGAGCATGGAGGCGTTCGCGGTGGCCAGCCCGGTCAGGTCGGTGACCATGGTCTGGAAGTTCAGCAGCGCCTCCAGCCGTCCCTGGCTGATCTCCGGCTGGTACGGCGTGTACGCGGTGTACCAGGCCGGGTTCTCCAGCACGTTGCGGCGGATCACCGCCGGGGTGTGGGTACCGGAGTAGCCGAGTCCGATCATGGAGACGGCGACGGTGTTCCGGGCGGCGAGCGCGCGCAGCTCGGCGGCGACCTCCTCCTCGGTGGCGGCCGGCGGCAGGTCGAGGTCGCCGGTCCAGCGGATCACCTCGGGGATCGCGGCGTCCATCAGGTCGTCGACGGAGTGGTAGCCGACGGTCTCCAGCATCCGGCGCATCGCGTCGGCGTCGGGGCCGATGTGCCGGTCGGCGAAGGCTCCGCCGTCGCGGGTGGGCTGCTGTGCTGTGGTCATGGGGGACGCTCCCGGGCGAGGTCGACGCTGCAACCTCCCCCTCTGTCACGCTCCGCGACGTCGCGGGCGCTCCACAGTCGCCTGCCCGCGGGCTCCTTTTGCCTGAGAGGTTCCGGGGAGGATTTGCCCCTTCGGCGCCGCCCCACGCTGCCGGGCGGTCTCTCGCTCGCGAGTGTTGTCGGCGTTGGCAACGGTACCAGTGACCGGATTTCCGGCTGGTTTCGACCGCGCCCCGTTGATCACGATCGACGCCGGCCGCCGGGGCGTAGCCGGTGCCGCCCGTCCCGTCCGGCAGGGAGGGCAGAACCGGTTAAGTGCCACCGGACCGGCCCGTCCCGGCCCCGCTTCCCGGTCGCGTCGTACGTGCCGGGCCCGGTGGGTGGCGGGGGCGGAAATCGCTTTCCGTCTATTGACTGTGAACCGGTTCGGTGTTGTCATCGATCTCACCTGCCCGGGACCCCTGGTGGCGACCCGTGGCGAAATCCCCGAACCGGGAGGCAACGATGCGCCGTACCCTCGCCCGCCGGCTGCTCGCCACGCTGGCCACGGCGACGCTGGCCGTCGGTGTGACCGCCGGCTGCGGTGACGACGGTGACTCGTCCGCCGACGCCGAGGGCAAGATCATCAACGTCCTCTCGGGGACGAACGCCGGGTTCGTACCGAACTTCAACCCGTTCTCCCAGAACAGCGTCGCCGGCACGATGAGCGTGCTCTACGAGTCGCTGCTCTATTTCAACGCCGCCCGGGCCGACGACGTGCAGCCGCAGCTCGCCACCGGCTACGAGTTCGCCGACGACGGGCGGCGGCTGAACCTGACCATCCGGGAGGGGGTGAAGTGGACCGACGGGAAGCCCTTCTCGGCCGAGGACGTCGCCTTCACCTTCAACCTGATCCGGGACAACCCGAAGCTCAACCAGAACGGCCTGCCGATCGTCGAGGCGGTCGCCACCGACCCCACGCACGTCTCGGTCACGTTCAGCCAGGGCGTCTACACCCGGCTCAACCTGATCGCCGGCCGGACCTGGATCGTGCCGAAGCACATCTGGTCGACCATCGCCGACCCGTCCGCCTTCACCAACGAGAAGCCGGTCGGCACCGGGGCGTTCATGCTCGCCTCGTTCAGCCAGCAGAACTACGTCTTCGAGCGCAACCCCAACTACTGGGAGACCGGCAAGCCGAAGATCAAGGGGATGCGGTTCCAGCAGTTCGCCAGCGCCGACAGCGCGATCGCGGCGCTCGCCGCCGGGCAGCTCGACTGGGCCGGATCGTTCATCGCCGACATCGAGAAGCAGTACGTCAGCAAGGACCCGAAGCACAACAAGTACATCAACGAGTCGCAGCTCTACCTGACCAACCTGATCCCGAACCTGGACCGGGCGCCGTTCGACAGCGCCGCCGTCCGTAAGGCGATCAGCCTGGCCCTGGACCGCGACCAGATCATCCGGCTGGCCTTCTCCGGCTACGGCAAGGAGGCCAGCCCGGCCCAGCTGCCCCGGCCGCTCTGGGACGACTACATCAAGCCGGAACACAAGGACCGGAAGCTGGAGTTCGACCCGGCCCGGGCCGAGCAGACCCTCCAGGCCGACGGCTGGGCCAAGGGCGCCGACGGGATCTACGCCAAGGCCGGCCGGCGGCTCTCCTTCACGGTCAAGGTCGTGCAGGGCTACAACGACTACATCTCCGCGCTCCAGATCATGACCCAGTCGCTGAAGTCGGTCGGGATCGAGATGAAGACCCAGGAGGTCTCCTTCACCGCCTTCTCCACCGACCAGCAGACCGGCGACTTCGAGATGATCATCACGAACCTCTACAGCGAGGGCACCGCGTACTCCTGGTACAGCCGGGCGTTCTCCAGCAAGCGGACCGCGCCGCTGGGTCAGCAGGCCGGCTCCAACTACGGCCGCTTCCGCAACGCCGCCGTCGACGCGGCACTGCTGGCGATGGAGAACACCCCGCCGGACCAGCGCGACGCGATCAGGGAACAACTCTTCAAGATCCAGGATGTGATCGTCGAGGAGCTGCCGTACATCCCGCTCCAGCAGTCCGCCTCGCTGATCGAGTACCGCACCGAGAACCTCGGCAACTTCCCCACCGAGGAGAACCACTACGCGCTGACCACCCCGTACAACGGGCCGGACATGGGGATCGTGGCCAAGAACCTCACCCCGGCCGGCTGAGCCGCCCCGATGCGCTACCTGCGGCGCAAGGCGCTGTTCTACCTGGTCGCGGTCTGGGCGGCGGTGACCCTCAACTTCCTCATCCCCCGGCTGATCAAGGGCAATCCGGTCGACGCCGTACTGGCCAAGACCCAGAACATGACCCCGATGTCGCCGGACGCCCGCCGCGCCCTGGAGTTGCAGTTCGGGGTCACCGACGACCCGCTGTGGCAGCAGTACCTCGGCTATCTCGGCAACCTGCTGCGTGGCGAGTTCGGGCTCTCGGTCAGCTACTACCCGACCCCGGTGTCGAAGGTGCTCAGCCAGAGCCTGCCGTGGACGGTGGTGATGGTCGGCGTCGCCACCGTACTCAGCGTGCTGCTCGGGATCACCCTCGGCATGCTCGCCGGCTGGCGGCGCGGCACCTGGCTGGACGCGCTGGTGCCGACCACCACCTTCCTGGCCGCCATCCCGTACTTCTGGCTCGCCCTGGTGCTGCTCTACCTGCTCGGCGGGATCCTCGGCTGGTTTCCGCTGAACAGCGGCTACAGCTACGAGACCACCATCGGCTTCAACTGGCCGTTCCTGCGCAGCGCGATCTACCACGCCGTGCTGCCGGCCGCCTCGATCGTGCTCGCCTCGGTCGCCGGCTGGCTGCTCGGGATGCGCAACATGATGGTCTCGACGATGGCCGAGGACTACGTGCTGACCGCCGAGGCCAAGGGGCTCCGCCCGCGCCGCATCATGATCCAGTACGCGGCGCGCAACGCCGTACTGCCCAGCGTCGCCGGGTTCGCCATCACCCTCGGCTTCGTGGTCAGCGGCTCCATCGCCACCGAGATCGTCTTCTCCTATCCCGGCGTCGGGATGACCCTGGTCGCCGCCGTCGCCAACGCCGACTACCCGCTGCTGCAGGGCATCTTCCTGGTCATCTCGCTGGCGGTGCTCGGCGCCAACTTCGTCGTCGACCTGCTCTACGCGGTGATCGACCCCCGTACCCGGCAGGCCGGCTGATGGCGACCATCGAGACCCAGCGCGACGTGACCGGCGAGGTCGTACCCGGCGTCGTGGTGCCGACCCGCCGGCCCCGCTGGCGCGGCCTGCTGCGCTCCCGCAAGCTCGCCGCCGGACTGGCCATCGTCGGCTTCTTCGCCCTGGTCGCCGTGCTCGGCCCGCTGCTGGTCGACGACCCGAACCAGGTCAGCGACGACCGGCTGCTCGCCCCGTCGGCCGAACACCTGCTCGGCACCACCACCACCGGCCAGGACGTGTTCCGGCAACTCGTCGCCGCCACCCGGGGCTCGATGCTGGTCGGCCTGGTCGTCGGGCTGCTCGCCACCGTCGTGTCGGTGCTGGTCGGCGTCCTCGGCGGCTACGCCGGCGGACACACCGACGAAAGCCTCTCGCTGGTCAGCAACGTCTTCCTGGTGCTGCCCGGCCTGCCGCTGGTCGTCCTGATCACCGACTACGTGCAGACCCGGGGCGCCCTGGCGATCGCGTTGATCGTCTCGTTCACCGCCTGGGCCGGCTCCGCCCGGGTACTGCGGGCACAGACCCTGTCGCTGCGCTCCCGCGACTACGTCGACGCCGCCCGGGTCAGCGGCGAACCCGGCTGGCGGATCGTCACCTTCGAGATCCTGCCGAACCTGCTGCCACTGATCGCCGCCCAGTTCGTCTTCGCCGTCATCGGCGGCATCCTCACCGAGGCCGCGCTCGCCTTCCTCGGCCTCGGCGGCGCCGGCTCCTGGGGCACGATGCTCTACTTCGCGCAGAACTCGCAGGCGCTTTCCCAGGGCGCCTGGTGGTGGTTCGTCCCGCCCGGGCTCTGCATCGCGCTGGTCGGCGCCGGACTCGCACTGATCAACTTCAGCCTCGACGAGCTGATCAACCCGAGGCTGCGGGTCCCCCGCCGCCCCCGACGGACCGGACCGGCATGACCCTCGACACCACACCCCCACCGGCGGTCACCGGCACCGACGTGGTGCTGTCGGTCCGCGACCTCAGCGTCGTCTACGACGGCGCCGACCCGGTCCGGGCGGTCCGCGACGTCAGCTTCGACCTGGGTCGCGGCGAGGTGCTCGGCATCGCCGGCGAAAGCGGCTGCGGCAAGTCCACCCTCGCCTACGCCATCACCCGGCTACTCAAGCCGCCCGGCCGGGTCACCTCCGGCGAGGTCTTCTTCCACCCCACCGACGGCCCGCCGGTCGACCTGTCGACACTGCACGGGGAGGCGCTGCGCCGGTTCCGCTGGAACCGGGTCGCGATGGTGTTCCAGGGGGCGATGAACGCCCTCAACCCGGTGCTGTCGGTACGCCGCCAGCTCGCCGACGTCTTCACCGCGCACCGCCCCGAACTACGCCGCGCCGAGCGGGAACAACGCTGCCGGGAACTGCTCGACCTGGTCGGGATCGGCCCGGAACGGCTCTCGGCGTACCCGCACGAACTCTCCGGCGGGATGCGCCAGCGGGTACTGATCGCGATGGCGATGGCGCTGCGCCCCGACGTGGTGGTGATGGACGAGCCGACCACCGCGCTCGACGTGGTGGTGCAGCGCGACATCCTGACCGAGATCGACCGGCTCCGGGCCCGGTTCGGCTTCGCGGTCGTCTTCATCACCCACGACCTCTCCCTGCTGCTGGAGATCAGCGACCGGCTCGCCGTGATGTACGGCGGCCGGATCGTCGAGTACGGCCGCGCCGCCGACCTGCACGCCGCGCCGGGCCACCCATACACGGTCGGACTGCTGCGCTCCTTTCCCAGCCTGCGCGGGGAGCGGACCGTGCTGCACGGTATCCCGGGCAGCCCGCCGGACCTGTCCCGACCGATCACCGGCTGCGCGTTCACCGCCCGCTGCCCGTACGCCTTCGACGCCTGCCACCGGATCGACCCGCCGCTGCTGACCGCCGGCAGTACCCGGGCCGCCTGCCTGCACCACGACCCGGCGTTGCGCCCCGACGGACCACCGGCCGGGCTGCGGGCCGGCCGGTTCCATCCCGCCGACCCGCCGCCGGCCCCCGGACCGCCCGACCCGACACCGGCCCCCGGACCGGCACAGCCACGCCACACCGACCCGCCGCCGCCGCCGCCGACCGGGCCGGGCGTCGATCCGCCGCCGGCCGGGAACGGTGCCGCCGGAGGTGGTGACCGATGACCACGCTGACGGTCAGCCACCTGAGCAAACACTTCCCGCTGCGGGACGGGCGGCGCCGCCGCACCCTGCGGGCCGTCGACGACGTCTCCTTCGAACTGCGCTCCGGGCAGACGGTGGCGCTGGTCGGCGAGAGCGGCAGCGGCAAGTCGACGATCGCCCGGATGCTGGTCCGGCTCACCCCGCCGACCGCCGGCGAGATCCGCCTCGACGGCACCCCGGTGGCGGCCGGTCACCGGGCGGTCCGCCGCTACCGCCGGGACGTGCAGATGGTGTTCCAGGACCCGTTCGGGTCACTGAACCCGGCACACACCGTCGAATACCACCTGCGGCGGCCGCTGCGGCTGCACGGGGTCGCCCGCTCCGCCGACGACGTCCGGGCGGCCGTGCACGACCTGCTGACCCGGGTCAACCTCACCCCCGCCGACCAGGTCGCCCGCCGGCTTCCGCACGAACTCTCCGGCGGGCAGCGGCAGCGGGTCGCGATCGCCCGGGCCCTGGCACCCCGGCCCCGGATCCTGCTCGCCGACGAGCCGGTGTCGATGCTCGACGTGTCGATCCGGCTGGAGATCCTCAACCTGATCGACCGGCTCAAGCGGGAGGAGGAACTGGCCGTGCTGTACGTCACCCACGACCTCGCCACCGCCCGCTACTTCGCCTCCTCGATCATGGTGTTGTACCGGGGTCAGGTGGTCGAGTCCGGCCCGAGCGACGAGGTGATCCTGCGCCCCGCGCACCCGTACACCCAACTGCTGGCGTCGGCGGCGCCGGACCCGGGCCGCCCGCGTACCGCCGCGCCGGGCGGGATGCGGGCACTGCGCGGCGGGCAGCAGACGGCGACCGACAGCGGCGGCTGCCTGTTCCGGGACCGCTGCCCGGCGGCGATGGAGGTCTGCCGCACCGAGGTGCCGGAGTTCCCGGTCGGCGCCGCTCACCTGGCCCGGTGCTGGCTGCACCGGCCCGACAACGGCCGGCCCCGCCCCGCCGACGGGTCGGCCGGGCAGCCGTAGCCGCCGGTCAGGGCCCCGGACACGGCCCGCCGACGGGTCGGCCCTAGCCGGCGGTCGGGGCCGCGCCCGGCACCGTCAGCGACACCCGGCCGTCGGCCAGCTTGTAGAACATCCCGACGACGTCGCACCGGCCGGCGGCGACCGCGTCGGCGAGTTCGGTACCCGGCCCGGTGATCGTCTCGATGGTGTGCCGGGTGTGTATCGCGGCGATTCCGGCGTCGTCGCTGACCTGCCGCGCCTGGGCGGCCTCGATGCTCGGGGTGACCCGCTCGACGATGGCGCCCAGGTCCCGGCCGGGTAGCCGGGCACCGTCCAGGGCCGCCCGGGTGGCCTGGATCGCCCCGCAGGTGTCGTGGCCGAGGACGACGACCAGCGGCGCCCCGAGCACCACCACGCCGTACTCGATGCTGGCGGTCACCTCCGGGCCGACGATGTGCCCGGCGGTGCGGACCACGAAGAGGTCACCGAGGCCCCGATCGAAGATGATCTCGGCGGCGAGTCGGGAGTCGGAGCAGCCGAAGACCACCGCGAACGGCCGCTGCGCCGCCGCGACCACCGCCCGGTGCTCGGCGTCCTGGTGCGGGTGGATCCGGGTACCGGCGACGAACCGCTCGTTGCCGGCGAGCAGCTCGTCGAGCGCCTCGGTGGGAGTGGCCGGCCGATGGTCCAGGTATGCCATGACATTCCCTTTCGACGTCACCACCTTCCGGTGGTGAGGCGAGGTCGACGCCTTCGGCGACCTGATGCGTACCGATCAGATATCACGGAACGTCCGCTCCGGCAGCCCGGACCCGGGCCGACCGTGATCGACGGAACACCGGCCGGCGTCCGACCGGGAAACCCGCACCCGAACAGGCTACGGCCCGCCGCCCGCGCCGGCCGGCCGCCACGCGGCCGGACCGGATCGACGAACCCCGCAGCGACCCTCCTCCCGAGGTCCGACGCGGCGGCGGCGGAGCGGCGGACCCGACCCTCCGGGCGGCCCGGGCCGAACCAGGTTCAATAGGGTGGCGAGGGTGACCTACCTTGCCGCGGACGACCGCTACGACTCGATGACCTACCGCAGGGCCGGCCGCAGCGGCCTGCGACTGCCCGCCATCTCGCTCGGCCTCTGGCACAACTTCGGCGACGAACGGCCGTGGCAGCAGCAGCGGGAGATCTGCCGCCGGGCGTTCGATCTCGGAGTCACCCACTTCGACCTGGCCAACAACTACGGCCCGCCGGCCGGCTCCGCCGAGGAGAACTTCGGTCGTACCCTCGCCGCCGACCTCGCCCCGTACCGCGACGAGCTGGTCATCTCCACCAAGGCCGGCTACTACATGTGGCCCGGCCCGTACGGCGAGTGGGGTTCCCGCAAGTATCTGGTCTCGTCGCTGGACCAGTCGCTGCGCCGGATGGGCCTCGACTACGTCGACATCTTCTACCACCACCGGCCCGACCCGGACACTCCGCTGGAAGAGACGATGGCGGCGCTGGACGCGGTCGTCCGGGCCGGCAAGGCCCTCTACGTCGGACTGTCGAACTACACCTCGGAGCAGACCCGGCAGGCCGCCGCGATCCTGCAACGACTCGGTACGCCGCTGCTGATCTCGCAGCCGTCGTACTCGATGCTCAACCGGTGGATCGAGGCGGACCGGCTGCTCGACACCCTCGAAGAGGCCGGCGCCGGCTGCATCGCCTACAGCCCGCTCGCCCAGGGCGTGCTGACCGACCGTTACCTGGACGGCATCCCGGCCGACTCACGGATCCGCACCAGCGTCTTCCTCAACGAGAGCGACCTCGACGAGACGACCATGGCGACCGTACGGGCGCTGCACGCCATCGCGCAGGGGCGCGACCAGTCCCTGGCCCAGCTCGCGCTCGCCTGGGCACTGCGGGACTCCCGGATGACCAGCCTGATCATCGGGGCGAGCAGCGTCGCGCAGCTTGAGACGAACGTGGCCGCGCTGGAGAACCTGACCCTCACCGACAGCGAACTCGCCGAGATCGGCGGCCACCTGACCGTCGACTGACCGCACGGCTCGGACCGCGACGACGGAAGCCGGACCGGGACGACGGAAGCCGGACCGGGACGACGGAAGCCGGACCGGGACACGGCGACCTGGCCGGCCGGGACACGGCGACCGGGCCGGGACGACGGCGAAGCGTGACACCGCTCCTCCCGGCCCGGCACGTCCCGGCGGGCGGCTACCCGAGCCGCCGGTGCGGGGCGCCGCTGGGCCGGGGGGCCGAGGCGGTGGCGTAGTCGGCCAGCGTGATGGCGTCCGCCTTCTGGAACTGCCGGGCGAGGATGTGGCGCATCGGCCAATGCCCCATCATCCGCATCGACTGGTTCCGCAACCAGATCATGGACCGGGTCCGGGGTGCGAATCCGCCGATTCCACCGGGCGGCAGCTCCTGGCACTGGCGCACGTAGTCGCGCATGACCTGCTGGTAGCGCGCGAACGCCGGCTCGTGGTCGCCGCCGGCGCCGGCCAGCTCGCCGGCGAGCACGTACGCCCCGACCAGCGCCATACTGGTGCCCATGCCGCTCAGCGGCGAGCCGCAGTACCCGGCGTCACCGAGCAGCGTCACCCGTCCCCGCGACCAGTTCGGCACGTGCACCTGGCAGATGCTGTCGAAGAAGAAGTCCGGCGCGTCCGGCAGGGCGTCCAGCAGCGCCGGCACCCGCCAACCCACCCCGGCGAAGGCGTCGGTGAGCAGGCGACGCTGCCGGTCCACGTCGCGCCGGTCGTACTCCAGCGGCGGCGAGGTGAAGCTCAGCATCGCCTTGGCGGTGCCGCCCCGCTCGGGGCGGATCCCCGCGACCCGCCCGCCTGGCGAGTTGTACATGAGGAACCAGCCGTTCAGGTCACCCGGATCCGGCACGGTGAAGTAGGCGGTGTACCCGCCGAGCGGCTGCACGTACTCCCGCTCGGGTCCGAAGGCGAGCCGCCGTACCCCCGAGTGCACCCCGTCCGCGCCGACCACCAGGTCGAACGTCCGGGTCGTGCCGCTGGCGAAGCGGACCCGTACCCCCGAGGCGCCCTGGTCGAGTTCGGTGATCCGGTCGGCGAAGAGGTATTCGACCTCGCCCGTGGTGGCGTCGTGGAGAATCCGGGTCAGATCGCCCCGCATGATCTCGATCTCGGCCACGATGCCCTCGCCGCCGAAGAGGTCGGCGGGCATCCGGGCCATCCAGCGGCCGTTTGCGTCGACGTTGGCGACCCCGCGCTCGTCGACCCGGGCCTCGCGTACCCGGGGCATCAGCCCCATCCGCTCGACCACCTCGCGGCCGGCGCCGCGCAGGTCGACTGCCTGACCGCCCGGGCGCGGGCCCGGGGCGACCTCCACGACGGTCGGCTCGAAGCCGTGCCGGCGCAGCCAGTACGCCAGTGCCGGCCCGGCGATGCTGGCGCCGGAGATGAGGACGGTTCTGCTGGTCATCGGCGATTCCCCGTTCGTGTACGCTGTACATCATGGCGCGTACACGCTATGTCACCGGCTCGGAACCGGGCAATATTCGGGCTGGCCAGGGGCTTGTCAGACTCAACCGTACTAGTACGCCTGCCGGTGTGGCTCAGCTGCGCGTCGGCCGGCAGCCGCGCCCCGGCAGTGAAATACCCGACACCGGCGTACTAGTACGCCCGGCCGGCAGTGCGACGTGACCGGGGTGACCGGGTGAGCCGACCGGAGGCGCCCTACCTGCGCATCGTCGACGAGATCCGACGCCGCATCGCCGCCGCCGAGCTACGCCCCGGCGACCAGGTGCCCTCCGCCCGCCAGATCAGCCAGGAGTGGGGTGTCGCCATCGCCACCGCCACGAAGGTGCACGCCGCGCTACGACAACTGGGACTGACCGAGGCGCGCCCCGGCATCGGTACCGTCGTGGCCAGCGCCCCGAAGCCCGCGCGGGTCCCGGCGGACGAACGCGCCCGACGGCCCCGTGGCCCGGCACGACCACGAGGCGAGGGCGAGCTGAGCCGGGAACGCATCGTCGGCGTCGCGATCGCCGTCGCCGACGCGGACGGCCTCGCCGAACTCTCCATGCGCCGGGTCGCCACCGAACTCGACGTCGCGACGATGTCGCTCTACCGGTACGTGGCGGGCAAGGACGAGCTGCTGCTGCACATGATCGACACGGTGTTGGGCGAGGAGGAGGTCCCGCCGCCGAGCCGCGAGGGCTGGCGGACCGACCTGGCGCGGATCGCCCGACTGGAGTGGCGCACCCTGCGCCGCCACCCGTGGCTGGCCCCGGCGATGTCGATCACCCGACCCCAGCTCACTCCGAACACCCTCGCACTCACCGACGGGGTACTGCACGCCCTCGACGGACTCGGCCTCGACTCGGAAACCCAGCTGTACGTGCATCTCACGCTCTTCAGCTTCGGCCGGGGGCTGGCGGCGGCGATCGAACCGGAAACCGAGGCGCAGCGCGACACCGGCCTCACCAACGACGAGTGGATGGATTCCCAGCAGGCACGGCTGGCGGAACTCGCCGCCGCCGGCTCGCCGCTGCTGCGGATGGCCCTGCGCAACGACTTCGACTTCGACCTGGACAGGCTCTTCGAGTTCGGGTTGGCCCGCCTGCTGGACGGGCTGGCGCGGCACCTGTCGGACGACGGCGGCCCGTGAACGGACCGTACCCCTCCAGCGGGTGCCAGCCCTCGGACGGGTGCCAGCCGTCGGAGCGGCGGTACCGGCACGGAGATCCAGGCCCAGCCCAACCCGGCCACACCGACGGACTGGGCCCGGCCCGACACCCTCACATCTGCCGTGGCGGCTGTTGCTGCTGCTCCGGACGCGGCGACAGAGCCGGCCGGACGACACCCGGCGGCGTCGTGGCGCCGATCCCCGCACCCGCCTCCCGGACGATCCGGTCCATGGTCCGGGCCAGATGCTCACTGCCGTCGTCGAGATGCCGGGCCGCCGCCTGCATGTGCGAAATCATCATCTCGCCGAAGATCCGCAGCGCCTCCCGGGTCGCGACCGTGTCGTCGAAACTCGACCCGGCCGACGCCCGGTACTCCTGCACCGCCCGCTCCGCCTCGTTCCGGGCATCCTCGGCCGCCGCCCGCAGATAGTTCTCGTACTGCACCCGGGCGTACTCGGCGACCCGGCGGGCGTAGTCGTGCGCCTGGGCGATGATCTGCTCGGCCTCCCGCTGCGCCGCCGAGAGCAGGTTGACCTCCTTCGCCCCCGGCAACTGCGGCCGGTTGTCGGCACTCGGCAACACCCCGTGCCGGTGCAGCTCCACATGGTCGTGCAGCCGCTGGTTCTCCGCCCGCAGATCCGCCACCTGGGTCGCCAACAGGTCCAACTCGTCGGCCACCTGATGCCGGAACCGGTCGACGTCCCGCTCGTCGAAACCGCGCCGGGTGAACGACGACGTGCTGAACTCCCACCGCCGGACCCGGTCCGCGGTGATCCGCACCCGGGGACTGGGACCCGACACCGCCGTGGCGCGGTCGTACTCGCTGATCGGGCTGGCGCTCACTGCGTACCTCCGTCTGCCGGCCGCTGCTCCTGCACGTCACCGATCCGCCGCCCGGGCGAATACCACTGCCCGCCCAACGCCTCGTAGTGCAGTTGCCCGGCGTGGTAACCCGCCTGCGCCAAAGCGTTGACCGCACCCGACACCATCGGATCGGACCCGCAGACGAAGACGTGCCGGTTGCGCCAGTCGCCGTCGGCGAGGGCGCGGTCCACCACCTGGACGAACTCTCCGGGCCGGGACGGGTCGGCATTGACCACGTACGTCACCCGCAACCATGGGCACGACGCCACCAGCTTCTCGGTCGCGTCGACGTCGTAGAACTCGGTACGGGACCGGGCACCGACGTAGGCGTCGACGCGCCGGCCCCCGCCGGTCGCCGCCACCTGCTCCACCAGCGCCTTCAACGGCGCCCAACCGGTACCGTTGGCCAGCAGCAGCAGGTCACCACCGCCGGACGCCTGGCGCAACGTCAGCCGCTCCCCCACCGGCGCCGCCAGATGCACCTGGTCACCGACGCTGGTCGCATACACCAGCCGGGAACTCACCGCCCCACCCGGCGCCGCCCGCACGTGCAACTCGATCGTGCCGTCGCTGCGCGGCGCGTTCCCCGGCGAGTAGTAGCGCCACGCCCGGGTCGCCGGACTCGACACCCCGATCGACTGACCCGCCTCGAACGGCAGCAGATACTGCGGCCGCAGCGTCAACACCGCGATGTCGAACGTCCGCGGCTCGTGCGCGACGACCTCACCGACCCACCACGGCGGGCTGACATTCTCCGCCGCCGTCGCACCGTCGATCATCACCTTCGAGACCAGCCCGTACGCCGCCGTCCAGTCCTGGGCCAGATCCTCGGTCCAGTGCTCGCCGAGGAAATGCGCCAGCGTGGCCAGCAGCGCCTCACCGACCGCCGGATAGTGCTCCGGCCGGACCGCGAACTTGCGGTGGTCGGCGCCGAGAGAGTGCAGGAAACCGACGAGCTGGTCCACCTGGTCCACATTCGACACGACGTGACCGAGCGCGGTGACCAGCCGGTCCCGCTGCCCGGCCATGTTCGTCGGGAACATCTGCCGGACGTCGGGATGGGCGAGGAACAGGGTCGAATAGAAGTAGAGCGGCACCTGGTCGCCGTGCCCGGCGACCAGGTGCCAACTCTGCTTGAGACGAGCGATGTCCACGGGTCAGACGCCCGCGGAGGTGCCGCTCGACACCACCTGGTCGCGCACCGAACCCAGCGTCGCCCGTACGTCGTCCAGGATGTCGTCCGGCACACCGAGACCGGTCAGGGTGTCGACCAGGTGCGCACCGACCCGGGCGTAGTGCTCCTCCGGAATGTTCAGCGGCTGGTGCGCCTCGGCCAGGTCCCGGCCGGCGTAGTTGTTCGGCCCGCCGAGCACCACGGTCAGCATCAGCACCATGTGCCGCCGCTGCTCCTCCATGTTCACCGAGGTGAAGTAGCCGACCAGTTCCGGGTCGGCGAGCACCCGGTCGTAGAACAGCCGCACGGCCGCCTTGACCGACTCCGCCCCGCCGATCCGCTCGTAGTGCGAGGGGCGGGCAGCCGAACCGTTACCGTTGGTCGGGGCGCCGTCCGCGGGGGATGGTACGGCGCTGTCTTGTGGATCCGTCACGGTCTTCCTTCCGGCGCGACGGGGATCGCGCGGCGAGTGGGGGCGTAGCACCGACAGTGCCGACCCGGCGGGCGGATGGCCGACGGGTGACACTGGGTGGGGACACTACCGCGCCCACCCGTTCTGTGTCATCCAACCCGAATCGGTGTCATCCATACCCAACCGGCTCGGCAATCATCGGGCTCGATCCGATCCGGACCATCATCCCCATCGGACGCCGCCCCGGCCACCCCGGTCACCGTCAGCGACGACCACACCGCCGGCATCGAGCCCGCGTCAACCGGCGAGCGCGTCCCGTACCCCCGGCTCGACCGGCCCCAGAAACACCGGATCCCGCCCGCTCACCACGTCGTAGACCGCCTTCACCGCCGCGAAGTGTTCCCGGAACCCGCCCCACCGCCAGGCCCGCTCGAACCGGCGTACCGAATCGTCACCGACACCGACCGCGTCCAGGCCGACCCGCCGGCACACCGTGACCGCCCGCTCGATGTGGAAGCTCTGGGTGACCACAATGGCCCGATCGACACCGAAGATCCGGCGAGCCCGCGAACACGAGTCGTAGGTGTCGAACCCCGCAAGGTCCTGCACCACCAACCGGGCCGGCACACCCCGCTCCACCAACCAGCGACTCATCGCACCCGGCTCGTCGTACGCCGAACTCCGATGGTCCCCGGAGACCAGAACCGCCCGGACCTTGCCCGCCCGGAGCAACTCCCTGGCCAACTCCAGCCGAGCGGCCAGGAACGGCGCCGGAGTACCGTCCGGATCCACCCGGGCACCCAGCACCAGCGCCACCGGCGCCGCCGGAACCTCGGCCGGCTGATACACGTGCTCCCGCGCCGACTGCCGCACCCAGACCACACTGCCGACCACCGACACCGGCAACAGCAGCGACACGACCAGGACCCCGGACACCACCCACCGACGCCAACGGCGGCCGGCGAACCGACGCCGACGGTCGGAACCGGACGACCCGGCCGCAGCACCGGGCGACGAAGCAGACGGCATACCGCCAATTATGCGATAACGATCAAGACGGGCCGGCGGCGGCGACCCCGGACCGGTACACCTCGACACCCCGGCCCCGACGCGCCTCCCGGCGCGCGACGTCAGCCCGCGCGGCGCCGGGCCCGGCGCGCCGCCAACTCGTCACCGGCCGCCGTGGCCGACGACTCCGGCGACTCCCCCGCCAACGGCGTCTCCCCGGCCGGCTCCGCCGGCAGATGCGACAGCGAGCCCTGGACCTCCTTGAACGCCCCACCGATGGCGATCCCGAACACCCCCTGCCCACCCTGCAACAGGTCGACGACCTCCTCCGGAGACCGACACTCGTAAACCGTCGTCCCGTCCGAGATCAGCGTGATGCCGGCCAGATCCGCCACCCCACGCGACCGCAGCGCGTCGATCGCCCGCCGGATGTTCTGCAACGAGACCCCCGCGTCCAGCAGCCGCTTGACCACCTTCAGCACCACCAGGTCCCGGAACGAGTAGAGCCGCTGCGTCCCCGACCCCGAGGCGTCCCGCACACTCGGCACCACCAGCGCCGTACGCGCCCAGTAGTCCAACTGCCGGTAACTGATCCCGACGGCGTGGCACGCCGTCACACCCCGATAGCCGACCGAGCCGTCCTCCACCGACGACCCGGCCACCGGGTCGTCCTCCGCCACCCGACGAGACCCGTCGACGTGCCGCTGATCCAAACCCTGAGGATTCGACCTACCCGGATCAGGGTCCTGTGGCTCATGCATCGGACAACCTCCCCGCCCGTGCGGTGACACGTCGTTTCCGGGACGTGCACCCCTCGACAGGCCAACCCTATAGCCCGGCTGGAGGCTTCCCCCGCAGGAAATGCCGCGACACGCCGCACACGGGGATCACCGCAGGGTTACCCCACGGCCAATCGATCGTTACCCCGGCACCAGCCCACCACCGGCGACCCGACAGCCGCCGCCGAGCCCGCGATCAGCCGGCGAAGTCCTCCGGGCGGACCTGCTCCAGGAACTCCCGGAACTTCTCCACCTCGTCCTCCTGCTCGTCCGGAATGATGATCCCGGCCTCGGTGAGCACCTGCTCCGCACAACGGATCGGCGCACCCACCCGCAACGCCAACGCGATCGAATCCGACGGCCGGGCCGACACCCGCAAACCATCCCCGATCAGCAGATCGGCGTAGAAGACGTTCTCCTTCAACTCCACGATCTCCACCGCCCGCAGCGGCGCCTGCAACGCGGCGAGAATGTCCCGCAGCAGGTCGTGGGTCAGCGGACGGGCCGGCTTGACCCCCTGCTGCTCGTAGGCGATCGCGGTAGCCTCCACCGCCCCGATCCAGATCGGCAGATAACGGTCGCCCTCGACCTCTCTGAGCAGGACGATCGGCTGGTTGGTGGGCAGCTCCACCCGAACCCCGACCACGCTCAGCTCGCGCACCGCCGCCTCCGTGTCGTTGTCGTCGTCCCCACCACCGTCCTGCGGCGGCCGATGCTACCCGCCGCCGGAGCCGGTATGCCCCTTCCCTGCACGGTACACGGGCTCGGATAACACCGCCCCACCCGCGCGCCCGGCAACCACCGCACCGCACGGGTTACCCCGGGAAGCGTACGCCACGCCCGCCGCCGCAGATCTTTCCCGCCGGCCGAGTGCGCCAGCCCACACCAGCCACCGCCCCCGGCCGGACAACCACCCCGGGACGGCACAACCACCGCCCCGCCCGTCACCGGCCCAACGTCCCGCGCAGCCCCACCCGGACCAGCGCCGCATGCAGCCGCTGCGACAGCCCCACCAGCTCCCGCGCCGCCTCCGCCGCCCGAGCCCGCGCCGCCGGATCGTTCTGCCGAGCCAACGGCGCCACCAACTGGGCGAACAACCCCACCTCGCGATCCGCCGCCGTCCGGTAACCCCGCAGATGCCTCGGCTCCAGCCCGTACGCCGCCAACCCCGCCACCGCCTGCGCGATCACCAGCGCGTCCGCGTCATACCAGCCGGGCGGCTGCGACACCACCAGACCCATCCGCTCCAACTCGGCCAACAACGCCTCAGCCAGCCCACTCCGGGACAACAACTCCGTCCGGTCCAGCCGGGTCTCCGACGACTCACCGACCGGCGCGGCCAACTCCCGCCCCGGCACCTCACCGTCCGGCCCCACCGCCACCAGCGACGGCCGATGCCGCTCCGACCCCGGCAACCCGTCCCGATCCGCCTCCGCGAGCTGCTCCCGGATCACCCGCAACGGCAGGTACTGGTCACGCTGAGCCGTCAACACGAACCGCAGCCGGGCCACGTCGTCCCAGCTGTACTTGCGGTAGCCCGCCGGAGTGCGTTGCGGCTCGACCAGACCCTCGGACTCAAGGAAACGCAGCTTGGAGATGGTCGTGTCGGGAAACTCGACCCGAAGCTGCGCCAGCACCTCACCGATACTCATCAGCGGGCCCTGCTGCACCTCCCCCTGCGGTCCGTCGTGACCACGGGTGGAAGCCGGAGGGCGCGCGCCGCGCGGTTCAGGTGGAAAAAGATTCGGTGGCTGGCCCCGAGCGGCCGCCCCCGGCCCGGGAACAGCCGCCGCCGCACGATCGCTCACCCCCGGACGGCCCCCTCCTCCGGACGCGGACCGGCGATGAAGACCAGCCGGAACTTCCCGACCTGCACCTCGTCACCATTGCTCAGCGTCGCTGCCTCGACCCGCTCCCGGTTCACGTACGTCCCGTTCAGGCTGCCCACGTCCCGGACGGTGAACGTGCCACCATCCCGGTGGAACTCGGCGTGCCGGCGGGACACCGTGACGTCGTCCAGGAAAATGTCACTGTCGGGGTGCCGGCCACTCGTCGTCACATCGTGGTCCAGCAGGAACCGGGCGCCGGCATTCGGACCACGCCGAACCACCAGCAACGCCATGCCCGGAGGCAGCGAACCTGACATCCGACTCGGAACGACGTCGGTCTCGGGCCCCTCCAACATCTCGTCGAGAGAACCGAGGTTCAGCGTCGATGTGACGTCGAGTGGGGGGAACTCGTCGTCTGGGCGCGTCATTGGGACCACCTCACGGATCTGTTCGGTCGGCGTCGGGTGTTACGGGTCTGGCCGCCGGGCGCCATCGAGGCCCAGCGGCTGGCTCCCCCGTGCCCGGGAAGGCAATTCCGCAACGCGCAACTATTGGTTCTCGGTCGACTGGGCGAGCCTAGCCAGCGCCGAAATACAGGGCAACCAGACGCGCGGACACAACCACGCGACGGCGTCACCACGATCAGCTCTCGGTCAGCTCCCGATAAGCCTCGGCGGTCAGCAGACCCGAAACCGCCGACGCGTCACCAGGCACCATCTCGACCAGCCAACCCGCACCGTACGGGTCGGTGTTGATCACTTCGGGAGTATCCGTGAGCTGCTCGTTGCGCGCCACCACCGTGCCGGTCAACGGCGCGTAGATCTCCGAGACACTCTTGGTCGACTCCACCTCGCCGAACGATTCGCCGGCCTGCACCGTCGCACCCTCGTCGGGAAGCTGGACATACACGATGTCGCCCAGCGCGTCCTGCGCGAAGTGGGTGATGCCCACCCGCACCGGTCCGCTGCCGTCGCCAGCCACCCACTCGTGCTCGGCGGTGTACCGCAGGTCCTCAGGAATCACCAGACGCGTCCTTCTTCGTCGCACCAGCCAAAAACCGGGACGCCGAGTCGCCGCCCCGACCGCCCCCGGTCAGGAGACCGGACGCGCATGTTGCAGATCCTTCGGCGGGCTGAGGGCCGTCACGTCGACCACCTCCCGCTCCTGGATCGCCACGTTACCGCCGTCCCCGCTGACCGATGCCACCACCCCGCCCGGGATGTTCAGTGCGGTTTGCATCGTCTTCGGATCACCGATCACCGTGATCATGAACGGTCCGGTCAACCGCCGTCCACTCACCGAGATACCGCCGTTCGCGTCGAGGAAGTACGTCGACGCGATGATCCGTACCGTGGCGCCGTCACCACCGGCGATCTGCATCGCCTCGGCCCCCGCACCCCGCAACTCCTGCACCGCGTCCAACACCCGCGACGCCGCGATCGGCTTGCTCACCGGCATGAAACTGACCGTCAACCCCGGCCCCCGCGCCGGCAACGTCCCCGCCAGGATCCCCAACTCGTCGGCCCGCCGGGTCGCCTCGTCCAACGCCGCCTGCCGCCCCTCGGCACCGGAGTTCAACTGACGCTGGCTCTCCTCCAGCGTCGCGATGTCCTGCCGGACCCGCTCCTCCTGCGCCTCCAGATCCGACAGGATCCGCACCAGGTCCTCCTGCCGGGTCGTCTCCAGCGACGCGCCCGTGGAGTTGGTCCGCACCTGCACCACCAGGGTGAACCCCAACAGCGCCAGCAGCACCCCGATCATCGCGTTCGCCGCCGTCAGCCTGGGCAACAACCGGCGAGCCCCCGACCCCGGCCCGGCCGCCCCCGCCGGCTCACCCGCCGCGATCGGCACCGTCTCGTCGTCCCCCGGCACCGTCGGGGAATCCCCCACCGGCAACGGCACCGTGGGGCCGTCCTCCGCCGACGACCGCCCATCGACCCCGTCACCCGTCGACAGCCGCACCGTCGGGTCGCCGTCGACCGAGACCACGCCCCGGTCGACGCCCGGGTCCACACCATCCGCCGGCCGGGTCACGGCCTCCGACGACCCGGCCGGCGCCGGCTCCGCAGACGCTCCATCCGGCCGGCCCGCAGCGCCGGCCGGACCGTTCCGCTCACTCGCTCCCGCCATCGCCGTCGAACCTACGCCCGGAACAGGTGCCGGCGAATAGCCGCCACATTGCCGAAGATCCGGACACCGAGCACCACCACGACACCCGTGGACAACTGACCACCGACACCGAGCTGGTCACCGAGATAGACGATGATCCCGGCGACCAGCACGTTCGAGATGAACGAGATCACGAACTGCTTGTCGTCGAAGATGCCGTCGAGCTTCGCCCGCACCCCGCCGAACACCGCGTCCAACGCCGCCACCACGGCGATCGGCAGGTAAGGCTGGAGCGCCGACGGAACCGTCGGATCCAACCAGACGCCGAGCAACACCCCGGCGAGCAACGCGAGCACAGCGATCATCGGCCGCCTCCAAGCGGACTCGGGGAACCCCCACCACCCGCCGACGACCCCGACGGTGTCGGCGCGGGCTCCGGCGAGGGCGTGGCATAGCGCAGCCGCGGCTCCGTCGCGGCCGGCAGAGTCAGGTCGTCGACCCTACGGAACTCGAACGACATCCCGTGCTCCTCGGAGACGCTCTCCAGCAACCGGGCCGCCGCACTGTCCCGGAACCGCCGCTCCAACTGACCGGGACCGATCGCGGAGACCTCGTACGGGCCGATCACCGGCTTGAAATCCACCAGGATCGCCCCACCCGCAGCCCGGATCGTCGAGGTGGCGGTCAGCCGCTGCCCGTTGATCGAGACCGCCTCCGCCCCGCCGCTCCACAACGCGTTCGCGATGTCCTGGAGGTCCCGGTCGAGCACCCGGCCGAGATTCGTCCCACCGGCACCCGTGACCGCGTCCGCCTCCTCCGGCGCGTCCGCGACCCGCACCACCAGACCGTCGCCGCGTACCCGGCCCAGTCCGGTCGCCGCCTCCAGATTCCGCAGGTTCGCCGCCGCACTGCCGGAGAGCGCGGCGTCCCGCTGCCGGAGCACCTCGGCACGCAGCCGGTCGGCCTGCGCCGTCAGCGCGGCGTTCTCCGCCTCCCGCTGCTTGATCTGCGCCACCAGCCCGGCCCGGGCCTTGCTGCGGCTCGGCTCCGCCGCCACCGTCTGGCGGTAGGCCACCGCCAGCAGCAGCCCCAGCACCACCAGGGTCACCAGGGTCACCGCCCGGGGCGTCGAACGGCGCCACCCCGTCGCCGGTGCGCCGCGTCGGCGACGTTCGGCCGCGTCGGCGTACCCGGGATCGAGCGGGTTCTGGAACAGCTCGGTGAGGAAATCGGCCGCGTACGTCCGCCTGCCCTGCCCGGTCATCCCACCTCCGCCCGCGCCGACCGGGTCGCCCTGATCAGCCGGCCCGCCTGCATCAGGTAGAGCCCGCCGGCCAGCCAGTACAGGCCCAGTCCCCACAGCGCCAGCCCCCAGCCGATCGCCCCGGCGACGGTAGCCGCCCCGGGCACCGTAGCCGCGAGCAGCAGCACCGGAAAAGCGGCCAGGAGTACGAATGTCGCCGTCTTGCCCAGATAGTGCACCGGCGGCGGACGGTGGCCGTACAGCCGCAGCACGCCCAGATTGGCGGTCATCACGACATCCCGGGCCAGCAGCGCGACGGTGAACTGCCACGGCACCACGTCGCGTACGGTCAGCGCGACCAGGGTGGCCAGGATGTAGAGCCGGTCGGCGACCGGGTCGAGCAGCTCGCCGAGCCGGCTGACCTGGCGCAGTCGCCGGGCGACGAAGCCGTCCACCCAGTCACTCAGGCCACCCACCGCGAGGACGACCACCGCAGCCCCGGCCGCCTCGGCGACCAGGAAGAGATAGAGGAAGAGCGGAACACCGAGCAGCCGCACGAAACTGATCAGGTTGGGGACGGTGAGGATCCGCCCCGTCGAGCCGACAGGCCCGGCGGCGGCGTCACCGGTTGGCTGGGCGTCATCCGCCCGCGCCGGCCGACGCGACACCGAACCTCCCTCCGCGCCACGGTCCAGCGTCCGCACGATGGCGGAGGACGGTCCAGAAACCGGTGCGCGCTCCGACCGACATCTCCCCCGGGAACAGCTGACGCATTCCGGACGAGCGACGGCACCTGTCGCAGCCCCGGCAGCGCCGTTTTCGGCTCCCGTGGCTGCTCAATTGCCGTGCCACTATATCCGGCCCGATTTTGCTCCGGCCGTCCGTGTCCGATGCTTTCGCTTTCGGTCGGCTGGGTGTGACGGGCGGCACGTCCCGTAAGCCATCCTAGGAAGCTAGCTCACGGGCTGGCGTGACGGATCGGGTGGTGGGAAAGGTCCGGGCGGTGTGCCGAACGGGTCGGGGCGGGTACCGGCCGGGCTGTCAGCCGCTCAGGCCGGCGCGGCCGAACAACGGGGCGTACCCGGACGGGAGCTGGGTCAGCACGTCGTTGAGTTCGCCGCCGGAGATGGCCTCGGCCAGGGTGCAGAGCACCGCGCTGGCGTCCCACTCGGCGGTCCGGGCGCTCGCTCCGGCGCCGGTGGCCACCCGGCCGAGGAACTCCCGCGCGCCGAACGCTCCGGCGGCACCCTGCCCGGCCGAGATCAGGGTGGCGGCCAGCGGGCCGGGCAACTGCGCGGCCAGGTCCTCCGCCTCGTCCGGGGTCAGCCGCTGGGCGAGGATGCCCAGCACCAGGTGGGTGACCCGTTCGGCCTCCGCCGGATCGGCGTACTCGCCACGGTCGCGCACCTTCGCGACGAACTCGTCGTACCGCACTCCCCCACCCCCGTAGCCGGCGTCCGGTACGCCGATACCCGCCGGCACGCCGATGATGCGCTCCGGCGGGTATCGGGGCGGCCGGCTCAGACCCGGGTGACCCGTACGGCGTCGGCGACCACGTATCCGGCGGCACCGCTCCACCGGCTCACCCCCACCACGTTCTTGTCCCCGGCGGTCAGCGTGAAGGTGCCCAGCGAGCGCCAGCTTCCGCCACCGGTGCTCTGGTCCACCACCACCGTCTGGTTGCCGCTCTTGGCCAGCACGATGTACGGGGTGGCGGTGTTGTAGCCCGCGATGCCCGGATACCAGGCGTCGATCCGGTACGTCCCCTCGGCCGGGATGTTCACCCTGTAGTACGCCACGTCGCTGATCGCGGCCGGGTCGGCGTACCGGTAGTCGGCGCCGTACCGCTCGGCGGAGTACGTCGAGGTGAGCCAGTTCGCGCTGGCGGTGAACCGCCCGCTGGTGGTGTTGTCGACGATGGCGCTGAAGGCCGGTGGCGGGGTGCTGCCCCCGTCGAGCGCGTCCGCGACGTCGGCACGCAGTTGCGGGAGCATGCCGTAGAGCATGTTTCCGGGGCAGGCGGTGGCGACGTAGTCGCGGTGTCCGTAGATCCGGGACGCGGCGATGCCGTACTGGTCGCAGATGTAGGCGCAGAACTGCACCAGACTGTCGTAGAGCGCGGCCGTCGGGGTGGCACTGGTGTAGGTGCCCTCGTTCTCGATGCCGATGCCCTTGTCGTTCTGGCCCGGGCAGTGCGCGCCGACCACCATGCCGCTGCCGGCACGCAGCCGGGACAGGCTGTTGTGCCGGCCCTCCATGATGTAGCCGCCCCGGCTGATCGTGAAGTGCTGGCCGGAGTCGGACCAGCCGTTGCCGTCCATGTGGAAGTTCTGGATGCTGCGGGCCATCGCGAAGGCCGCCGCCTGGGTGTAGTTGGTGGTGTTCGACCCGGCGGTGTGGTGGATCACGATCTTGTCGGGCGAGGACGAGATCACGCTGAGCGAGCCCGGCGACCGGGCGCCCCAGGTGGCGCAGCTCGCGATGGTGGGGACGGGTACCGCGAGCGCGGTGGCCTCGTCGGGCGCGGCCAGCGCCGGTGCGGCGCCGATGCTCGACAGGCCGCCGGTCGCGGCGCCGACGCCGAGGAAGACCGCGCCGCGTACGACGTCGCGGCGGGAGAGCGGGTTGCCGGTCACGTGGACCTCCAGGGAAGCGGGGGTTGAAGGTTTCCTTGATGAGTGCCGGAGAGATTGAAGGAATTTTTATCAGAGGATCGACGTCCGCCGCTAGAGCCGAGCCGCCGGAGCGGATCCCTTCCGGGATATAGGCATATTCCGATAGGTTTACTGGGAATGCCTGCCGGGTCGACCGTGGACAGGAGAAGTCATGACCAGATGGACTCCCGACCCGACCTTCTACGCCTCGCCCCGGGACGCCGCCGAGGCGCCACCGGAGAAACTGGCCTACGTCGCCGCCTTCGACCGCACCGCCCGGCGACCCGACGCGATCGCCGTGGTCGACGTCGACCCGGACTCCCCCGGCTACGGCACGGTGGTCGGCTGGACGGACCTGCCCTACACCGGCGACGAGCTGCACCACTTCGGCTGGAACGCGTGCAGCAGCGCACTCTGCCCGACCGCACCGCACCCGCACGTCGAGCGCCGCTACCTGATCGTGCCCGGGCTGCGTTCCTCCCGGATCTACGTCCTGGACACCCGGGCCGACCCGACCCGGCCCGAGGTGGTCAAGGTGGTGGAGCCGAAGGAGCTGGCCGACGGCGCCGGCTACTCCCGGCCGCACACGGTGCACTGTGGTCCGGACGGGATCTACGTCTCGGCGCTCGGCGGCGCGCACGGCGCCGACGGACCCGGCGGGATCGCCGTGCTCGACCACGACACCTTCGAGGTACGCGGTGGCTGGGAGGCCGACCGGGGTCCGCAGTTCCTGGCGTACGACTTCTGGTGGCACCTCAACCACGACGTGCTGGTCAGCTCCGAGTGGGGCACCCCGGCCATGATCGAGGACGGGATCGTCGGCGAACTGCTGCTGGGTAGGAAGTACGGGCACGCCCTGCACTTCTGGGACCTGCGCCGGCGGCGGCACGTGCAGACCGTCGACCTCGGCGACCAGTACCAGATGCCGCTGGAGCTGCGCCCCGCGCACGACCCGACGAAGACGTACGGCTTCGTCGGGGTGGTGATCAGCGTCGAGGACCTCTCCGCGTCGATCTGGGTCTGGCACCGCGACGGCGAGCGCTGGGCGGCCACCCGGGTGATCGACATCCCGGCCGAGCCCGCCGACCCGGAACTCCTGCCCGACCTGCTCAAGCCGTTCGGCGCGGTACCGCCACTGGTCACCGACATCGACCTTTCGGTCGACGACCGGTTCCTCTACGTCTCCTGCTGGGGCACCGGCGAGCTGCGCCAGTACGACGTCAGCGACCCGTTCCACCCCGTGCAGACCGGTGCGGTACGCCTCGGCGGGATCGTCGGCCGCGCCGCCCACCCGGCCCGGCCGGAGCTGCCGCTGGCCGGCGGACCCCAGATGGTCGAGGTGAGCCGGGACGGCCGGCGGGTCTACCTGACCAACTCCCTCTACGGCGCCTGGGACGACCAGTTCTATCCGGACGGGGTCGGCGCCTGGCAGGCCAAGCTGGACGTCGACACCGAGCGGGGCGGGATCACCCTCGATCCCCGGTTCTTCCCGCACGGCGAGGACTTCCGGGGACTGCGGGTGCACCAGACCCGCCTACAGGGCGGTGACGCCTCCTCCGACTCGTACTGCTTCGGGTGAGCTGGAGCCAACTGGCCGGCCTGGTCGCGCTCGGCGCGTTCCACGGGCTCAACCCGGCGATGGGCTGGCTGTTCGCGGTCGCCCGGGGCCTACAGGAGCGTCGCCGGGCGGCCCTGTTCGGGGCGCTGCCGGCGATCGCGGCCGGGCACGGCGCCTCGGTGGCCGTACTGGCCAGCCTGGTCACCGCGACCCGTTCCGTACTGGCCAGCACCGTACTGGCGGTGTCGACCGGTGTCCTGCTGGTCGGGTTCGGGCTGTGGCGGATGCTCTCCCGCCGGCACTTCCGCTGGGTGGGGATGCGGCTCTCCCTGGCCCAGCTCGCCGGCTGGTCGTTCCTGGTCTCCTCCGCGCACGGTGCCGGCCTGATGTTGCTCCCGGTGCTGTTGGCCGGGCCGGCGCCGGTCGACCCGGGACACGGCGCGGGGCACGGCGGCCACCTGGCCGGAGCCTCGGTCGGCGCGCTGGCCGGGCTGGCCGCCGCCGGTGTGCACACCACGGCGATGTTCGCGGTGGCGGCCGGCTGCGCGCTGCTGGTCTACGAGGTGCTGGGCACCGGGTTCCTGCGCCGGGCCTGGTTCAACCTGGACCGGCTCTGGGCGGCGGTGCTGGTCGCCACCGGCCTGGTCACCCTGGCCACCGCGTTCTGAACCGGTGATTGGCGGGCGGCGAGGTCTGCCGGCCGTCGTCGATGCTGCCGAACTCCGCGCTCCGGGTTCAGCCGACCGGGGTCGACTCCTCGGCGGCCGGCACCTCGTGGTGGATCCGGCCGGCCAGCGCCGACAGCCGGCTCCCGGTGCCGCCCCACCGGCCGGCGACCACCTCGGCGGCGATGCTGACCGCGGTCTCCTCCGGGGTACGGGCGCCCAGATCGAGCCCGAGCGGTGAGGAGAGCCGCCCCAGCTCCGCCGCGGAGAGGCCGGCCGCGCGCAGCCGGGCCAGCCGGTCGTCGTGGGTACGCCGCGAGCCCATCGCGCCGACGTAGCCGAGCGGCAGCCGCAGCGCGACCTCCAGTACCGGCACGTCGAACTTGGGATCGTGGGTCAGCACGCAGACCACGGTGCGCCCGTCCACCCGGCCGGCCTCCGCCTCGGCCCGCAGGTAGCGATGCGGCCAGTCGACCACCACCTCGTGGGCGTCCGGCAGCCGGCGCTGGGTGGCGAAGACCGGGCGGGCGTCGCAGACCGTCACCCGGTAGCCGAGGAAGGCGCCGATCCGGGCCAGGGCGGCGGCGAAGTCGATCGCCCCGAACACGATCATGCGGGGCGGTGCGGCGTACGCCGCGACAAAGAGCAGCAGGTCGTCGCCGCGACGTTCACCGTGGTAGCCGTACCGGAGCGTGCCGGTACGGCCGGTCGCGAGCAGTCCCCGGCCGTCGTCGGTGGCCGCCGCGTCCAGCCGGTCGCTGCCGAGCGAACCGGCGGTGCGGTCCGGCCAGACCACCAGGCGCCGGCCGAGCCGCCCGGCCGGGTCGGAGTTCCCGGCCGAGACGCAGGTCAGCACGGCAACCGGTTCGCCGGCCCGGATCGACGCCGCCACCTCGGCGAACTCGCCGAATCCGGTCGGGTCGACCCGTTCGACGTAGACGTCGAGCACGCCCCCGCAGGTGAGCCCGACCGCGAACGCGTCGTCGTCGGTGACTCCGTACCGTTGCAGCGCCGGCTCTCCGGTGGCGGTGACCTGTCGGGTCAGGTCGTAGACGGCACCCTCGACGCAGCCGCCCGAGACGCTGCCCACCGCGGCGCCGTCCGGGCCGACCAGCATGGTGGCACCCGCCTGGCGGGGCGCGGAACGCCAGGTCGCGACGACCGTCGCCATTCCGACCGGCTCGCCCGCCCGCCACCACCGGTCCAGTTCGTCCAGCACGTCACGCATGACCCGCTCACCCGTACCCGTTCCGTCTGCTCCGTCGGCCGGCCAACCACCCACCTGCGGTGCTCCGGCATGGTTGCCGGGCAAGCGGGCGGCATCCGTCGATCGTCCCATATGTCCGATCGCTCGCGCCGGCCCACCGCGGACCGCACTGCGAGATTACGCGGCCGGCCGGACGTCGGGTACCGGCCGTCACGCTGCGTGAATGGCCCGGAGCCGGGCGGGTAGACCAGCCGGGACGGCGCCGACACGACGGGAGGCAGCCCATGCCAGGACCACGACCGGGCAGCAACGCGTACGACGTGGAGCGTGCGCGGCTGCGCAAACGCATCGACGACTCCGGTCGCCGGACCAACGACGGCAAGGCCGACGAGACCGCGAACCGGTATCTCCAGGAGGAGCGTGGCCGACGGGGCTTCGTCCGGGGCGAACGGGGACTCGGTCCGAAGGGTGAGCGCGGCCCGGGAGAGCCGAAGTGACCCGGCCGGCCGCGCTCGGCAACCTGCTGGACCGGCCGGCCCCGGGTGGCCCGGTCGTCGACGCGGTGGACGGGGCGATCGCCGGCGCGGTCGGCAGCGTGGCGCTGAACGTGGTCACCTACCTCGACATGGCGCTGCGGGCGCGACCGGCCAGCACCACCCCGGAGCAGAGCGCCCAGCGGCTGGCCGAACTGCTGCACGTGAGTCTGGGGCCCGAGGACCGGGCGGCGAACCGCCGCTCGGGCCTCGGGCCCCTGCTCGGCTACGCCACCGGCGTACTGGCCGGGGCGGCGCTCACCGTCGTCGGGCTGCGTCGCCTCCCCGGGCCGGTGGCGGCCGGGCTGTTCGGTGCCGGAGTCATGCTGGCGTCGGACGGCACGTTGACGGCGCTCGGCCTGACCGATCCGCGGCGGTGGAGCCGGACGGACTGGCTCTCCGACATCGTGCCGCACCTGGCGTACGGGGTGGCCGCCGTCGCCACGCTCGGCCAGCTACGGCGCGCCCGGTGACCCCGTCGGAGGTTCGTCATCGCCGTCCCCTTCCGTCCCGCCACCCCCATGGTGGGCGCCGGCCGGCGGTGCTCCGCCGACCGGCGGGGTGCCCCGGGGGAACGCAGCCGTCCGGCTCGCCGGGCGGGTCACGCACGACCGGGTACCCGACGGGGGGATACCCGGTGCGGGTGCCGCCATTCGGTCGGCCGCCCCGGTGCGTGCGGCGGCTGCGCGGGTAACCGGACGCAATGAACCGTGACCGCGCACTGGTACGGGTACTGCTGGACCGGCAGGGCCGCACGTACGCCGAGGAGGCGGGGATCCGGCTCGCCGACCGGCCCGGCCCGCTCTACCAGTTGCTGCTGCTGACCACGCTGCTCAGTACCCGGATCCGGGCGGGTGTGGCGGTGGCCGCCGCCCGGGAACTCTTCGCCGCCGGCTGCCGTACCCCGCAGGGCACGGACGCGCTGAGTTGGCAGGACCGGGTCGACGCGCTGGGTCGGGGGCACTACCGGCGCTACGACGAACGGACCGCGACGATGCTGGGCAACGCGGCACGACTCTGCCTGGAGCGCTGGAACGGCGACCTGCGCCGGTTGCACCGGGAGACCGGTGACGACCGGGGCGCACTCCGTCGCGAGCTGACCCGGTTTCCGGGCATCGGGCCGACCGGAGCGGACATCTTCCTCCGGGAGGCGCAGGCGGTCTGGCCGGGCCTTCGCCCGTACGCCGACCGCCGGGCGGTGAACGCGGCCGGCCGGCTCGGTCTGCCGTCCACACCGGACAAACTGGCCAGGCTGGTCGGTGGCGCCGATTTCCCACGGCTGGCCTCGGCCCTGGTCCGGGTCTCCCTCGGCCAGCAGTCGATCGGCGAGCTGACCAGGGCGGCCGGCGCCCGCTGACGAGCCGTGCGACCGCTGGCGAGCCGTGCGACCGCTGGCGAGCCGTTGCGCCCGCTGGCGAGCCGTTGCGCCCGCTGACGAGCCGTCCGATCGCCGGCCCGGGGCGGTCGCCGGTGGTGGACCGGTCAGCTCACCGGCTTGCCCGAGGTGGGCCTGGTCAGGTACCAGACGGTCAGGCCGGCGGCGACCGCCAGCAGTAACACGGTGTTGGTGACCCCGCCTCCCTCCCCCTCCCGTCCGGTGCTGCCGAAGTAGATGACGGCGAGCGCGGCGCCGATCGACAACAGGGTCCGCAGTCCCTTGTTTTTCACGCAAACCATATTAATTACGACAGAGCGTTCATCTTCTCGAAAACGGTCAAGAAGCCGCGATCCGGTGACCGGTGGGGTGCCGGCTCCGCGCCTGCCGTGACGGGGTACGGCTCGCGCGGCCGTACCCCGGCGGGGCAGGGAAATCCGGGCCGACCGATGGCCGTACAGTTCCGCCGTGACCGAAATCCGGACCACGGTCGAGCTGCGCCACCCCCCGGAGCGGGTCTGGCGGGCCCTCACCGACCGCGAGTTGCTGCCGAAGTGGTTCGCCTCGATCGAACCACGACCCTCGTCGATCAGCCGGTTCGAGCTGCGCCCCGTGGACCTGCCCGAACTCGACGATCTGATCGTCGTCGAGCTGGTCGAGGTCGACCGGCCACATCGGATGGTGTTGCGCTGGCCGGAGGAGGGCCAGCCGACCCGGCTGGAGTGCGAGCTGACCCCCACCGCCGAGGGCTGCCGGCTGACCGTCGTGCAGAGCGACGACGAGGAGCCGTGGCTGCCCGCCGACCCGGCCGGGCGGCAGGAGTGCTACCAGCGGCTGCTCGACACCCGGCTGCCGGCCGTACTCGACTGGTTGGCGTTCCGGGAGGTGGACCTCCCCGGGCCGACCCAGATCATCACCGCGGTGCCGGCCGGGCGGGCCGGGCCGGACCGGCGGTCCCGGCGTCGGCTCGGCGCCGCGCTGGCCGTGCTGGCCCTGGCGGTCGGCGCGGTGGTCGTGGTCGCCGGCCTGACCCGGGGCGGGGGCGGCGACACCCCCTCCGGTGCCACGGCCACCGTCGGCAGCGCCGCGCCGAGCACACCGCCGGGTACCACCGCCCCGGTCGCCCGGACCCCGGCCGGCGCGGCCACCCCGGTCCAGCCCAGCCGGCCGGCCCGACCCGGCGCGACACCCCGCCGGACGTCACCGGCCGTCACCACCGCACCGCCGAGGCCGGGCCAGCCGAGGCTGACCGCCAGCTACAGCACCCTGTCGAGCCGGCTCCTCGGCTATCAGGGCGAGGTGGTGGTGACCAACGACGGCGACGCCACCGCGACCCGGTGGACGGTGGTGATCACGCTCTCCGGCGGCGCCCAGGTGGCGAGCGCCACCGGGGCGGAGAGCTACCGGCAGGAGGAGCAGCAGGTCACCTTCACCGGCGCCCCGTTGGCGGCGAACCGGTCGGCGACGATCCGGTTCGAGGTCGAGCGCGACACCACGCTCACCCAGAAGCGGCCGACGAGCTGCGCCGTGGGCGACCAGCCGTGCGCCGGGCTCTGAGGCGGACGGCTCAGTAGAGCAGGTACGGGCGCCGCCGACGGTCGAACTCCGCCAGCTCGGCCGACCAGGCCCCGACCACGTCCGACACGTCCGCCCCGGCGTCGATCATCGTACGCAGCCGGGTGGAGCCGGTGAGCTTGTCGATCCAGTACGGCCGGGCGGCGTCCCAGCTGTCCGCCCGCCAGGCGAACGCCGGGTATTTGTGCGACTCGACCAGCATCGCCACCCCGGTCCGGACCGGGTCGAACCGGGCCGGGTCGGTGACCCTCACCTCCACGCCAGCGCAGAGCTTGTTGAGCAGGTCCGGCTTCTGCCCGGCGGCGGTCGGCGAGAAGTACGCCTCCCGGAACTCGACCCCGGGCAGGTCCCGGGCGACGAGCCGGTCCACCAGGTGGTAGTCGAAGTCGGTGGCCAGGCCGCCGACCAGCTCGAAGGGCCGGGTGGTGCCCCGCCCCTCGGTCATCGACGCGACCCCCTCGAACATGCAGGTGCCGGGGTAGGCCAGTGCGGTGTCCGGGGTCGGCATGTTCGGGCTGGGCATCACCCACGGCACACCGGTGTCGGCGGCGAAGTCGCCGCGCCGCCAGCCCCGGCACCTGACCACCGTCAGGTCGACCTGCCGGCCCACCTCGGCCGGCAGGAACTCGCCGTTGTAGAACCGGGCCAGTTCGCCGACCGTCATGCCGTGCTGCTGCACGATCTCCTTCTTGCCGACCCCGGAGGTGAACGGGGTGGTCATCATCGGCCCGTACGCCCGGCCGCCGATCGGGTTGGGCCGGTCGAGGACGACGTACCGGCGACCGAGGCGGGCGGCGGCGACCATCGAGTCGTAGAGGGTCCAGATGTAGGTGTAGAAGCGGGCGCCGACGTCCTGGATGTCGAAGACGACCGTGTCGACCCCGGCCTGGGTGATCAGTTCACCCCACTTGGCCTGCGAGGCGCCGTACGCGTCGTAGACGGTGACGCCGGTCCGGGCGTCGATCCCGGTCCCCTCGCTGCCACCGGCCTGGGCGGAGCCCCGGAAGCCGTGTTCCGGCCCGAACGCGGCGGTGAGCCGGACCCGGCCGGAGGCGTGCATCAGGTCGACCAGGTGGCGGTAGCAGGCGTCCACCCCGGTCGGGTTGGAGAGCACCCCGACCCGCTGGCCGGCGAGGACGGCGAACCGGGAGTCGACCAGCACGTCCAGTCCGGTGCTGACCCGCCGACCGTGCCCGCCGCCGCCGTGCCCGCCCGACCCGGAGCGCTCCGCTCCGGTGTCCGGGGCGGCGGAGGCGGTGCCGCCGTCGAGGGTGCCGGCGGTGGCGCCCAGGGCGCTCACGGCGGCGGTGCTGGCGAGGAACCTTCTGCGTTGCACGACGGCCTCCCGGGGCGGGGCTGCGGGCAGGGGAACGTGCCTCGGAAGTTACCTACATCACATTGGTTGGTCAAGAAGGAAAACTACGACAGGCGGGCGGACCGGCGGGCCGACCAGCCGGTCGGTCGCCGGGTCGGGGCCGGACTCCTCGGCACGACTCAGAGCTCCTCCGCCTCCAGGTCGCCGAGTTCGATGTTCTGGATCATCAGCCAGCGGGCCAGCGCCGGCATGCCGTACAGCCACAGCGGTGCGGACTCGGTGGTGCCGTTGGTGGCGTAGACGGCGAACCGCAGGTCGGGAGCGTGGACCGCCTCGATCCGCCAGCGGTGGTTCTTGTCCCGCCAGATGGCGGATGGGTCCATGCCCCTCACCGTAGTGCCGTCTCCGGTAGCGTCCGGCGGATTCTGTCGTACCCCCGGGGTTGGCTCGCAGCGATCGGGTTGCGTCACCGGCGGTGCGGTGGCGGCGACGGGACGGGAGCGGCATGGCCGACTACGAGTGGCTCGACGAGCACCACCTGCGCGAGGCGTTCTGCCTGACGTTCGTCCGGGACCCGGACGAGGAGGCGGTGCTGCGCCGGTTCGGCGTCGACCCGACCAGCCTCCGGTCGCTGACCGGCCTGGCCGGGATCGGCGAGCTGCCGTTCGACCACCTCGTGCTGGCCGGCCGACTCGACGGCTGGGTCTTCGTGCTGGAGGAGAACGGCTTCGAGGGAAGCCGGACCGAGGTGCTGCGGGCCGTCTCCGCCGGCACCGAGGCGGTGTCGGTCTACACCAACGTCAACGGCAACCAGCGGTTCGCGCACGCCGTGCGGAGTCTGCTGCGCACCGGGTTCGACCCGGGTTCGCCGGTACGACGCTGGGGCGAGGCACCGGACGCCCTGGTGCCGTTGATGCGCCAGGTGGGCCTGCCCGACACCGGCGACGCCGGTTGGTCCAGCGGCGGGCTGGAGGCCGCGCTGCGCCTCGCCGACCTGGTCACCGGCGTGCATCTCGCCGCCGACCGGCTGACCGGGCCGCTGACCACCGGCCGGCTGGTGCCGCTGCTCTCCGATCCGCCCGCGCTGCCGAGCTGGATGCTCCGGGACGACCACGAGCTGCTGACCGCGATCACCTCCGCCCGGCCCGAGCTGCTGCGCCGGGTGGTGGCGGCCGAGGCGCGGCGGCGCGCCGACGAAGCGGGGATCACCGTGGAGCCGGTGGTTGCGCAGGCGCTGGCCGAGGTGGACCGGGGTGAGACGCGCCGCGTGCCGGACGACTCGGCGCTCGGCCTGCTGCTGCGCGAGCTGGCCTGCCAGGCCGACGTCGCCGGCACCTCGCTGGCACTGCCGACCCAGCGGGGTCGGCTGACGGACGCGCAGCGGCAGCAGGCGTTCCTGCGGCACGCGGCCGGGCTGGCGGTGCTGGCGGCACTCTGCCCCGACCCGGTCCGGGCCGCCTACCAGGTGCTCGGCTGGGTGACCCCGGCTCGTGACCCGGCCCGGGTCGCCCGACGGGCGCGGTTGCTCAGCGCGCTACGGGGCTGACCGACCCCGATCCGGGCCGGGGTCGCGGCCAGCGTCGGACCCACCCCGTATGGTGTACGGTGTTCTTTGTCGTACACCATACGGAAATTGGGGGAATCCATGGCGGCCGACGACATCGTCATCACCGGAGCCCGGGAGAACAACCTCAGGAACGTCTCGCTACGGGTGCCGAAACACAAGCTGGTCGTCTTCACCGGCGTCTCCGGCTCCGGCAAGTCCTCCATCGTCTTCGACACCATCGCCGCGGAGGCGCAGCGCCAGCTCAACGAAACCTTCACCGCCTTCGCCCGGACCTTCCTCCCCCGCTACGGCCAGCCGGACGTGGACACCATCGAGAACCTCTCCGCGGCCATCGTGGTCGACCAGAAGCGGCTCGGCGGTGGCTCCCGGTCGACGGTCGGCACCATCACCGACATCTACTCGCTGCTGCGACTCCTCTACTCCCGGGTCGGCAAGCCGCACGTCGGCTACTCCAACGCCTTCTCCTTCAACGACCCGCAGGGGATGTGCCCGGAGTGCGAGGGCCTGGGCAAGTCGGTCCAGCTCGACCTCGACGCCTTCCTGGACCGGTCGAGGTCGCTGAACGAGGGCGCCCTGCTGCACCCCGACTTCGCCAGGACCGGCTGGTTCTGGAAGATGTACGCCGCCTCCGGCTTCTTCGACCTGGACAAACCGCTGGCCGACTACTCCGAGCAGGAGTGGCAGACCCTGCTGTACGGCGACGGCAAGGTCCCGCTGGAGTGGCAGGGCACCACCATCAACTCCAGCTATGAGGGCGTGGTCACCAGGTTCACCCGGCTCTACATCCGCAAGGACGCGGCGGAGATGTCCGAACGCAACCGGGCGATCTTCCTGCGCTTCGTCACCGAGCAGACCTGCCCGCTCTGCCGGGGCGCCCGGCTCAGCCAGGCGGCGCTGGGCAGCGAGATCGACGGCTACAACATCGCCCAGTTGGCCGCGATGGAAGCCACCGAACTCGTCGCGGTGCTGCGGACCTTCACCGACCCGCTCGGCGCGACCGTGCTGGAGAGCCTGCTCGACCGGGTCGGCAACCTGGTCGATATCGGTCTCGGCTATCTGAGCCTGAGCCGGCCGACCGACACCCTCTCCGGCGGCGAGTCCCAGCGGATCAAGATGGTGCGGCACCTGAGCAGCAGTCTCGTCGACATGATGTACATCTTCGACGAGCCGAGCGTCGGCCTGCACGCCCGGGACGTCGAGCGGCTCAACCGGCTGCTGGTGAAGCTGCGCGACAAGGGCAACACCGTGCTGGTGGTCGAGCACGACCGGGACGTCATCGAGATCGCCGACCATGTGATCGACATCGGCCCGTCCGGTGGTGCGGGCGGCGGTGAGGTGCTGTTCGGCGGCACCGTCGACGAGCTGCGCAGCGCGGACACCCCGACCGGGCGCTATCTGGAGCACCGGCTGCCGCTCAAGACGGACTACCGGCGGCCGACCGGGCACCTGACCGTGACCGCGGCCGAGGTGCACAATCTGCGGAACGTCACGGTGGAGATCCCGACCGGGCTGCTGGTGGTGGTCACCGGGGTCGCCGGGTCAGGCAAGAGCACCTTGATCAACAACGTCTTCGTCGGGCAACACCCCGAGGCGATCGTGATCGACCAGTCCGCCGTCGGCGCCTCGATCCGGTCCAGCCCGGCGACGTACACCGGGCTGCTCGACCCGATCCGGCAGCTCTTCTCCAAGGCCAACGGCGTACCCGCCGGGCTGTTCAGCTTCAACTCCAAGGGTGCCTGCCCGAACTGCCAGGGGCTCGGCGTGATCTACACCGACCTGGCCTTCATGGACGGGCTCAGGTCGGTCTGCGAGGTCTGCGAGGGACGCCGGTTCAGCGAGGACGTACTCGAGCACAGGCTGCGCGGCAAGTCGATCAGCGACGTGCTGCGGATGCCGGCCTCGGAAGCCCTGGAGTTCTTCCCCGAGAAGAAGTTGCGGAGGATCCTCCAGGCGATCAACGACGTCGGGCTCAGCTACCTCCAGCTCGGCCAGCCGCTGAGCACCCTCTCCGGTGGCGAGTGCCAGCGGATCAAGCTCGCCACCGAGCTGCACAAGGGCGGCACCATCTACGTGATGGACGAGCCGACGACCGGGCTGCACATGTCCGACATCCAGCACCTGCTCGACATCGTCGAGCGGCTGGTCGGCGGCGGGAACTCGGTCGTCGTGATCGAGCACAACCTCGACGTGATCAAGAACGCCGACTGGATCATCGACCTCGGTCCGGAGGGCGGCAGCCGGGGCGGCACGGTGCTCTTCGAGGGCACCCCGGTCCAACTGCTCGACGCCACCGGCTCGTACACGGCCGAACACCTGCGACGCGACGTCGGGGCGGCCGTACCGGCCTGAAGCCGCGAACCGGACCCGCCGCCCGTGGTACGACTGCTTCGACAGCGGGGTGTACGGCGGGTTCGGGCAGGTCAGGACGGTAGCCGGTGGCCCGTGTGCGGCGGGTTGGGAGAGCGGGCGGCCGATGGCGACGGGCAGACACTCCACGCTGATCCGCGACCCGAGCCATCCGCAGCGGGCCACCCCGGTGGAGCTCTTCTACGACCTCGTCTTCGTCTTCATGCTGGCCCGGCTGGCCGAAGCGCTGATCATGAAGCTGAACCCGCTCGGCGCCTACCAGACGCTTCTGCTGCTGCTCGCGATCTGGTGGGTGTGGTCCTACACCAACCTGACCACCGACACCCTGGACTCGCGCCGGCCCGCCGTCCAACTGGTGGTCATCACGATCATGCTCGGCAGCCTGCTGATCTCGACCGCGCTGCCCGAGGCGTTCGACGGCCGGGCCCTGCTCTTCGTCTCCTGCTACGTCGGTATCCACCTGTTCCGCAGTACGGTCCTCGCGGTGATCCTGCGGGACCACCGGCTGCGGAACCGCCCGCTGCGCGGGATCTTCTGGTTCAGCCTCTCCGGGGTGCTCTGGTTCACCGGGGTCTTCGTGGACGGCACCGCACGGCTGCTGCTCTGGACGGCCGCCCTGGCCATGGACTACCTGGGGCCGGTGCTGCGCTGGCCCACCCCGAGGATCGGACGTTCGCCGGCCTGGGAGTGGAACACCGCCGGCGAGCACCTGGCCGAGCGGTACCGCCAGTTCATCATCATCGCGCTCGGCGAGAGCGTGGTGATCACCGCCCGGACGGTACGGAGCACCAACTACGCGCCGGAGCAGGCCGCCGCCGTACTGGTCGCGTTCGGCAGCACGGTGCTGCTCTGGTGGATCTACTTCTACCGGGCGCGGGAGAAGCTCGGCAGCGCCATCATCGGCTCGGCCGACCCGGGCCGGGAGACCAAGTGGGCCGGGTACGCCCACCTGATCATGGTGGCCGGCGTCGTGCTGACCACGGTCGGCGACGAGCTGATCATCCGACACCCGATGGAGGACACCCCCGGCGGCTGGGTGGCGGTGATCGTCGGCGGTCCCACGCTCTTCCTCGCCGGCCGGATCCTGCTGGGACACGAGGTCTTCGTCCGGGTGGCCCGACCCTGGCTGGTCGGGATCGGGGTGCTGGTCGTGATGGCACCGGCGATGGTCCTGCTGCCGCCGCTGGCGGTCGCCGTCGCCGTCCTGCTCGTCCTGCTCGGAGTCGTCATCGCCGACGTGCTCACGGTCGGCGAACCAGGCGGCACGCCCGGCATCACCTAGCGGCGGCGGCACGCCCGGTGGGGTGCTGGCGGCGCGGCAGCTACGAGCGGGCCGGGTCGAGACCAGAACCGGCCGGGTCGCCGAGCACGATCCGGGCGTCGTCCGGCAGCCGACGGGTGCTTCCGCGCCGGTCCAGCAGTTCGAGCAGCGGCACCGCGACCCGCCGGGTCGTACCGAGGGCCTGCCGGGCGGTGCTGAGGGTGAACGGTTGCGGCAGCTCGGCGAGTACCCGGATCGCCCGATCGGGGGCGTCCGGCAGCAGGACGACGTTCTCGGCGAGCCTGAGCAGCGCACCGGCGCGTACCGCCGCGCCGATCTCCCGGTGCCCGAGCCCGACCTCGGCCAGCCGGGCCGCCTCCGGGGCCACGAACGGCCGCTCGGCCAGCTCCGCGCCGACCCGGCGTACCGCCCGGGCGACCTGCTCGGGCAGCGCGCCGGCCGCCCCGCCCGAGCCGATCCGGCCGTCCCGGGCCACCAGCGGCGCCGTGACCAGGGCCTCGACCAGGGCCCGGTCCGGCAGGTCCAGCAGCCGTCGGGCGGTCTCGACCGGCACCCCGGGCCCCAGCGGATGTGCCCGCGCCCACCGGGTCACCTCGTCGACCAGCCGCCGCCCGAGTTCCCGCCAGCGCACCGGGTCGGCGTGCCACTCCCCGGCCACCGGCGCGGTCGTCACCGTCACGCCCATCCGCTCCAGCTCGGACCGGCGGGCCAGGCCACGCCGGGCCAGCTCTGCCGCCTCGTCGGGGCGGCCGTCCAACCCGGCCAGCACCGCCGCCCGGCGGGCCGCCGCACCACGCCGGCTCAACCTCGGCGGTACGACGTCGAGCACCCGCACCCCGCCGGCCACGTGCCGCCGGCCGGGATCCCGCAGCAACGCCCGGTCACCGATGCGCAGCGGCAGCGGCCGGTCCAGCCGGAGCCGGGCGGTGTCGACGCCGAGCGGGCGTACCCGGGCGGTCACCGCGGCGGAACCGACGTGCAGGGTGACCTCCGCCGGCAGCTCGGCCACCGGGTCCCCGGCGAGCCGGACGTCGACCAGGTCGGTCTGCTGGAACCGCCCCGGGGTGAGCAGCGCGTCGCCCCGGCCGACCTGCTCCCGGGCCACCCCGCGCAGGTTGACCGCGACCCGGGCCACCCCGGCCACCTCGGCGACCTGGGTACCCAGGGTCTGTAGCCCCCGGATCCGGACCCGCCGCCCGGTGCCGGTCAGCTCCAGCTCGTCACCGGTGCGCAGCACTCCCCCGCCGAGGGTGCCGGTCAGCACCGTGCCGCTGCCCCGGATGGTGAACGCCCGGTCCACCCAGAGCCGCACCGGGCCGCTCGGCTCCGGCACCGGCAGCCGGGCGGCGAGCCGGTCCAGGGCGGCACGCAGCTGTGGCAGCCCCGCCCCGGTGGCCGCGCTGACCGCGACCGCCTCGACCTGGCCGAGCGAGGTGGCCGCGATCTCCGCGAGCGCCAGTTCGGTGGCGACGGCCGGGTCGGCCAGGTCGGTCCGGGTCACCACCAGCAGCCCGTGCCGGACGCCGAGCGCGTCCAGCGCGGCCAGGTGCTCGGCGGACTGCGGCATCCAGCCCTCGTCGGCGGCGACCACGAAGAGCGCGGCCGGGGCCGGGCCGACCCCGGCGAGCATGTTGGGGACGAACCGCTCGTGTCCGGGTACGTCCACGAAGGCCAGTACCGTCCCGGACGGCAGTGCGGTCCAGGCGAAGCCGAGGTCGATGGTCATGCCCCGGCGCCGCTCCTCCGCCCAGCGGTCCGGCTCCATCCCGGTCAGCGCCCGGACCAGGGTGGACTTGCCGTGGTCGACGTGTCCGGCGGTGGCGACGACCTGCACGTCAGCGCTCCCGCCACGGCTGCGGAACCCGGGCGACGGCGGCCCGCACCGCCTCGTCCCGGTCGACGGGTACGCAGCGCAGGTCGAGCAGCAGCCGGCCCCGTTCGAGCCGGCCGACCACCGGCGGGTCGCCGAGGCGCAGCGGTTCGGCGTACTCCTCGGGGAGGGCGAGGGCCCACGAGTCGAGGGTGACCTCCGGCGCCCCGCCGCCACCGACGACGGCCTCGGTGCCGACCACCTCGGCCTTCAGGCCGCCGGCCGCGAGCTGGTCGCGGAGCCGTTCGGTGCGCAGCCGCAGCGCGGCCGGGGTGGCCCGCAGCGCCCGCCAGGTCGGGGTCTCCGGCCCGGTCAGGGTCGCCTCCAGGGCGGCCAGGGTCAGCTTGTCCACCCGCAGTGCCCGGGCCAGTGGATGCCGGCGCAGCAGCTCGACCAGGTCGGCGTCGCCGAGCAGCAGCCCGGCCTGCGGCCCGCCGAGCAGCTTGTCGCCGCTCGCGGTGACCAGTGTCGCGCCGGCCCGCAGCGCGGTGGCGGCGTCCGGCTCGGCCGGGAGCAGCGGGTCCGGCGCCAGCAGCCCGGAGCCGATGTCCACCACCACCGGTACGCCGAGGGTGGCCAGCTCCTCGACGGGTACGGCCGAGGTGAAGCCCCGGACGACGAAGTTCGACGGGTGCACCTTGAGCACGAAGGCGGTACCCGGCCCGACCGCCGCCGCGTAGTCGGCCAGTCTGGTCCGGTTGGTGGTGCCCACCTCCCGCAGTGTCGCGCCGGTGCTGGCCAGCAGGTCCGGCAGTCGGAACCCGTCGCCGATCTCCACCAGTTCGCCCCGGCTGACCACGATCTCCCGGCCGGCCGGTTCCGCGCCGGGCCGGGCGGCGGCGGTCAGCGCGGTCGCGACCAGGGCGAGGGCGGCGGCACCGTTGTTGACCACGTGCACCGCGCCGGCCGCCGGTACCGCCGAGGCGAGCGCGGCCAGCGCGCCCCGGCCCCGGCGGGCCCGCCGCCCGGTTCGCAGGTCGAGTTCCACGTCGGTGTGCCCGGCCGCCGCGACCACCGCGTCGACGGCCGCCGCCGACAGCGCCGCCCGGCCGAGGTTGGTGTGCAGCACCACGCCGGTGGCGTTGAGCACCGGGCGCAGCCCGGCGGCGGTGGCCGGCAGTGCGGCCAGGGTGGCCGGGACGACCTCCTCGGGCGGGATCTCGCCGCGCCGGACCCGGTCCTGGGCGGCGCCGAGCACGGCCTTGAGCCGGACCCGCCCGACGGTCGCCTCGGCGGTGGCCAGCCGGGGGTCGGCGAGCAGCACGTCGGTGCGTGGCACCCGTCGCCGCGGATCGACCGCCCCGTCCATTTCCACCTCGCCGTAGAAACCCGTTCACCCGGCACTTAACCACACCTGATCTCCAGCCGCCCGGGGAAGTCCACGGCCCGGCCGTCGATCGACGCTGGAAGCAGCCGGCGACGTAGACCCGGCGACCCGGATGCGGGACGGTGCGTGGGCCGGTCCGGGCGCCGCCGTTCCACGCCCGGCCAGGCTGGACCGTTCCACGCCCGGCCAGGCTGGACGGTGGCGGTCGGAGCGCGCCGGGTGGGTCAGCTGGCCGGGGTGACCGCGCCGGGGCCGGGCAGCAGGTCGACGTCGGCGGCCCGGATCGGCTCGCCGCAGGCGGAACAGGTCAGCTCGACGTGCGCGACCTGCCCGCAGGCCCGGTGCCGGTGCAGCACGGGTGGGCCCGCCTCGCCGGCGGTCCACCGGTCACCCCAGCGGGCCATGACGAGGAGCAGGTCGCAGAGTTCCTGGCCCTTGTCGGTCAGCAGGTACTCGTGTCGCGGCGGGCGGTTCGAGTACTCCCGCCGCTGGAGGACACCGTTGTCGACCAGCCAGCGGAGCCGCTCGGCGAGCACCTTGGTGGAGATGCCGAGGTCCCGCTGGAGCTGGTCGAACCGGGTGATCCCGGCGTAGACGTCGCGCAGGATCAGCGGGGACCAGGGCTCTCCGACGACGTCCAGGGTGCGGGCGATCGAGCAGGCCATCTCGGCGAACCGGGTCCGTTGCATGCCAGCACCCTAGTCGAGGTGACTTCCTTCAGGAAAGAGACTTCGGCTAGAGTGTGCCGGACCACAGCCTTTCTTCAGGGAAGTCACCGTAGGAGGAGATCATGGACCGACCTCAGGTGGTACCGGCCGAGGAGTGGCGGGCCGCCCTGGCCGCGCTGCGCGACAAGGAGAAACAACTCACCCGGGCGCTGGACGGCCTGGCCGCCGAGCGGCGCCGGATGCCGATGGTCCGCGTCGACCGGAACTACCGGTTCGTCGGCCCGGACGGGCCGGTGGGGCTGCCGGACCTGTTCGAGGGACGCCGGCAGCTCATCGTCTACTGCTTCATGTGGCACGGCGCCGACCACGTCTGCTCGGGCTGCGCGATGTTCACCGACAACATCGGACACCTCGCCCACCTGCACGCCCGGGACACCTCGCTGGCGCTGGTCTCCCGGGGGCCGCTCGCCGAGATCCAGCCGGTGCGGGAGCGGATGGGCTGGTCGATCCCCTGGTACTCCTGCCCCGACGGCGACTTCAGCGGCGACATGGACGCGGGCGACGGATTCGGGCTCAACGTCTTCCTCCGGGACGGCGCCGACGTCTACCGCAGCTACTTCACCACCGACCGAGGGGTGGAACGGCTCGGCAGCGGTTGGACCTTCCTCGACCTGACGCCGTACGGGCGGCAGGAGACCTGGGAGGACTCGCCGGACGGGTGGCCGCAGGGGCAGCCGTACGCATGGTGGCGGCTGCACGACGAGTATCCGGCGGAGCCCTCGTCGCCGAGCCGCACGGCCGACACCGACCCGGTGCGGGGGCGGAAGTGAGCGGCCGTACCCCCGTCGCCGAACTGCTCTTCCGGGCCGAGGACGCGGCACCGATGAGCCTGGACGAGGCGACGGTACGACCGTGGAGCCAGGCCCGGACGGCGTTGGAGTCGACGGCGAAGGGCTGGCTGTCGACCGTACGGCCGGACGGCCGCCCGCACGTCGCGCCGGTGATGCCGGTCTGGGCCGACGACGCGCCCTGCTTCACCACCCGCCCCGGCTCGCGCAAGGGCCGGAACCTGGCCGGCACACCGGCCTGCGCGCTCAGCGTCGCCGCCGCCGACCTCGACCTGGACCTCGTGCTGGAGGGTGATGCCGTCCGGCTGCGGGACCCGGCGCTGCTCCGGCGGGTGGCCGACGCCCTCGCGGAGAAGTACCGGTGGGAGCTGACGATCCGCGACGGTACCGTCCGCGATCCCGGACTGCCGGGTGAACCCGAGTACGCCTTCTACCGGATCACCGTGCTGCGCGGCTTCGGCTACGGCGCCGACGGGTCCACCGCGACCCGCTGGCGCTTCGACCGAACCGGCTGACCCACGGGGGTGCGACCATGGTCCGATGAGCACCGGGGAGCGCCATCGACTCACTCAGTACGCGCACGGCGGCGGCTGCGCCTGCAAGATCCCGCCGGGCGAGCTGGAGGAGGTGGTGGCCGGTCTGGTCGGCACCTCCGCTCCGGCCGGGCCGGGTGACCTGCTGGTCGGGCTCGACGACGGCGACGACGCGGCGGTGGTCCGGTTGGAGTCGGGTACCGCCGTGGTGGCGACCGCCGACTTCTTCACCCCGGTGGTCGACGACCCGTACGACTGGGGCCGGATCGCCGCCGCGAACGCCCTCTCCGACGTCTACGCGATGGGCGGTACCCCGGTGGTGGCGGTGAACCTGCTCGCCTGGCCCCGGGAGCTGCTGCCGCTGACCCTCGCCGCCGAGGTGCTGCGCGGCGGGCTCGACGTGGCCCGGGAGGCGGGCTGTCACGTCGCCGGTGGGCACAGCGTGGACGACCCCGAACCGAAGTACGGGATGGCGGTCACCGGGATCGCCGACCCGGAGCGGCTGATGCGGAACGACGCCGGCCGGGCGGGGCTGCCGCTGACCCTGACCAAGCCGCTCGGGGTCGGGGTGCTCAACAGCCGGCACAAGCAGACCGGCGAGGTGTTCGGGCAGGCGGTGGCGGCGATGACCGAACTGAACCGGGACGCCTCGGTGGCGGCGGTGGCGGCCGGGATCCGGTGTGCCACCGACGTGACCGGGTTCGGGCTGCTCGGCCACCTGCACAAGCTGGCCCGGGCGTCCGGGTTGACGGCCCGGGTGGAGGCGTCCGCCGTACCGTATCTGGACGGCGCCCGGGCGGCGCTGGCCGAGGGTTTCGTCAGCGGCGGCACCCGGCGGAACCTGGCCTGGGTGCGCCCGCACCTCGACGCGGCCGGGGTCGCCGAGGAGGAGTTGCTGCTGCTGGCCGACGCGCAGACCTCCGGCGGGCTGCTGCTCGCCGGTGAGCTGCCCGGCCATCCGGTGGTCGGCGAGCTGCTGCCGGCCCGGGGCGACGGGCGGACCCTGGTCGTCACCGGCTGAGCAGCCCGGTCACGGCCGCGGAACGCGGAACGGGTCCCCGGGATCGACGATCCCGGGGACCCGGAGGTGCAACCCGCTGCTACTGCTGCTTACTTGGCGCCAGCGGTGAGCGGGGCCAGCTTCGGGTCGTTGGCGTACGCCTCGACCACGTTCTTCTTGGTGACGATCAGCGGCTCCAGCAGGTTGGCCGGGACGACCTTGGCACCGTTGTCGTAGGACTCGGTGTCGTTGGTCTTCGCCTCGTTGCCGGCCTGGAGGGCCTTGACCATCTCGATGGTCTCCTTGACCAGGTTCCGGGTGTCCTTGTTGATCGTGGAGTACTGCTCGCCCGCCACGATCGACTTGACCGACTCCACCTCGGAGTCCTGCCCGGTGACCACCGGCAGCGGCTTGCCGGTGCCCTTGACCGAGGTCAGGATCGCCCGGGCCAGGGTGTCGTTCGGGGAGAGCACACCGTCCAGCGTCTTGCTGCTGTAGGTGGAGGTGAGCAGCGAGTCCATCCGCCGCTGGGCGTTCTCGGCCTTCCAGCCGTCGGTGGCGGTCTGCTTGATGTCGGTCTGACCCGAGCCGACCACCACGTTGCCGGCGTCGATCTCCTTCTTCAGCACGTCCATCGCGCCGTCGAAGAAGACACCCGAGTTGTTGTCGTCCGGCGAGCCGGAGAAGAGCTCGATGGTGTACGGGCCGTTCGGCTTCTTGGCCTTCATGCCCTCCAGCAGGGCCTGGCCCTGGAGCTGGCCGACCTTGAAGTTGTCGTACGCGACGTAGTAGTCGACGTCCTTGGTGTTCTTGATCAGCCGGTCGTACGCGATCACGTACGCGCCGGCCTGCTTGGCCTGCTCGACCTGGGTGGTGAGCTGCGCGGCGTCGGTCGCACCGATGACGATCACCTTCGCACCCTTGGTGACCATCGCCGAGATCTGCGCCTGCTGGTCGGCGACCGTGCTGGTGGCGCCGGCGTACTGGACGTCGGACTGGAAGCCGGCCTCCTTGAGCCCGTTGGTGAACAGGTCACCGGCGAGCACCCAGTTCTCGGAGGTCTTGGCCGGCAGCGCCACACCGATCAGCGAGTTGGCGGCGAAGCCCTTCTCGGAACCGGCCTCTCCGCCGCCGTCACCGGACCGTTCGGAGCAGGCCGTGAGGGCCAGCAGGGCGATGGCGCCGGCGGCGACACCCCTGGCTAGGAATCTACGCATTGCAGGTTGCCCTTCTTTACAGGGTGGTGGGGGGTGGGGCGGAGGTTTTCCGCCCCACCAGCGGTGACCGTCAACGGGCCACCGGAGTCTTGGCGGGCTCCTGGCCCGTCTCGACGCTGGGCGCCGGCGGGGCGGGTGCCTCCCGGCGGAAGGGTCGGGTCACCGATCCGATGACCGAGAAACGTCCGCGGTTCTTGTTGTAGACGTCGAACGCGACGGCCAGCAGCAGGACCAGGCCCTTGATGATCTGGACCCGGTCCGAGCCGACACCCATCAGCTGGAGACCGTTGTTGAGCACGGCCATCACCAGACCACCGACGATCGAGCCGCTGATCGTGCCGAGGCCGCCGGAGACCGCCGCGCCGCCGATGAAGACCGCGGCGATGGCGTCCAGCTCCCAGCCGATGCCGTCCTGCGGGCCGGAGGCGGCCGACCGGGCGACGAAGATCATGCCGGCCAGCGCGGCCAGGATCGACATGTTCATCATGACCAGGAAGTTGACCCGCTTGAGCTTGACGCCGGAGAGCTCCGCGGCCCGCGCGTTGCCGCCGACCGCGTAGATGTGCCGGCCGCCGGCGGTGTTCCGGGTGATGAAGGAGTAGATCACCACCAGTACGCCGAGGATGATGCCGGAGATCGGGAAGCTGGTACCGACCCGGCCGCCGGCGAACCGGAAGGCCGCGTAGAGGATCACCGCGACCGGCACGGCGACCCGGATGACCGAGATCCACAGCGGCGCGACGTCGGCGTCCATCTCCCGCCGGGTACGCCGGACCTTCCACTCCCGGACCACCACGGCGATCGCGACGAGCAGGCCGAGCAGCAGGGTGAGGTTGTTGTAGCCGGTGTCCGGACCGACCTCCGGCAGGAAGCCGGCGCCGATCACCTTGAAGCCCTCCGGCACCGGGATGGTGTCGGCGCTGCCGATGAACTGGTTGCCGCCCCGGAACAGCATCATGCCGGCCAGGGTGACGATGAACGCCGGTACCCCGATGTAGGCCACCCAGAAGCCCTGCCAGGCGCCGATCGCGGCGCCGACGAGCAGGCCGAAGAGGATCGCCACCGGCCAGGGCAGCGACCAGTCCTGCATGGACTGGGCCACCACGATCCCGACGAAGGCGGCGATCGAGCCGACCGACAGGTCGATGTGACCGGCGACGATCACCATCAGCATCCCGATGGCCAGGATCAGGATGTACGAGTACTGGCTGACCAGCGAGATCATGTTGCTCGAGTTCAGCGTCAGCCCGTCGGTCAGGATCTGGAACAGCAGGACGATCGCCACCAGCGTGAAGATCATCCCGAACTGCCGGGCGTTGGATGTCGTCCCCGCGAACAGGGACTTCTGGAGTTCCTTTATGCGACTCACCGGATCTGCGCCTTCTTCGCTGAGGTCATCTGCTTCATGAGGAGTTCCGGATCGGCGTCCCGCCGTTCGATGTTGCCGGTGATGGTGCCCTCGAAGACCGTGTAGATGCGGTCGCAGAGGCCGATCAGCTCCGGCAGCTCCGAGGAGATGACGATGACGCCCTTCCCCTGGTCGGCGAGCTGCTGGATGATGCCGTAGATCTCGTACTTGGCACCGACGTCGATGCCCCGGGTCGGCTCATCGAGGATGAGCAGGTCCGGGTCGGTGAACATCCACTTGGCCAGCACCACCTTCTGCTGGTTGCCGCCGGAGAGCTTGGTGACGCCCTCGTCGACGGTCGGGGCCTTGACCCGCAGGCTCTTCCGGTAGCTCTCGGCCGCCCGGTATTCGCGGACGGGGTCGACCACACCGTGCTCGGCGATCTTCGACAGCTTGGCGGAGACCACCGAGGTCTTGATGTCGTCGAGCAGGTTCAGGCCGAGCGACTTGCGGTCCTCGCTGACGTACGCCAGGCCGTGCTTGATGGCGTCGGCGACCGACTTCAGCACGATCTCCTGACCGTCCTTGAAGATCTGCCCGCCCTGGTAGACGCCGTACGAGCGGCCGAAGATGCTCATCGCCAGCTCGGTGCGACCGGCGCCCATCAGCCCGGCGAACCCGACGATCTCGCCCCGCCGCACGGTGAAGCTGGAGCCCTTGGCGACCATCCGGTCGGCCGAGATGGGGTGCCGGACGGTCCAGTCCCGTACCTCGAAGAAGACCTCGCCGATCTTGGGGGTGTGGTCCGGGAACCGGCTGGAAAGCTCCCGGCCGACCATGCCCCGGACGATCCGGTCCTCGTCCACCCCGTCCGCCTTGACGTCGAGGGTCTCGATGGTCCGGCCGTCCCGCAGGATGGTGATCGAGTCGGCGATCTCGGCGATCTCGTTCAGCTTGTGCGAGATGATGATCGAGGTGATGCCGCGCTGCTTGAAGCCGCGCAGCAGGTCCAGCAGGTGCTGCGAGTCGGCCTCGTTGAGCGCGGCGGTCGGCTCGTCCAGGATGAGCAGCTTGACGTCCTTGGCGAAGGCCTTCGCGATCTCGACGAGCTGCTGCTTGCCCACGCCGATGTCCTTGATCAGCGTGTCCGGGTCCTCCCGCAGTCCCACCCGGGCCATCAGCTCCAGCGCCTGCCGGTTGGCACTCTTCCAGTCGATCGCGCCGGCCCGCCGGGGCTCGTTGCCGAGGAAGATGTTCTCGGTGATGGACATCCCGGGCACCAGGGCGAGTTCCTGGTGGATGATCACGATGCCGGCCTGCTCGCTGGCCCGGATGTCGGCGAACCGGCTCTCCGCGCCCCGGTAGCGGATCTCCCCGGAGTAGCTGCCGTACGGGTAGACCCCGCTGAGCACCTTCATCAGGGTCGACTTGCCCGCGCCGTTCTCGCCGGCGATCGCGTGGATCTCGCCGCGCCGGACCACCAGGTTGACGTCGGAGAGCGCCTTGACCCCCGGGAACTCCTTGGTGATCCCGCGCATCTCCAGCAGTACGGGAGCGTCACTCATCGCCGACGCTCCCCGGTCCGGGCCGGTACGGCGGACCGGCGGGGGGCAGCCGCCGTGGGCCGCCCGTCCTCGGGGCGCCAGAGGGAACCGCGCGCGTCCAGCGGCTGGTCGCCGCGCCGCGTCATCAACATCATTGTTGCCTCCGGGCAGGTAGTCAGACCGGCTGACATACTTTTGTTGCCTGGAGGAACTTATTGGAAGGCGAGGAAGTTTCGCAAGATTTCGTGACCTGGTCTTGACAAATTCACAGGGTCCCGGCTCACCGGCCGGCGCCGGGCGTCACCGTGGGCATCGAGCGTCCGCGACCGGACACGATCACGAGTTTTCGACCGAAGCGTCCGGAGGAGCCCCGGAACCGCCCCCGGGCACCTGCCGTCGGTTCCCCCGCCCTGGACCGGGTCGGCCGGCCCGGCGGTCGCGAGATCCGGTCACGGTCCGGCCGTCGAGCCCGCTCACCATACGTGCGGCACCCTCCGTCCCCGCCACCCCGGGCCGCCGGAACGTGCGGCCCGTCACGCCTCGGGCAGGCCGGAACGACGCCGCCGCAGCCCGAAACGACGCCGCCGCAGGCCGGAACGACGTCGCCGCAGCCCGGAACGCCCGGCCCATCGGGCCAGCGGCTCAGGGGGCCGGCGGCTCAGGGGGCCCGCGGCCCCGGTCGCCGGCCGGCGCCGCGGTTCGCCCGCCGGCCGTTTCCGGTCACGGGCCGGTGACCTCGTCGTCCGGGCGGGAGGTGCCGGGTCGGGAGGGGAGCCGGGTGATCGGCGGCAGGACCAGGGCGACCACCGCGATCACCGCGAGCACCGTGAACGGCAGCGTGTAGGAGTTGCCGCTCGCCTCGAAGAGCGTCGCCGTCAGCAGCGGCCCGGCCACCCCGCCGATGCTCCAGGCCACGATCATCGCCCCGTAGACCGCACCGGCGTGCGGCGTGCCGAAGTAGTCCGCCGCCGTCGCCGGCATGGTGCCGAAGCCGCCGCCGTAGGCCAGATAGATCAACGCGGCGAGTACCGCGAAGAAGGCGAAACCGGCCGCGTGCGGGAGGATGAAGAAACACAACGCCTGGAGCGCCAGCATCCCACCGAAGGCCACCATCCGGCCGGTCTGGTCCGACAGCCACGCCCAGCCGAGCCGCCCGGCACCGTTGAAGAGCCCGAGCACCGCGACCAGGCTGGCGGCGGTCGCCGAACCCACCCCGGTGATCGTCTGCGCCGCGTCGGCGGCCTGGGAGATGAAGGCGATGCCGCAGGTCACGTTGAGTGCCAGGATCGCGGTGAGCAGATACCACTGCCGGGTCCGCAGCGCCTCGGCGAGGGTGTAGACCCGGGTACCGGCCGGCACCCGGCCGGTGGTCACCGGACGGTACCCGGGCACCCGGTAGCCGGGCGGCGGGTTCCGGAAGAACGAGGCGCCGAGCAGCACCGCGACCAGGTACGCGATGCCCAGCGGCAGGAAGACGCTGGGCTTGTCGGTGGTGTTGTTGAGCAGCGCCTTCGCCACCGGAGCGGTGATCACGGCACCGAAGCCGAAACCGGCGACCGCGATCCCGGTGATCAGACCCCGATGGTCCGGAAACCACTTGGTGAGCATCGCGATCGGGGTGATGTACGCGGCACCGAGCCCGATCCCACCGAGCACGCCGTAGGTCAGCACCAGCAGCCAGAGCTGGTCGGCGTCGGAGACCAGCGAGGCGAGGATGTTGCCGACGGCGTACAGCACGCCGCCGCCGAGCGCGACCGGTCGGGGCCCGCGCCGGTCCTGCACCCGGCCGCCGACCAGGCTGCCGATGAAGATCGTGCCGATCGCGACCTCGAACGGCAGTACCGCCTCGGCCTTGCTCCAGCCGAACGCCTGCTGCAACGGCTGGTTGAAGACGCTCCAGGCGTACACGGCACCGAGGGCCAGCTGCACCAGCACGGCGGCCACCACCAGGCCCCACCGGCCGGCCGTCGGACTCTGCTCCCCCCGTACCCCGATCTCGACCTTCCCTGCCATGAGCGTGACCCCCGTCTCGGCTCATGGACGGCACCCGCTCGTGGCTACGGGCCGGCGCCGGCCCCCCGTCTCGCCCGCCGCTCCCGCTGCGGCAGCACCGTGTACTTCGGATCCCGGGCGGAGACGACCCCGGCCTCGAAGACCCCGAACCGGGTCAGCGCCGAGGAGGCCAGCAGGGCCGCACCGGAGAGCACCGAGAGCGTGCGGCTGCGCCGGGCCAGCAGCGCACCGGCGGTACCGGCGGCCAGCAGCAGCCGGGCGCCCTGGATCAGCCGGGCCGGCCGGCCGGTCCGGTACGGCTCGCCGGTCAGCCCCATCCGGGCGATCCGGCGCTCGGCGACCGTCTCGACCACCGCGCCGGCCACCGCCAGCCGGACCGCCGGGCCGCTCTGTGCGGTCGGCGTGCTGGCCAGCGCGGCGCCCGCGCCGGCGACCAGCGCGCTGCCGGCGAAGAGGAAGGGCAGGTCCGGGTAGGCGTCGTGCCAGGCCGGCATCGCGGTGTCGGCGAGCAGCACCCCGGTGTACGTGGCCAGCGCCGGCGCCGCCACGGCCGCAGCCAGCCCGGAGACCCGGCCGACGGGTGGCAGCAGCCGGCGGGCCAGACCGGGTACGCCACGCCGGGGCAGGATCGCGGCGACCTCGCTCAGCGCGGCCAGCCCCGCCGCCGGGCCGAACGCGGCCAGGATCCAGGTGCCCATCGACATCGGCGAGGTCGGCTTGGCGACCCGCAGCATGTGGTGGAACCGGGCCGGCCGACCCAGGTCGTTGACCAGGAAGTAGGTGCTCGCGCCGAGGGCGCCCAGCGAGACGAGCCGGCCGGACCGGCGCAGTCCCGGCCGCCCGGTCAGGTCCGCACCGGCGGCCAGCAGCGCCGATCCGGCGGCCAGCCCGCCGGTGAACAGGTACGCCGGGATGTCCCGCCGCCACACCGGTGCCTTGACCACCGGCCGGCCGTAGTACGAGCTGAACTCGGCCGGCGGGACGACCACCGGTTGTCCGGCGACGACCCCCGGCCCGGCCCCGCCCCGCCGCCCGGACCGGCGTCGCAGCTCCCCGCCGTTGTGCTGACCGAGGCCGTCCGCGACCTCCCGGAGCCGCTCTCCGAGCGGCCCGCCGCCGTCCGGTGCCGGCCCGGTCATGACGCCTCCTCGATTCGCTCGTCGTGCCGAACCTGCGCCGCCGGACGGCCGGCGGGCCCGGTCCGGCCGGTCACCGGGGCCGCCCGACGAAGGCGGCCACCGCGGCGGCCGTCATGGTGAGCGCGGCCAGCCCGGCCCGACGCCACATCCGGGGCAGGTCACGGGTGGTCACCACCGGGTCCGGTGGCAGCCCGTACACCTCGGGCTCGTCGAGCAGCAGGAAGAACGCGCCGTCCCCGCCCACCCCGTCGTCCGGGTCGTGCCCGTAGAGCCGGGCCTCGGTGACGCCGTCGGCGTGCAGCCGCTCCACCCGGGCCCGGGCCCGGTCGCGCAGCTCGTCGAGTTCGCCGTACTGGATCGACTCGGTGGGGCAGGCCTGGGCGCAGGCCGGGGTACGCCCGGCACCGATCCGGTCGTAGCAGAGCGTGCACTTCCACGCCCGGCCGTCGCCCTTGCGCTGGTCGATGACGCCGTACGGGCAGGCGGGGATGCAGTAGCCGCAGCCGTTGCAGATGTCCTCCTGCACCACCACCGTGCCGAACTCGGTACGGAACAGCGAGCCGGTCGGGCAGACGTCCAGGCAGGCGGCGTGGGTGCAGTGCTTGCAGACGTCCGACATCATCAGCCAGCGCAGGTCGGCCCGCCCGTCCCGGCCCTCCTCCCGGCCGGGCAGCTCGGTGCCGGGCATGCCGAGGAACTGGGTCCCCTCCGCCATCCGGCCCGCCGGGGCGGGATCCGGGCCCGGCGGCAGGCCGGGGCTGGTCCCCTGGTCCGTACCGACCCGGGCGGCCGCCTCGGCGGTCGCCGGGCTGATCGGCGGCCCGCTCGGGGTGCCGGCCATCGGCGGCGACGACTGCCAGCCCACCCGCCGGGGCTGCTCGACGAAGGCGACGTGCCGCCACGAGTTCGCGGTCAGCGCCCCCGTGTTGTCGTACGACATGCCGAGCAGGTCGAGCCCGCTCTCCGGCACCAGGTTCCACTCCTTGCAGGCCACCTCGCAGGCCTTGCAGCCGATGCAGACGCTGGTGTCGGTGAAGAACCCCATCCGGGGTGGCGGATCGAGGTGACCGGACTCCTCGGCGGGGTTGACCGGCGCATCCGAGCGCCGCGTCTCGACCATGCTCATGCCTCCCGTTCCGTGTCGCCGCCGTCCGGCGGCTGCCCCGGTGCTTCACCGGCACCGTCCGCGCCGGTGCCGCCCCGGCCGGCGGTGACGATCGGCGGATAGTGCCCGTCGAGGCCGGCCCGCCGCCGGTAGTCGGCGAGGTAGTCGAGCAGCTCCGGCCCCCTCGGCCGGTGGCCGGCCCGGATGTCGCAGGTGCCGACCTTGCTCTCCTGGATCAGCACGTTCGGGTCGAGGGTGGCCCCGAAGAGGTCGTTGGCCGGCTCGCCCTGGACCAGCCCGTTGCCGCCGAAGTGGTACGGCAGCCACACCTGGTGGATCAGGCGCCCCTCGATCCGCAGCGGGGTCAGCCGGTCGGTCACCATCACCCGCGCCTCGACCACGCCCCGGCTGGTGACCAGGTGTGCCCAGCCCAGGTGGGTGAGTCCACGTTCGACGGCCAGCTCCGGCCCCACCTCGACGAACATCTCCGGTTGCAGTTCGGCCAGGTACCGGACGTTGCGGCTCATCGCGCCCGCCGTGTGGTGCTCGGTGAGCCGGCTGACCGTGAAGACGTACGGGAAGACGTCCGCGTGCGGGTCCGGCGGGCTCGGGTTGGTCGGGTTGTCCGGCCGGTCGTACGTCTTGCGGACCGGATTGGCCTGCTGCCCGTAGAGCGGGTTGCGGATCGGGGACTCGACCGGCTCGTAGTGGGTCGGCAGCGGCCCGTCGAGAATTCCGGACGGTGCGTACAGCCAGCCCTTCCCGTCGCCCTGCATGATGAACGGGTCGTCGCCGGCCAGCGCCGCCACCCCGGTCGCGTCCGGGTCCGGCCGGTACGAGGGCGGCTTGGTCTTCTCGAAGTCGGGTACGTCGTGCCCGGTCCACTCACCGCGCTCCTCGTCCCACCAGACGTAGCGCTTCCGCTCGCTCCACGGCCGTCCCTCCGGATCGGCCGAGGCGCGGTTGTAGAGGATCCGCCGGTTGAGCGGCCAGGCCCAGCCCCACTCGGCGGCGACCCAGTTCTGCTCGCCGCCAGGCTTGCGCCGGGCCGCCTGGTTGACCCCGTCGGCGAAGACGCCGGTGTAGATCCAGCAGCCGCCGAGGGTCGAACCGTCGTCCTTCATCTCCACGAAGGAGTTCAGCGGGCGGCGGGTCGCCACCTCGTACCCGTTGATCTCCCGCAGCACCGCCTCGGCCTCCGGCTCGGCGTGCGGGCCCTCGGTGGGATAGTCCCAGGCCAGGTCGAGCAGGGCCCGGTCGCGGGGCCGGGTGGAGCCGGCGAGCTTGCCCCGGATGATCCGGCCGAGGTGGTAGAAGAACCAGAGTTCGGAGCGGCAGTCGCCGGGCGCCTCGACCGCCTTCTCCCGCCACTGCAACATCCGCTGGGTCTGGGTGAAGGTGCCGGGCTTCTCCACGTGCGAGGCGGCCGGCAGGAAGAAGACCTCGGTCCTGCACCGCTCCGGGGCGATCTCGCCGGTCTCCACCTCCCGGCTGTCCTTCCAGAACGTCGCACTTTCGATCATGAAGAGGTCGCGGACCACCAGCCAGTCCAGGTTGGCCATGCCGAGCCGCTGGGCCCGGCCGTGCGCCGAGCCGACCGCCGGGTTCTGGCCGAGCAGGAAGTACCCCTTGACCTTGCCGTCGATCATGTTGAAGACGGTCTGGTACGTGCCGTGGTCGCCGCTCATCCGGGGCACGTAGTCGTAGCAGAAGTCGTTCTCCGGGGTCGCCGCCGCACCCCAGTACGCCTTCAGCAGGTTCACCGCGTACGCCCGGGCGTTGCCCCAGAAGCCCTTCTGGCCCGGGTGCTGGATGCTCTCGATCCACTTGTCGAAGGTCGGATGCTCCATGTGGTTCGGCATCGGCAGATAGCCGGGCAGCAGGTTGAACAGCGTCGGGATGTCGGTCGAGCCCTGGATGCTGGCGTGCCCGCGCAGCGCCAGGATCCCGCCGCCGGGCCGGCCGATGTTGCCGAGCAGGAGCTGGATGATCGCCCCGGTCCGGATGTACTGCACCCCGACGCTGTGCTGCGTCCAGCCGACCGAGTAGACCAGCATGGTGGTGCGGTCCCGCTTGGAGTTCTCCGCCCAGGCCCGGGCGACCTCCTCGAACTTCTCCCGGGGCACCCCGCAGACCCGTTCGACGAGTTCCGGGGTGTAGCGGGCGTAGTGCCGCCGGAGGATCTGGTAGACGCAGCGCGGGTGCTGGAGCGTCTCGTCGCGTTCCGCCTGCCGGGAGACCGGCGGGCCGTGCGACTCGTGCCGCAGTCCGGCCGCGCTGTCCCGCTCGGTCGCGGTGTCGTTCCCGCCGTCATCCTCCTGCCCGGCGTACTGCCAACTGGACTGCGCGTAGCTGGTCCGGTCGGGGTTGTAGCCGGAGAAGAGGCCGTCGAGGTCCTCGGTGTCCTGGAAGTCCTCGCTGACGATGGTGGCCGCGTTGGTGTAGGCGACGACGTACTCCCGGAAGTCCAGCTCGTTCTCCAGGATGTACCGCACGATCCCGCCGAGGAACGCGATGTCGGTGCCGGCCCGGATCGGCACGTACGTGTCGGCGAGCGCGCTGGTCCGGGTGAAGCGGGGATCGACGTGGATGATCTTGGCGCCCCGCTCCTTCGCCTCCATCACCCACTGGAAGCCGACCGGATGCGCCTCGGCCATGTTCGAGCCCTGGATGATGACGCAGTCACTGTTCAGCAGATCCTGCTGGAAGTCCGTCGCGCCGCCGCGACCGAAGCTGATCCCCAGACCGGGGACGGTGGCGGAGTGTCAAATCCGGGCCTGGTTCTCGATCTGGATCGCCCCCATCGCGGTGAACAGCTTCTTGATGAGGTAGTTCTCCTCGTTGTCCAGGGTGGCCCCACCGAGGCTGGCGATGCCGAGGGTGCGGTGCAGCGGCCGGCCCTCGTCGTCGACGTCCTCCCAGGTGGCGTCCCGGGCCGCGAGCACCCGGTCGGCGATCATGTCCATCGCGGTCGGCAGGTCCAGCTCCTCCCACTCCGTCCCGTACGGACGGCGGTAGAGCACCCGCTGCTGCCGCAGCTCGCTGGTGACCAGGTTCTTGCTGGCGGCGCCCTTGGGGCAGAGCCGGCCCCGGGAGATCGGGCTGTCCGGATCTCCCTCGATCTGGGTGACCCGACCGTCGGAGACGTAGACCCGCTGGCCGCAGCCGACGGCGCAGTACGGGCAGATGGACCGGGCGACGGAGTCGGCGCTGTCGGTGCGCGGAGTCAGCTCTGCCGACCGGGCGGACTTCGCGGCCGCTCCCCGGCCGAGCGGGTCGGTGCCGGTGAGCTGCCGGTAGACCGGCCAGCCCTCGATCCAGGTGCGTACCCCCACCGTCAGCACCTCCTCCAGCGACGAGGCCGGTTGCCCGACCATCCGAGGGTAGGTCAGCCAGACGGTGCCCCGAGGGAAAGCGCCGAAACCCGGCGGGACCGGAAACGGCCGGAAAACTTTTCGACCCGTCCCGGCTGGGCGAGCCCGGCACGGCCTGCGGAGACGGGACGAAGGGCAGCAAAACAGCGGCCACCAATGCGAATGATCATGACATCCGAGGCGATTGGGGCAGTACTCTGACGCGATGTCTGTCGATCAATCCACCGAGACCGGATCGGATCCCTTCCCCCGGATCGACTTCGACCACCACTCCCCCGAGTACCGCGCCAACTGGCGGGCCATCTCCGACGAGCACCTGGCCCGATGCCCGGTCGCCCGGACCGACGCCTACGGCGGCTTCTGGGTCGTCTCCGACCACGCCGGCGTCAGCCAGGTGATGCGGGACGACGCCACCTTCAGCTCCGGCCGCAACAGCGAGGACCCGTCGGATCCCCGGCAGGGCATCGTCATCCCGCCGAACCCGATCACGCAGATACCGTTGGAGCTGGACCCGCCGGAGTACAACCCGTACCGGCGGATCATGAGTCCGTACTTCTCGCCCAGCGCGGCCCGCGACTCGCTGCCCTTCGTCGAGCAGGCCACCGACGCGCTGCTGGACCGGGTCTGCGCGAGCGGCCGGATCGACCTCGTACTGGACTACGGCAACCCGCTGCCGGCACTGGCCACCATGAAGCTGATCGGGCTGCCGCTGGACGACTGGCAGACCTACGCCGAGCCGATGCACCGGGTCGCGGCGTCGCCACCGAGCGACCCCGACTTCCCGCGCAACGTGCAGATCATGGGTCAGCTCGGCGGTGCCATCGCCGCCCAGGTGCCGAAGCTGCGCGAGGAGCCCGGCGAGGGGCTGCTGAGCGGACTGGCCACGGCCACCATCGACGGCAAACCGCTGCCCGTCGAGGAGGTGGTCAGCGCCGCGCTGCTGGTCATCCAGGGCGGCGTGCACACCACCACCGCGCTCTTCGCGCACACCATGGTCTGGCTGGCCGACCACCCCGACCACCGGGCGGCGCTGCTGGCCGACCCGTCGCTGTGGGAGCACGCCACCGAGGAGTTCCTCCGGGTCTTCCCACCGGCGATGGGCTTCGCCCGGACCGCCACCCGGGACGTGGTGCTCGGCGGGCAGCAGATCCGGGCCGGCGACCGGGTGATGATGTCCTTCGCCGCCGCCAACCGGGACCCCGCGGTCTTCCCCGACCCGGACGAGGTACGGCTGGACCGCTCCCCCAACCGGCACACCAGCTTCGGACTCGGCATCCACCGCTGCATCGGGCTGAACCACGCCCGGGTCTGGTTCCCACACCTGGTGCGGCGGGTGCTCGACCGGATGCCGGACATCGCCATCGACCGGGACGCCACCAGGCAGAACGAGAGCGTCGGCGTGATCAACGGCTTCGTCAGCATGCCGGCCACGTTCACCCCGCACGAACCGCTCGGCGTGACCATGCCGAACTGACCCGCGCACGTCCTGCGGCCGGCGGTCGGGGCGGTCCCGCGACGGGCGGGCGCCCGGCCGTCGGCCGGAGCGGGTACGGTCTCCGGCGACCGATTCAGAAGTACGGGGGTGGCGATGACGGTCAGCGCGGACGACCTGGAGCTGGCGGTGGCCAGTGTCGCCGGCACGCTCCGCCCCGGCACCGATCGGGACTGGGCTGTGCCGGCGGGCGGGCTGGACTGGGACTGCTGGCACACCGGGGAGCACCTCGGCGACTGCCTGCTGTCGTACGCGATGCAGCTCGGCGCCCGCCCCGCGGACCGGTACGTGCGGTTCCTGGCCACCGTCGACCCGGCGGCGACCCCGGCCCAGGTGCTGGAGTTCGTCGAGGGCAGCGGGCAGCTTCTCGCCGCGATGGTCCGGACCGCCCCCGCGTCGGTGCGGGCGTGGCACCCGTACGGCATGGGCGACCCGGCCGGCTTCGCCGGCATGGGCTGCGTCGAGACGCTGCTGCACGGCGACGACATCGCCCGCGGACTCGGGCTGACCCTCACACCGCCGGCCGAGGTCTGCGCCCGGGTGCTGGCTCGAATGTTTCCGCAGGTCGCCGCCGAACTCACCGGGGTCGTCGAGCCGTGGCTGGCGCTGCGCTGGGCCACCGGCCGGGTCGAGCTGCCGGACCGGCCCCGGGTGCGGCGGTGGCGCTGGCACGCGGAGCCGCTGGACGAACGCGGCTGAGCGACTCCCCGCCGCCGGACGGGGTTCGACGAACCACCCCGCCGACCGTCACCGTCGGCCTACCGTCAGGAGCGTGGCGGAAGCGGCGGCGGGCGGATGAGCAACACCCGCATGTACCGGGACGGTGCTCTCGTCGACCAGGGCTTCCCCGCCTCGGAGGTCGGTGAGCGGCTGGCCGCCGACGACCGGGTGGTGATCTGGCTCGACATCTGCGGGCCGACCGAGGACGACCTCAGGCTGCTCGCCGAGGAACTCGGGATGCACGAACTGGCGCTCGAGGACGTCGTCCAGCAGGCCCAGCGGGCAAAACTCGACCGGTACGACACACACCTGTTCCTGAACACCTACATGGTGCGGCTGGGCGCGGCCGGCGGGCTGACCGACGACGAGGTGTCGGCGTTCGTCAAGCCCCGGGCGCTGGTGACGGTCCGCTACAGCGACCGGTTCGATCTCCGGCAGGTGCTGGCCCGCTGGGACGAGAGCGTCGAACTCGCCACGCACGGGGTCGCGTTCCTGCTCTACGGCCTGCTCGACACCCTGATCGACGGCCACTTCTCCGCGGTGCAGCAGCTCGACGCGACCCTGGAGCGAGTGCAGGCCGCGATGTTCAAGGACGGCCCCGGTGGTCAGGCGGCCGTTGACGGCCGGGCCGGCGGCCGAGCCGGCGACCCGGGTGACGGCCGGGCCGGCGAAAGTCGCGGCGGCGAGAGGCGGGGCGGTGACGGCCGGGGCGGTGACGGCCGGGGCGGTGACGGCCGGGGCGGTGACGGCCGGGGCGGTGACGGCCGGGGCGGTGACGGCCGGGGCGGTGACGGCCGGGGCGGTGACGGCCGGGGCGGTGATGCCATCGGTGTGATGGACCGCAACGAGGTGCAGCAGCGGATCTTCCTCGCCCGGCGGGACCTGGTGCGGCTGCGCCAGGTCACCCTGCCGATGCGGGAGGTGGTGAACGCGCTGATGCGTCCCACCATGCACACCGTCGACCAGGAGATGCTCCCGTACTACCAGGACCTGTACGACCACGTGCTGCGGGTGATCGAGTGGAGTGACTCGCTGCGCGACCTGAACACGACGATGCTGGAAACGAACCTGATGTTGCAGAACAACCAGCTCAACCTGATCGTGAAGCAGGTCACCGCGTGGGCGGCGGTGATCGCCGTACCGACGGCGGTGACCGGGTTCTTCGGGCAGAACCTCGCCTTCCCCTGGCGGCACACCCCGGCGGAATTCGTCATCTCGCTCATCGTGACGCTCGGGCTGGCGGTCGCCCTGTACGTGGTGTTCCGCCGCAAGAGCTGGATCTGACCGAGGGCCGGCGCGCACCTTCGGGCGCCCGCTTCGCCGCAGACGCGCTTCGGGGAGGCCGGCTGCGGGCCGGGCCTCCCCGAAACGTTCCGTCGACCGGGTTACCGGGAGCGGGACCAGAGGTCCTGCACGATGTCGGCGGCCTGGTCCTCCCACTGGGCGTACGCGAACGGGTACGCCGACACCTGCACCGCCTGGGCGGCGTCGGTCAGCGGCCGGTCCCACCAGCGGTCGACCCGCTTGAGACCCTCGAAGAACGCGGCGGCCGAGTAGTCACGATCCCGGATCTGGTCCGGCGAGCCCCAGCCCGACGACGGCCGCTGCTGGAACAGCCCCAGCGAGTCGTGGTCGTTCCACGCGCCCAGGTGGTCGAGGTTGCGCAGCTTCGACTCCTGGAGGGCGGTGGCGACGCCGATCACGGCGCCACGCTGACCCATGTCCATCTTGCGGGCCACCCGGACGATCTCCCGGGCGTTGTCCCGCTGCTCGTCGTCGAGGTCGATCCGCGACTGGTAGCCCTGCACCCCGTTCGGGATCAACTTGTCCCGGGATGCCCTGGCGTCCGAGTTCCCCCGGTCGGCGGGGCGGTAGCCGTCGCGGTGCGAGTCGTCGTCCCGCATCGACTGGCTGTACGCCGCCGACTGCGCGCCCGGGTCACCGGCTGCGGCGACCACGCCGACCGGGCCGGCCACCGCCGAGCAGGCGGCCGCGCAGGTGAGGCCCGCGACCGCCAGTGCGGACCGGCGGGCGATCGGAGTTTCCGCGACGGCTGGCAGCCGCCGGGTCACCGGATGTGCCGCGATGGCGGGGAGCCAGCGCGTACGAGCGGTCTCCGCGATGGCGGGGAGCCATCGTCCGAAGATCGGATTCATGGTTACCCCTTTCGATCTGGGATTCCGGGAGATTCCGGGAGGGACTGCTGCCGTCCTGGGCCGCTCGGCCCGCGGACAAGGAGGTACGCCCGCGATCCAGGGGGCTGACCTCGCGGGCGTACCGACATGAACAACGAGTCGGGCCAGTCCGGCATTCCGGATTCGCCCGCCCGGTGCCCGCCGCCGGTCCGCCCCGGGTTCCGTCCGGCTCCGGCCCGCGGAGGGCCGGCGGCAGGCCGGACAGACCAGCAAAATCGGGTACGGACGATCCGGACCCGCCTCCTTCCGGCTACCCTGAGCGCATGCAGTACGCCGCTGCGGCCGGAACCGGCGTCGCCTATCTGGCCCGCCCGGGCCGGCCTGCCGTAGTGAGCCCGACCGTGGCCGAGCTGACCGGCCCGACCCGGGGCACCGTCGTGCTGCCACTGCGGCTGATGTGGGGGCCGGAGCGCAGCTTCGACCTGGACGATCCCGACCAGCTGCTCTGGATGTACGAGAACGTCCTGCGCGAGACCACCCGCTCCGACGACCTGCGCCGCTATCTCAACGGCCGGGTGCTCCGCCGGGTCTGGTCCGCGCTGAACCTGCCCCGCGGGGTACGGGCGGCCTGGGAGCGACGGCACCCGTCGCTGGCCGCCGGTGATCGCCGGGCGGCATGACCACCACCCATCTCGACGACTTCTACCGCCAGGTCGCCCGGGTCGCCCTCTCCGTGGCCGACAAGCACGGGTTCGTGCTCGGCGGTGGGGTGGCCTGGGCGGCACACGGGCTGGTGTCCCGGCCCACCGAGGACGTCGACCTCTTCGCCGACGTCGACGGCGCGGCGGCCAGCGCCGAGGCGGAGGTCCGGACCGCGCTGGAGGCGGCCGGCTTCACCGTCGCCGACGAGGACCCGTCGAGCGACCTGGCCGGCCTGTTCAGCGGGTTCGAGCTGGACATGAAGGACTTCCTGGTCAGCCGGGGCGGCCGGCGGCTACGGCTCAGCCTCGGCCGGCTGGATCGGCACCGCAGCCCGGTGGTGATGGACCTCGGGCCGGTCATGCACGTCCAGGACCTGGTGGCCAGCAAGACCGCCGCCCTGGTCACCCGCCGCGAGGTTCGGGACTACATCGACGTCGCGGCAGCGCTCGACCGGTACGCCGTCGCCGACCTGATCCGGCTCGCCGCCGAGTACGACCCGGCGATCGAGCCGGAGGACATCGCCGCCGCCGGCCGCTACCTGGACCGACTGCCCGACCAGCGCTTCGCCCGGTACGGCCGGGACGCCGCACAGGTACGGTCGATCCGCGCGAAGCTCGCCGGCTGGCCACGCTGACCCGGGCCTCTCCCCCGACCCGGCACGGGACATGCCGAAGGCCGGACCCGAGTCGGATCCGGCCTTCGTTCCTGCCTTAGCTGTTGTTCCAGGTGTTGGCGACCAGGTCGGCGGCCAGGTCCTCCCACTGCGCGTACGCGTCGGGGTAGGCCGAGACCTGTACCTTCTGCGCGGCCACGGTCAGCGGCAGGTCCTGCCAACCGTCAACCTGCTTCAGCCCCTTGAGGAACGCGATGGTCGAGTACTCCGGATCGGTGATCTGCTCCGGCGAACCCCAACCCGACGACGGTCGCTGCTGGAACAGGCCCAGCGAGTCGTGGTCGTTGCGGTCACCCAGGTGACCCAGGTTCTCCAACTTCGACTCCTGCAACGAGGTACCCACGGCGATCACCGCGGCACGCTCGTCCAGACCCGCCTTCTTCGTCGCCTTCACGATCGCCTTCACGTTGTCGGACTGCTCACCCGACAGCGCAATCCGCGACTGCTCACCCTGCGCACCGTGCGGGACCAGCTTGTCCCGCGACGGCTTACGATCCTTGCCCTCGCGCTTGTCACGCTTGTCGCTCTTACGGTCCTTCTCGTTCTTGTGGTCCTTGTCGCTCTTGTGGTCGTTGCCCTTGTCGGCCATGACCGACTGCGACACCGGCGAAGCGACATGCTCGGGCGCGGCGTGAGCGGCCACGGCGGGGCCGGCGACAGCGCCACCGACGAACGCCAGACCAGCAACACCCAGAGCGGTCCTACGAACCAGAGAGGTCTGCTCGATGGCCGGGAGCCATCGGCTGAACAGAGTCGTGTTCATGATGGTCTACCTTCCAATCGGGGGAACAACACCCCACAGGGGGAAAACCGGGGTGTCATTGGAAATCACACGTCCCGAGACTGTCGAAGCCTCCAGGGACGAAAGAAGGTTCGCCTGGCACACGCGCACGGGGGGTGCTGGTACTCAGGCGAACACCATATGTAACGACCGGCGGCCCCGGATCATTCCCCGAGGCCCGACCACCCGCCCAGCTCACAGGCGGTGCTACTCGGCCGTACGCATGGTGTAACGACCGAGCCCCCGCCAACATTCCACCGCCGACAGTTGATCACCAATCGGAACCGGACATCGGTGACGGACGCACCTCCGATGTCCCACTAGCATGGCGAGATGGCGCTCGACCTGTTTGCCGGTATACCGGTCAACGACTACCCGGCGGCACTGGCCTGGTACGAAAAGCTGCTTGGATCCCCGCCGACGTTCATCGCCAGCGACAGCGAGGCGGTGTGGGAACTCGCCGAGCATCGGTCGCTCGTCATCGAACATCGACCGGAGCATGCCGGTCACGCCCTGCACACCGTCTTCGTTGACGACTTCGACGCCCTGTTGGCCAAGACGGCTGAGCGGGGACTCCAACCGGCGCGACGGGAGACGTACTCCAACGGGGTGCGGAAGGCCACGTACGTCGACCCCGACGGAAACGAGATCGGATTCGGCGGAGCCCCGCTCTGACCGGGAACCACGTACGCTCAGGCGCGTACGGGTGAAATCGCATCCGTAGGGTTTGACTGTGCGCCGGAGGACGCCTCGTACATGGATCGGGCATTGGTCACCATCTAGTACGGCGACCGCCGTTCGCGATTTTCGGTCGATCTGGTGTCTGGTGGTCTTTACGGGTGCGCTGCTTGGAGGATGGCGGCGAGAGCGTCGATCGTTTCCTGCGCCTCGGTTTGGTCGGTCTCGGTCGTCCATCCTTGATGCCATGGCCCGCCGGGAGCGGCCACGAAGTGCAGCGCTTCGAGCGCGGACGCGGCAAGGTCCGGCACTGGCTCGGGCAGAATCACTGCGCCCGGTTCGTCGGACACTTGCGTAAGGCGGTGCTGTAGGTGCTCGCCGCCGGGAAGGGTAGCGGCAACCAGGGCTGCCGCCGCGACTACTTCGTCGGGGAAATACTCCCGCCAGAGCAGGTCGCGGTTGGCAAGGACGTAGCCGAACATGTGTCGTAGTGCTTCGGCGCGCTGTTGTGGCGGTCGCTCCGCGAGTTCGTCAAGGAAGTCCAGTGCGCCGTCACTGCTGAACGGTCCGGTTCCAAACGTGCCCACATCACCCTCGCCTCGATAGACGGCCACCGCCGATCATCAACGGTTGTGGACCTAACTGGAGATCGCGCGGCGGCCGCGCGCCACAGCGTAAACCCTGAGCCGTGGCAGCGGATTCCGGCCGGGATACTCGACTCGCTCGCAGGCCGGTTCGGGCGGGTGGAGACTCGTCGCACGCCGGCGGTATTCGTGACGGGTCCGCTGTCCGATCTTGAGGTGAAGACGTGCTGGCAGTTGGCGGAGCAGCCTGGACAGGCCCGACCGGACGCCGTGCAGCGGCTGCTATTCCGGGCGGTGTGGATTACCCGCTGTCCGTGACGACCTGCGGCAGTTGATCGCCGACCGGTTCGGTGACCCGGCCGCGGTCCTGATCCTGAAGGTGTTCCTCGACTACGCCAGCAAGCACGGCCACACTTTGATCGACCGGCGGGTCTGCCTGCCGGTGTTGTGGACCGACGACCGCGATCGGTGTCGGGTGCGCCGGATCAAGAGTCCACCCTGCTAATGACCTGGCCTGACTCGATGACGTGTGCACCGAGGTAGACCCCGACGACAGCGGCCAGCCCAGCCTCCTGGTCTGCCGCAACAGCACCACCGGCGAGTTAGGACTCCTGCTACCGCTGCACCAACCTCGCACTTACAGCCCTCGCCATTCTAGCGATCTGCGCGCCGACGCCATGCCCCACGAGACCGACGCCCCCACCGACACTGCTTGATCAGGCTGATCGCCAACGAGTACTAGCCCTCTGATCATCACTTGCATCATTCGCTCGATCAGCGACCACACCCGCCGTCTCCCCTGGTCACAGTGGCGACGACGTCACCGAGCCCGAGCGCGACAATCCCACTACACACGCCGGCTCAACCTGGAACTACAACAGTGATCACGAAGCGGCTGCCGTACTAGGCGACGTCGGGCCGGGTCATCAGTGGCGACCGTAGGTGCAACGCCAGATCAGGACCGGTCAGGGGCACGGTGCTCCACGTCGCGACCGCTGTCCCCGTCTCGGCGTCGACCACCAGCCGCACCCGGTGCGGGGTGGTGATGACGTAAAGGTCGGCGACGAACGTGTTGCCCTGCCAGGCGCCGGTTGCGACGACAGGGCGGCCGAGCGGTGAGCTTTCTCGCCATGCGCCGTGGCCGACCTCGACCGTGAGGAGCGACCCGAGTCGCAGGAGCCACCCACGGTCTACCGGATCGAGGATCACCGTGGTGCCGGCGGGTAGCGCCGAATTCTCGACGGAGGCGTCGAGTTCCGCCTTGATGGAACGCTCAGGGGCGGCCGAGCCCGGCACGGGTGTGAGTGAGAGCCGCCGCAACCGCTCGGCGAGGATCTCGTCCTCCCGGGCACTTACCGGGTCGTCCAGGCCGGGCAGCAGGCAATCCCACAGGACGGCCGGCATTGCCTCACCCTGCGTTATCGCACCGGTCACGACGACCACGAGGTCGTGCGACGGGACGACCACGCATTGCTGACCGAAGGCTCCTTCGGCACGGTAACCGTGACGCGATATCCAGAACTGGTAGCCGTACCCGCAAAGCAGGTCGGGGTTCTCCGACCAGTCCTCGATCTGCTGCGTCTCGATGTGCCGTCTGGTCGCGAGCCGCACCCATTCGCGCGGGACGAGCTGCCGGCCGCCCCAGAGGCCCTCGCGCAGCAGCAGTTCGCCGAAGGCGGCGACGGCCTCGGTCGTGAGATGCAGTCCGTGGAAGCCGAAGGTGGCCCCGCTCGCCACCCGGTCCCATTCGGCGTGGTCGACGCCCATCGGCTTGAAGAGGCGGTCGTCGAGCAGTTCCGGGAGGCTGCGGCCCGTGACCCGCTCCACCATCCGGGCCAGGATGAAGGTAGTCGGATTGTCGTAGGCGTGCCGTGTTCCCTCGACCTCGAGGAACGGTACGCGTAGGAAGCCCTTCACCAGGTCGCCCGGTTCCAGTTGCCAGGCCTCGGCGAGGCTGTCCGTGCGGTGTCCGGTTGTCATGGACAGCAGGTGGTGAACGGTCAGGCGACGTCCCTGCTCCGAGACTTCGGCCGGGACGTGGTCGGGCAACACGTCCACCACCCGATCAGCCAGCGAGAGCAGTCCGTCGGCGATCGCAAGCCCCACGGCGACCGAGGTGAACGACTTGGTCAGCGAGTAGAGGAGGTGCGGTCGTTCGGCGGAGTACGGCGCCCACCAGCCTTCGGCGACAACGTGACCGTGGCGTACGACCATTATGGAGTGACACTCGACGGATTGCGCTTCGAGCCGGTCCAGTAGCGCGGCAACTGCGCGGGCCGACACCCCCATGGCAGCCGGTGTCGAGCGCGGCAGCAGGGTGCGCTGAGAAGGCATTCAAGCACCCTAACAAGATCACTCAGTCGAGCTTGTGGAATATCGCCCGGAGCCAATCCTGCCGATCTTGGGCAGTGGACAATCAGCGTCGACGTGCGATCACGCCGGTACTCCAGCACCCTGGAGCCGTAAAGAAGGGGGCCGTCCAGCGACTACGGCGATTCCGGTACCCCCACGGCCGGCATCCTGGCGCTCAAGCAGTGACAGGACCTGGTCGCTCGCTACGCCAGAATTGGCGTGGCGCGAACCCTTCACGTCGCAGCCAGTGCTCGGTATAAACGACACGTTCCGCCTCGACGACCACGAGTGTGTCCTGAGGCGGCTCGGACAACGGTCGTCCCCGCTCGGCGTGCTCGTTCTCCCACCGGAACGCCGTCCAGTAGTGCGCGCGGTCCGGATGCTCCGGGTCAAGCACCCTTGCAGTTCCGAACAGTTGAGCGCCACGGCTGCTGGCCAGCCCGACCAGCGGCGCGAAGATTCCGATGGACACCCGCGGATCCGCAGCGAGGTTGCGCATCTTCGGTGAACGCGGTGCAGCGGTGAAGAGCACGGCGAAGCCAAGCGAGTAGTACCGCACCGGGGTGGCCAGCGGCCCGTCCGGACCCGTGGTCGCGAGCACGCACATGTTCTGCGACGACAGGAGGTTGAGGATGCGCTCCTCAAGCCGCTGACGATCGAGTCGCTTGGTCGGCGTGGGCCCGGACAGCCAGGGGTTCGTCAACGGCATGTAGCGACCTCGATCATGACGAGCACCCTACCCACCTGACTGTCCGTCCGGCCGCCATGATCGGCAGGACTCGGCCTAACCCGTCATTGCCAGTCGGTCCGCCAGTTCGCCGAGGTGACTCTCCACCCGCGCCCGGTCGTAACCGCGCAGGCTCACGGTGGAGTCGGAACATGTCCGGAGACGCCGCTGGCCGGGTCCCCTGTGGTGGGGACCCGGCCAGCGGGTGGTGCGGTCGTGTTGTTTGGTTGTCTTAGCTGTTGTTCCAGGTGTTGGCGACCAGGTCGGCGGCCAGGTCCTCCCACTGCGCGTACGCGTCGGGGTAGGCCGAGACCTGTACCTTCTGCGCGGCCACGGTCAGCGGCAGGTCCTGCCAACCGTCAACCTGCTTCAGCCCCTTGAGGAACGCGATGGTCGAGTACTCCGGATCGGTGATCTGCTCCGGCGAACCCCAACCCGACGACGGTCGCTGCTGGAACAGGCCCAGCGAGTCGTGGTCGTTGCGGTCACCCAGGTGACCCAGGTTCTCCAACTTCGACTCCTGCAACGAGGTACCCACGGCGATCACCGCGGCACGCTCGTCCAGACCCGCCTTCTTGGTGGCCTTCACGATCGCCTTCACGTTGTCGGACTGCTCACCCGACAGCGCAATCCGCGACTGACCACCCTGCACACCATGCGGCACCAAACGATCCCGCGACGGCTTGCCCTTACGGTCCTTGTCACGCTTCTCGCTCTTACGGTCCTTCTCGTTCTTGTGGTCCTTGTCGCTCTTGTGGTCCTTGTCGGCCATGACCGACTGCGACACCGGCGAAGCGACATGCTCGGGCGCGGCGTGAGCGGCCACGGCGGGGCCGGCGACAGCGCCACCGACGAACGCCAGACCAGCAACACCCAGAGCGGTCTTACGAACCAGAGAAGTCTGCTCGATGGCCGGGAGCCATCGGCTGAACAGAGTCGTGTTCATGATGGTCTACCTTCCAATCGGGGGTGAACACCCCATGGGGGACGGGGTGTCATCGGAGATATCCCGAGACCGTCACGGTCTCCAGGGACGAAAGAAAGTTCGCCCGGCACTACAGGCACCGGGGGGGGTGCTGGTACTCAGGCGAACACCATATGTAACGACCGGCGGCCCCGGATCATTCCCCGAGGCCCGACCACCAGCCCAGCTCACAGGCGGTGGTACTCGGCCGTACCCGAGATGTAACGACCGCGAGCCCGCCAACATTCCACCGTCAGCAGTTGATCAAAAGGCCAAACCCGGACATCCGAGCGGACACCTCAGAATGCGGGGCACATCCGGCGCCTGCGCGGCCCAGCTCTACGTGACGGTTAGCCAGGCACGCCAACGAGGTGTGATGAGGGCTGTGATCTCGTCATAGCCGGCCGAACCCGGGTGCGCGCCATCACCGGTACGAACCTCGCGGGTCCACACGGCGCTCTTACGCAACGAGGACTGCACCGCGACGTACGGTACGCCCGCTTCGCGACAGGTCCGCGCAAACGCGTCGTCGAGCGAGGCCAACCGTACATTCTGAGCGTCATCGTCGACCGGTGGCGGACCGACGACAAGGACGCGCCAGCCCTGGCCGGCAGCCTGGTCGAGCATCCGGGTCAGGGTGGCCGCCGACCGTTCGGGCGTCACCCGGGGCCGGCCGTTCTCCTCGGTGGTGTCGTTGACCCCGAACGACATCACGACACGGAGGTCGTTGCCGTCCCGTAGCCGCAGCAAACACTCTGCACGCCAACGGGCGAGGATGTCGTCGGACGTCTGCCGGCGTACGCCGAGGTTGTAGGTCGTGAGCGGTTGCCCGTCGGCGCAGGTTCGTGCCGCGAGCCGGCCCACCCAGCCCAGGCAGCGCGGATCGCCGACGCCCAGCACGAAGGAGTCGCCGACGAAGCAGACGCGCAGGTCACGGATCACGCGTGCAGTGTCTCAGGCGCTGCCGGCAGAACGGCCAGCTGGCCACTCCGGTGTTCCCGAGCGCGACCAGGCACGACCAGGCTGCCTGCGCGTTACGCACCATCCGAGTCGACTTTCGCCGTTCGGAGGAAACTCCCACAGCTGTCCCACTCGCACGCAGTCCGCCCGGCGAAACAGGTTTCCCGGTGCAGTGAGGTCACGGACCTCGCGGGACTCGCCCACCGGCTATGGGCGCACCCTCAGCCGGACGTGGGCCGAGTGAACTCGGGCTGATCGAGTACGCGCAGCCAGGATCCGTCAGGCTGGCGGCGTACCACCTGTGCCCGGGCGCCGGCACCGTCCTTGGCTACGGTCGAAGTGAGTGCGAGATCGCCGCTGACGAGCGTCGGAAGCGGCTCCTCCGGTTCGAAGTGTGGGCGGTTCGCGAGTACCTTCGTCCAGAGCGCCTGGATCGCGGCCCGGCCGACAGTCTGGCCGCCGGGCGGGTACGCCAGCACCGCATCCTCGGCGTAGAGCGCCGCGACGCCCTCGGCGTCTCCCGCGTTGGAACGCTCGACGAACAGCCGGGTGATCTCCTCCGGTCGCATTGCCTTCTCGTAATCCGCCATGTGGATCCTCTCGATTCCTGCTGTATCCCCTGACGGATCGAGCATGCACGGAGCAAAATCAGAAGTACAACAGCTAATTCTGATGACATCTAGAATCAGCAGTTATGGAGCTGAGGCAGCTGGAGTACCTCGTGGCGGTTGCCGAGGAGGCAAGCTTCACCCGGGCCGCAGAGCGCGTTCGGATCAGCCAGTCCGGGGTGAGCGCGCAGATCCGGCAACTCGAACGCGAACTCGGGGCGACCCTCATCGACCGCTCGGCCAGGACGGCGACCCTGACGGCTGCGGGCAGGGTCGCTCTGGAGTACGCGCGCGCCACGCTTGCCTCCGCAGCCGCACTACGGCAAACCGTCGGCGAAGTGACCGGCCTGATCCGTGGCCAACTCACCGTCGGCATGATCGTCGGGTGCACGGTGACCCCGCTCTTCGAGGCGCTCGAGGCGTTCCACCGGGCCCATCCGCAGGTCGAGCTGACCCTGTTGGAGGACAACTCCGACCGACTCGTCGAGGGCGTCCGGTCCGCCGCGATCGACCTCGCCCTGATCGGTACGGCCGAAGCCACGCCGGTCGGGCTGAACGCGCTGACGATCGTCAGCGAACGACTGGTGGCGCTGGTACCGCCGGAACATCCACTCGCGGCGCGGGAGAAAATCGGCTTGGCCGACATCGCGGAGCATCCGGTCATCTGCATGCCGGAGGGCACCGGGATCCGAACCGTGTTCGACCGGGCCTGCGTCAACCGCCGCGTCCAGCCGACCATCGCCTTGCAGGCTAGTGCTGCCACCACCATCGTCGAGCTGGCGATCCGAGGGCTCGGAGTCGCGATTCTCAGCGAGTCCATGACTGACGAGTACGAGGACCGGCTGACCGCGCTCCGGGTGCGCGACGTTGACATCCCGGCGCTACTGGCACTGGTTTGGAAACCCACGCAGAGCCCTGCCCTTGCCCGACTGGTCCGGTACAGCCGAGACGCCTTCGCCCCCGTCCAGGCAGAGAGCACGACGTAACCCTTCCTCGATCGCACTCTTCCTCGGGTATCGGCGCGCCTGCTCGGCAGGCGCTCGGGATTCGGAAATGCCGCTGGCCGGGTCCCCTGTGGTGGGGACCCGGCCAGCGGGTGGTGCGGTCGTGTTTGTTTGGTTGTCTTTAGCTGTTGTTCCAGGTGTTGGCGACCAGGTCGGCGGCCAGGTCTTCCCACTGCGCGTACGCGTCGGGGTAGGCCGAGACCTGTACCTTCTGCGCGGCCACGGTCAGCGGCAGGTCCTGCCAACCGTCGACCTGCTTCAGCCCCTTGAGGAACGCGATGGTCGAGTACTCCGGATCGGTGATCTGCTCCGGCGAACCCCAACCCGAACTGGGTCGCTGCTGGAACAGGCCCAGCGAGTCGTGGTCGTTGCGGTCACCCAGGTGACCCAGGTTCTCCAACTTCGACTCCTGAAGACTCGTACCCACGGCGATCACCGCGGCACGCTCGTCCAGACCCGCCTTCTTCGTCGCCTTCACGATCGCCTTCACGTTGTCGGACTGCTCACCCGACAGCGCAATCCGCGACTGCTTACCCTGCGCACCATGCGGGACCAGCTTGTCCCGCGACGGCTTACGATCCTTCTCGCGCTTGTCACGCTTCTCGCTCGTACGGTCCTTCTCGTTCTTGTGGTCCTTGTCGCTCTTGTGGTCCTTGTCGCTCTTGTGGTCCTTGTCGCTCTTGTGGTCGTTGCCCTTGTCGGCCATGACCGACTGCGACACCGGCGAAGCGACATGCTCGGGGGCGGCGTGAGCGGCCACGGCGGGGCCGGCGACAGCGCCACCGACGAACGCCAGGCCAGCAACACCCAGAGCGGTCTTACGAACCAGGGAAGTCTGCTCGATGGCCGGGAGCCATCGGCTGAACAGAGTCGTGTTCATGATGGTCTACCTTCCAATCGGGGGAACAACACCCCATGGGGGAAAACCGGGGTGTCATTGGAAATCACACGTCCCGAGACCGTCACGGCCTCCAGGGACGAAAGAAGGTTCGCCCGGCACACGCGCACGGGGGGGTGCTGGTACTCAGGCGAACACCATATGTAACGACCGGCGACCCCGGATCATTCCCCGAGGCCCGGCCACCAGCCCAGCTCACAGGCGGTGGTACTCGGCCGTACCCGAGATGTAACGACCGACTGCCCAACCGCATTCCACCGCACCAAGTTGATCAAGCGAAGGTGGAGAGTTCGGGTCGGACAACAAAGCCGTCGCGTCGAAACGTCACCCGGACCCGACACACGTGCCGGACAACCATCGAGCCCGCCTGGGCGCCACGTCCTGGCCGCGCGGATCGTCCCTCGGAAGCAGTGAGGGCGACGAGCGGCTGCCCGACGACGGTGAGATCGACGATCACGCCGGAGTCGAGCAGCCGCAACGGTCGCTCGGTGCGACCGCACCGGACCGGGACGATGGGGACACCCCGGTCAAGGGCGATGGGGGCACCTGCCGGTCAAGGACCCTCTCCGGTCAACGCCCAGGGCGGACGACACCCGCCGCCCCGCCGCCGCGCCGTACCGGTTCCGCCGACGCCACCAGGCCGTGCCGACCGGTGAACTCGATCGCGGTGGCCGCACCGAGTTCGGCGGTACTCGTGAACCGCGGATGGCCGAGCGCGTCGAGTGCACTGCCGTACGCGCTGACGAACGCCGGTTCTGCCTGAGGCGCGGCACTGTTGCGCTGTGAGGCCCGGGGTGCCGCCATCGCCTCCGGCAGAGACATCCCGAGGTCGATCCGGTTGACCAGTACCTGCAGCACGGTGGTGATGATGGTGGCACCACCGGGGGTGCCGAGCGCCAGGAACGGGCGGCCGTCGTCGAGCACGATCGTCGGCGACATCGAACTGCGGGGGCGCTTGCCCGGCGCCGGCAGATTCGGATCGGGAGCGGCTCCCGGGGTCTGTGCGAACGTGAAGTCGGTCAACTCGTTGTTGAGCAGGAATCCGCGTCCGGGTACCACCATCGCGTTCCCGCCGGTCTGTTCGATCGTCAGGGTGTACTCGACGACGTTGCCCCACCGGTCGGCCACCGTCAGGTTCGTGGTGCTCTGCCCGGGGTTGGGCTCGGCACCCGCCGCGCCGGTCGCGCAGTCGCCGTATCTTCCGTCGGGTTCGCCGGGCGGTACCGGCTTCGGCGCGGCCCGGCCAGGGTCGAGCTGGCAGGCCCGCTCGGCCGCGTACCGGTCGCTGAGCAGTTCGTCGAGGATCCGCCGGGAGGTGCCGTCGGCGACGTACCGGTTCCGGTCGGCGTAGGCCAGGGCGCTCGCCTCCAGGTAGTGGTGCAGCGCCTCCGTCACCGTCATCTTGGCCAGGTCGAACCGTTCCAGGATGTTCAGCGCCTCGCCGACGGCGACACCGCCGCTCGACGGCGTCGACATGCCGTACACCTGGTAGCCCCGGTAGTCGGACCGGGTCGGCGCGGGGAACCGCAGCTCGTAGCGGGCGAGGTCGGCCGGGGTCATCCCGCCGGGTTGGATCGGGTACTGCCAGGGCACGGTCGGGTCGGCGGCGACCGGCGGGCGGCGCACCGCCTCGACGAGGTCCGCGCCGATCGGGCCGGTGTAGAAGACGTCGATGCCGCGCCGGGCGATCTGCCGGTAGGTGTCGGCCAGGTCCCGGTTGCGCTGGATGGAACCGACCGCCGGTGGTTGGCCGCCCGGCAGGTAGAGCTTCCGGGTCGCGTCGAACTGGGCGAACGCCGCCTCGTTCTCCGCCACCTGCTGCCGGAACGTCGCGTCGACCACGAACCCCCGCCCGGCCACCTCGGCGGCCGGGGCGAGCGCCGCCGACAGCGGCCGGCTGCCCCACCTGCGCAACGCCTCGTGCCAGGTCAACAGCGTCCCGGGTACGCCGACCGACAGGCCGCTGACCCGAGCCTGCTGAAAGGGGTACGGAGTGCCGCTGGCCGGGTCGACGAAGGAGTCCGCTCGGATGGAGGCGGGTGCCGACTCCCGGCCGTCGATGGTGTGCACCCGGCGGGTACGCGCGTCGTAGTAGACGAAGAAGCCGCCACCGCCGATACCGGCCGAGAACGGCTCGGTCACGCCGAGCGTGGCGGCCGCCGCCACCGCCGCGTCGACCGCGTTGCCACCGCGACGGAGTACGTCCAGGCCGACGGCGGTAGCAGTGGGGTCGACAGTGGACACGGCACCGCCGTACCCGTGCGCGGTCGGCGTCTTGGGTGGTTCGCCGGAGTGGCCGGCGGCGGCCGGTGCGGCGCTGGCCGGCGCCGACGTGACGACCAGGGTGACGGCCACGACGCCGGCCACCGCCATCCGGGCTGTTGCCCTCTTGGTGAGCCTCATTGCCCCTCCACGGTCAGGTTGCGTCCTTGATATGCCCTCGGCGGCGGTGCGGCAACTGGAGGCGGCGTCGAGGGGCAACCCCGGCCGACGATCTGCGTCTGCCCGCCCCCGGCGGCGGCTTTCGCCGGCGCACTCCCCTGGCGGTGTGACGGCGGACCCCACCCGTAAGGCATCCTAGGAAGATAGGTCGTATGATCGAGGGGCGGTGCGGGCGGATACGGCACGCGAGGACCGTATCCGCGTCGTCCTGAGCTGGGTCAGGCCGGGCTGGCGAGTGGGCGGTCGGCCGGCTGACCGAGGCGCCGGTAGGCCAGCTCGGCGAGCAGTGCGGCGCCGTCGGCCAGCACGCTGTCGTCGTAGACGGCCCGGGGCGAGTGGTTGCCGGGCGCCGTCACCGGGTCACCGGTGGCGCAGGCACCGAGGAAGACGAAGGCGCCGGGTACCCGCCCGAGCACCCGGGAGAAGTCCTCGGAGCCGGTCATCGGGTGGCGCATGTCGACGAACCGCTCCGCACCGAACAGCTCCCGCACGGTCGCGGCGGCGAACTCGTGCTGGTCCGGGTCGTTGATGGTGACCGGATACTCCGGCTCGTACCGCACCTCGGCGCGCAGGCCGTGCGCCGCCGCGATCTGCTCGCAGAGTTGTACGGCGTGCCGGCCCAGCTCGGCGTGCACGGCGGGGTCGAAGGCCCGTACCGTCGCCTCGAAGCTCGCCTCGTCCGGGATGACGTTGCGCCGGGTGCCGGCGTGGAAGGTGCCGACGGTGAGCACCACCGGCTCGAACGCGTCGAAGCGGCGGGTGATCATCGTCTGCAACGCGGTGACCATCTCGCAGGCCGCCGGTACCGGGTCCAGTGTCACGTGCGGCCGGGAGCCGTGCCCGCCCGCCCCGACGACGGTGACGAAGAGACCCGCCGAACCGGCCATCAGCGGGCCGGGGCGGGAGGAGAAGACTCCGCGGTCCAGGATGGACGAGAGCACGTGCAGGCCGTACGCAGCTTCGACCGGGCGGCCGGCGGCGGTCAGCACCCCCTCGTCGATCATGTGTCCGGCGCCGTTGTAGCCCTCCTCGCCCGGCTGGAACATGAAGACCACGTCGCCGGCGAGCTCGTCGCGGCGGGCGGCGAGCAACCGGGCGGCGCCGACCAGGCCGGCGGTGTGCAGGTCGTGCCCGCAGGCGTGCATCACCCCGTCATGCCGGGAGCTGTAGTCGACTCCGCTGCTCTCGGTGATCGGCAGGGCGTCCATGTCACCCCGGAGCAGCACCACCGGACCGGGCCTGCCACCGCGCAGCACGGCGGTGACCGAGGAGAGTCCGGCGCCGGTGCTGATCTCCAACGGCAGCGGTTCGAGGGCGGCCAGCACCCGCTGCTGGGTACGCGGCAGGTGCAGGCCCTCCTCCGGAACCTGGTGCAGTTCCCGGCGCAGCCCGGCCAGTTCGTCCTGGATCTCCGCCGCATCCTCACGCAGGCTCATGCGTCTCCCCCGCCCTGGTCGTACCGCCGTGGCCGCTGCCGCCGAGGTGTCTGCCGGACGCCTCGTCGTGGCTGGTCCGCGCCCCGCCTCGGGGATATCCGAGATCCTACGGAGCCGGCCAGGATGATCAAGTGTCATGATCATGGTCCTTCGCCGGACGTGACGAACGGCACGCCGGGACGCCGACGACCGCGCCGGCCGGGCCACGCACGGATCGGGACGGCCGGAGAGGGGCTGCCGGAGAGGGGCGGTCGGCGAGCGGGATGGCCGGGAGCGGGCGGGCGGTCGGCGGAGCGGGATGACCGGAAGGGGGCGGTCGGATGTCCGGCAGCCGTCGGCCGGTAGGTGCCTGGATGACGGGTGGTTGTCGGGGGCCGTCGGGTGGTGGCTCGGCTGGCGTGACCCGCGACCGGTCGTTATGGTGCCGTCGGCGCGCCTACCCGGCGCACCCCGGTGGACCTTGCTCGACCTCCCCCGGCGGTCCGTCACGGCCCCGGGTGGCAGTCAGCGCGCATACGCCGGCCGCTCAGGTCGCACAAGGTCCAATGTCTAGGAAAGGCGCGGCATGACCCCTCTTCCCGGCCCTTCTCGACGCCAGGTGCTCGCCGTCGCCGCGGCGGCCGCGGCGGCACCGCTCGTCGGGGCCGTACCGGCACAGGCACACCCGCCGAGCAGGCCGAAGACCTACGACCTGACCGTGCTGGGCACCTCGGACACCCACGGCAACGTCTACAACTGGGACTACTACCGGGACGCCGAATACGACGACAGCGCGCACAACGACGTCGGCGTGGCGAAGCTGGCGAGCCTGGTCAAGCAGATCCGGGCCGAGCGGCGGGGCAGGGCGACCCTGGTGCTCGATGCCGGTGACACCATCCAGGGCACGTCGCTGGCGACGTACTACGCCAAGCAGGAGCCGATCACCGAAACCGGTGAGACGCACCCGATGGCCCGGGCGATGAACATTCTCGACTACGACGCGGTGACGCTCGGCAACCACGAGTTCAACTACGGGCTGCCGCTGCTGGACAGGTGGATCAGGCAGCTCGGCTTCCCGGCCCTGGCCGCGAACGCCGTCAACGAACGCACCGGAAAGCCGGCCTTCACGCCGTACCTGATCAAGAAGGTGTCGCTCGGGCGCGGCGCACCGACGCTGCGGGTCGGCATCCTCGGCCTGACCAACCCCGGTACCGCGATCTGGGACCGGGGGCACGTCGAGGGCAGGCTCCGCTTCGAGGACATGGTCGCGACCGCCGCGAAGTGGGTACCGGTGATGCGCCAGCGCGGCGCCGACATCGTGCTGATCTCCGCGCACGGCGGCGACAGCGGTACGTCGAGCTACGGGCCCGAACTGCCGAACGAGAACCCGTGCGCGATGATCGCCGAGCAGGTACCCGGGATCGACGCCATCCTGTTCGGGCACGCCCACGCCGAGGTGGTGGAGCGGTTCGTCACCAACATCCGCACCGGTGAGCGGGTGCTGATGTCGGAGCCGTCCAAGTGGGGCCAGCGGCTGACCCGGATGGACTTCACCCTGGAGCGGGACCGTAACCGCTGGCGGATCACCGGCAAGCGGGCCACGATGCTGAACAGCAACACGGTGCCGGAGGACCCGAAGGTGCTGGCGGCGGTACGCCGGCAGCACGCCAAGACGGTCGCCTACGTCAACCAGGTGGTCGCCACCTCGGCGGTCGAACTGTCGGCGGCGGAGTCGCGCTACCGGGACACGCCGATCCTCGACTACATCAACAGGGTGCAGACCGACACGGTCGCCGCCGCGCTGGCCGGCGGCCCGTACGCCAGCCTTCCGGTGCTGTCGATCGCCGCGCCGTTCAGCCGTACCGCGATCTTCCCGGCCGGGGACGTACGGATCAAGGACGTGGCCGGGCTCTACATCTACGACAACACCCTGGAGGCGGTACTCGTCAACGGAGCCGAACTGCGCGCCTACCTCGAGTACTCGGCGAAGTACTTCCGTACCCTCGGGCCGGGTGCGCCGGTCGACCCCGCGCAGCTCAACGACCCGACCGTGCCGGACTACAACTACGACACCGTCTCCGGGGTCGACTACGACATCGACATCAGCAGGCCGGTGGGCCAGCGGATCACCAGGCTGACCCACCCGGGCGGCGGAGCGGCGGTCGTCGACACCGACCAGTTCGTGATCGCGGTGAACAACTACCGGCGCAGCGGCGGCGGCAACTTCCCCGGCATCGTCAAGCCGCAGATCTACAACGAGCAGCAGGAGATCCGGCAACTGCTGATCGACTGGGCGCAGGCCAAGGGCAGCATCGATCCGGCCGACTTCTTCGAGCCGAACTGGCGACTGGTCCGGGAGGGCGTACCGGTCTTCTGAGCGGGGCCGGCCCGGGGTCCGGTGCGGTTCGCGGGGCGTCGCCGGTGCGACGGATCGACCCGCGACGGCGGCGGGTGTCCGACGAGGCGCTCGGCCGGGATCTCCCGGCCGAGCGCCTCGCGTCGTGACAGCACCGACGCCATCGGCGGCGAACACGTTTAGCGGACCGCGCCGAGGGGAGACAGCGCTCCGGACGGGAAACGGCCCGCCGGACGATCCGCCGTTGCGGCGCGACCGCTCCGCCGGGTGTTACCCGGGCGGTCGTCGGTCGGCCCGCCGGGCGATGTCGGGGCCGACGTCGGGGCGTTGCCGAGCACGGGTTGTGCACGGGCGTCGTCCCGGTCCCGGCGTCGAGCAGAGCAGCCGGACGAGGAGGAGCCGAGGTGGCCAACTCACGACGAGCAGGCCCGACCCGATCCACCGTCGCCGAACCGAGACGGCCGGCACACGGTCGCGGGGGCAACAAGCGCACCCCCACGAGACCCGCCGCCGCCCGCAAGGCCACCGGCGCGAAGAAGGCCCCGGGCAAGAGCACCGCGCGGGCGAAGAAGGTGGCCACCGCCACCCGACGGGCCACCGGGGCGACCGCGGCGAAAACCCCGAAGAAGCGGCCGCCGCGCACCGCGCGGGCGGCTGGCGAGGCCACCCCTGCCACCAAGCGGACCGCGCCGTCGAAGCGGGTACCGGCGAAGAAGACCACCGCGAAGAAGACGACCGCGCGGAAGACCACCGCGCGAAGGGAAATCGCGAAGAAGGCCGTCGCGAAGAAGACGCCCCCGAGGAAGAGCACCACGCAGCGAACAACGCCCGCGAAGAAGAGCACCACAGCGCGGAGTACGGCGGCGAAGCGTGCCCGCACGGGTACGGCGACGAAGCCTCCGGCCCGGAAGGCCGCCCGGAACGCGACCCGGTCGCGGTAGCCGCCAGCGGGTAGTCCCGACGATCGGGGAAGGTACCGGACAGCCGGCTCCATCGATGTAGCTTCTTGCCAGGAAACGCCCTCTTGGTGGAAGATATCGCCGTGACCCGACTGTCGCGCCGCCTCCCCCTGGCCGCCCCGCTGGTGCTCGGCGCACTGCTCCTGCTGGTGCTCGGCGCACCGCTGGCAGCAGCACCGGCCGCCCGCGCCGCGAGCCCGACCGAACCCGTCGAGCCGCGCACCGCCTACGTCGACGTCTCGGTGGCCACCCTCTGGGTGGAGCCCGGTCGGCAACGTCCCGTCGACCTGCCGTCCATGACGAACCCGGCCGACCCTCGGGCCTGGACGGCGGGGATGACCCTCGCCGAGCGGCGCTGGCTGATCGGCGACCTGGAGACCCAGGCCACGTACGGTCAGCGGGTGCTGATACTGGCGGAGTCGGGCGACTGGGCGCAGGTGGTCGTACCCGGTCAGCCAACGCCTCGGCACGAGTGGGGCTACCCCGGCTGGCTGCCGAAGGTGCAGCTGACCGACGGCAGGAGTTTCGGGCACCTCGCCGGCCGTCCGTTCGCACTGGTGGCGACGCCCACCGCCTGGCTCTACGACGATCCGCGCCGGACCCGCCGGGCGATGGAGTTGAGCTACAACACCCGGCTGCCGGTGCTGGCCCGACTCGACCGGGCGGTACTGGTGGCCACCCCCAGCGACGGTCCGAAGTGGCTGGCCGCCTCGGACGTCTCGGTGTACGCCTCCGCCGCCGACATCCCCCGGCCGACCGGCCCGGAACTGGTCGCGGCGAGCCGGATGTTCCTCGGTCTGCCGTACCTGTGGGCGGGTACCGCCGGCTTCGGCTTCGACTGTTCCGGCCTCACCCACTCCGTCTACGCCGCGCACGGCATCACCATCCCCCGGGACGCGCAGGACCAGGCCAACGCCGGCACCCCGGTCACCAGGGAGCAGCTCGCCCCCGGGGACCTCGTCTTCTTCGCCCGGAACAACGGCACCGGACGCGTGCACCACGTCGGCATGTACGCCGGCGACGGCTACATCGTCGACGCCCCGACCAACACCGACACCGAGGAGAGCGGCGTCGAGTACGTGCGGCTCGACGAGCACCGGTACGCCCACGAGTACGCCGGAGCGCGCCGGTACCTGTAACGACGCTGGCGCCTACGACGAGGCCGGTACCTGTGACGACGCTGGCGCCTACGACGACGCCGGCACCGGTGGCCGGCGAGGCGGCGTCAGATCTTGGGTATGACCGCCGCGATCGTGGTGGCGACGAGCGGGCCGACGATCACCAGGCCGGACTGCAACTCGCTCACGGTGGTGCGGTTGACGCCGAGGATCTCCTCCAGCTTGATCCGGTCCTCGGCCGCGGTGATCAGGTCCGCCTTCGGCACGTGCGCGATGTCGGAGAACTCGTCGATGTAGACCTGGCAGCGTCGCCGCAGCAGGGTGGCGGCCGGCACGTGCATCAGCGCGATCAGGATCGAGCCGGCCGCACCGATGACGAACGCGGTCGACTGGGGAATCTTCTCCGAGCTTCCCCACCCGACCGCCGCCGCGCAGACCAGCACCATCAACAGCAGCAACGAGCCCATCATCTGCAACAGCCGGGCCAGCATCCGGCGCAGTCGCATCAGTGCGGCCAACTGCTCGCCCGGGGTACCGGTGAGACCGCGCATCGAGACGACCCGGACGCCGGCCAGCGTCGCGCCGGCCGGCAGCGCGCCGAGCACCACGATGGAGACGAAGGCCACCGCCCGCCAGGTGAGTCCGCTGCCGATGACGGCGTGCGCGGTGACGACGCTGCCGGCCACCAGCACCAGGAAGGCCAGCACCGACGGTACGACCCGGCGCACCGGTACCGGCTGGATCCGTTGCAGGTCGTGCCAGCGGGCCACCCCGGAGCCGATCGTCGACCCGCTCAGCGCGCCGAGCAGTCCGGCGACCGACGCCCAGAGCAGCCACTGGTTGCGGAACTCCGGCAGCTGCCGGTCCGGATTGGAGAAGGCGATCCCGACCGCTGTCGCCGCCCCGGCCATCATCATCAGGGTACGGACCACGCGCGGCCAGCCGACCAGGCCCAGCGGACGCGGGGTGTTCCGGTACGGCTCCGCCGGGGGTACCGCCCCGTTGGCGGTCGGCGTCGGGGCGGCCAGGGATGCCTCCAGGGCGGTCATGGCAGACGACTCTAGAGGAGGCGTGAGTACCGGGTGTTCCCCCGCCGGACGGTTATGCGGCGGTGCGGTCGAGGGCGGTGCCGAGGCGGTAGAGGTGCTCGGCGACGGGGCCGGCGGTGAGCATGCCGCTGCCGGCACCGGCCAGCTCGGCTGCCGCCGGTGCGAGTACGGCGTGGGCGCGTTCCAGCACCGCCCGGTCGCCGAGCGCGATCGCGGCTTGGCCGGTGAGGCACCAGAGAGCCTCGAAGAGCAGGTCGTGCGGCGGCTCGGGGGTCCGGCGCAGCGCCACGGCGGCGTCGGCCGGGCGGTCCCGCGCCAGCAGGACCAGTGGCCGGGCCCAGGGCGCGTACGGGCCCCAGTCGGTGCGCTCGTCGGTGTCCGCCGGTCGGCCGTGCCAGACCCGCAGGCAGAGCAGGGCGAGCGGCAGGAGCCCCCGCTCGACGCCGGGCATGCCGGTGCCGGCGAGCTGTGCCGCGGCCGCCCGGTAGGCGGCCTCCGCCGTCGCCTGCGACGCCCCGGTCGCGGCCAGCCGCAGCGCGCGGTACCACCGGGTGAAGACGGCGACCAGTGGTCGTTCGTCCCGCTCGGCGACCCGGTCCGCGGCGGCGGCGTGCCGGTCCGCGACCGCGAAGTCGCCGAGCGCGCTGCGGGCCTGGAGTCGGATCAGGTGGCCGAGCACCTCGAACGTCGGCAGGCCGTGCCGGACGGCGAGTGTTACGAGTTCGGCGCCGACCTCGTCGCGCTCCGGGGCCAGCCCCGCGCGCCGGAAGCTCTGCATGAAGACGCCGTTGAGGGCGAAGGCGAGCAGCGCCGGGTCACCCAGCCGGCGGGCGATCAGCTCCGCCTCCCGGGCCGCCTCGGACCCGCGTGCCGCCCGGGTGCCGCGCGACTCCACGGCGATCGTGGCCAGCAGCCGGGCCCGGGTGGCGGCGGGCGCGTCGGGGTGCAGGGCGGCCAGGGTACGTTCGGCGGCCGCCACGATCCGGGCCGCCTGTTCCGGGTCGTCGGACCGGGTCCAGATCGCCGGTACGTCGTACCCGCCGATCACCCGCGCGGTCAGTTCCGGGTCGCCGAGCTGCTCGGCGGCGGCGATGGCCGCGAACCGCTGTTCCCGGGCGGCTTCGAGTCCGCCTCCGCCAGCCACCGCGAGACTGCGTAGCAGGCCGACCGTGGACTCGAGCCGGGCCCGGGCGCCGGAGGCGACCGTCCGGTCGTAGGCCGCGGCGGCCTCCGCCCAGACCCGGTCGGCCGTCGAGGGAGCCTGGCCGGGCTCCGCCGGTTCGACCTGCCGGAGGATGTCGGTCTCCAGCCGGCGCAGCCGTGGCCCCGGGTCGACGCCGAGCTGGTCGAGCAGGAGCGCGCGGGCCCGGCGCAGCACGGCCAGCGCGTCCCCCTGCCGGTCGGTGCGGTATAGGGCCAGGGCCAGCAGCCGCCACGCCTCCTCCCGCCAGGGATGCTCGGCGACGTGGCCGTCGAGTTCCGGTACGGCCTCGGCGGCCCGCCCGAGCGCCAGTAGCGCCTCGGCCCGCGACTCGACCGCGTGCAGCCGGAGCTGTTCGAGCCGGCTGCGCTCCGGGCGGGCCCACGGCTCGTCGTCGAAGCCGGCGTACGCGGGGCCGCGCCACCAGCCCAGCGCCCGGTCGAGGCGGTCGAGGGCCGGTCCCGGCGGTCCGGCGGGGGTGGCGGTGACGGCCTCCTCGAACCGCCAGGCGTCGACCGCGTCCGGCGCCGCCCGCAGGGCGTAGCCGGGTCCCTCGGTGACCAGCAGCCGGGCCGGCTCACGCGGTGGCCGGTGCGGCTCCAGCGCGCGCCGCAGCGCCGCCACGAAGGTCCGGACCGCGCTCACCGCGCCCGGCGGCGGCGCTGCCCACAGGTCGTCGACGAGCCGGCCGACCGGGACGACCCGGCCGCGCGCGACGACGAGCCGGGCCAGCACGGCGCGGTGTTTCGGCCCCTTCACGTCGATCGGCGCGCCGGAGTCGTCCCAGGCCACCACCGGTCCGAGCACCCCGAACGTGACCTGCACCGATCCACCCTTCCACGCCGCGGCGACCAACGTATCGTGCTTGTCGGTCGCTCATCGGTTGCTCATCGGCGATCGGCAGGCTGGACGGGCTGCCCACCCCGGGCAGGACCGATCAGGAGGATCCAACCATGGCTGTGACCATTCCCGGCTTCGACTACCGGCGTGTCAGGGTCGACGACGACGTCACGCTCTCCGTGGCGGTGGGCGGCTCGGGCAGCCCGGTCGTGCTGCTGCACGGCTTTCCGCAGACGCACCTGATGTGGCGGCACGTCGCCACCGACCTCGCCGCCGAGCACACCGTGATCTGCCCCGACCTGCGCGGGTACGGTGCGAGCGACAAGCCCGCCGAGCGCGACGCCGAGACGTACGCGAAGCGGACCATGGCCGCCGACATCGTCACCCTGGCCCGGCAGCTCGGCCACCCGCGTTTCGCGCTCGCCGGTCACGACCGGGGCGCCCTGGTCGCCGTCCGCGCCGGTCTCGACCATCCGGAGGCGATCTCGCACCTCGCCGCGCTCGACGTGCTGCCGACCCTCGACATGTGGGACGTCCTGCACGGGGCCCGCGCGGCGGTCGCCTTCCACCTCTATCTGATGGCCCAGCCGCCGGGCCTGCCGGAGCAGATGATCTCGGCCAGCCCGGACGCCTTCTTCGGCTACTTCCTGGACGGTTGGGCCGGGAACCCGCAGGCGATTCCGGCCGAGGTGCGGGCCGAGTACCTGAGGGCGTCCCGGGAGGCGGTGCCGTCCATCGTCGCCGACTACCGCGCCTCGGCGGGGATCGACGTCGCACACGACGAGGCGGACCGGGCGGCCGGGCGCCGGCTCGGCATGCCGGTCACGGTCGTCCAGCAGGACTGGGGTGCGGCGCTCGGCTACGACGCCGCCGCGCTGTGGCGGGCCTGGGCCCCGGACCTGGTGCACCAGACCACCTCGGCGGGGCACTTCATGGCGGAGGAGGCACCCGGGGAGATCGCCACGGTGCTCCGGGCGCTCGTCGCGCGCTGACGCATCGGGCCGCCCGTCCCGGGGCGACACCCCGGGCGGTCGTCGGGGGCTGCCGCCGCCGGCTGTCGGCGGGCGTGCGCTGGCGCGTACCGGTCAGGCGCCCGGCGCGGGTAGCGTGCCGGCGATGACCGTGCTCACCATCTTGCGCACGGCTGCGGTCTCCGGCGGGGCACCGGTCCGGTCGGCGAAGAGCAGGTGTCCGGCACCGATCAGCGTGTAGGCGAGGATCTCGACGTCGGCGTCGGCCGCCAGCCGCCCCAGGTCACGTTCCGCGCCGAGGTACTCGGCGAGCAGGACGGCCGCCTCGGTCAGCACGGGTACGCCGGCCGGCCAGGTCTGGCGTAGCCGCAGGCGCAACTCGTCCCGGAAGGTGACGAGGGCGACGATGGCGACCGCGACCGACCCGAACAGGCCCTCCAGCGCGGCGGTGAGGTTGTCGGCGACAGTGCCGGTGCCGGCCGACTCGCGCAGGGCGGCGGCCTCGGGGGCCAGCCTGCCGACGCGGTCGAGCACGAACTCGGCGAGGAAGGCGTCGAAGTCGTCGAAGTGCCGGTGCAGTACTCCCTTGGCGCAGCCCGCCTCCGTGGTGACGGCCCGGCTGGTCAGCCCGCTCGGCCCGTCCCGCAACAGGATGCGGTCGGCGGCTTCGAACAGCTGCGTGCGTACGTCGCGGATGGCCACCCCGGTCGGCACCGGCGTCCGCTCCCCTCCTCGATGTGGGCCCACCCGATTGACGAGTGGGCGTCTGCCCACTAGCGTGGGCGCATGCCCACTCTAGCCGAGAAGCATCCGGAGCCGGTCGAGCCGCACCGGCACCGCCAGGTGGCGGAGTCCTTCGGCACCGACCCGGAACGCTACGACCGGACCCGGCCCCGCTACCCCGACGCGCTGGTGGAGCGGATCGTCGCCGCCAGCCCCGGTCCCGAGGTGCTCGACGTCGGCTGCGGCACCGGCACGGCGAGCCGGCAACTCCAGGCCGCCGGCTGCACGGTGCTCGGAGTCGAGCCCGACGCCCGGATGGCCGAGTTCGCCCGGCGTACCGGGGTCGAGGTCGAGGTGGCCACCTTCGAGACCTGGGAGCCCGCCGGGCGGCGGTTCGACGCGGTCGTCGCCGGCACGGCCTGGCACTGGGTGGACCCGGTCGCGGGCGCGACCCGGGCGCGACAGGTGCTGCGTCCCGGCGGCCTGCTGGCGCCGTTCTGGCACACCTTCCAGCTCCCACCCGAGATGGCGACCGCCTTCGCCGAGATCTACCGCCGGGTGGTGCCCGACACACCGTCCCGGGTCCCGGCGCCGGAGTCGACCCTGGACGCCTATCAGCCGCTGTTCGCCACCGCCGCCGACAGGATCCGCCAGGTGGGCGGCTTCGGCGAACCCGAGCAGTGGCGATTCGACTGGACCAGGACCTACACCCGCGACGAGTGGCTGGACCAGTTGCCCACCTCCGGCCTCGCGACCCGGCTGGCGCCGGACAAGCTCGCGGCGCTGCTCGACGGCGCCGGAGCCACGGTCGACGCGCTGGGCGGCAGCTTCACGATGCAGTACCGCACGGTGGTCGTGGCCGCCCGCACCGACGCCCCCGAGTGACGGTACGGGCCGGAAGCAGCGCCCGCGCAATCCTCGGTCGAGGTCGGAAATCACCGCGTCGGGCGGTCGTAGCCGCCGGACCCGCCGGGACGGTGCCGGGGGCGCCCCTGGTCAGCAGGGACGCCCCCGGCGGCTTGCCGTCGACGGGTCAGGTCACGCGTCGTCGTCCTGGACGGTCAGCATGCCGTAGGCGTCGCCCACGGAGACCCCCTGGACCGCCTTCACCGCGACCACGTAACGCCGGCCGTCCCCGGGCTGGGTGTTGCCGGTCACCGCGATCGGGATGGAGATGGTGGTACTGCCGGGCGTCACCGTCACGACGCTGGCCGTGGCGAGCCCGGTCACCGGGTTCACCACGAAGACCCGCACCTGTCCGGTACCGCTGCCGGAGACCTGCGCCGGCACCTGGTAGGTGACCGTCCCCGAGTTGCCCTCCTGGACCGTCCGCTCCCCCAGGTCGACCCGGGGCAGCGAGACCGGCTGCGGTGCGGGGGTGCCGGGTCGCCAGCCCCAGGCGTCGATGAACCAGATCCTGGCCCAGGTCTCACCGGCGCGCGGCACCAGCACCAGGGTGGTGATCTGGCCGAGGTTCAGCCCGGCCGTCCTGGCGTTGGTCAGCGGCATCCGCACCTCCTGCGCCCAGTCGTCGGCGGTCTGGGTGGGCGCCGGCAGCGGGTCCAGCGTGGTGGTGCCGAGGGTGGCCTGCCGGCCCGCCGAGTCGGTGATGGCGACGTCGAACTGGGTACCCGGGGAGCCCGACGGAACCGCCACCCGCAACGCCACCTGCTCGGCGGTGGAGAGCGAGACCGCCGCCGGAGGCCGGAGGCTGACCGGGGTACCCGGCGCCCGCCAGTCCACCTCGATCGCGTACCGGCCCGCCTCGGGGACGATCGGGTCGAAGGTCGCGAAGTGCGGGGAGTTGGAGTTGCCGCACCCGTTGGACGTACCCGCCGGGGTGATCTGCTCGCAGAGCCGGGCGGCGGCACCGCTGACCACGGTGGCCGCCTCGGGCACCAGCAGACGGGTCCGGTTGCCGCCCACGGCGTGACTCAGCACGGTCGCCGGGTCCGTCGAGGGTGCCCGGAAGCCGGAGCCGTCCAGCAGCGGGCGTACCTGGTCGTTACCGGCCACGAAGGTGGCCGCGGCGGCGGCGACGTAGGTGGCGCCGACGTTCTGCTGCTGTTGCGGCGTCAGTCGCATCGGCGAGGCGGTGCGACAGACCGGGTCGTGCGGGCTGGGGTAGTCGTCCCAGGACTTCGCGACGGAGAGTCCGGGCGTCCACTCGGTGTTGAAGTAGTTGTGGTTGGCACCGAGGGCCAGGACGACGCTGTGCAGGGCGAAGCCGCGGCCCACCCCACGGGTGGCGTCCGCGTAGAGCTGTCCCTCCAGGTCGGTCAGGTCACCGTCGCAGCTCGGCAGGATCGTCATCGACGGTACGTCCGGAGCCGGGTTGTGGCTGTAGATCGACGGGCCGATCAGCGCCAGCCCGCGGATCTGCCAGCGGACCGTCCCGGTGTAGCCGTCCTGGCCGGCGGGGGGCCGGGTGAGGCTGTCGACGGCGGCCCGACTGACCCCCTCGCCACCTCGGGAGTGGCCGACCAGCAGCACGTTGGACATGTTCGGCACCGGGGCCGACCGCACCACCTCCGGTGCGGTGGGGCGACCCGTGCCGGCCCAGTCCGCCCAGCGGCCCAGGTGCAGCCGGACCAGCGAGGAGCGGGCCTGCGCACCCGCGTCCTGCGGCGGCAGGCCGGCACCGTCCTGCGCGTTGATGGAGTTCGCCGAGATGGAGACGGTGACGTACCCCTGCGAGGCCAGCACCTGCTGGATCCGCTCGTACCCCCGGTGGCTGGGCAGCGGGTTCCACCCGGTCGGGCAGGGCCAGACCGTGGTCGGCTCGGCGGTGCCCTGGTAGCAGGTGGGGTGCCGGCCGTGCAGGATCAGCACCAGCGGGCGCTGGCCGGACGTGCCCTGCGGGGCCACGACGTAGCCGCGCATCTCCACCGGTACGGCGAAGCCCGGCAACTGCACGTCCGGCAGCGCGTACTCGCCGCTGATCGTGGAGTAGGGGCCGGGTACGCCGGGGTCGACCGGGTTCGGCGGCAGTTGGGCTGCCGCGAGCTCCGGTACCGCGCCGCTGCCGCGCGCGTCACCCGGGTCGACCGCCACGTCGAGGCGCCGCCCGCCGGCCCGTACCTGTAGATCCGTGAGGTTGCGGGCGGTGACGTCGTCGATGGAGAGGTGGAAACCGCGCTGGTCGGTGGCGGCCGCCGGGCGGCCGAGCAGCCGGTCACCGGCGTAGAACCCGACCGCCGCGTCGCCGGTCCGGACCGGCTGGGCCGGATACCAGCTGAGTTCGAATCCGGACGCGGTCGGTCTCAACTTCCAGGCGTCCGGCAGTGGCGTCCGGGCGACGACCGCCGCCCGGCCGGACGGGTCTGCCGGACCCGCCCATGCGGCGCTGCCGCCGCCGAGAGTCACCGTAAGCGATATGGCGACAGCCGCCACCGCTCTGCCGACGTGCATAGACGTCCTCCCCCGTGTGTATTCCGTTGTGGACGTGGGCGCAGCGCCACTCGGGAGCGCTCCCACGTCGGTGCGCAGCCCATCCTAGAGCGCCCGAGCCATCGCGATCAATGCGTCCCGTACGTCTGACTACTGTGGACGACACAACGGGGCGGGATACCGACAAAGTGCGGTATGAGCTGGTGCGATCTACATAGGACGGATTGCCCCGGGCGCCTGGCGAGCGGTTGTCGCGGGGTCAGTCCGGCCGGCGGGTGGCGATGGCCAGGAACCGGTGCGCCGCGTCGTCGTAGCCGTCGAGGTGCCACCCCGCACGGAGCGCCGACCGCTGGAGCGGGACTTCGGCCAGCGGCTCCTCGGGGCCGAGAACGCGGCCGTGCCGGGCGGCCAGCGCGGCACGGCCGGACGGGTGGAAGATCACGAGGCGTCCGCCGGGGCGGGTGACCCGGGCCAGTTCGCGGAGCCCGGCCACCGGGTCGGGCAGGTGGGTCAGCAGGCCGGCGGCGAAGACGACGTCGGCGGTCGCGTCCCGGAGCGGGAGGTGTCGGGCGTCGCCGATGAGTAGGGCGGCGGCCGAGTCCCGGCCGTGCGCGACGGCGGCGGCCAACATCTGCGGGGTCAGGTCGAGGCCGATGACGATGCCGCCGGGCCCGACCGCCTGCCGCAGCGCCGGCAACGCACGGCCGGTACCGCAGCCGACGTCCACGGCCACTCCCCCGGCCGGCAGTCGCGCCTCCCGGACGGCGGCGGCGTAGGCGGGCAGGTCGTCGCCGAACCTGGCGTCCCAACTGGCGGCACGGACCCCGAAGAAGGCACGGGACTCGCCGACGTACCAGCGCTCCCTCGGCGCGAGCCGCTCGGCGAGCTGCCGGATCACCGGCCAGTCCGGATCGCGCAGGTCGACGACGATGTCTGCGGCCTGCGCCGCGTTGGCGCTGTCGGCGCCGTCCGCGGTGTTGGCGCTGTCGGCGGCATGGGCGGCATGGGCGCCGTCGGCGGCGTGGGCGGGTTCGTTTTGCCTGGTTGATCCGCCGGGTCGGGTGCGCAGTCGGATGACCACGTCCCAGCCGCCGTTGGGCGGGTGGGCCCGCCAGCCGGGCCCGTCGGCCAGCGCGACCGCCGGCCGGCCTCGGCCCGCCCGCCAGGTTTCCGCGTCGGCCGGCGGTGTGCTGTCGGTGAGCCGGAGGCAGGGGCGGCCGGCGGCGGCGAGGTGGTCGGAAAGGCGGTCGGCGACCACGCCCGCGAGCGGACCGCCGTCGACCAGCACGGTGACCGCACCGGCGGGGAGGGCGGCGGCGAGGTGGTCGAGGACCTCCGTCCACCGCCGGACCTGCTCGCCGGTCAGCCCTCGCGATCCCGGTACGTGCAGCACGTCGCCAGCCATCCCCACATCATGCGGATGCCGGACACATTCGGCTAGTCGCTGTGGCAGATGCGGCACGTTCGGACAGTTTTACCCGGCAGATGCCGGACAGTAGCCTGACCGGGTGACGAGGTTCCGGATCGGCGAGACGGCAGAACTGCTCGGAGTCAGCGTCGACACGGTGCGGCGCTGGATCGACGCCGGACGCCTGCCCGCGCTCCGCGACGAGTACGGGCACCGGCTGATCGACGGGGAGACGCTGGCCGGGTTCGTGCGGGCACAGGCGGCCGAACCGGAGGAGCGCACCGAGGAGTCGTCCGCGCGCAACCGGCTGCGCGGCATCGTCACCGCCGTGGTCAAGGACACGGTGATGGCCCAGGTGGACATCCAGGCGGGGCCGTTCCGGCTGGTGTCGCTGATGAGCCGCGAAGCCGTCGACGACCTCGGCCTGGAGGTCGGGTCGGTCGCGGTGGCGGTGATCAAGTCGACCACGGTGGTGGTGGAGAAGACGACGGCGACCGTCGGCGGACGCGGAAGGAGCGGTCAGCAGTGAGAGCAGCACGATCGCGTACCGGCCTGGCCACGCTCACCGCGCTGGCGGTGCTGGGACTCTCCGGCTGCGGCGACGGCGACGGCACCGCGGAAGCGCCGCCGTCGGGCAGCGGCACCCGGCTCAGCGGAACCCTCACCGTCTTCGCGGCGGCGTCGTTGACCGAGTCGTTCACCCGACTGGGCCGGGACTTCGAGGCGGCCCACCCGGGTCTGCGGGTGAGCTTCAGCTTCGCCGGCAGCTCCGCGCTCGCCAACCAGATCAACCAGGGGGCACCGGCGGACGTGTTCGCCTCCGCCGCACCGGCAAACATGAAGACCGTGACCGACGCCGGTAACGGTGCCGGCACCCCGACCACCTTCGCCCGGAACCAGCTCGTGATCGCCGTACCGAAGGGCAACCCCGGCGGGGTGACCGGGCTGGCCGACCTGACCCGGCCGGGTGTCAAGGTGGCGCTCTGCGCCGAGCAGGTGCCGTGCGGAGCGGCGGCGAAGAAGGCGCTGACCTCGGCCGGGGTGGGAGTCACGCCGGTGACCCTGGAGCAGGACGTGAAGGCGGCGCTGTCGAAGCTGCGGCTCGGCGAGGTCGACGCGGCGCTGGTCTACCGGACCGACGCCAGGGCCGCCGCCGAGCAGGTCGACGGGATCGAGTTCCCCGAGTCGGCCGAGGCGGTCAACGACTACCCGATCGTGGTGTGCAGGGAGGCACCGAACAAGGCGGCCGGGCAGGCGTTCGTCGACCACGTGCTCTCCGACGCCGGCCGGGGCGTACTCACCGCCGCCGGATTCCAGGCGCCGTAGCCGGTGTCCCTCCTCGGTGACGCTCCCTCGACGACCCCGGTGGGCGGGGGCGGGGTGGCACGGCGGCGGCGTACCGGTCGGGTACCGGCGGCACTCCTGCTCCCGGCCGCGCTCGGCCTGCTCTTCCTGGTACTGCCCCTGATCGGCCTGCTGGTACGCGCACCGTGGAGTACCCTCCCGCACCGGCTCACCGAGCCGGGGGTGGTCACCGCGCTCCGGCTGTCCTTGCAGACCGCCACCCTCGCCACCCTGCTCTGCCTGCTCCTCGGCGTACCGCTGGCCTGGCTGCTCGCCCGGGTCGAGTTCCCCGGCCGCCGGGTCGTACGCGCGCTGGTCACCGTCCCGCTGGTGCTGCCGCCGGTGGTCGGCGGCGTCGCCCTGCTGCTGGTCTTCGGTCGCCGGGGACTGCTCGGCGGCTGGCTCGACAGCAGCTTCGGGATCACCCTGCCGTTCAGCACCGCCGGAGTGGTCCTCGCCGAGGCGTTCGTCGCGATGCCGTTCCTGATCATCGCCGTCGAGGGGGCGCTGCGCGGTGCCGACACCCGCTACGAGGAGGCGGCGGCCACCCTCGGCGCCGGCCGGTGGACCACCTTCACCCACGTCACGCTGCCGCTGGTGGCCCCGGGCATCGCCGCCGGGGCGGTACTGTGCTGGGCGCGGGCGCTCGGCGAGTTCGGCGCCACCATCACCTTCGCCGGCAACTTCCCCGGCCGGACCCAGACCATGCCGCTCGCCGTCTACCTGGCGCTGGAGACCGATCTGGAGGCGGCGATCGTGTTGAGCCTGCTGCTGCTCGCCGTCTCGGTGGCCATCCTGGCCAGCCTCCGGGACCGCTGGATCACCAGCCCATGACCGCCGTCTCGGTCGCCCGGGCCGGTGTCGAGGCCGGCACGCCACTGCTCGACGCGCACCTGGTCGTCGACCGGGGCGCCTTCCGGCTCGACGTCGCGCTGCGGATCAGCCCCGGCGAGGTCGTCGCACTCCTGGGTCCGAACGGCGCCGGCAAGACCACCGCGCTGCGGGCGCTCGCCGGGCTGCTGCCGCTGACCGACGGGCACATCACCCTCGGCGGCCGGGACCTCGACCGGCCCAACCGGGACGGCTGGACGCCGCCCGAGCGGCGACCGATCGGCGTGGTCTTCCAGGACTACCTGCTCTTTCCGCACCTCACCGCCCTCGACAACGTCGCCTTCGGGCCGCGCCGGCACGGGGTCGACCGCCGGCAGGCCCGACGACGCGCCGCCGAGTGGCTGGACCGGATGGGCCTGGCCGGGCAGGCCCGGCGCAAACCACGGCAGCTCTCCGGCGGCCAGGCCCAGCGGGTCGCCCTGGCCCGTGCCCTCGCCGTCGACCCGGCACTCCTGCTCCTGGACGAGCCACTCGCCGCGCTCGACGCCCGGACCCGACTCGACACCCGTACCGAACTGCAACGCCACCTCGGCGAGCACCCCGGCGCCACGCTGCTGGTCACGCACGACCCGCTCGACGCCCTCGTCCTCGCCGACCGGCTGGTGATCGTGGAGGAGGGCCGGGTCGTCCAGGAGGGCGACGCCGCCACCATCACCGGACAGCCCCGCACCGACTACGTCGCCCGACTGGTCGGGCTCAACCTCTATCGCGGCGTCGCCGACGGGGAGGCCGTACGGATCAGCGACGGCTTCGCCCTGACCACCACCGACCACCCGCGCGGGGAGGTCTTCGTCGCGTTCCCGCCCTCCGCCGTCGCCCTCTATCCCGGCCGTCCCGAGGGCAGCCCCCGCAACATCTGGCCGGCCACCATCTCGGCGATCCAACGCCACGGCGACAACCTGCGGATCCAACTGGCCGGGCCGATCCAGGTCGCCGCCGACATCACCCCGGCGGCCGCCACGCAACTGCGGCTCACCCCGGGGCAGCCGCTCTGGGCCGCGGTCAAGGCCACCGAGACCCGGGTCTACCCGGCGGCGGGCGGGCGGCAGCAGCCGTACCGGTAGCCGGGGCGGCGGCGGGACGTTCGCGGCTTCCGACCTACGGGCCGGTACGGCGGGGCCGGGAGAGCCTCGCCGTACCGGCCGGGGGGTTCAGTTCGCGGCGCAGGACAGCGTGGGTGCGCTGTTGGTGCCGGTCCACGAGCCGAGGAAGCCGAAGGTGGTGCTCGCCCCGGCGGCGAGGTTGCCGTTGTAGCTCACGTTCCGGGCGGTCACGCTCGACCCGCTGCTGGTCACGGTCGCGTTCCACGCCTGCGAGACGCGCTGGCCGTTGCCGAAGGTCCAGGTCACCGTCCAGCCGGTGACCGCCCGGGAACCCGCGGTCACCCGTACCTCGGCCTGGAAGCCGCCGGACCACTGACCGGTCACGGCGTACGTGGCGGTGCAGGCGCCGCTCCCACCCGGTGGGGTGGTCGTGGGGGTCACCGGCGGAGTGGTGGTGGGCGTGACCGGCGGAGTGGTCGGACCCGGTGTCACGCTGTCGTAGACGGCGGCCTGCCGGGCGGTCGCCCGGATGCCGTTGGCGCCGTTGAAGATCCGCTGGCCCCAGGTGGTGAGCTGGGTCGGGTCGAAGTTGGTGGCCATGTCGAGGATCGGGTCGGTGTTGCCGCTCCACGACCAGCCGAGATAGCCCAGGCCGCGGGCGTTCGCCTCGGCGAGGATCGTCTCGTGGTCCACCTCGCCGGAGTTGAACCGCCAGCCGAACTCGCCGATCACCAGCGGCCAGCCGTTGGCCTGGAAGCGGTTGAGATAGTCGGTGATGCTCGCGGCGGTGTTGAACACCGCGTACATGTGGATCGAGAGTACGGTGTTGCGCTGGGTGTCGGCGTCCAGGATCGTCTGGGCGTTGTCCCGCATGACGTACTGCCAGTCCTGGCCCCAGTTCGGCCCGTCGACCATCAGCAGGTGCTGGAAGCCGTTGCTGCGCATCCTGGCGATGGCCGAGGCGGTGGCGGCGGTCCACTGCCCGGCGTTGGTGTTGCCGATCGGTTCGTTGCCGATGTTGATGACGACGTAGTTCTCCTGGCCGACCAGTGCGCTCTTCTGGCTGATCCAGTAGTCGACCGCCTCGTCGAGCGAGGCGGCCGCCGCCTCCTCGCCGTAGCCGGTGGTGTCGTGCACCTCCAGTACGCAGATCAGCCGGTTCTGCTTGCAGAGCGAGATCACCTCGGCGACGTCGGTGGACGGACCCCACCGCTTGCCACTGCCGAGTACGACGCGCACGGTGTTGGCACCGAGCGCCTTGATGTCGGCGAACGATCGGGTCTGGCCGGTGAACCAGACGTGCGGGTGGTTGACGCCGCGCATGACGAACGTCTGGCCGTTCGCCTCGACGATGTTCCGGCCGCTGACGTGCAGGCCGACGGCGGCATCCGCCGGCCCGACGGAGAGCAGGACTGATCCGGCTACCGCGAGCAGGACGGCGCCGAAGGCAGCGAGTCGTCTTCTCATGACCTACCTCGAACTGAGGCCCCGGGTACCGGGGCAGGGCGGGGTGGCCACGGGCCTGAGCCCCCGACGATCGCTGCCCTGCTCTCGGGGGTGGGTGGGCACAGTCCGCTGGCTCGTTACTGGATGATCCGGCTCGTGGACGCACGGTACGCCGCGCCGCCCCCCGGCGCAATCCATGGCTCTCGATGCAGGTCCGGTGCCGGCGCGCCCCGGCGCCCGGTCAGCGTCGACGCGTGGTGACCAGCCTGACGGCCCGGTAGCCGACGTATCCGACGACGAGCCACGGTGCGACGTTGATGATCACGTCGATCGGTTGGTGCGAGAGGTCCGCCCGCTTGCGGCCGAAGCGCGAGGCCACCCCGTGCCGCTTGAACTCGCTGAGCACCCCGCTCTCGGTGATCGGATTGTCCGGCCGTCCCCGCAGCAGCGCCTGCACCCTGTTCTCCGCCACGTCGACCCGGTCGGCGGCGAGCAGCAGCAGCCAGTGCGCCGCCCGCCCCTCGCTGTACCGCCGGTAGGCGTGCCGGCGGATCACCCCGGAGATCCCCTTCGGCGGGCAGGAGGTGCCGAAGACGGGCGTCAGGAACCGGTGCTCCACCGACCGCTCCCGGGGCCACCTCTCCGGCTGCCGCTCCGGGAACGTCCAGTGCGCGCCGCTGAGGTTCGGGTCGAACTTCTCCTTCGGTACCGAGGGCCGGTCGCGCGGATCGAGGTCGACGCCCCAGCCCGGGATCCGGCTACGGAGTTCGTCGCTGGACTCGGTCAGCTTCGGCTTCTCCGGCGTGTACGCCATTGCTCGTCTCCGGTCTGTCTAGGCGCCGTCGGGCACGATGATGGGCTTGATGCAGCCGTCGAGCTTCGCCGAGAACATGTGGTAGCCCTCGGCGATGTGCTCCAGCGGGACCCGGTGCGTCACGATGTCGCTCGGTTTCAGATAGCCGTTGCGCACGTGTTCGAACAGGCGGGGCCACTGCCGCTTGACGTGGCACTGGTTCATCCGCAGGGTCAGCCCCTTGTTCAGGGCGTCGCCGAACTTGACGGCGCTGAACATCGGGCCGTACGCGCCGAGCACCGAGACCGTGCCGCCCTTGCGTACCGAGTCGATCGCCCAGTTGAGCGCCACCGGTGATCCGCCCTGCAACTTCAGCTTGGTGGCGGTCACCTGCTGGACGAAGCTGCCGTCGGCCTCGGCACCGACCGCGTCGATCGCCACGTCGGCACCGAGGAACTCGGTGATCTTCTTGAGGTGCACGACGATGTCGCCGTACTCGGTGAAGTTGTAGGTCTCGGCGTGGGCGAACTCGGCCGCCTTGGCCAGCCGGTAGTCGAGGTGGTCGATCACGATCACCCTGCCGGCGCCCATCAGCCAGGCGGACTTCGCGGCGAACAGCCCCACCGGGCCGGCCCCGAACACCACCACCACGTCGCCCTCGGCGATCTCGCCGAGCTGGGCACCGAAGTAACCGGTCGCGAGCGCGTCGGTGAACATCACCGCGTCCTCGTCGTCCAGCCAGTCCGGGATGAGGCTCGGGCCGACGTCGGCGAAGGGCACCCGGACGTACTCCGCCTGCCCGCCGTCGTAGCCGCCGCAGGTGTGCGAGTAGCCGTAGATGCCGCCGACCGCGGTCGCGTTCGGGTTGACGTTGTGGCAGTTGGCGTAGAGGCCCCGGGCGCAGTAGAAGCAGGAGCCGCAGTAGATGTTGAAGGGGACCATGACCCGGTCGCCCGGCTTGAGGTTCCGCACCGACGGCCCGACCTCGTCGACGACGCCGATGAACTCGTGCCCGAACGTCATCCCGACCCGGGTGTCGGGCATCATCCCGTGGTAGAGGTGCAGGTCGGATCCGCAGATCGCCGCCCGGGTGACCCGGACGATCGCGTCGTTGGGGTGTTCGATCGAGGGCTGTTCCTTCTCTTCGACCCGGATCCGGTACGGGCCCCGATAGACCATCGCCTTCATACCACTCTCCTGGATCTCACCGCTGCCCAACGCCGTCGACGGCCGCGTCCACCCGAGGCCGTACGCCCGAACTACCCCCCGGCCCCCGCGACAAACTCGACAACCACACCCGGCACGCTGGTAACGCGAGCCGGGTCCGGGCTCGGCGGTACGGAGGTGGGGTCGTCCGGTCAGGCCGCGCCGAGCGGTCCGGTCGGCATCGTGCCGCCCACCAGGCGGTGCTCCGGCGCGGCAGGGTCGGGTTCGCCGACCTCCGCCGCCCACTCCTCGGCGTCGTCGCGCGGGACGTAGCCGATCGCCCGGCCCCCGGCGCTCGACCACCAGCGGCGGGTGTTCGCCGAGACGCCCCACACGAGCCGCCAGCCGGTGGCGGTGAGCGACGCCTCCACCAGCCGCGCCACGTCGTCCGGGGAGAGCCACACCGACAGGTCACGCGGGTCGGCGGGCCGCTCGGCGCAGGAGCCGATGCGCAGGCAGACGACGTGCAGGCCGTGCCGGTCGTGGTACAGCCTGCCCAGCGCCTCCATCGCCGCCTTGCTCCAGCCGTAGTAGGAGTCGGGGCGGGGCGGTACGTCGTCGGGCAGGCCGTCCGGGCCGGCGTCGGAACGCTCGTACAGCCCGACCGCGTGGTTGCTCGACGCCAGCACCACCCGGGGTACCCCGTTGTGGTGCGCGGCTTGCAGGATCCGCTCGGTTCCGCGCACGTTGACGGCGAGCACCTCCTCGAACGGGCCCTCCCCGGAGATCCCGCCGAGGTGTACGACCGCGTCGACGCCCCGGCATGCCCGGTCGACCGCGGCGGCGTCGGTGACGTCGAGCGCCTCGACACCCTCCCCGGCGCGTACGTCGGTGAGCCGCAGCTCGTGCTGGCCCAGCCGCTGCCGCAGCATCCGCCCGATCGATCCCGAGGCGCCGGTCATCAGTATCACCGCCATGCCGTCATGTGCCCGTCCGGCGGCCGCGCATGCCTGTGAACCGGGGACGATCCACAGCGGATGCTCCGGGTGGGCGGCCGAGGGACGCCGGTGGGCCGATGAACGTGCTGTGAACCCGATGTAATCTCTTGGGCGAAGATGCGGCATCCGACGGTGGCGGAGTGTGGCTCACCTGCTGCGCCTCGGGCGTACTGCCCGGCTCGACGGCCGGGGAGTCGCCCGCCGTGGCGTACCCCGGGCCAGCTGCCGGTCGGCCGGCGCGACCGCCGGAGGCGCATCTGCGGTGCCCAGCAGCTTGGATCGTGCCCCGACCCGGACCACCTGAATACACGCCCCGACAGTCCTGGCGGTCCCCCGGCCGCGCAGGTGTGGAGAGGATTTAGGCGATGATGAGTCGTGCCGTTACGTTCACCAAGCGTCACACACCCAATTCCGTACGCGTGGTGGCGCGACGGGTCATGTGTGACGCGCACAACGCCAGACTGCGAGTCGCGGTCCCGGTGGAGTCCCGCAGTGAGTACGAAAACCTGTACCACTGCACCATTCGCAAATCAGCCAGCCAGTGGGTCAAGGCGGTGTTCAACGACCCCGCCGTGTATCGATATTCTGGCCTGCTCCCCTACGATCCGCGCCCCTACAAGTGGCGCTATCCGCAGGCGTTCCCACCCGGCCGCGTGATCTCCTCCCTGTTCGTGTCCCACAAGGGCTTCATGAACATTCCGAAGCCGGATCGATACCGCGCCTTCTTCGTGATGCGGGATCCGCGCGACATCGTCGTCTCCAGCTACTTCTCCTACCGGAACTCGCACACCGCCATGGGCGACATCCTCCAGGTCAGGCGGGTTCTGCAGGAGAAGTCTCCGAAGGAGGGGCTGCTGCACATGATCGGCCACCTCGCCGAGAAGGGCACCTTCAGATCGCTCCGTGCCTGGGCGACCGCCCCGGACGCGGAGACCATCCAGTTGTTCCGGTACGAGGACCTGACCGGAGAGCGGCAGATGGACGAGATGGGCCGGCTGATGCGGCACTGCGGGATCGCCATTCCACCGCCCGAACTGGAGGCGCTGCTGTCCCGTTACAGCTTCTCCAAGATGCGCAGTGCCCCGGAGGGCGCGGGAACGATCTCGCACTACCGGAAGGGACGCTCCGGCGACTGGCGCAATCACTTCGACGACGACGTCCAGGAGGCTTTTGTCGCGGCGACGGGTGACCTCGTCGAGCTTCTCGGATATTCCGCGCACGTTCCGGCTCCCCGCACCTCACGGGAGCAGGATTCCTGATCGTCCGCCGCCGGGCCGGTAATGCGGACCCGAATCCGGCGGGCCCGCCCAGGTACTCCTGAACCAGATTTCCTACCCGAGTGCCTGGGCGGCGGCCGGTCTCCAGGACGCCTGGCGGACCGGCATGTCGGCCAGCCAGACGTCGGCCAGGTCGCCGAGCGGGACGTCGAGGGCCTGACTGAGGCAGACCACGGTGCCGAAGGCCGGTGCGGGAAGGCGACCGGACTCGATCTTGCGCAGCGTCTCCGGAGAGATGCCGGCCGCCAGGGCCACCTCGACGAGGCTGCGGTCGGCCCGCGCGGCCCGGAGCGCGGCTCCGAGGCGCTGGCCGGCGGCGATCTGTTCGGCGGTGAGCGGCTGGCGAACCATGCCCGCAGGATACCCCCGGAGCAACCCCGACCCGGCGTGGTATAAAAATACCGGCACGTGGAGAGGGAGGCTGTGGTGATCGAGTTCAAGTCCGCCGAGGAGATCGGCCGGATGGCGGTGGCCGGCCAGTTCGTCGGCGAGTTGCTCGCCGAACTGAGCGATGTCGCCGCGGTCGGCGTCAACCTGCTGGACCTCGAACACCACGCCCGGCGCCGGATCTCCGAACGCGGCGCCGAGTCCTGCTACTGGGACTACGCCCCGTCGTTCGGTCGCGGTCCGTTCCGCAACGTGCTGTGCCTGTCGGTCAACGACGCGGTGCTGCACGGCCTGCCGCACGACTACGTTCTGCGCGACGGTGACCTGCTCAGCATCGACATGGCGGCCGGCATCGACGGCTGGGTCGCCGACTCCGCGCTCTCCGTCATCGTCGGCACCCCCGACCCGGCCGACCTGAAGCTGATCGAGGCCACCGAGGTCGCGCTGGAGGCCGGCATCACCGCCGCCCAGCCCGGCGGCCGGCTCGGCGACATCTCCGCCGCGATCGGCGAGGTCGCCGACTCGTACGGGTACAGCGTCAACGGCGAGTTCGGCGGCCACGGCATCGGCCGCACCATGCACGAGGCCCCGCACGTCTCGAACAGGGGCCGGCCCCGGCGCGGCCTGAAACTCGAACCCGGCCTCACCATCGCCATCGAGCCCTGGTTCTGCCGCTCCACCGACAAGATCAGGTTCGACGAGGACGGCTGGACGATCCGCTCCGCCGACGGCTCCCGCACCGCGCACTCCGAACACACGGTCGCCATCACGGCTGCCGGCCCCCGGGTCCTGACCCGCCGCCCCACGCCGAGCGCCGCCTCGACCGAGCTGGCCGAAAAGCCCGGCACAGCCTCCTGACCCCCGGGCACTCCGGTGACCGGGGCGTGGCGGTCGGCCACAGTGGACTTTCGCCGGGGTACTAGGCTGGTCGGCATGTCCCGCCCGACGCCCGAGGGGCGCTCGACCGGCAAGCTGGTGCGGGCCTCCGACGAGGTCATCGCCCGCATCGAGCAACAGGTCCTGCCGAAGGTCAGCCCGACCCGACGGGTGACGCTGGCGGGGACGTACGCCTTCATCCTCACCTGGCCGCCGGTCTTCGTCGCGCTCGCGGTCACGACCATCGTCGCGCCGTCGCTGACCGACGGAGCCGGTGTCGGGCGGACCGCCCTCTGGGCGCTACAGTTCGCCGTCCTGATCGCGATCTCGGCGATGCTCGGCACACTGCGGCGGGGTGCCGCCGAGCGTGATGCGGCCGACCCGGACGACTCGACCCGGAGGATCGCGCTGCGCCTCGCGCTGCACGCGCTGCTCACCGCCGCCTGCGCCGGCCTGGTGCTGGCCCCGCAGGGACTCTCAGTCGGCCAGATCGCCTGGCTGACGGCCGTGCTCGTCGTCGTGCTGCACCTACTGCCCCTGGTCGGGGCCAGGCTGCTGCGCCGATCCGGTCGGGGTCGCCAAGCCGGCCTGTCCGAGCCGACGCCCTGACCCTCCGTCGCTCGCGGCACGATCCTCGACGGCTCCCAACAGGGACTCCAGCACCGCCATCGCGCTGTAGAGCTTCATCCGCGCCTGGGACCAGGCGATCGACCGGGGGCCGTCCAGGACCGCCCCGGCCACCTCGTCGCCGCGATGCGCCGGCAGGTCGTGCAGGAACAGCGCTCCGGGCGACCGCTCCAGAAACGCCTGGTCGACGTAGAACGGGCGGAACGTCTCCCGCCACGCCGGATCCGCCTTGCTGGTGCCGGTCGTCTGCCACCGGGTCGTGTAGACGAAGTCCACGCCGCGCCGCGCCTCGGCCGGGTCGTGGCACTCCGTGAGCCGCCCACCGCCCGCCGCGGCGCACTCGGCGGCCCGGTCGAGTACGGCGGCCGGCAGGGCGTACCCGGGCGGGGTCAGGAACGTCAGGTCGACACCGGGGAACGCCGCCGCACCCAGGGCCAGCGCGGTGGCGGTGTTGTTCGCCTCCCCGACGTAGAGCAGCCGCACCCCGGCGACACCGCCCCGGTGCAGCACGATGGTGGCCAGGTCGCAGACGGCCTGGGTCGGATGCTCCTCGGCCGCCATCGCGTTGACCACCGGGATGCCGCTGCTCGCCGCGAGCAGCCGCATGTCGGCCAGGGGTCCCGCGGTCCGCACGACCAGGCCGTCGAGCATCAGGCCGAACATCCGGCCGGTGTCCGCGAGCGACTCCCCGGTGCCGAGTTGCAGGTCGTCCGGGCCGTAGCTGACCACCTGGGCGCCGAGCCGCCCGGCCGCGACGGTGAAGGCCGTGCGGGTCCGGGTGGAGGTCTTCGTGAAGAGCACGCCGACGCTACGCCCGCGCAGCGGCCCGGTGGCCACCACATCCGGGTCGCGGTACGGCTCGACCGAGCGGGTGACCAGCCGGTCGAGGGCGGCGAACGGCAGATCGGCCAGGGACAGCAGGCTCGGCGCGGACCGGTGCGGCGGCGGACCGACGAACGGCGCGGACATCGACACGGGCAGCCTCCAACGTCGACGCGACTCTCAGAACAGCTCCAGCCGCACACCCGCGTCGGTTCTGGCCGCCACGGTGGCGACCGCGTCGACCAGCCCGACGTCCAGGACGGCCATGCCGAACGGATTGCTGACCACGTATCCGGTGCCGGGGCGCCGGGCGGGTCGGTGGCCGAGCAGGACCTGGCCGAGGCTGCCGTCCAGGGGACGGCCGGTCGACGCCGTGCCGGCGGAACCGCCCTCGTCCGTCCACAGTAGCTTATCGTCCTGCATCAGCCGGCCCATGATCCGGCGCGGGTTCTCCCGGATGAGGTCGGCGTCGTCCACGTAGATCGCCTCGGCGCCGAGGATCGCCTCCTCGGTGAGGTCGTCGAGTGAGACGTGTGCGACGAAGCCGCCCGAGGGCAACCACGACGGCGGGATGTACGGCGTGTCGCTGGTGGTCACCGTGACCAGGACGGGTGCCACGCCGACCGCCCGGCGCGCGTCCGGCGCCACCTCGACCGCGAGCCGCGGATAGGCGGCACGGGCCCGGTCGGCGAACGCCTCGGCCCGGTCGGGTACGACGTCGAAGACGTACACCCGGCGCAGCGTGGGGAAGCCGGCGACCATCAGTTCGAGGTGGGTGCTGGCGAGTACGCCGGCACCGAGGAAGGTGACCGCGTCCGGCTCGACGGGGCCGAGTTCGCGCAGACTGAGCAGCGTGTAGGCGGCCGTACGCACCGCGCTGAGCCGGGCCGCCTCGGCGACCAGCACCGGTCGTGCCGTCTCCGGGTCGAAGACGAAACTGAGCCCACCGGCCCGTTCACGGCCGTGTTTCGGATTGCTCACGGCGGCGTTGATGAGCTTCATCCCGTACGCCGTCCCGCCGCCCGCCGCCGGGACCGCGCCGAGCATGGCGATCGCCCGGCTGTAGGCGCCCTCCCCGTTCGTCCAGCTCAGGTAGCCCTCGGCCGGCATCGTGGTGCGGCCCAGCGTGTGTGCCCGGACCAGGTCGGCGACGACCTCCACGGGATCGATCTCGCGCAGGCACGCGCTCACCGCAGCCCGGTCGAGAAAGCGCAGCGTCTCCATGGTCACGAAGCCTCCCATCCGGTGCCGGCCCGGCCCGCCACCGCCCGCAGTGCCGTGCCGACGATCGCCTCGGGGACCGCCACCAGCGGGTGCCCGTCGGGCGCGGAGACCGGTCGCCCGTCCGCCCCGAGCAGCACCATCGGAATCTCGTGCTGTGCACAGCGGATGTAGCCGCGCTTGTTGTCCATCGCCAGCACCGCCCGTACGGCGGCCAGGTCGAGGGCGTGGAAGCGGCGCGCCGGGTCGGGAAGCTCCAGCAGCGACACCAGGAAACGGTGCCGATCCAGCTCACGGTCGGGCAGGCCGTACGCCGTCGCGCTGATCGTGGCGGCGACCAGCATCCCCCAGGCGACCGCCTCGCCGTGCCCCATCCCGCCCCGGGAGGTGAACTCCAACGCGTGCCCGACCGTGTGCCCGTACTCGAAGATCAGCGCCTGCCGCCGCTCCCGAGGATCGGTCTCCAGATAGGAGGCCTTGGCGGTGATCCCGATGTCCAGCAGGTCCAGCAGCCCGTCGGTCGGCCGGTCGACCAACGCCTTCACCGCCCCGACGAACTGGTCCTCCAGGCGGGGCATCGCGATCAGCACGTTCTTGGCCATCTCGGCCAGCCCGGTGAGCATCTGCGGGTGCGGCACCGAGCGCAGCCAGCCGAGGTCGCAGGCGATGAGCGAGGGCGGGAAGTAGGTGCCGCAGAGGTTCTTGCCACCGCTGAGGTTCACCCCCTGCTTCAGGGAGAGCACCGAGTCGAACGCCGCCACGGGGGTGGTGGGCAGGTGCACCAGGCGGGTACCCCGGTAGAGCAGCGCGGCGGTGAGGCCGGCGACGTTGCCGACCAGGCCGCCGCCCATCGCGACGACGAGCGAGCCGCGCCGGACCCGCCGTTCCACCGCGAACTCCAGGATCTCCTGCACGGCGGCGAGGGTCTTGCGCGGCTCGACGGCGTCCAGCACGAACCGCTCCAGCCGGGCCCGGCCGGCCAGCCGTCGCATGACCGGCTCGGCGTGCGGCAGGGCGTGCCGGTCGACGACGAACAGCACCGAGCCGCTGCCGCCGCACTCCGCCTCGACCGACTGCGCGACGGCGGCGGCGCAGTCGATGCCGTACCGGTACGGCACGCGGGCACCGTCCAGCGTCAGCGTCCGTTCCGACAACGTCATGTCTTCTGTCTCCTCCGGTGCCGTCCGGGCCGGGTGGCCGCGCTAGAGCAGGCCGGTCGGGCCGACCGGGCGGGTGGGCGCCACGGCGAGCGTCGCCACGGCGCTCTGGTACTGGCCGACCAGCTCGGCGACCATCTCCTGGCGGAAGAAGCTGGGGTTGTAGAGCAGCACCCCGCCCCGGCGGTCGGCGTCGATCACGACGCCGGGAGCGCCCCGGCGAATCCACAGTGGAATTCGTTCGGGTGGTGCGGTCGGCGACCACTCGGGCCGGACGCTCTCCGCGCCGCCGTCCGGGGGTGCGGCGGTCGCCCGCTCCCCCTCCTCCGGGACCGTCCCCCGCGCCGGTACGGCCGACTGGAACCACGCGTCGAAGAGATGGATGAACGGCCAGGGCCGCTGCTGCCGGAAGGTCGGGTTGACCGCGTCGGCGATCTCGGTGAACGAGGCGGCGTGCCGCAGCGCGTCCACGTTGGCCCGGTGCGCCGTGGCCACGTGTTCCAGGAACGAGCGGCCCGGATCGGCCGAGAGCGGCAGGTAGATGTTGGTGGTGAACTGGCCGATCACGCCGGTGCTGTCGGGCGTGTCCCGGCCGAGGGTGGTGCTGCCGAGGACCAGGCGCCGCTGACCGGTCCGACCGGCGAGCACCAGATGGTACGCCGCGAGCAGCACCGTGAACGGCGTGGTGCGGGCGGTGGTGGCGACGGTCCGTACCGCGTCGGCCACCTCCGGCGGGAGGCTGAACCGGTACTGTCCCTCGCCCTGTAGGTCGGTGCTCCGGTGCTCGACCGGGAACGGCAGCGGCCCGGGCAGCGGGGTCAGCGCCGCCCGCCAGTACGCGGCCCGTCCGTTCGTCCGGTCGCGCAGCCGGCGCTGCCGTTCGGCCACCTCCTGGAAGCCGATCACGGGTGGCGGCTGCGGCGGTCGCAGGCCGCTCCTCGTCCGGTACGCCGCGTCCAGGTCGTCCAGGAACACGCTTATCGACCAGCCGTCCGCGATCACGTGGAACATGCAGACGAGCAGGATGTTCCGGTCGGCCGCGAGGCGGACCAGGGTGACCTGCCAGAGCGGTCCGGCGAGGAGGTCGAAGTCCCGGTACCGCTCGGAGAAGGCGAGTTCGGCGAGGTCGCGCTCCTGCTCGTCTCCGGCCAGGCCGCGCAGGTCGACGACCCGCAGCGGCGGCTCGACGGCCGGGTCGACCCGGATCCACGGGTCGCAGCCGGTGCTGAGGAAGCGGGTACGCAGCGAGTCGTGTCGCGCCGCCACGTCGGCCAGTGCGGCGGCGAGCACCTCGCTGTCCAGGTCGACGTCGAGTTCGACGGTCTGTACGACGTTGAACTTCGCCTGCCCGGGGTCGTCCGGCGCGAAGTACTTGGTGAACTCCCACACCGTCTCCTGGCTCGGTGCCAGGGCCAGCGGGGTGGGAGCGCCGGAACTCATCGCGGTTGCCCGTCCGCCGGGCCGTCGGGGCTCGACGGATCGGCGTTGGTCGCCGCCCGGCGGGTCGGCTCGTCGACCCACTCGAACTCGCCGAACAGGTAGTCCGGCCGGCCGAGCTGGATGGCGGCGACGGCCTTGCCGGCATCGTTCGACCAGTCCAGCAGCGCGCAGGCCACCGCGTCGCGGACCGGGTGGGGTCCGTCGCCCGGCCGGTACCGGCGGTAGGCGTCCCGGGCCAGCAACGCGGCGGCGACGAGTGGGGCGGCCAGCAGGCTGCGCCCCCGGGTGACCCGGGCGGCGGCGACACCGGCCGCCGCGGCCACGCCGACGGCGCTGACGGCGTTCGTCTTGGCGCGGCGCCGGCCCGGGTGCACCTGGGAGAGCCACTGTCCCGACCGGCCGTACGTGTAGAGCCGCTGGCACACCGCGCGGAGCGACTCGCTGTTGCCCGGGTGGTGGATCACCTCTGCCTTGGGGTCGCACTCGATGACGTAGCCGGCCGCGCTCAGTCGCAGCCCGAGGTCGACGTCCTCGCCGGCGACCACGGTCAGGGTGTCCTCGGCGAAGCCGCCGACCTGCTGGAAGGCCGACTTGCGCAGCGCCAGGTTGGAGGTGGTGGCCCAGGTGACCCGGGTGTACCTGATCGGCCGGTCGAAGGCGGTGTTCAGGTACGGCGAGCGGCGTGCCACGCGGAAGACCGCGGTGTCGCTGTCCCGGACCCGGGTCGGGCCGGCCACGCCCGCGACGTGCCGTGGCGCGCTGTGCAGCCGCGACACGTGCCGCTGCAACACGTCGGGCGCGAGTTGGCAGTCGGAGTCGGTGAAGAGCACGAGGTCGTGGCGGGCCAGCGCGACCCCGAGGTTGCGTTTCGCGCCGACGTGCCGGGGACCGGTCACGTACCGGGCGCCGGCGCGCTCGCAGTTGGCCCGGTGCCGGGCGGCGTCCTCGGCGCAGGAGTCGTCGACGACGACCACCTCCACCGGCGCCGGGCAGCGGGCCGCCGCCACGGCGAGGCTCTCCAGGAGGTCGGCGAGTTCGGCCACCCGCCCGCGTACCGGGACCACGACCGAAATGCCTGGTGGATCGGCCGCCGGTGGTGGCAACTCGCCGCTCACAATGACGCACCCTTTCGCGATTGCACCCCGAATGCATACTGATACGTATTGTCAGCGAAAGTTTCGGTTACGCCCTGCAATCCAACGGCAGAATCCGGCATGCGTTATCTCCATGCAGACGGTGAAAGGTGCAAGCAAAGTTGGCGGCGACCACTGGCGCATACGCTTGCGAAAGGACTTGCAACGGCAGTTGCGCGACTTGCCGAACCCTAACCCGCAATCACGGACCGGTCCAGCGCGCTTCTCGACCCGCCCGATCCGGGACGTCGCAAAACGCGTTCGGGCCGGTGACCGGCCCGCAAATCGGCCACGACACGACCATGCCGGACCAGGGTGACCGGGCATCCGTGGCGACCGGGCGAGATGTGCGCCGGGGCGTGGTCCACGCCCCGGCGGGTACGACGTCCGCGCGGCCGGAGGTGGCCCGATCGGCGAGCCGGACTCGACGTCGGCGGCGCCAGACACCTCAGCCCGCCCGGCATGTCGACGCCGAGCGGGCTGCTTCGAGGGGTTGCGGGGTACGTCGTGCCGGGCGGCTGCCCGGAGGGCTGCGGGGTGTGCCGGCGACGGCCGGTCAGGCCATCCGGCGGACCCGCTGCTCGAGCTGGTCGGCCAGGCCGCTCCACTCGGCGGCGCACTGACGGCCCAGGTCAGCCAGCACGTAGATGCTGTGCGGGGGCACGTCGGCGGCGACCTCCTCCCAGCCCTCGGTGCCACCGGCGCGCAGGTTGAGCCAGCGCAGGATGTTCCGGCCGGACTCGGTGAAGCGCAGCGACGGGTCGTTCATCAGCCCCTGGAGGATGGCGGCCCGGCTGGACTCCGGCGCGGACTGCGGGTGCATGTTCGTCGGCTCGCGGGAGGGCTCCCGGGCGGGGACCGGCTGGGGGCGCCGGGTCGCGTCGATCAGGTGGTTGTTGCGGCGCTCGCGAGGGGGTACCGGATCGTCGCCACGGCGCACCCGGGCGCGCACGTCCCGGGCCGTCGCCAGGGAGATGCCGGCCTCCCGGGCGATCTCCCGGAGCGACGCCTCGGGCCGCGCGGCGATGATTTCGCTGGCCAGGACGCGCCCGGAGGCGCTGCTCACCGGCCTGGTGCGGCCGTCCCGGCCGACCCGGGCGGAGACCGTGGCGGCGCCGGCCCGGTGCCGGACGCTGGCGACGGTGCCGGGTGCGAGGCCGGTGGCCTTGCCGACCGCGCGGTCCGACCACTCGGGGTGCGAGCAGATGATCCGGGCGGCCGCCGCCTGCCGTTCGGCCAGCGAGAGCGGCAGCCCGTGCGCGGTGTTGGCGCGGACGGCGGCGACGAACTCCTCCCGCTCGCTGCCGTCGAAGAACTCGACCTCGATGTACTCCTCGCCGCGCAGCATCGCCGCGTGCAGGCGGTGCATCCCGTCGATGACCCGCATCGTCCGGCGGCTGACCAGGATCGGCGGCAGTGTCGCGTCGATCTCCGCCAGCATCCGGCTGTGCTCCATGTTGAGGCCGGACAGCCGGGGCGAGTCCGCCGACCTCAGTTCCTCGATGCGGACCAGATCGGTACGCAGGGCATCTGGCACCGCCCCGATACGCTGGGCAAGATCGACGATCTTCCTGCCGTTCTGCTCCACCGTTACTCCCCCCGAAGGACCGTGGCTGGAAACGACGGCACGGCGTCGCGGCAAACGCCACTATAAAGCGGCTTTGCCGTTACGAAGTATTGACTAGAGCCTAACCCCCGTGCTGATCCGACGATAACACGCGCGTTTCGGAGACGACAGGTTAGGAAAGCACCAAGTCGATTATCGGCTTTATCACCAACGCCGCGCCGCGTCAACCATCGGCCCCTGTTTCGAGACCGCCGCGTTCCATAAACTCCGCGATACCGGCGACCGTTGGCTGGTCATAGACCTCGTGTACCGGCACGTCCACGCCGAACACCGACCGCAACTCGAACGCCAGCACCGTTACCGTCAGAGAGTCCGCGCCGAGCTCGAAGAAGTCGTCGTGCACACCGACGGACTCGCGCCGCAGGACCGTGGCACAGATGTCGGCGACGGCGCGCTCGGTCGGGGTACGCGGGGCGGTGGCGGCGGAGGACGGCCGCGCGGCCGACGGCCAGGGCAGGGCGGCATGGTCCACCTTGCCGTTGGCGTTGCTCGGCAGCGACGTCACCGCCACCACCGCCGGCACGAACGCCGCCGGAAGATGCCTTCGTACGTGTCCGGTCAGCTCCGCCGCGTCGGCTTCGCCGGTTTCGACGAAGGCCACCAGCCTCGGCGTACCGTCCACCGCCGCCCCGGTGGCCACCACGACCCGCTCGACGGCGGGATGCGCCGCCAGTACCGCCTCGATCTCGCCCGGTTCGATCCGTACCCCGTGGACCTGCACCTGCCGGTCCGACCGCCCACGATGCTCCACCAGGCCGTCCAACCGCTCCCGGGCGAGGTCGCCGGTCGCGTATAGCCGGCGCCCCGACCCGCTCGGGTCCGGCCGGAAGGCGGCGGCGGTGCCCGCCGGATCGCCGAGGTAGCCCCGGCCGACCCCGAAGCCGCCGACGTAGAGCTGACCGACCGTGCCGGTGGGGACCGGCTCCAGCGCGTCGTCGAGGATGTGCAGCCCGGCATGCGGGTAGGCGCTGCCGATGGGGCAGTTGTCACCCTCCGGCGCGGCGCCGAGGTGCCAACTGGCGACGTCGTCACTGCACTCGGTCTGCCCGTACGCGTTCACCAGCGGGACCGCCGGGTAGCGCTCGAACCAGCGCCGGGCGACGTGGGCCGGTAGCGCCTCGCCGGTGGAGATCATGAAACGCAGGTCGGGCAGCGGCACCGGCTCGGCGCTCGGCCGCAGCGCCGCGTCGAGATACGAGGCGACCACCTCCGCGACGGTGATCCGCTCGCGCGCCAGCACCGGCACCAGCGCGGTCGGGTCCTCGACCACCTCGTCGGGCAGCACCACCACCTCGGCGCCGACCAGGAGTGGGGCCAGCAGCTGCCAGACCGCGACCACGAAGGTGGACCGGGCGGTCTGCGCCACCCGGTCGCCGCCGGCGAGCCCGAACTCGTCGATCTTGGCGAGCAGGTGGTTGAGCACGCCGCCCGCCTCCAGCAGTACGCCCTTGGGCAGGCCGGTGGAGCCGGAGGTGTGCAGGACGCAGGCCAGGTCACCCGGGTGCCCGAGCGGTGGGTCCGGTACCGCTGCCGGCAGCGCCCCGGCGATCGGGGCCGCTGCACCGCTGTCGATCGGCACCGCCGCGACGCCGTCGGTGACCTCCGCGAGTACCGCCGCGCAGTCCGGTCCGGTCAGGACCAGGGCCGGGGCGCTGCCGTCGAGCACCGCGCGCAGACGCGGGACCGGATCGCCCGGATGCAGCGGCAGGTACGCCGCACCGGCCCGCAGCACCGCGACGACACCGACCAGCAGTTCCACGCCGCGCGGCGCGAGCACGCCGACGACGCTCTCCCGGCCCACGCCCCGGTCGCGCAGCAGGGCCGCCAGGGCGGCGGTGCGCTCGTCCAGCTCGGCATAGCTGAGCACCCGGTCGCCGCAGGAGACCGCCCGGGCCTGCGGCGTGCGCGCGGCCTGCCGCCCGAAGCGGAGGGCGAAGGATTCGCCGCCGGCCCGGTCCGCCGGCTCGCCGCCGGGTCGGGCCTGCGGAGAGCGCAACCGGTCCTGCCGCCCGGCCGGGTCGGCGGCGAGTGCCGCGAGGCAGTCGCGGTAGTAGCCGACCAGGCGGTCCACCTCGGCGTCGCCCAGGCCGGTGCAGCTCAGCTCCAACCGGATCGCGCCGCTGTACGGGTCGACGCCGAAGTCGGCCAGCAGCGACAGGCCGGTCTGGTCGCGCAGATCCGTCTCGATCACCTCGACGCCGGCCTGCTCCATCTGCCGGTACACGTGGAAGGAGGTGAAGTTGAACGCGGTGTCCAGCAGATAGGCCACGCCCAGGTCGCGGGTGATCCGGGTCAGCGGGTACCGGCGGTGGGGCAGTTGCGCGGTCTCCAGGGCGAAGACCGCGCGCACCAGCTCGGCCCAGCTACCCGCGCCGACCCGGACCCGCAGCGGCAAGGTGTTGAGGAACTGGCCGAGGACGCGCTCGCCGTCGGCCACCTCCATCCGGCCGTTGGCGACCAACCCGGTGACGACGTCGGCCTCGCCGGTGGCGAGCGTCGTGGCCCGGACGTGCGCGGCGAGCAGCACGCTCTTGAGCGGCACCGCCAGGGACCGGGCCACCCCGGCGAGCCCCTCCGCGACCTTCGGGTCCACCGGCACGTCGACCAGCCGGTGCCGGTCGCCGCGCCCGCCGCGCCCGGGCGAGAGCAGCGTGCCGGTGGTGCCGGCGAGCCGGTCGAGCCAGAAGTCGCGGTCGGCCACCCGGGCCACGCTGTCGCGTTCCGCCGCGACGAAGTCGACGAAGGCGGCTCGACACGGCCGCTCCGCCACCGGCGCGCCGCCGACCGCGGCGAGATAGCGGCCGAACAGGTCGGTCAGCAGCGTCGCCACGCTCCAGCCGTCGAGTACGGCCTCGTGCATCGTCAGCGTGAACTGGAACGTCTCGTCGGTGCGGCGATGCACCGCGAAGCGCACCAGCGGGGCCTGGGCCCAGTCGAAGCGCCGGGCCTGCTCGGCGGCGACGAAATCGGCGAGTGCCCGCTCCCGCTCGTCCGCCGGCAGGTCCCGCAGGTCGTACACCTGCAGCGGCACCCGCGCGGTCTCCTGCACCAACTGGAGCGGCTCGCGGAATCCGGTGAGGGCGAAGGAGGTACGCAGGATCGGGTGCTCCCGCGCGATCTGGTCGAGTACCTCGCGCAGCAGGTCGGGGTGGAGCGGCGCCCGCAGGTGCGCGGTACGGGTGTTGTGGAAGACCGGTGCGCCCGGGCGGTACTCGCTGTCGAAGACCATCCCGGCCTGGGTCGCCGCGAGCGGGTACGCCGCCACGACGCCGTCCGGCAGCGCCGCCCGGTCCGCGTCGTCGAGCAGTTCGAACGGGCCGACCGGTCGGGCCGGGGCGGTCGGATCGGCCCGCTCGGGTGCGGCGGCGATCGCGGCGGCCAGCCGGCGCACGGTCCGGTGCTCGAACAACTGCTGCACCGAGAAGGCGACGTCGCGCTCGGCGGCGACCGCCCGCATCTGGATGCTCCGGATCGAGTCGCCGCCGAGGGCGAAGAAGTCGTCGTCGATGCCGACCCGGTCCACGCCGAGCGCGGCCACCCAGACCGCGCAGAGCACCTCCTCGGTCGGGAACCGGGGCGCCTGGTACGCGGCGGTCAGCTCCGGCCGGCTGCTGTCCGGGGCCGGCAGTGCCGCCCGGTCGACCTTGCCGCCGCGCGTGGTGGGAATCGCGTCGATCGGCACCAGCACCGCCGGCACCATGTACGGCGGCAGCCGCTCCCCGAGGAACTCGCGCAGCGCGTCGAGCGACGGCGCCCCGGTGCCGGCGACGTAGTAGCCGACCAGGCGGGGCCCGGCGACGCCGTCGCGTACCGTCGCCACCGCGTCCCGGACATCGGGGTGCTGGCGCAGCGCCTCCGCCACCTCCGCCGGCTCCACCCGAAAGCCGTTGATCTTCACCTGGTCGTCGATCCGGCCCAGGAAGTCGAGCCGCCCGTCGGCGCGGTACCGGCCGAGGTCGCCGGTGCGGTAGAGGCGTCCACCGTCGCCGAACGGGTCCGGGACGAACCGCTCGGCGGTCAGGTCGGGGCGGCCGAGATAGCCACGGGCGAGCCCCGGCCCGCCGAGGTACAGCTCACCCGGCACGCCCGGGGGTACCGGCCGACCCCGCTCGTCGAGCACGTAGACGTGGTATCCGGGCAGGGGCCGGCCGATCGGCGGCGCCGCACCCGACACGTCGGCGGTGAGCCGCAGGTAGGTGGCGTTCACCGTCGCCTCGGTCGGGCCGTAGCAGTTGTAGACGGCGGTGGCCGGCGCGGCGGCGAGGGTCGCGGCGAGCGGACCGGGCAGCGCCTCACCGGCCACGATCAGCAGGGCCGGCGGTGTCCCGTCGGCGCCGGCCGGCGCCAGCAGCCCGGCGTCGACCAGCGTGGCCAACTGGGTGGGGGTGGCGTTCACTGCCGCGATGCCCTGGCCCCGGAGGTACCGGACCAGCCCGTGGTTGTCCCGCCGCAGCGACGGCGGCAGCAGGTGGAGTTCGTGCCCGTCCAGGAGCAGGACGAGCTGTTGCAGCGAGGCGTCGAAGGTGACCGGGGCGTTCAACACCACCCGGGCGGGCCGGTCGAGGTGTCCACCGTAGACGGCGGCCCGCATGGCGTCGTGGAAGGCGGCGAGCGCGCGGTGGCTGACCAGGACGCCCTTCGGCCGCCCGGTCGAGCCGGAGGTGTAGATGGCGTAGGCGGGATTGTCCGGGCCGGCCACCGGCGCCGGGTCCGCCGTCGGCTCGTCCGGGTCGGCCGGCGGCAGGTCGGTGTCCAGCCGCAGTATTTCGGCCGAGGGCAGGCTTAGCCGGGTGGCGACCTCGGCGACCGTGACGACCAGCTTCAGTCCCGCGTCGCGGAGCTGGAACGCGACCCGCTCCGCCGGCCCGTCCGGGTCCAGCGGTACGTAGCCGCCGCCGGCCTTCAGCACGGCCAGCACGGCGACCGGCAGCTCCGGGCCGGGCGGCAGGCAGACCCCGACGAGGGTCTCGGCGGCGACACCACGGGCCGTCAGGTGCCGGGCCAACCGGTTGGCCCGGGTGTTCAGCTCGCCGAAGGTGAGGGTGGTGTCGCCGTACACCACCGCCGGCCGGTCGGGCGTGCTCGCCGCCCGGTGCTGGAAGCGGTGGTGGAAGCAGATCGGCTCGACGGTCGACGGCGGTGCGGCCCGCCAGGTGCCGGCCAGCAGGGCGCGCTGCTGCGCGGGGGGCAGCAGCGACAGCTCCGCGACCGGGGTGTCAGGGCGACTAAGCGCCTCCCGGAGCAGCTGCCCGAGGTGGGCCGCGAGCCGGGACGCGGTGGCGTCGTCGAGCGCCTCCGCGTCGTAGCGCAGCACGGTCGCGAGCCCGTCCGGGGTACGCACGACGGAGAGCTTCAGGTCGAAACGGTCGGCGGGGCCCTCGGCAGCCACCACCCGGAAGGTCACCGGGCCGGCCTGCACGGCGCCGGGCAGGTCGAGGTACTCGAAGGCCAGCGGGACGTACGGGGTGGCCGCCTCGGCCGGCAGGTCCCAGCCGAAGTACTGGTGCAGCCGGCCGTTCTCGGCGTCCGCCGCACCGAGCCGTTCGACGGCGGTGCGCAGCGACCACTGTGGATCGACGGTGGCGAGGTGCGGCGTGAACCGGGTGAGCGGCCCCACCACGTCGGCGAGTTCCTCGTCGTCGCGGCCGTCGGCGGCCACCGCGACCAGGACCCGCCGCTCGGCGGTGAGCCGGGCCAGCAGCACCCGCCACACCGCCAGCAGCACCGCGTCGGCCGGTGCCTCGAAGCCGTCGATGGCGGCCGAGGTCTCCGCCTCGACGGGGACGGGACAGTCCCGGGGCGTGCACCGGTCGGATCGCGGGTCGGGGGCCCGTTCCGCCAGCGGCAGGTCGCGAGCGAGCGCCTCCCGGAGACCGTCCTCTTCGGACAGGGTCTGCCAGTGGTCCCGGCCGGCGGCCGACTCGGGCGACTCCAGCAGTTCGTTGAGCCACTCCGCCAGGTCGGCGTACTGCACCGGCTCGGTCGTCGGGGCCGGCCCTCCGACGGCCGCGTGGTACTCCGCCGCGATCGCCGCCGTCAGCGGGCCGATCGAGCCGGTGTCGAGGCACATCGCCGACGCGGTCACCTCCAGGCGGTGCCGGTCGGGACCGAGCCGGGTGAGCCGGAAGCGCGGCGGGGTCCGCACACCGCCCACGGCGTCGGCGTCGGGTCCGGGTTCGGGAACGGCGCCGTCCACGTCGAGTCGTCCCGGCCGGGCCGGCCCGATCGCCTGCACCGGCAGGCTCATCGACGGCAGGGTGGGAAAGCCGGTGCGCAGGATCTCGTACCGCGCCACCACCGCGTCGACGGCCGTGCCGAGGGCCGCCACGTCCAGTGGCCCGTCCACCGCGACCACGCCGCGCACCAGGTAGGGTCCGGGCTCACCGGCCGCGACGGTCGAGATCCGCTGCTGCAACGGCGAGAGCCGGTACGCCTCACCGGCTCCGGCGCCACCGGCCTCCGCGTTCTCAGTGACAGTCACGGGCGACCCCCATCGGACGGTACGTCGGTTGAGACACCACACACTCCTGGCCGCCTGTGGCGCACGGTTCCCGCGTGGCCGACCCGATCGCGCCAGTGCGGCGATCCGGGCCAGGACGGCGAAGGCGACCAGGTCGTATCGGCCGATCGCAATGTGGACGGTAACCGAACTGTCCACTCTCGGGAAGCGCCGTCGCGGGCTACCCTCCGACCGTGCGCCGACCCGACGACAATGCCGTGGAGCGGCCGGACCTGCGTTCCGCAGCCGTGCTGTTCCGCTGGATCGCCAAGCGGCAGTGGCGGTTGCTGGTGTACGGCTGCACGCTCGCCGTCGTCGCGATGGGCACCCGGAGCCTCATCCCGGCCGGGGTGGGACGGGCCGTCGACGCGCTGGTGGCCGGCGGAACGGACGGTGTCTTCGCCCGGTGGGTCGGCGCGGTCGGCGCGGTGGGGGTGCTGAGCACGGTGGCGAGCGTCTGGGCGCACCGGGTCTCCGTGTCGATCCGGCTGGCAGCCGGCTTCCGGGTGCAGCGGCTCACGGTCGGGCACGTGGCCGGGCTGGGCGACACCGTCCGGCGCCGACTCGTCGCCGGTGAGGTGGTGGCGCTCTCCGGGATCGAGTCGGCGAACGTGGGGTTCGCGTTGGTCGCGGCGGCGAACCTGGCCGGGGCGGTCGCCTCGGTGGTCGTCATCGCGGTACTCCTGCTGGCGGCGTCACCCGCGCTGGGCGCCGTGGTCGTGCTCGGGGTGCCGGTCACGCTCGCGGCGGTCGGCGCGTTCGCCGCACCGCTGCAACGCCGTCAGCGCCGGGTCGGCGACGCGCTCGCCGGGGCCGCGTCGGTCGCCGCCGACGTCGCGGCCGGGCTGCGGGTCCTGCGCGGCATCGGCGGCGAGCAGAACGTCCTGGCCCGCTACCACCGCGCCTCGCAGCAGGTGCGCCACACCGCGGTCGTCACGGCCCGGACCCAGGCCACGATGTACGCCGCACAGGTGCTGCTGCCCGGTCTGGTGCTGGTCACCGTCACCTGGCTCGGGGCGCGGGCCGCCGCGGCGGGCCGGATCAGCGCGGGCGAACTGGCCGCCTTCTACGGCTACGCCGCCTTCCTCTTCCTGCCGCTGAGCGCGGCGTCGGACGCGGTCGTCGCGCTGACCCGGGGGCTGGTCTCGGCACGCCGGGTGCACGCGCTGCTGACGATCGGGCGGGACCGGCCCGAACCGGCCCGGCCGCTCTCCCCGCCGGACGGGGACGTCGGGCTGGTCGACCACGACTACGGAGTGACCGTACGACCGGGCACGCTCACCGCGATCGTCTGCCTCGACCCGGGCGACGCCGTGGCGGTACCGGCCCGGCTGGCCGGCTACGCGGCCGGGGACGTCCGCCTCGGCGGCGTACCCCTGGATCGGCTGCCCCTGGCGGAGCTGCGGCGGCGGGTGCTCCTCGTCGACGCGGACGCGGTGCTCTTCGCCGGCACGCTGGCGGAGACCCTCGACCCGCCCCGCGCCGGCCGTGGCGTGCCGCCGGAGCTGGCCCTGGCCACGGCGGCGGCCGATGACCTGCTCAGCGGTGACCCGGCGGGCTGGTCCCGGCCGGTGACCGAGCAGGGCCGCTCCCTGTCGGCCGGGCAACGGCAGCGGCTGGCCCTGGCCCGGGCGCTGGTCGCCGACCCGGACGTGCTGCTGCTGGACGAACCGACGAGCGCGCTGGACGCCCACACCGAGGCGCGGGTGGCGGAGTCGTTGCCGGGGACCCGGGCCGGACGGACCACGGTGCTGCTGACCGCGAGCCCGCTGCTGCTGGCCCGGGCGGAGCACGTCGTGCTGGTCGAGGGCGGGCGGGCGGTGGCCGAGGGCAACCATCCGAGCCTGCTCGCCGATGACGAGCGCTACCGCGAACACGTCGGCCGGGGCGCCGCCGAGACGGCGGTACGACCGTGAGCGCCCCCGCCCTGCCGGTCGCGTCCGGCCGCGCGGTCTGGGCGTACGCCCGCGAACTGCTTGCCGCGCACCGTGGCCGGCTCGGCCTGATCCTCGGGCTGCACGTCGTGGCGGCGGCCGCCGCGCTGGTCGGCCCGCGCCTGCTCGGCTCCATCGTGGACGCCGTGCAGCGCGGCACCCCGGTCGCCCGGGTCGACACGCTCGCCGCCGGCTACGCCGGTGTGCTGCTGGTCCAGGCGGCGTTCGTGCTGGCGGCCCGCCGCCGCGCCGCCCTCCTCGCCGAGGAGCTGCTGGCCCGGATCCGGGAGCGGTTCATGGACCGGGTGCTGCGGCTGCCGCTGCCACTGGTCGAGCGGGCCCCGGCCGGCGACCTGCTGACCCGGGTCACCTCCGACGTCGAGTCGCTGTCGTACGCGCTGCGCTCCGCCGTACCCGAGGTGGTGGTCGCGGCGGCCGTGGCGACGCTGACCGTCGGTGCGATGCTGCTCACCGACGTGACGCTCGCGCTCTGCCTGGCGGCCGGGCTGCCGCTGCTGATCCTCGGCACCCGGCGGTACCTGCGCCGCGCTCCCGCCGGCTACCGGGCCGAAACCGCGGCGTGGGCGAGGGTGAACGCGGTGGTGCACGAGACCGTGGCCGGGGCGCGGACGGTCGAGGCGCTGCGGCTCGGCCCGAGGCGGATCTCCGACACCGACCGGGCGATCGCCGAGGTGCGTGCCGCCGAACGCCACACGCTGCGGCTGCGGACCGAATGGCTGCCCGGTGTCGAGCTGTCGTACCTGCTGACGGTGCTGGCGGCGCTGATCCTCGGCGCGGTGCAGTACCAGCGCGGCGCGGTGAGCCTCGGTGACGTCGTCGCGGTGACCGTCTACGCGTGGCTGCTGGTCGAACCGCTCGACGCGCTGGTCGGCTGGCTCGACGAACTCCAGCTCGCCTCGGCCGCGCTCGCCCGGGTCGTCGGGGTGCAGAACGCGGCGGAGCAGGGTGCGGCGTGCCGCCCGACGGAGACCTCGATCCGCCCCGACGGCAACGGGGTACGGGTGCACGCGGTGGGCTTCGGCTACGACGCCACGCCGGTACTGCACGAGGTGAGCCTGACGGTCGCCCCCGGCGAACGGCTCGCGCTCGTCGGGCCCAGCGGGGCCGGCAAGAGCACCCTGGTACGCCTCGTCAGCGGCATCGACCTGCCCGACGGCGGGACCGTCGAGATCGGCGGGGTGCCGACACACGCGCTGCCGCCCGAGGTCCTGCGCGGGTACGTCGCGATGCTGACCCAGGAGAACCACGTCTTCGCCGGGTCGCTGCGCGACAACGTACGGCTACCGCTGCCGCCGGACGTCGACGCCGACGTGGTACGGGCGCTCCGGACCGTCGACGCGCTCGGCTGGGCCGAGGCGCTGCCGCAGGGGCTGGAGACCCGGGTCGGTGCGGGCGGGCATGCCCTCTCCGCAGCGCAGTCCCAGCAGCTCGCGCTGGCCCGGCTGGTCCTGGTCGATCCGGCGGTGCTGATCCTCGACGAGGCGACCGCGGCGCTGAGCCCGCGCTCGGCCCGGCGCCTCGAACGGTCGCTGGCCGCCCTGCTCGCCGGGCGGACCGTCATCGCGGTCGCACACAAGCTGCACACCGCGCACGACGCCGACCGGGTGGCGGTGCTCGACGGGGGCCGGCTGATCGAGGTGGGCCGGCACGAGGAGCTGGTGGCCACCGACGGCGTGTACGCCAGGCTCTGGCGGGCCTGGCACGGTCAGGCGTAGGTGGCCTCGACCGGGTCGGCCATCGCCACCACGACCTTCCGGCGCCCGGTGAACGGGGCCCGGCCGTGCGCGGCCAGCATGTTGTCCAGCAGCAGCACGTCCCCCTCCTGCCAGGGGAAGGAGACGGTCGCCCGGTCGTACGCGGCGTGCAGGATCGCCAGCGTCTCCGGCTCGATCGGCTCGCCGTCGCCGTAGAAGCTGTTCGTCGGCACGCCGTACGGCCCGAAGTCGGCCAGCAGGGCGTCCCGGAGGGTCGGCTCCAAAGTGGAGACGTGGAAGAAGGTGGCGTGGTTGAACCACACCGTCTCCCCGGTCGTGGGGTGCCGGGCGAATGCCGGCGCGACCCGGGTGGTGCGCAGCCGGTCGCCGTCCTTCCACTCGGCGGTGAGACCGTTCTCCTGGCAGTAGCGCTCCACCTCGGCCCGGTCGTCGGTGTGGAACGAGGTCTGCCACGGCAGGCCCAACCCGTCGCCGTAGTTGCGCACGTACCGCACGCCACGGCGGGCGAACTCCTCCCGCACCGGCACCGGCAGCAGGTCGAGGACCTCGCGGGTGCCGGCGATCGGCGTCGCGCCGCCGGTGGCGGGCGCCGTGACGCAGCAGAAGCCGATCCGCATCGGCCAGCGGACCGAGTACGACATCTCGTTGTGCAGGAAGATCGACTGGTCGGCCGGGTGGTCGGTGGAGGTGTAGACGTTGCCACTGACCTGGTGCCGTGGTGACGACCGCTCGTGTTCGGCGACGAGGTCGGGATAGAGCGCCGCCATGAACGCGTCGAACCGGGCCGGGTCGGTGATGCCGGAGCCGCGCAGCAGTACGGCGCCGGAGGCCAGCAGGTGTTCCTCGATCACGTCCCGGTGCGCCACGGCCCACTGGTCGAGCTGCACGCCGGGCACCGCCGGACGGATCAGCACCGGGAGGTTCCGGTCGGGGTGGAGCCGGCCGCTGTCGACCAGCGCGGACCCGGCTACTGCGGTACGTCGCCGGCTCCTCGGACCCCGCGACGCCTTTTCGGGTGCCTCTGACGCCATTTCTCGCACCTTTTCGTCCGTTGCTCGCCGCTGTATTTCCGGCCGTCTTTGCTCCGCGTCGTCCGCAGGGGCCGCAACCGGCGTGGAGAAACGTACCAGCGCGGCGCCGGGCGGCAAACGAGGCACGTTCCCGGCCCGTGACGGAATCGTTGTCGGCCGCCGGAGTGGTGCCCTAGCATCGACCGGCGAACCGGGCCTGGCCGGCGCACGGAAAGGGGAAAAGGGATGGCCTTCGACGACGATCAGGACGACCGGCGGTACACGGTCGTGGTGAATGACGAGGAGCAGTACTCCATCTGGCTGGCCGACCGGGAGATCCCGGCCGGGTGGCGGGAGGTGGGCCGCACGGGCAGCAAGTCGGAGTGCCTGGAGCACATCAGCGAGGTGTGGACCGACATGCGCCCGCTGAGCCTGCGCCGGTCGATGGAGGCGACGGCCTGACCGGCGCCGGTGGTGTGCCGGGGCGGGCCACCCGCCACCGGCGCACCCGGGTCCTCACCCGGGTTCAGCGCCGTTTGTTCGCCCCGGGGTTCAGCGCGGCTCCTCGCCCGGGTCGAGCGCCGCTCCTTGCCCGGTCAGCGCCGCCAGCCGCCGAGCGGGGCGGCCAGCGCCGACCCGTCGAAGCCGACCCCGTCCGCCCGGGCCGCCTCCTGGACCGCCCGGGTCTCGTCCAGCACGCCGTGCCGGGCCAGCCACCCGTCGTCGTACACGGTGACGCCGTAGTTGTCCCCGCCGTCCGGGATGACCGCCACCGGCCGGCGGGGCCCGCCCGTGGCCGCCGGCAGCCCCCCGACGTAGGCGGCGAGGACCGCCCCGCCCGATCCCCCGATCGCGAGGCCGGTGTCGTCGAGGAACATCCGGCAGTACGCGAAGGCTTCCACGTCACGCACCCGGAGCGCCTCGTCGTAGTGCCCCGGGCGCAGGAACGACGACTTGCGGCTGGAGCCGATGCCGGTGAGCAGGTGCGAGCGGCCGACGTCCCGGGTCACCAGCGAACCCTGGACGTCGACCGCGTAGATCCGCACGCCCGGCCGGGCCTGCCGCACTCCCTCGCTGATCCCGACGAGCGTGCCGCCGGTGCTCACCGCGACCAGTACCGCGTCGAGGTCGCCGCCGGTCTGGCGGAGCAGCTCGCGGGCCGTGATGTCCCGGTGCACCCCCGGGTTGGCCGGGTTGGAGTACTGGTCGGGCCAGCGCAGTGCCGGGTCCTCCGCACACAGCTCGCGTACCCGGGCCAGGCGGGTGAGCAGGTAGCCGCCGTGGGTGTCCCGCTCGTCCACCGGCGCCACCACCGCGCCCTCGGCGCGCAGCCGGTCGCGTACGGTGGCCGGCACCTTCGGGTCGACCACGACCGTGAGGTGGCAGTGCAGCAGCGAGAGCACCCGGGCCAGGGCGAGGCCGAGGTTTCCCGAGGTCGACTCCACGACCTGGGTGCCCGGCGCCAGCGGGCGTTCGGCGTCCAGCGCCGCGACCAGCCCGACCGCCGTGCGGTACTTGATCGAGCCGGTGGGGTTGAAGAGCTCCAGCTTCAGCCAGAGCGGATGCTCGCCGCCCCGCCGACGCACCAGCACCGGCCACAGGGGCGTGTCGGTGTGTGCGGCCAGCCGCAGCGGGGAGCCCACCCGTCCGCTCGTGTCGCGCTGGCCCGTGACGGTCGGGCTTCCGGCGTCGGGCATCAGCGGTCGAGGAGGTGGCCGAGATCCGCTATCCGGTTGTTCCCGTCGACGAACACGACCTTCGGCTTCACGGACTCCGTCTCGGTGTCGGCGACGCCGTACCCGATGATGATCAGGATGTCGCCGGGGTGGGCCAGCCGGGCGCCGGCCCCGTTCACGCTGATGATCCCGGAGCCGCGCTCCCCCTCGATCAGGTAGGTCACCAGGCGGGCGCCGTTGGTCACGTTGACCACGTGCACCTGCTCACCGGCGATGAGATCGGCGGCGTCGAGCAGGTCGAGGTCGACGGTAAGCGAGCCGATGTAGTTCAGGTCGGCCTGGGTGACCGTGGCCCGGTGGATTTTCGATTTCACCATCGTACGAAACACTGGCGGACCCTTTCCTGGCGAAGATTTCGGAATCTCCGGGCGAGGTACGACGGAAACTGTGTGGCACACCGCGCCGCGCATCGACAGAGATATCGGGCGGCTATTTATCACCACTAATGGGGAATGCTAGTGCCAACCCGTCGATCGGCAAAGAGGATCGGCGCAGTCCCACGACCGTCCTTTTCGGACCACACCGGCACGCGCACACGCCCCACCGCAGCCACCCGCAACCGGAGGCGCGGGACGCCCGACCGCCGGAACGCCCGACCGCCGGGACGCCCGAGCGGCGGGCGCGACCGGGGCGCGACCGGCGTGCGGGGTGCCGGCGGGGCCGGCGCGCTGACCAGCCGATCGGATGATCGACCGCCCAGGATGAACACTCGAACGCCTCACCCGGCGCCCGGATCAGGTGCCGGCAGTGCCCGACGCCGCGCCTGCCGCAGCCGGGTAGCGCTCACCGCCCGCAGCTCCCGCCGCTCGCCGGCCCGATGCTGCTCCGCCGCGCCCGCCACGGCGGCGCGCAGCGTCGCCAGCCGGGTCCCCGGATCGGCGGTCACCGCCCGGAGGACGGCGGTGACCTCGGCGAGAATCGCCCGCACCGTGCCGCCGCGGAACAGATCGGTGTCGTACTCGGCGGAGAGCCGCAGCTCGTCGCCGGAGCCGGTGACCCGGAGGTTGAGGTCGAGCTGGGTCGTGTCGCGGTGCACCGGCAGCTCGGTCACCCGCAGATCGGGCAGGCTGAACAGGTCGTCCGGCACGTCGTGGTGCACCAGCTTGAGTTGGAAGACCGGCGCCCGGGAGAGGTCCCGCTCCCCGCCGACCGCCTCGACCAGCCGGTCGAACGGTACCTCCCGGGCCTGGTCGCGGAGGAAGTCGTCGCGTACCCGGCCGAGCAGTTCCCGGAAGGTGGGGTCACCGGACAGGTCGGTACGCACCGGAATCTGGTTGACGAAGAAGCCGACCAGGCCGTCCAGCCCCGGGTCGTCCCGGCCGGCGAGGTCGGTGCCGATCAGGACGTCCTCCGCCCCGGTGCGGGCGTGCAACACGACCGCGAACGAGGCCAGCAGGCACATGAAGACGGTGGCCCGGCTCGCCGTGGCCAGGTCGCGGACGCCGGCACCCAGCGGCCGGGCCAGCGTGGTCGACTCGGTACCACCCGCGTACCCCGGGTGGGCCGGTCGGGGCCGGTCGATCAGCCGGTCGGCGGTGTCCGGGGCGTCGGCGAGGCGCTCCCGCCAATAGTCGAGCCGGGCCGCGAGGCGGTCACCGGAGTACGCCACCCGCTGCCGGCGGGCGTGCTCCCGGTACGGCACCGGTGGCGGGCCGAGCGGGTCGGGCCGTCCCGAGCGGGCCGCCGTGTAGAGCGCCGCCAGCTCCCGCAACAGCACCGGCATCGACCAGGCGTCGCAGGCCACGTGGTGCAGGACGAGGAGCGCGACGTGCTCGTCCGGTGCGGTGCGCAGCAGCGTGGCACGCACGACCGGCCCCCGGTCCAGGTCGAAGGGGCGGTGGATCTCCTCGTGTACCGCCGCCCGCAGGTCAGCCTCGGCACCGACGGGGACCACGGCGACGGTCAGCGGGTCGTCCGGCGCCGGCCGCACGACCTGCGCCGGTACGCCGTCGAGCACGGCGAACGTGGTGCGCAGCGGCTCGTGCCGGCGGATCACCTCCCGGACGGCGTGCCGGAGGGCGGCCACGTCCAGCGGCCCACGGATCCGTACGGCGAAGTGCACGTTGTAGGCGGCGCTGCCCGGATCGGCCTGGTGCAGGAACCAGAGCCGCTGCTGGGCGAAGGAGAGCGGCGCCGGGCCGGTGTCCTCCGGTTGCTGCGGTACCGGCGCCGCCGGTGTCGCCGAGTCGGCGATCCACCGGCGGAGCTGGGCGACTGTCGGCGCCTGGAAGACCGCCGCCACCGGTACGTCGACGCCGAGCCGGTGCCGGCTGCGCGCCACGATCCGGACGGCGCGCAGCGAGTCCCCGCCGAGGTCGAAGAAGTTGTCGTCGACGCCGATCCGGTCGCGCCCGAGCACCTCGGCCCAGACGGCGGCGAGGGTGGACTCGACCGCGTCGCGCGGCGGGGTGTACGGGCCGCCCGGGTTCGCGTCGGCCGCTATCTCGGGCAGCGCCAGCCGGTCGACCTTGCCGCTGCTGGTCAGCGGCAACTCGGTGAGTACGGCGACCCGGGCGGGTCGGAGCTGGGCCGGCAGGTCGGCGGCGACGGTGTGCCGCACCTCGGTCGGGTCGAGGGTACGGCCGCGCTCCGGGAGCAGATATGCCGCGAGGTACGGCTCGTCGGTGCCGGTGTCCCGGGCGACGACGACGGCCTGGCGCACCTCGGGGTGGCGTTCGAGGACCGCCTCCACCTCGGCCGGCTCCACCCGCACACCACGAACCTTCACCTGATGATCCACCCGACCCAGAAACTGCACCTGCCCATCCGGCAACACACACGCCAGATCCCCGGTCCGATACATCCGAGCCCCCACCGGCCCGAACGGATCAGGCCGAAAACGCTCCGCCGTCAACACCGGCTCACCCAGATAACCCCGCGACACCCCCACCCCACCCACCCACAACTCCCCCGGCACACCCACCGGCACCAACCCACCCACCCCATCCAGCACATACACCCGCACACCCCGAATCGGCCGACCGATCGGCACCGACGCCGCCACCGGCGAGACCGGGCTCGCGTACGGGTCGTGCCAGGTCGCGTCCCAGATCTCCGAGGTGCCGTAGAGGTTGAAGAGCCGGGCGTGCGGCATCGCGGTCTGGAAGCGGTGCCACAACGACCACGGCAACGCCTCACCACTGCTCACCCACATCCGCAGCTCCGGCAACCGGGCTCCGAGATCCGGTACCGCGTCCAGGGCCGCGCGCAACAGTGACGGCACCAACCAGAGACGCGTCACCCGCTCCCGCCCCAACACCTCCACCAGGCGCAGCGGATCCCGGGGGACCTCGTCCGAGACCACCACCGACCGCACCCCCGCCAACAACCCACCCACCAACTCCCACACCGAATCCACAAAACCCACACTCGTCTTCTGACACACCACCTCCCCCACCCCAAAACCAAACCCCTCCCACATCCACACCAACCGATTCCACAACTGCCCGTGCTCCACCACCACACCCTTCGGCCGCCCCGTCGACCCCGACGTGAACACCACGAACGCCCCCTGCCCCACCACCGGACCCACCGCCGCCACCACCGAACCCCCAACCGCCGAACCCCGCACCGCCGAACCCGACACCAGCGCAGCCACGCCCCCGGACACGTCGATCACCGGACCCGCGAACCCCGGCACGCCCGACCCCTCCACAGCAGACACCAGCACCGAGACACCGGCGGTCTCCGCCATCTCCGCCAACCGCCCAGCCGGCAACGACGGATCCAACGGCACATACACCCCACCCGCCCACCACACCGCGAGCACCACCACCGGCAAATCCACCCCACGCGACACACACACCCCGACGGCCGACTCCCGCACCACCCCCGCCGAACGCAACACCGCCGCCAACCGACCCACCAACTCCGCCACCTCGGCAAACGTCACCGACACACCGGAGTCGTCCGACAACGCCACGGCAGGACCAGAGGACTCCACCACCGCCGTCAACCGCTCGAAGACCGAACCCTCGGCAACCACGTCGGCAGCCCGGTCACCGGCCACCTCTGAGAGCAACCACTCCCGCGACGCCGCCGGGAGCAGGTCGACCCGGTCGGGACGGCTCGACGGGTCGGCGGCCATCGCGGCGAGCACGGCGGCGTAGTAGCCGCCGATGGCACCGACCTGCTCGTCGGCGAGTACAGCGGCGTCGTAGGAGAGTTCCAGCTCGATTCGACCGGAGCGGGGATTGACGCTGAACTCCGTCCAGAGCGGAAAGTTCGTGTCGTCGAAGGTGTCCACGTCGAGGAGTTCGAGGGCGCCGAGGTCACCGAGCGCGTCGTACACGTGGAAGTTGACGAAGTTGACCGCGGTCTCGAACCATTCCTGACCGACGGCCGGACGCAGCCGGGTGGCCGGGTAGCGCCGGTGCGGCAGCAGCGCGCGTTCGGTGTCGAAGACCTGGCGCACGACGGCGGTCCAGTCGCCGCCGGAGAGGTCGGCGACGAGCGGAACCACGTTGAGGAAGAGCCCGAGCACCCGATCCGCGTCCGGTTCCTCCAGCCGGCCGTTGGTGACCATGCCGGTGACGGCCCGGTCGTGGCCGGCCAGCACGGCGACCACCTTGAGATGGGCGGCCACCAGGACGCTCTTCAGCGGGACGCCGGTGCCGCGCGCGAGCCGCCGCAGGCCGGTCTCGACCGGCTCGTCCACCGGCACCGCCCGCACACGTCGCTGGCGACGACCCCCGTCCGGGCCGGCGAGCGCGTCCGCCGGCCGGGGCCAGCGCGGTAGCGGGGTGGCGACCGCGTCGGCGAGCCGCTCCCGCCAGAACCGCCGGGTCTCCTCGTCGTCCAGGCAGGCCCGCTCGGCGGCGACGAAGTCGCGGAAGGTGCTGCGCGGCGCGGACGGCTCGGCTGCCGTCGCCCCGGTCAGCTCCGCGTCGTAGGCCCGGAACAGCTCGGTCAGCAGCGTGGAGACGCTCCAGCCGTCGAGGATGGTGTTGGAGCAGCTCAGCGAGAACCAGAACTCGTCGTCGCCGAGCCGGTGCACCTGGGCGCGGAGCAGCGCCGGCACCGTCCAGTCGAACGGCCGTACCTTCTCCGCGTCGGTCCAGGCGGCGATCCGCTCCCGCTGCGCCGCCGGGTCCAGGCCGCGCAGGTCCGCCACCCGCACCGGTACCCGCCCCTGGCGCCAGACGAGTTGGAGCGGCTCGGCGTAGCCGGCGAGGTCGATCGAGGTACGCAGCACCGGGTGCCGGGCGACGAGCCGGGCCACCGCCGTGTCGAGGGCGGCGGCGTCGAACGGTCCGCGCAGGTGGAAGCCGAAGACGTCGTGGTAGATGGAGAAGTCCGACCGGTACTCGTTGTCGAAGATCATGCCGTGCTGCAGAACCGAGAGCGGGTACGCGTCGACGACGTCCTCCGGCAGCCGTCCGCGGTCCGCCTCGGCCAGCAGCGCGAACGGCTCCCCGGCAGCGGTCACCGGCCCCCGTTCCGCCCCCGGCCGGCCGGCGCGGGCCAGCGCCCGGATCGTCGGCTCCGCGAACACCTGCCGCAGCGACAGGTCCAGCCCGGCCTCCTCACGGGCCCGGGACAGCATCTGGATGCTGCGGATCGAGTCACCGCCGAGCGCGAAGAAGCTGTCCCCGGCGCCGACCCGGTCGAGCCGGAGCAGATCGGACCAGATGCGGGCCAGCGCCTCCTCGACCGGGCCGGCGGGCGCGACGAACTCGCCGATCTCCGGGCGGGTGTCGTCCGGCTCCGGCAGTGCCGCCCGGTCGACCTTGCCGCTCCGGGTCAGCGGCAGGCTCTCCAGGAAGACGAAGGTCGCCGGCACCATGTGTTCGGGCAGCCGGTCGAGCAGGTGGCCGCGGAGGTCGGCGACGGACGGCGGGAGGCCGGCGGCGACGACGTACCCGACCAGCCGGGCCGGTGCGGCCGGCTCGGTCCGGGCGACGACGGCCGCCCGGGCGATCGACGGATGGGTGTGCAGGGCCGCCTCGATCTCGCCCGGCTCCACCCGCAACCCACGGATCTTCACCTGCCGGTCCATCCGGTCCAGGTACTCGATCGCGCCGTCGGGACGGTAGCGGGCCCGGTCGCCGGTGCGGTACAGCCGGCCGCCCGGTTCGGTGCCGAAGGGGTCGGGCACGAACCGCTCCGCCGTCAGCGCCGGCCGGTTCAGGTAGCCCCGGGCCAGCCCGGTACCGGCCAGGTACAGCTCACCCGGAACGCCGACCGGTACCGGGTTGAGCCACGGGTCGAGCACGTACGTCCGGGTGTTGGCGATGGGCCGGCCGATCGGCACCGTACCGGCGGAGTCCTCGGGACGGCACGCCCAGGCGGTGACGTCGATGGACGCCTCGGTCGGGCCGTAGAGGTTGTGCAGCCGGCTGTCGGGCAGCACCTCGTAGAACCGGGCCACCAGGTCCGGCGCGAGTGCCTCGCCGCTGCACACCACGTGCCGCAGGCCGGTGCAGCGGGCGGCGCCGGGATGGTCGAGGAAGGCCCGCAGCATCGACGGTACGAAGTGGACGACGGTGACCCGTTCGGCGACGATGAGTTCGGCCAGGTAGCCCGGGTCGCGGTGCCCGCCGGGTCGGGCGACGACGATCCCGGCACCGGCCATCAGCGGCCAGAAGAACTCCCAGACCGAGACGTCGAAGCTGGCCGGTGTCTTCTGGAGGATCCGGTCCGCGCCGGTGAGCGGGTATTCAGCCGCCATCCACTCCAGCCGGTTGACCATGCCCCGGTGGGTGCTGGCGACCCCCTTCGGCTGCCCGGTCGTGCCGGAGGTGTAGATGACGTACCCGAGGTGGTCGCCGGTGACCTCGCCGGCCGGCGGCGCGTCCGCCTCGGGGGCGGTCGCGGCCCAGCCGTACGGCAGCACCAGCGCCGCCGCCGTGGCGGCCAGCGGATGGTCCGGCCGGGCGACCACGGCGGCCGCACCGGCGTCGTCGAGCAGATAGTCCAGCCGCTGCCGGGGCAGGTCCGGGTCCAGCGGCAGGTAGGCGCCGCCGGCCCGGTGCACCGCGAGCAGGGTCAGCACCAGGTCGACCGAGCGTTCCAGGCAGACCCCGACCGGCACGTCCGGGCCGACGCCGCGCTCGCGCAACCGGTGCGCCAGCGCGTTCGCGCGGCGGTCCAGTTCCCGGTAGCGCAGCCGCAGCTCCGCGCCGACCACGGCGATCCGGTCCGGCTCGGCGGCGGCGAGTGCGGCGATCCGCTGGTGCACGGCGGTGACCGTCGACGGCGGCGTGCCGGTGCGGTTCCACTCCCGGACCATCCGCCGTCGCGTGTCGGCGTCGAGGACCGGCAGCTCCCAGAGCCGGCGCTCAGGTGCCGCGACGGCGCCGGCCAGCAGGGTCCGGTAGTGCCCGGCGATCCGCTGCGCGGTGGCGTCGTCGAAAAGGTCGGTGGCGTACTCCAGCCACCCCTCGACCCGGTCGCCCAGCTCGGTCATCACCAGCGTCAGGTCGAACTTGGCGGTGTCGTTGTGCACGTCGACCACGCCCATCGTGAGCCCCGGCACGGTCACCGGCGGCAGCGGCGCGTTCTGGAGCACGAACATCACCTGGAACAGCGGCGTGTGGCCGGGGTCCCGGTCCGGTCGCAGCTCCTCGACGAGCCGCTCGAACGGGACCTCCTGATGCTCGTAGGCGCCGAGGGTGACCTCCCGGACCCGGTGCAGGATCTCCCGGAAGGTGGGGTTGCCGTCCAGTTCGGTGCGCAGGACCAGGGTGTTGACGAAGAAGCCGATCAGGCCCTCGAACTCGGGCCGGGTGCGGTTGGCGATCGGCGTGCCGACCGGGACGTCGGCCCGGCCGGTGTAGCGCACCAGCAGGGCGGTGAAGGCGGCCAGCAGCGCCATGAAGAGGGTGACGTCGTGCGCCCGGCACAGCCGCCGCACCTGCGCGACCAGCTCGGGGTCGAGGGAGAAGAGGTGTCGCCGCCCCCGGTCACCGCGCACCGGTGGGCGGGACCGGTCGGCGGGCAGCTCGACCGGGGCCGTCACGCCGGTCAGCCGCTCCCGCCAGTACGCGAGTCCGGCCTCCAGCGCGCCGCTGCCGAGCCGGTCCCGCTGCCATTGCGCGTAGTCGGCGTACTGGATGGGTGGTTCGGGCAGCGCGACGGTCTCCCCGGCGACCGCGCTGGCGTAGCCGGTCGCCACCTCCTGGACCAGCACCCCCATCGACCAGCCGTCCGCCGCGATGTGGTGCATGGTGAGGACGAAGAGGTGGTCGTCGGCGTCGATCCGGAGCAGGGCGGCCCGCAGCAGGGGCCCGTTGCGCAGGTCGAAGGGCACCCGCGCCTCCGCCACGGCCTCGGCGAGGGCGGCCTCGTAACGCTCGGCGGCGGGCCGGCCGGTCAGGTCGCGTACCGGCAGCGGCACCGGTGCGGCGGCCAGCACCACCTGTTCGGCCCGGCCGTCCCGGGACGGGTAGACGGTGCGCAGGATCTCGTGCCGCCGGGCCACCCCGCTGACCGCCTCGGCGAGGGCGTCACGGTCGAGACGGCCGGAGAGCCGTACGACGACGTAGACGTTGTAGACGGCACTGCCGGCGTCGTACTGGTCGAGGAACCACATGCGCTGCTGCGCCGAGGAGAGCGGCGCCACCGTACCCTCGGGACGGCGGCGGACCGCGTCCGACCGCTCCCGCCGCAACTGCTCCAGCAGGGCCCGCCGCCGTGGCGAGAGCCCGTCGATCCGGCTCGACAGTTCCGTCACGCCAGTCCCCGTTCTTCCAGCATCCGTTCCACCTCGGCGTCGCTGAGCCCCTCCACCTCGGTGACGAGCCCCGCCAGGTCGGCTCCACCGCCCACCGACGCGACACTGCGACGGTCGATCTCGGCGGCCAGCGCGGCCACCGAGTCGTGCTCGAACATGCTGCGCAGCGGCAGTTCGACGGCGAACCGGTCCCGGACCCGCGACTGCACCTGGGTGGCCAGCAGGGAATGCCCGCCGAGTTCGAAGAAGCGGGCGTCGGCGCCGACCCGCTCGACGTCCAGCACGGCCGTCCAGATCTCCGCCACGGCGCGCTCGGTCTCGGTGGAGGGCGGGACGTACGGCCGTTCGCTGGCCCGGCCCGGCGCCGGAAGTGCCTTGCGGTCGACCTTCCCGCTGGTGTTGAGCGGCAGGGCCGCCAGCACCACGAACGCGTCGGGTACGAGGTGACCGGGGAGGCGCTGCCGGAGGTGGTCGCGTACCCCCTCGACGAGCCGGTCGTCGGCGGCGCCGGACATCGGGGTGTTGCCGAACCGGTCCCAGGACGCCGGCAGCGCTGCCCGGGTGGCGCGGACCGGCTCCTGGCCGGTCGCGGCGTTCGCCGGACGGCACACCACGTCGAACGCGGTCGGCGAGGTACCGGACCAGGAGACCACCGCCCGCCGCTCGTACTTGTCGGCCAGCTCCACCAGGTCCGCCGGGTCGACGCCGTCCCACTCGGCGGCCCGCGCGGCGACCAGGTCGCGCAGCTGCCGCACCGGGGTGTCCGGGTCGGTGTCGGCGTCGGCCAGCAGGTCCAGCAGCGCGGCCGGCTCGGCGAGTCGCGCGTTGCGCACCCCGGACAGCAGCACGGTGGCACCGTCGCCGACGGCGAGGGCGTCGCGGAATCCGGCCGGCGACCCGACCACCCGGACCGGTCCGTCCGGTGCCGGTGCGGCGGCCCGCAGCGTCACGTCGTAGCGGAACCGGGTGAACTCGTTGTCGCCGCGACCGCCCTTCAGCTCGATCTCGACGGCGCCGATCCCGGGCAGTTCCGGCAGCACGGCGGTGAAGAACTCCGGGTCGACCGCCAGCTCCTTCTCCGCCCGCACGGCCCAGTCCACCTCCCGGGTGAGCGCGCCGACGGTCGACTGTGGATCGGCGTTGGCCAGCGCGACGGAGGCGTGGAAGGCGCGCAGCAGCGGGAGGCTGCGCACCCCGCCGACGAAGACCGCACCGCCGGGGCGGACCGCGCGGGCCGCGCCCGCCAGTACCCGCCGCAGGTAGTCGACGCCGGGAAAGTACTGCACGACCTCGTTGACCACGACCACGTCGTAGTCGCCCGGGGCGATGCCGGCGAAGTCGTCGGCGGCCTGGTGCCGCAGGACGAGTTCCGGCATCCCCGGCTGACCGGCCGTCGCCGCGCGCAGCCGGCGCACCGCCTCCGCCGACAGGTCGGTGCCGTGGTAGGCGTCGCAGTGCGGCGCGAGTCGGCGCAGCAGCAGGCCGGTGCCGCAGCCCAGCTCCAGGATCCGCCGTGGCCGGAGCGCCCGGATCCGTCCGACGGTGTCCGCGACACACTCGGCGATCTCCGCGTCCGGCAGCGGCCGACGGGTGTAACTGCTGGTCCAGACCCGCCGGCTCAGCCCGGTGTCGTCGGTGTCCTGGCCGTACACCTCGTCGAAGACGCCGCGCCAACCGGCGACCCGCTCGCCGTCACCGGTGCCGTCCGGCGCCGCGTCACCGGCCGGCACCAGGTAGGCGACGAGCCGCTTCTCACCGCCCGCCTCGGCACGGGCCACCACCACGCTCTCGTGGACCCGCGGGTGTGCGTTCAGGGCCGCCTCCACCTCGCCCGGTTCGATCCGGTGGCCGCGTACCTTGACCACGTGGTCGGTGCGGCCGAGGAAGTCGATGACGCCGTCCGGCCGCTGCCGTACCAGGTCCCGGGTGCGGTAGAGCCGGGCGCCGGGCAGCGCGGAGAACGGGTCGGGCACGAACACCTCGGCGGTGCGTACCGGGTCGTCGAGGTAGCCGCGCCCCACCCCGATCCCGCCGATGTGCAGTTCGCCGGGGAGGCCGACCGGCTGCGGCGCGCCGTACCGGTCGAGGACGTAGGCGCGCATGTTCCGGATCGGGGTGCCGATGGCGACCACGGCCGGGCCGGCGAGCTGATCCGGACCGGTGATCGCCAGGTGGCACTGGTCGTCGGAGCACTCGGTCGAGCCGTACGTGTTGAGCACCGGGACGTGCGGATAGAGCCCGAACCACTCCCGGCACAGGTCGGCCTGCAACGCGTCGCCGGTCGGCACCATCCAGCGGAGCCGGTCCAGGGCCGGACGGGCGGCGCCGAGCGCGGCGGCCTCGGTGACCATGCCACGCAGCACCGCCGGCACGACCTGGAGCACGGTGACACCGGTCCGGGCCACCTCGGCCAGCAGCCGGGCCGGCTCCTGAGCCACCTCGTCGGTGAAGACCTCGACCGCCGCGCCGCGCACCAGCGGGGCGAGGAACTGCCAGACCGAGACGTCGAACGACTGGGGGCCGTTCTGCGCCACCACGTCACCGGCGGTCACCCCGCAGTCGTCCAGCTTGGCGGTGACGTGGTTGAGCATGCCGGCGTGCTCCACCATCGCGCCCTTCGGCACGCCGGTGGAGCCGGACGTGTAGAGCACGTAGGCGAGGTCGCCGGGGCCGCCGCGCGGTGCCGGGTCGGCCTCGTCGCCGGCTTCACCGTCCACTTCGGTCAGTTCGGTCAGGGGTACGATCCGTGGCGGCGCGTCGTCGTCGGATCCGCCGGGCGGTGCGGTGTCGAGCGCCGTGCGGAGGTCGTCCGGCCGGATGCCGGCGACCACGGTCCGGGAGCGGCTGCGCCGGACCAGGTCGGCCAGGCGCTCGGCGGGCGCGTCCGGCTCGATCGGCAGGTAGGCGGCGCCGGTCTTGAGGATGCCGAGCAGCAGCGCGAGGTAGTCGACGCCGCGTCGGGCCAGCACCGCGACGATGTCACCCCGGCCGGTGCCCCGGCGCAGCAGCGCGTGGGCGATCCGGTTGGCCCGGGCGTTCAGTCCGGCGTACGTCGACTCGTCGGCGCCGCAGCGCACCGCGACCGCGTCCGGGGTACGGGCCGCCTGCCGCTCGACGAGGTGGTGCACGCAGCCCGGCCACTCCTCCGGTACGGCGGTGTCGTTCCACTCCAGCACGGTCCGGCGGTAGTCGTCCCCGGTCAGCAGCGGTATCCGTGCGACGTCCGCACCGGGGTCGTCGACGACCGCCCGCAGCAGCGTCAGGTAGTGCGCCGACATCCGCGCGACGCGGTCCCGGTCGAACAGCTCGGTGCTGTACTCCAGGAGCCCGAGCAGCCCGTCCGACGCGGGAAACAGCTCCAGCGTGAGGTCGTACTTGGCGGTGCCGTTGTGCAGCGGCGCCGGCCGGACGGTGAGGCCGGGCAGCTCGACCTCGGGGCGCGGAACGTTCTGCAGGACGAACATCACCTGGAACAGCGGCGTCTGCCGCAGGTCCCGCTCGGGTTGCAGCTCCTCGACGAGCCGCTCGAACGGCAGGTCCTGGTGCCCGAAGGCGTCCAGCGCGGTCTGGCGTACCCGGTCCAGCACCTCCCGGAAGCTGGTCGCGCCGCCGGTTCGCAGCCGCAGCACGAGGGTGTTGACGAAGAAGCCGATCAGGTTCTCCGTCTCCGGGCGGTTCCGGTTGGCGACGGGGACGCCGACGCAGATGTCGCTCTCGCCGCTGTGCCGGGCGAGCAGCACCTCGAAGACGGCGAGCAGCACCATGAACCGGCTCGTCCCGGTCTGCTCGGCCAGGCTGTCCACGGCGTCGAGGAGGGGTGCCGGGACGGTGAAGCGGTGCACGTCGCCGTCGCCACGGGCGTCGGCCGCGCGGGGCCGGTCGGTCGGCAGCTCCAGCAGCGGTGGCGCCCCGTCGAGCTGGCGCCGCCAGTAGTCGAGGTCTCCGGCGTGCCGGTCGGTGTTCGCGCGCTGCCACCGGGCGAAGTCGAGGTACTGGATCGGCAGCTCCGGCAGCTCTGCCGCCGCCCCGGTGCGGTACGCCCGGTACAGCTCCACGATCTCCCGGGTGAGCACCCCGAGCGACCAGCCGTCCAGCGCGACCTGGTGCATCGCGAGTACGAAGAGGTGGTCCTCGGGGTCGATCGCCAGCAGCAGCGGGCGCAGCAGCGGCGGGCGCGCGATGTCGAACGGGCGCCGCACGTGCTCGCGGGCGATCCGCAGCGCGGCCGCCTCGCGGTCGGCCGGGCCGGTCCCCGGCACCGGGCGGACCGGTATCTCGACCGGGGGCGGGTCGGCGACGGTCTGGGTCGGTACGCCGTCGACCGGGTGGAAGCCGGTACGCAGCACGTCGTGCCGGGCGACGACGTCGCGCAGTGCGCGGGTCAGCGTGTCGACGTCCAGCCGGCCGTGCATGCGAAGCGCCACGTGGTCGTTGAGGGCCGGGCTCTCCGGGGCGTACTGGTGCATGAACCAGATGCGTTGCTGGGCGAACGACATCGGCCCGCTGCGCCGCTCCGGGTGCCGGGGGATGCCGTCGGCGGTGGCGGCCCGCTCGGCCAGGGCGCGCATCAGCAGCGCACGCTTGGCCGGCGACAGGGCGTCGGCCCGCAGGCGGTGGTCCTGTGACTCGCTCATCGTTCAGCTCGTCCCCTCTTGACTCGTCCGCGCCGAGGCGGACCCGTTCAGCTCGCGTTCGGCCTCCTCGTCGGTCATCCGCTCCAGCTGCGCCAGCAGCTCCGCCACGCCGTCGTCGCGGGCGGCCCCGGCCAGCAGGGCGGACTCCACCGCCTCCGCCATCCCGGCGAGGGTGGCGGCGGTGAACAGGTCCCGTACGGGGACCTCGACACCGAGGACGGTCCGGATCCGTGCCACCACCTGCATCAGGTTCAGGGAGGTGGCGCCGAGGTCGAAGAAGTTCGCGTCGACGCTGACCCGCCGCCGGCCCAGCACGTCGAGCCAGATGTCGTGCAGCGCCTCCTCGACCGGCGTACGCGGCGGCACGAGGTCGCCGCCGGGTTCCGGCACCTCGAACCGGTGCAGCCGGGCGCGGTCCACCTTGCCGCTGGTGGTGAGCGGCAGCGCGGGCACCGGTACGACGGCCGCCGGCACCAGGTAGCCGGGGAGGCGGGCGCGGAGGAAGTCGACGATCCCGGCCGGGTCGGCGCCGGGGTGCGGCTCGACGAAGGCGACCAGGGTGTGCCCGCCCGGGGCGGTGCGCCGGGCGATGACGGCGCCGGCCCGTACCGCCGGGTGGGCGTGCAGCGCGCTCTCGGCCTCGGCCGGCTCCACCCGTACGCCGTCGATCTTCACCTGGTGGTCGGTGCGGCCGACGTACTCCAGCTGGCCGTCGACCCGCCAGCGGGCCAGGTCGCCGGTGCGGTACAGCCGGGCGCCGGGCGGGCCGAACGGGTCCGGGACGAAGCGTTCGGCGGTCCGGTCCGGGGCGTTCAGGTAGCCACGGGCCAGCCCGTCGCCCCCGACGTACAGCTCGCCCACCACCCCGACCGGGACCCGCTGCCCGGCCCGGTCCAGCACCTGCACCCGGGTGTTGGCCAGCGGGCGGCCGATCGGCACCGGCCCGGTCTCGACGCCGGTCTGGTAGCCGGTGGCGTCCCCCATCACCTCGGTCGTCCCGTAGAGGTTGAGCAGCGTCGCGTCCGGCAGCAGCCGCCGGAAGTGGGCCACCAGGTCGGCGGTGAGCGTCTCGCCGCTGACGGTCCAGCGCCGCAGCGCCGGCAGCCGCTCACCGGTCGCCTCCAGGATGTGCAGCACGACCCGGAGCAGGGACGGCACCAGGACGATCCGGCTGACCCGGTGCGCGGCGAGCGCCCTTACCAGCCGGGCTGGGTCGCCGGTGACCTCCGCCGGCAGTACCACCAGGGGCACCCCGCCGAGCAGCGGCCCGAACAGCTCCGCCACCGAGTCCACGAAGGTCATGGCGGTCTTCTGGCAGCACACCTCGCCCGGCTCGTACGGCTGGGTGTGCCAGGACCAGTGCAGCCGGTTGACCACCGCGCGGTGGGTGCCCAGCACCCCCTTGGGGCGGCCGGTGGAGCCGGAGGTGTAGATGACGAACGCGGCGTCCTCCGGGCCGACCGGGCTGCCGGCCGCCTCGGCCGGGTCCCGGTCGGTCTCGGCCTCCGTCTCGGACTCGTTCCCGGACTCCGTCTCGGACCCGGACTCGGTCTCGGAGTCGGCCGTCGAGACGTCCAGCACCGGGACCGGCAGGTCCGGTGGGGCCGACGCCGGGTGGGTGACGACCAGCCGGCTGCCGCTGTCGGCGAGCACCGCGCCGAGCCGCTCCGGGCCCTGCGCCGGATCGAGCGGCAGGTAGGCCGCGCCGGCCCGGAGGGTGGCCAGGACCGCGACGACCGCGTCCACGCCGCGCGGCAGGCAGACGCCGACCACCTGACCGGTCCGCACGCCGCGCCGGACCAGATGTGCGGCCAGCGCCGAGGTCCGGCGGTCGAGTTCCCGGTACGTCAGCACGCGCTCGCCGTCGACGAGACAGACCGCCTCGGGGGTCCGGGCCACCTGGGCGGCGAAGAGTTCGGGCAGGGTGCGGTCGCGCGGGTACGGCGTGTCGGTGGCGTTCCACCGGGCCAGCGTCCGGGCCCACTCCGTCCCGGACTCCAGCGGCAGCCGGCCCACCGGCGTCCCCGGGTCCTCGGCCACCGCCCGCAGCAGCGTCACCAGGTGGCCGGCCCATCTCGCCACGGTCGCCTCGTCGAGCACGTCGGTGCTGTAGTCGAAGTCCAGGCGCCAGCCGTCGCCGGACTCCACCCCGTTCACCCCGAGGTCGAACTGGGCGTGCGCGACCGGCAGCTCCACCTCCTCGACCCGCAGGCCGGCGAGGTCCGGTGGGCGTACCGTCCGGTCGAGGTTGAAGACCGTGCGGAACAGTGGCGTACGGGCCGGGTCGACCCGCACACCCAGCCGCTCGGCGAGCAGCCCGGAGGGGTGGTCCTGACGCTCGTACGCGTCGAGCAGGTGGTCGCTGACCTGGCGCAGCAGCGCCGTGAACGGCTGGTCGGCGTCGACCGTGGCCCGGATCGGCAGTACGTCCACGCAGTGCCCGACGGTCGTCTCCGCGCCCGCCGCACCGCGCCCGTTGACCGGTACCCCGACCACCACGTCGGGCTGGCCGGTCAGCCGGTGCAGCAGCACCTGGTACGCGCTGAGCAGCACCATGAGCAGCGTCGACCCGCCCGGCGCCCCGACCGCGCGCAACCGGTTGACCAGGCCGGTGTCCAGGGTGGTGGTGTACCGGGCACCGCGCATCGTCCGAGCTGCCGGGCGGGGCCGGTCGGTCGGCAGGTCCAGCTCCGGCGGCGGGCCGGCCATCCGGTCCAGCCAGTACCGCTCGGTCGCGGCGGCGTCCGGCCCGGTCAGGCGCTCGGCCAGTTCGGTCACGTACGCCCGGAACGGCCGTGCCGGCGGCGGCTGCCACGCCTGACCGCGCCGCCGCGCCGTGTAGGCGGCACCGATCTCCTGGAGCAGCAGGCCGACCGACCAGCCGTCGGCGACGATGTGGTGCACGGTCAGCGCGAGCAGGTGCTCGTCCGGCCCGGAGGGTGCGACGGCGAACCGGATCAGCGGCCCGGCGGCCAGGTCGAAGGGGCGGCGCTCCCGCTCGGCCAGCCAGGCGGGCACGTCCGCACCGCGCTCGGCCGGCACCGGCACCAGCGGCACGTCCACCTCGACCGCCGGCAGCACCCGCTGCCAGCGGGCCTGGTCGTCGTCGAAGACGGTACGCAGCGCCTCGTGCCGGGCCACCACCGCCCGGACCGCGCCGCGCAGCGCGTCGAGGTCCAGGTCGCCGTGGAGTCGCAGGACGCTGGTCTGGTGGTACGCCACCGAGGCCTGCGGATCGAACTGCGCGACCGTCCACAGTTGACGCTGCGCGGCGGTCAGCGGACAGGTCGGATCGTCCGCGCGCATGCCGCCCGGCGGGTGCGAGCGCTCGTCCGCGCCGACGGCGGCCGGGGCGGATACCCGGTCCTCCCTGGCCGGTCTCCCGGACGGTGCCGCCGGGGTGTGCAGCACCGGCCCCTCCCCGGCGGGCAGCAGCCCGGCCGCGCGCATCGCGGTGACGCCCTCGCGGACCGCGTGCACGATCCGGTCGACGTCCTCGTCGGTGTGCACGGCGGAGAGGAAGGCGTTGTGCCCCTCCCGGGCGTGCACACCGCGCAGGACCAGGTGGTAGTAGAGCAGGTGGATGTCCTGTGTGGAAAAGAATCGGAAGAGCGATCCGAAGTGCGCCACCCGGATCGGCACCGCCTCCTCGGCGAAGAAGTCGTTGAGCCGTTCGACCATCTCGGCGGTGCGCCGGTTGAGCGCGTCGTGCAGCTCCGGCCCCCGCCGGGTCAGCTCGGCGAGCACGGCGGAGGCGGCGGCCATCGCGAGCGGGTGCTTGCAGAAGGTGCCGGCGAAGAACGTCGTCTCGGCCGACGGGAAGGAGTCGTCGCCGTACGACCAGGTGCCGCCGTCGACCGCGTCGAGGAACCGCGCGTCACCCGCGACGGCGCCGATCGGCAGGCCGCCGCCGAGCACCTTGCCGTAGGTGGCGAGGTCGGCGCGTACCCCGAACCACTCCTGCGCGCCGCCCGGGCGGGTCCGCAGCCCGGTGACGATCTCGTCGAAGACCAGCGCCGCTCCCGATCCGGTGGTCAGTTCCCGCAGTTCCCGCAGGAACCATCCCGGTTGGATGTCCGGCCGGCGGCTCTGCACCGGCTCCACGAGTACGGCGGCGAGGTCGTCACCCTGGGCACGTAGCGTCCGCAAGGCCGCCTCGTCGGCGTACGGCAGGATGATCAGGTCGTCGACCATGCGTTGCGGGATGCCGGGGGCGACCGGCGCGGGCGGCAGGTCGGGCCGCAGCCGCCGCATGCTGCCCAGTGTGCCGTCGTAGATCCCGTGGTAGGAGCCGGCGAACATCGCCACCCTGGTCCGGCCGGTCGCGGCGCGGGCCAGCCGCAGCGCCATCATCACGGCCTCGCTGCCGGAGTTGCAGAACGCCACCCGGGCCGCCCCGGTCAGCCCGGCCAGCAGCCTGGCGACCTCGCCGGCCCGATCGGACTGCACCCCGATGTGCACACCGCGATCGAGCTGCTCGCGGATCGCCTCGGTGACGAACGGCGGCGAGTGGCCGAACAGGTTCGAGCCGTACCCCATCATCACGTCGACGTACTCGTTGCCGTCGACGTCCCAGAGCCGGGTGCCGGCGGACCGTTCCGCCGCGATGGGATAGACCATCTCCTTGATCGCCATGCGGAAGTCCGACATGACCCGGTTGTCGTTGTCGGCCAGCACCGGGCGGTGGGTCGCGGCGAGCCGTCGCGAGCCGGCGGTCCGCCGGGTGTATTCGGTGATCAGGTTGGCGAGGGCGCGCGGGCTGCCGGAGGTCGCGCCGGTCCGCCGCACGACGATGGGCCGGAACGGTACGAAGGGCTCGGCGCCCGGCACCGCCTCCGGTTCCGCCTCCCCCGCCCCGGCGGTCGCCGCTGGCGTCGCCCCCGCCGCCCGCGCCGGAGCCGCCTCGGATGCCGGCGGCGGTGCGTGCCGGGCCGGGTCGTACTCCGCCGCGACATGCCCGGCGACCGCCTCCAGCGTGGTCAGCTCGGAGAGCAACTGGCGGACGGTGAGCCGTACCCCGAAGGTCGACTCGATCACCTGGGCCGCCTCGATCAGGACCAGCGAGTCGAGTCCGATCTCCAGCAGCGACGCGCCCGGGTCGACCCGCTCGGGACTCACCCGCAGCAGCCGCGCCGTCAGGTCCCGCAACCGGGCCAGTACGTCGTGCGCTGCGACGCCTTCCGGCACGGCGGCCGGTACCGGATCCGGCACGGCCGGTACCGCCGCCGACTCCGGCTCTCGGGCGGTCGGCGCCAACTCCGGCGCGGTCGACTCCGGCCCTCGCGCGGTCGAGTCCGGCTCTCGGGTGCCGGGTACGGCCGGCGGGGCGGTCGGCGGGGCGGTCGGCCGGGCGGCCTCCGGTTCGGGCAGCCAGTACCGCTTCGGCGCGAACGGGTATTTCGGCACCGTCACCCGGCGGGGCTGCCGGTGGCCGTCGAACGCCCGCCAGTCGACCGGCACCCCGGCGACGTAGGCGCCGCCGAGCGCCGCGAGCATGGTCTGCGTCGGGTCGCGCTCGGCGTCCAGCGACGACAGCCAGGTCAACCCGGGATCGGGCGCGATCCGCCGGCCCAGCGGGGCGAGGGTGGGATGGGGGCCGATCTCCAGGAAGACCTCGACACCGTGCTCGACCAGCGCGCCGACCCCGGCGGCGAAGAGCACCGGCTGCCGGGCCTGCGCAGCCCAGTACCCGGGCTCCAGCTCGTCGGCGCCGCCGACGAACCGTCCGGTGCGGCCGGAGACCATCGGGATGCGCGGTTCGGTGAACCGGGCGGTCGCGGCGCTTTCCCGCAGGGCGGGGAGGATCGGGTCCATCAGCGGCGAGTGGAACGGCACCGCGCCGGGCAGCGGCCGGACCGGCAGGCCGGCGGCGGCGCAGCGTTCGGCGAACTCCTCGACCGCGACGCGGTCGCCGGAGACGACGGTGTGCCGTGGACCGTTGACCGCCGCCACCGCTATGCCGCCGGCACCGGGGCCGAGCAGCGGGGTGACGTCGCGCTCCTCGGCGAGGACCGCCACCATCAGCCCGCCCGTCACGGCCTCGGCGGTGAGCCGTCCGCGTTCGGCCACCAGCCGCGCAGCGTCGGGCAGGCTCACGGCGCCGGCAACGCAGGCGGCGGCGTACTCGCCGAGGCTGTGCCCGAGCACCGCCTCCGGGCGCAGCCCCCAGCGCAGCCAGGTGCGGGCCAGCGCGTATTCCAGCGCGAAGAGGATCGGCTGGGCGATCCGGGTGTCGGCGAGCTGGGCCGAGGCGGGGTGCGCCGGGTCGAGATACCGGTGCGCCGGCTCGTCGAGATGCGGGCGGAGCGCCTCGTCCACCTCGTCGAAGGCGGCCCGGAAGGCCGGTTCGGTGTCGCGCAGGCCGGCACCGGCACCGGGGTGCAGCCGCCCCTGCCCGGTGAAGAGGAAGGCGGTCGCCGGACGACGCGGGGCGTGTCCGACCGCGACGCCGGGCCGGCGTCCGGTGCCGCCGAGATGGCGGGTGAGCGCCCCGGCGAGCGCGCCGGCCGAGTCCCCGACGACGGCCAGCCGGTGTGGAAGGGCGGCACGCCCGTCGTTCGCGGTGTAGCAGTAGTCCGCGACGGGCAGGTCCGGGTGCGCGGCGAGGTGGGCCCGGTGCCGGTCGGCGAGGGTACGCAGCGCCTCGGCGCTCTTCGCCGACAGCGTCAGCAGGTGCGCCGGACGCGGGGGCGTTCCGGGGACCGGTGCGGGCGCGGCGACCGGCGCCTCCTCCAGCACCACGTGTGCGTTGGTGCCGCCGATGCCGAGCGAGCTGACGCCGGCCCGGCGGGGGAACTCCCGGGCCGGCCACTCCCGCAGTTCGGTGTTGACGTAGAACGGGCTGCCGGCGAAGTCGATGCGCGGGTTGGGCGTGCTGAAGTTCAGGCTGGGCGGGATCTCCCGGTGCCAGAGCGCCAGGGCCGTCTTGATGAGCCCGGCCACCCCGGCGGCCGCGTCCAGGTGACCGATGTTCGTCTTCACCGAGCCGAGCGCGCAGAAGCCGCGCTGGTCGGTGGTACGCCGGAACGCCTGGGTGAGCGCGGCCACCTCGATCGGGTCGCCGAGTTCGGTGCCGGTACCGTGCGCCTCGACGTACCCGACCGTGTCGGCGGGGACGTCGGCGAAGGCCAGCGCGCCGGCCACCACGGCGGCCTGGGCGTCGACGCTCGGCGCCGTGTAGCTGACCTTCGTGGCGGCGTCGTTGTTCACCGAGGTGCCCTTGATGACCGCGTACACCCGGTCGCCGTCGCGGATCGCGTCCGGCAGCGGCCGCAGGACGACAGCACCGAGCCCGTTGCCGAAGACGGTGCCGTGGGCGTCCCGGTCGAACGTCCGGGTGTGCCCGTCCGGCGAGAAGATCGCGTTCGGGTTGAAGACGTACCCGGTCCGCTGCCGGGTCTGCACGGCGACACCGCCCGCGATGGCCACCTCGGACTGCCCGCTCAGGATGCTCTGGCAGGCCAGGTGCACCGCGACCAGCGAGGTGGAGCAGGCGGTCTGCACCGCGACGCTCTCACCGGTCAGGTTGAGCTTGTAGGAGACCCGGGTGGGCAGGTAGTCCTTGTCGGTGCCGATCACCCCCTGGTAGGCGCGCACCGCCGAGGTGGCGCCGCGCAGCACCGAGAGGCCGTACGTGCTGGCGGTGGAGCCGGCGTACAGGGCCACCGTCAGGTCGCCCCGGGTCAGGTCGTGGCCGGTGTCCTCCATCGCCTCCCAGACGCACTGGAGGAAGAGCCGGTGCTGCGGGTCCATGAGTTCGGCCTCGGACGCCGAGACGCCGAAGAACTCCGCGTCGAAGAGGTCGGCGCCGTCGAGGACACCGGCGGCCGGTACGAACCCTTCGGCGCTCTGGTCCACCGGCAAGTACGACGGCGGCTCCAGCTCCTCCGCGCCGAAGAAGCTCACCGACTCGACCCCGGCGCGGAGGTTGGACCAGAACTGGTCGAGATCCGCCGCCCCGGGGCAGCGGATGGCCATGCCGACGATGGCGATGTCGGTGTCGTTCACGAGACCCCCTGCGGTCGGCTCACTGCGGTTCGGTTCCGGCGGCGCGGGCGGTGCGGGCGCGGCCCCCGGCCAGGGCCCGACGGCGCCGCGCCGCGTCCTCGGCGCCACGGCGCAGCCGGTCGGCTCCCTCGGCCGCCCCGCCGTCCAGGTGGGCGACGAGGGCCTGGATCGTCGGGTTCTGGAAGAGCCGGACCACCGGCATGTCGACGTCGAACGCCGCGACGATCCGTTCGTGCACCTCGACCAGGGTCAGCGAGGTGCCGCCGAGGTCGAAGAAGTTGTCCTGCACGCCGACCCGGTCCACGCCGAGCACCTCCGCCCAGATCTCGCTGAGCCGGCGCTCGACCACGGAGCGCGGGGCGACGAAGGCGCCGTCGAGGTGCGGCCGCTCGCCGGTGGGCGGCGGGAGCGCGGGCCGGTCGACCTTGCCGCTGGCGTTGCGGGGCAGCTCGGCGAGGTGCACGAAGGTGGACGGCACGAACGCGTCGGGCAGCCGTTCGTGCAGGTACGCCCGCAGCGCGGTGACGGTCGGCCGGCGCTCCCCCGCCGGCACCACGTACGCCACCAGCCGGTCCCGCCCGGCCGCGTCGGGATGGCTGACCACCACGCTGGTCCGTACCTCGGGATGGCGTTCGAGGGCCGCCTCCACCTCGGCCGGCTCCACCCGCACACCACGAACCTTCACCTGATGATCCACCCGGCCCAGGAACTGCACCTGCCCATCCGGCAACACACACGCCAAATCCCCGGTCCGATACATCCGCCCACCCACCACCCCGAACGGATCCGGCCGAAAACGCTCCGCCGTCAACCCCGGCTCACCCAGATAACCCCGCGACACCGCCGCACCGCCCACCCACAACTCTCCCGGCACACCGACCGGCACCAACTCCCCCACCCCATCCAGCACATACACCCGCACACCCCGAATCGGCCGACCGATCGGCACCGACGCCGCCACCGGTGCGGATCCGGGCTCGGTGCAGCAGGCGGTGTCCCATGCCTCGGAGGAGCCGTAGAGGTTGACCAGCCGGGCGTGCGGCATCGCGGTCTGGAAGCGGTGCCACAACGACCACGGCAACGCCTCACCACTGCTCACCCACATCCGCAGCTCCGGCAACCGGGCACCCAGGTCCGGCACCGCGTCCAGGATGGAGCGCAGCAGCGACGGCACCAGCAGCAGCCGGGTCACCCGCTCGCGGGCGAGCACCTCGACGAGTCGTACCGGGTCCCGGGAGACCTCGTCCGAGACCACCACCGACCGCACCCCCGCCAACAACCCACCCACCAACTCCCACACCGAATCCACAAAACCCACACTCGTCTTCTGACACACCACCTCCCCCACCCCAAAACCAAACCCCTCCCACATCCACACCAACCGATTCCACAACTGCCCGTGCTCCACCACCACACCCTTCGGCCGCCCCGTCGACCCCGACGTGAACACCACAAACGCCCCCTGCCCCACCACCGGACCCACCGGCGCCACCACCCCGTCACCCACAACCCCAGCCACACCCCCGGACACATCCACCACCCGACCCGTAAAGTCCGGCACCGCACCGTCCACACCGGACACCAGCACCGAAACACCCGCCGCACCCGCCATCTCCGCCAACCGCCCAGCCGGTAACGACGGATCCAACGGCACGTACACCCCACCCGCCCACCACACCGCGAGCACCACCACCGGCAGATCCACCCCACGCGGCACACACACCCCGACGGGCGACTCCCGCACCACCCCCGCCGAACGCAACACCCCCGCCAACCGACCCGCCAACTCCGCCACCTCGGCGAACGTCACCGACACACCGGAGTCGTCCGACAACGCCACCGCGTCCCCGCTCGAACCCGCCACCCGCACCAACCGCTCAAGCACGGATCCACCGGCATCAGCACCGGCAGCCCGGTCACCGGTCAGCACCGACAGGAGCCACTCCCGCGACGCCGCCGACATCAGCGGTGCCCGCGAGACGGGCTGGTCCGGGTCGGCGACGACGGCGGCGAGCAGGGCGCCGTACCCCTCGGCGAACCGTTCGACGGTGTCGGCGTCGTACCGGTCGGTGTCGTAGGTCCAGGAGGCGACCGCCCCGGTCGGGGTCTCGGCGACGGTCAGCGTCAGTTCGAACGGGGTGGCCACCCGGGGCAGCGGCACCGCGTCGACCTCGAGCGGGCCGAGCCGGCCGTGCTGGCCGGGGATGCCGAGGACGAGGCCGGCCAGCGCGGCATCGCCACCGGGGTGGGCGGCGGCGACGGCGAACATGGTCTGGAACACCGGCGCGTGGCTCAGGTCGTGGGTGCCGCCGAGCGCGTCGGCGACGAACGCGAACGGGTACTCCTGACGCTCCAGGGCGGCCAGCAGCTCTCGACGGACCTGGCCGAGCAGGGTACGGAACGACGGTTCGCCGGAGACGGTGCTGCGCAGCGGCAGCAGATTCGACACGTAGCCCACCACGTCGGCGTCGCCGGGCCGGACCCGGGCACCGGCCGGGGTGCCGACGACCAGGTCAGACGCGCCGCTGTAACGGTGGATCAGGGCCGTGTAGGCGGCCAGCAGCAGGGTGAAGAGCGTCGTCCCCTCGGCCGCCGCGAGGGCGCGTAGCCCGTCGACCAGATCGCCGGGGAGGTCGCTGTGCCGGGTCGCTCCCCGGAACCGCCGGACCGGCGGACGGATGCCGGGGGCGGGCAGCACGGTACGCGGCGGTGCGCCGGCCAGCCGCCGGGTCCAGTACGACCGCGCCGGCTCGGCCCCCGGCCCGGTGACCGCGCGGAGGTGCCGGGCGGCGTACCCGGCGTACGGCGGTGCGGGCGGCCGGTCCGTCGCGCCCTGTCCACCGAGAGCGGCACGGTACCGCTCGCCGAGTTCGGTCAGGAGCAGTTCGGCCGACCACAGGTCCAGGCAGATGTGGTGTGCGGCCAGCAGCAGCAGCGGGTCGCCGGCCCCGGTGTAGAGCCGTACCCGCAGCAGCGGCCCGCGCGCCAGGTCGAAGGGCCGGTCGGCCTCGTCGGCGCACCGCTGGAGCAGCGCGGCGCTGCTCAGACCGGTGACGTCGACGTGTCCGAACCAGCCGTCGACCGCCTCGTGCACCACCGCGACCGGCACGCCGCTCCGGGACGGATAGCTGGTGCGCAGGGCGTCGTGCCGCTCGACGAGGTCCCGCAGTGCACGGTGCAGGGCTGAGACGTCCAAGGTGCCGGTGACCCGTACCGCGCAGCCGAGGTTGTTCGCGGTCGAGTCGGGCAGGATCCGCTGCAACGTCCACAGTGCCCGCTGGTTGGGCGTGGGCTCGCCGTCCGGGCCGCCGCCGGTGCCTGGTTCGGCGGCGGGTCGGGCCGCGGCGGCGAGCCCGGTGAGGACCTCGTCGACGAGGTCGTCGGCGCTGCCGCCGCCGAGCAGGGTGCCGACGGCGACCGGTACCCCGGTGGCCGTCTCGATCCGGTGCTGGAGCCCGACCGCGCTCACCGAGTCGATGCCGTACGAGACGAGTGGCCGGGCGGTGTCGAACCCCTCCGCCGGCTGCCGGGCCACCCGGGCGGCGCCGAGCCGGACCAGCTCGGTGACGATCCGCCGTCGGGTGTGCGGGTCGGCGGCGGCGAGGTCGGCCGGTGTCACCGTGGCGGGTTCGTCGACCTCCCCGTCCGGGGCGGGTTCCAGGACGTCGTGGGCGAGCCCGACGAGTTCCCCGGCCAGGTAGAGCTCGCGGCAGCGCTCCCGCCGTACCTTGCCGCTCGTGGTACGCGGGATGGTGGCCGGCCGGGTCAGCAGCACCGCGTACGGCACGACGTCGTGCTCGGCCGCGACCCGGGTGCGGATGGCGGCCGTGACGGCGGCGTGGTCGACGGTCTGGCCGCGTTCCACCTCCTGGACGACGACCAGCCGCTCCTCGCCGTCGACCGGCACCCCGAACGCGGCGCCGCAGTCGGGGCGGAGCACCGGGTCGGCCCGCTGGGCGGTCGCCTCGATGTCCTGCGGGTAGTGGTTGCGGCCGCGCAGGATGACGAGGTCCTTGAGCCGGCCGGTGACGAAGAGTTCGCCGTCGCGCAGGAAACCCAGGTCGCCGGTGCGCAGCCAGGAGCGTTCGTCCGGGTCGCCGGCCAGCCGGGCGGCGAACGTCCGCGCGGTCTCCGCCGGCCGGTCCCAGTACCCCTGTGCCACGCTCGGCCCACTGACCCAGATCTCGCCGACCCGCCCGTCCGGCACGGCCTCGGCGGTCTGCGGATCCACCACCCGGACCGACTGGCCGGGCATGGACCGTCCACACCCGACGATTTCGGTGCCGGCGGTGGAGGCTACGGCCCTGCCCTCGGCGAGGGCGTCCCGGTCGAACCGGGCGCTGACCGGCGGCCGGCCCGCCGGGGCACCGGTGACGAGCAGGGTCGCCTCGGCGAGCCCGTAGCAGGGGTAGAAGGCGTCCTCGCGGAACCCGCACGGGGCGAAGTATTCGGCGAACCGGCGCAGGGTGTCGGCCCGCACCGGCTCGGCGCCGCTGAACGCGACCCGCCAGGCGCTCAGGTCCAGCTCGGCGAGCTGCTCCGGGCGGACCCGGCGCAGCGCCATCTCGTACCCGAAATTGGGGCCGCCGCTGCAGTCGGCGCGGGTGTCGCTGATGGCGCGTAGCCAGCGCAGCGGCTGGCGCAGGAAGGCGGTCGGTGCCATCAGGGTGGCCGGGAAGCCGGCCCAGACCGGCTGGAGGAGCCCGCCGATCAGCCCCATGTCGTGGTACGGCGGCAGCCACACCACGGCGTGGCTCTCCGGTCCGCTGGCGAAGGAGCGCTGGATGTGCGTGGAGTTGGCGGTGAGGTTGTCGTGGCTGAGCAGGACGCCCTTGGGCGCGGCCGTGGAGCCGGAGGTGTACTGCAACAGCGCGGCCGTCGATCCGTCGGCCGGGCCGGATTCGGGCTCGCCGGCCGGTTCGGTCAGCGTGTCGGTGGCGATCGTCGCGCCGCTCCAGTTGGTCGAGACGGCGTCGCCGAGCGCGGCGGTGGTCAGCGCCACGGCCGGTCGGGCGTCGTCGGCGATCGCGACCAGTCGTTCGGTGCGGGTGCCGGCCCGTGGCGGGTAGGCCGGAACGGCGACGATGCCGGCGTACCAGCAGCCGAAGAGGGCCGCGACGTATTCCGGGCCGGGCGGGTGCAGCAGCAGCGCCCGGTCGCCGGGGACGCACCGGTCGCGCAGGGCGGCGGCGACGGCACGGGCCCGCGAGTCGAGTGTCCGGTAGTCCCAGCGCACCTCGGCGTCCGGCTCGTCGCCGAGGAACGCGAAGGCGAGGCGCTCCGGCTGCTCCTCCGAGCGCCAGCGCAACACATCGGCAAGCGTCGATCGATGCTGGGCTGGTACGTCCGTCACGTTGCCTTCCTCCCGGTCGTCCGGCCCGGCTACGGCCGCAGGGTCAGGGTGTCCTCGGCCGCCGCCTCGATGTCGGCGCGCAGCCAGTACCACCGCAGCATCCGGCCGGTACGCCAGACGTCGAGCTGGTCGGTGTGGTGGGGGTGGTAGGCGTGCCCCGAATTGCCGGTGACCTGCACCCAGCGGGCGGCGTTCAGGTCGGCCAGGTCCACCGCCATCCGCATCGACGGCAGCTCGGTCACCTCGTAGCCGTCCGCCGCGTTCCAGGCGGTGGCGTTCACCGCGTCGGTACCGCCGGAGACCGGCACCGGGTCGTGGTTGAAGAGCCACTCGACCGCACCCACACCGGAGACGCCGAAACTCTGGTCCCGGGGGGTGAGGGTGTGTGCCCTGCCCCACCGCCACCCGTCCGGCTCGTCGCCCTGCGCGGCGGTCAGCTCCTCGTGCGCCGCCCGCATCGCGGCGGCGAGCATGTCGTCGCGCCGCTCGACCTGGCCGGTCTCCTGCCGGTCCCACCACGAGGCGTCCGGCTGGTCGAGCAGCCTCGCCACGACCACGAACCACCGGTCGTCGCCGAGCGGCGGCTCGTGCTCGGGCAGTTCGTCGAAGACTCCGGCCAGCAGGTGCCGCCAGGTCGCGTTGAAGAACGCGGCCGCGGCCGAGGAGCGGCAACCGGCACCGCCGTCGGCGCAGTCGGCCGGCTGCCGGAAGTCCCAGTCCCGCAACAGGTCCCGCCCGGCGGACGGTCCACCGCCGAGCCGCTCCGCCGGCACGGCCAGCAGCGCCGGGACCAGCTCCGGGGCCAGTCCGTTGCGGTCGTCGGTCAGCATCCGCTCCATGTCGGCCAGGTCGAGCCGCCGGCCCGCCGATTCGGCCAGCAGGTCGCCGATCCGGTCGCTGCGGTACCCGTACGACCAGTCCGCGGTGAGCCACCGGCGGGAGTCCGGCGCGGTCACCGCCTGGTTCGCGGTGACGATCACGCCGCCCTCGGGGTTGAACAGGTGCGGCAGCTCGGCGAAGGGCAGCCGGCCGGTCCAGTCGTAGGCGGGATCCCAGCCCGGCGACATCCAACGCCCGTCGCCGGCCCCGCGCACCGGCACCGAACCCGCCGCCTGGTAACCGATGTTGCCGTCCACGTCGGCGTAGACGAAGTTCTGTGCCGGGCTGTCGAAGAGGGCGGTGGCGGCGCGGAAGTCGGCCCAGTTCCTGGCCTGGTTGACCGCGAAGAGCGCCTCGACGCTGCGCCCGGGCTCGAGCGCGGTCCAGGCCAGCGCGACCGCGTAGCCGCCACCGGGCGCCGGCTGGGCGGTCTCGGCCGGGGCACCGTCCGGACCGAGCGGCGGCTTCGCGCCGATGTCGCGCAACTGCCCGAAGGCGTCCGAGAGCAGCGGCCCGTGCCGGGTGTGCCGGATCCGGACGGTACGCGCCGACTCGCCCGCGACGCTGATCCGTTCCTCCCGGACCGCCAGCGGACGCCACTGGTCGCCGACCGCGTAGCGGTCACCGTCGAGCCGCTCCAGATACAGGTCGGTCACGTCGGTGGGCAGGTTCGTCAGCCCCCAGGCGATCCGCTCGTTGTGCCCGATCACCACACCTGGCATCCCCGCGAAGCTGAAGCCGGCGACCCGGTATCCGCAGTCGCAGTGCAGCCCGAGCTGGTACCAGACGCCGGGCAGGGACGGTGCCAGATGCGGGTCGTTGACCAGGATGGGTGCGCCGGAGGCGGTCCGCGCACCGGCGACCACCCACGAGTTGGATCCCGTACCCGGACCACCCGGACGGACCGGCTCCGGAAGGCTCGCCGCCGCCCGCCGTACCGTCTCCAGGCCGTCCCGGGCCTGCTCCAGGTCGTCCGGGGAGAGGCCGCCGACGGGCGTGCTACGCCGGGGTTCGGCCTCCGGGCCGGCTGCCGGCTCCATCGGGACGATCGGCTGGTGCGCCTCGCTCGGGTACGCCGGATACAGCTCCTCGGCCTGGGTTCGGCTGCGACCCTCCAGCACCACGGCGGCACGGTTGATCTCCTGCCACAGGTTGCCGACGAGGTCCCAGGCCATCGCCTTGAGCCACGCGACACTGTCGACCGGGTCCCAGGGCTCCACCCGGTAGCCGGGACTCAGTACGGCCAGCACGGAATACTGCAACGCCTTGCCCCGGTGGGCGTCCCGGCCGCCGTTCGCCTCGATCCAGGCGTTGACCCCGGCCGCGTAGCTGAGCAGCCGCCGCCGCGCGTCCGGCGACAGCCGGTCCCACTCGGCGCGTGCGGCCTCGCGCCAGCCGAGGGTACGCACGAACACGTCGGTCTCCACCTGGTCCGGCCCGAACATCTCGGCGAGCCGGCCGGCGGTGATGTGCCGGCGCAGGTCCATCTCCCAGAAGCGGTCCTGGGCGTGCACGTACCCCTGGGCGCGGAACAGGTCGTCCTCGTTCTCGGCGTAGATCTGCGGGATCCCGTTGCCGTCCCGCAGCACCGTGACCGGAGCGGTCAGCACGGCCAGCCGCAGCTCGCCGTCGGTGGTCGGGAAGGGGTGCCGGACGCTCCACAGCGCGAACCCGCTCGCGGCCATCGCGACCACCACCGCCACGACGGCCGACCACAGGCCGACCCGACGGATGCGCCGGAGCGCGGTGGCCGAGATCCTCATGCCCGGGGAGGTTACGACGCCCCGAGCGATCGAGACAGGTCTAACCGCTCGCACACGGTGGACCGGCGCCACCCGTGCCCGGCACCGCCGCCGTCCGTGCCGTGAGCGGGCACCTAACCGTGCCGGAGGACGGCCACGTACTCGTCATGCTCGCGCAGCAGGGCGGTCGATCCCGGCCGGGGCACCACCGGCGTCTCCTCCTCGCCGACCACCAGCCGATCCAGGCGCAGGCCGGTGCCCTCCAGCAGCAGCATCAGGTCTGCCGGCGTGTAGCAGCGCAGGTACTGGCTGATCCGCTGGTCGGGACTGCCACTCTCCCACCAGGTGTCGACCGCCACGCAGGTGACCGGGTCGAAGACCGTGCGGTTCGACACCGCGTACGGATAGCCGTCGTCGGGTCGCGCCGGCTTCTCCTCCTCGTCACCGTCCCAACGCGCCCAGACGAACGGGTTCATCACGTCGACGAGGGCGGTGCCGCCGGGGGCGAGCCACTCGGTGGCGACGCGTCGCAGCAGCCGGCGCTGGTCGGCGTCGGAACCGACACCGAAGCCGTTCCAGTAGCACACCGCCGGGAAGCGTCCCGAGAGTCGTACCCGGTAGAAGTCGTCCTTGACCACGGTCAGGGTGCCAGGTCCGGCAGCTTCCGGCAGCCCGGCGGCCCGGTCGGCCCGGTCGCTGATCTCCACGGCCGTGACGTCGTGTCCGGCCCGCGCGGCGGCGAGTGCCGTGGTCCCGTACCCGGCGCCGAGTTCCAGCACCCGCGTCGGTGCTTCGCCGACGTACCGGTGCAGCAGGGCGATCCGGCGGTGGTCCCGCTCCCCGACCTGCCCCTCCGCGTCCCCCCACCACCGACCGGTCCGTGTGTAGAAGTCCCGTACCCAGTCCACCGGACCAGATTCTCACCGAGCCGCCGCTAGGCGTCGGAGGCGACCGCCAGACACTCCGCCAGTTCGTCGAGGTCGCCGTCGACGACCGGCGCGTCCGGACCGGCCGCCGCCGGGCCGGCCCGCAACTCCCGACCGGTGACCAGCACGGCGACGCTCTCGGAGCGGTCGAGCAGCTCCTGCTCCAGCGCCGCGACCAGGCCGGCGAGAGCGGCCGCACCGGCGGGTTCGCTGCCGACGCCGGCAGCCTGGGCGAGCAGCCGCACCGCGTCGAGCAACGCGGCGTCGGAGACGGCCACCATCGCGCCGCCGCTTCGACGTACCGCGTCGAGGGCCAGATCACCGGCGACCGGACGGTCCACGGCGATGCCGTCCGCCACCGTACCGGCGGGGTCCGTGGTCCGCGCCGACGGTGCCGTACCCGCCCAGCGGTGCACCAGCGGCTGGCAGGCCTCGGCCTGCACCCCGACCAGCCGGGGCAGCCGGCGCACCGCCCCGCAGAGCACCAGTTCGTCGAAGCCCTTGGCGAGCGCGGCGAGCGTCGGCCCGTCGCCGACCGGCGCGACCACCACGTCGGGGCACCGGCGGCCGAGCTGCTCCCAGATCTCCCAGGCCACGGTCTTCTTCGCCTCGGTGGTGAGCGGGTTCGCCCCGGTGTTGCGGTCGAGCCAGCCGAAGGTCGCGGCGGCCTTCCGCGACAGGTCGAACGCGGCGTCGTAGCCCCGGGCCACCCGGACCACCAGCGCACCGGCGGAGCGCATCAGGGACACCTTCTCCGGGTCGCAGTCCACCGGCACCAGGATCACGGCGCGCAGGCCGGCCGCGGCGGCGCCCAGCGCGGTCGCCACCGCCGCGTTCCCGGTCGACGCCGTGGTGACGGTGGAGATCCCGCGCCGCAGTCCGTCCTCGATGACCAGGGCGGTGGCCCGGTCCTTGTTGGACGCGCTGGGGCCCCGGGTCTCGTCCTTGAGCCAGAGTTCCGGCACGCCGAGCCGGGCGCGCAGCCGGGGCGGCGCCACCAGGGGCGTACCGCCGACCGGGAGTGGGTACCGGACCGGGCCGTCGTCGACCGGCAGCAGCGAGCGGTACCGCCACATCGAGGTGACCGGCCCGGCCGGCGGCACCAGGTCGGGCCCGTACCGGTACTCCAGCAGCTCGCACCCGTGCACCCGGCGGGTCCCGGTCACCTCGCCCACGTCGTCTCCTCCGCGCCCGCCACCGTGTCGCCGGCCGGCGTCCCGGCGGGGGGCACCGGGCCGACGGGTGTGCCTGCACGCCGTCTCACCAGGGAGAACCTCCGTTCAAGAGTCCATCTTGATCAGTCGAACAGGGTGGAGTCAGTCCGCGCCGCCGAGGACGTCCTGGGAGAACTCGACGAGCGAACCCGTCACCACGCCGACGCGGTCGGAGAGCAGCAGCGCCACCATCTCGGCGACCTCGGCCGGTTTGACCAGGCGACCCATCGGCGTCGCCGCCTCCGCCTCCGCGAGCCAGCCCGGCGCCCGGCCGTGGAACGACCGCTGCACCCGGTCCTCGTGCGGGGTGTCGGTCCAGCCCAGGCAGAGCCCGTTGACCCGGATCCGGTCCCGGCGGTGGGCGTGCGCGACGTTGCGGGTGAGGGTCGCCAGCGCGCCCTTCGAGGTGGAGTACGCGCAGAGGTGTGGCTGCCCGCCGTGCGCGCTCGTCGAGAGGATGTTGACGATCGCACCCGGGGCCCGGCGGCGGCGCATGTCCCGGATCGCCTCCTGCATCGTCAGCATCGGCGCGCGCACGTTGACCGCCATCATCCGGTCGAAGAAGGCGGGCGTGGTCTCGTCCAGGGTGGACCGTGCCGTGTCCGCCGCGCTGTTGACGAGAGCGTCGACCCGGCCGAACCGTTCGACGGCCCGCCGGACCACCGCCCGGCAGTCGTCCGGGTCCTCCAGGTGTGCCGGGACGAACTCGGCGGAGCAGTTCGGGCCGGCCAGTGCGGCGGCCACCGCGGCGCCACGCTCGCGGTCCCGGCCGGCGACTACGATCCCGACCGCGCCCTCGCGGGCGACTGTCCGGGCGATCGCCTCGCCGACTCCCGACGTGCCGCCGGTGACCACGACGACCCCGTCCTGACACAGTCTCAGCACCGCACGCTCCCGGCCCGGACGTCGCAGGCGGGTACCGGGTACCCGCCTGCGACCGTCGAACGCGACATCGGACCCGGCCGTACCGGCACGGCGTACCGCCGGGTCACGGCCCTACCGCTGCACCCAGACGCTGTCCGGGGTGAACGTGCCCAGGTTGGAGATGCTGGAGTTGCCCGAGACCTGGTACGGGTCGCCGAGGCAGTCGTCGTTCATGAACATGGCCGAGCTGCGGCTGTGCGTGTTCCGCACGGAGTGGGCCCGGTCGTCCCAACCAGCGTCCACCAGGCTCACACAGGTGCCGCTGGGGTTGAGGGAGGTCACGGCGAACATCTCACCGGTGAATCCGACTCCGTCGTACAGGCAGAGAGCATTCGACGGACAGGTTGCGGCGTCGCTTGTGGACACCTGGGCCGCCGAGGCGGCACCGGACGTACCCAACAGAGCCACCACCGACAGACCTGCTACGAGCAGAGAGGAACGCAGACGCCCTACCAACACATCGACCTCCGTGAGTTGGATTGTTGGTTCGGACTATATCGACGTGTCGTCCGGCGCGGCAGCGGACAAAGATCGGCCCTTGACAGCAACTCCCGCCCGGTGACAGCGGACTCGATCTCCTCGAAATCCGGCCCGTCGCGCACCGACCGCCGCCCCGCGTGCAACGGGGGACAACGGGTACCCCGCTACGGCCCACCAGCCAGGGGGCCGCCGGGTCGGCGACGTGGCCGGGCCCGGCCCTTCCCGTGCGACGGAGGAACCGAGATGAGCATCGCCGGGCGGACGCGACTCCCACCGGGTGCCTCGCTGTTGCTGCTCGCGTCGATCCTGGTGTCGTTCCTGGCCGCGTCGGCAGCCCCGACCCCGCTCTACGGGATCTACCAGGAGCGCTGGCACTTCTCGCCGATCACCACCACGGTGGTGTTCGCCGTCTACGCCGTCGCGGTGCTGGCGTCGCTGCTCACCTTCGGCAGGCTCTCCGACCATGTCGGCCGGCGTCCGGTCCTGGCCGTGGCGATCGCGGTGCAGATGGCCTCGCTGGTGATCTTCGTCTTCGCCGACGGCGTACCCGCGCTGCTGGCCGCCCGCCTCGTGCAGGGGCTCGCGGCCGGCGCCGCCACCGGTGCCGTCGGCGCCGCCATGCTCGACATCGGCCGGGCCCGGGGCACGCTCGCGAACGCGATCGCCCCGGGCATCGGAACCGGCAGCGGTGCCCTGCTTTCGGCGCTGTTCATCCGCTTCCTGCCCGCCCCGACCCGACTGGTGTACGTCGTCCTCTTCGGCGTCCTGCTGATCCAGGCCGTGGCGCTCGCGCTGATGCCGGAGACGGTCACCCCGACGGCGGGGGCGCGCCGGAGCCTCCGGCCGGAGATCCGGCTGCCCCGTGCCGTGCGCGGCCCGGTACTGGTCGTCGCGCCGGTGCTCTTCGCGGTCTGGGCACTGGCCGGCTTCTTCGGCGCGCTGGGTCCGGCGCTGGTACGCGCCCTGATGAACACCTCGATCGTGACCGCCGGTCTGGTGCTCTTCGTCTTCGCTCTCTTCGGTTCGGTCGCCGTACTGCTGATGCGGGACACCGCCGCGAGGACCGTGATCCTCGTCGGGATCACCGCACTCATCCTGGGCATGATCGTCACGCTGGTGTCGGTCATGGCCAGCTCCGTCCCCGGTTTCTTCGTCGGCCTCGCGCTCGGGGGCATCGGCTTCGGTGGCGGTTTTCAGGGTAGCCTCAAGACCGTCATGCCGCTCGTCGAGGCGCACGAACGTGCCGGCGTGCTCTCCCTGCTGTACGTCATCTGCTACGTCGGCTTCGGCCTGCCGACCGTCATCGCCGGCTTCCTGGTGGTCTACGCCGGTGGCCTGCCCCGGACCGCCGACGAATACTCCGTCGCGGTCATCCTGCTCGCCCTGGTCGCCCTCTTCGGGGTACGCCGGGCCACGAGTCCGCGCTAGCACACCGGAACCGGGCGACGGCCGGGCTCAGCGCGCCCGACCGGGTCGGGCCGGCCGACCGGTGCGCTCCGGCCCGGCGGGGAGAGCCCTCGCCGGGAAGGTGACCCGGACGGTGGTGCCCCGCCCGGGTACCGAGGTGACCCCGGCCGTGCCGCCGTGCGCGGCCACGATCGCCTCGACGATGGCCAGACCCAGGCCGGACGAGCCGGCGCCGTCGCGGCTGCGACTGGGGTCGGCGCGGTAGAAGCGCTCGAAGACGTACGGCAAATGCTCCGGCGCGATCCCGTCGCCCTCGTCGCGTACCGTGACCACCACCTCCGCACCCTGATCGCTGACCGTCACCGTGACCGGCGCGCCGGGCCGGGTGTGCTGCACCGCGTTGCCGACGAGGTTGCGCAGCACCTGCCGGATGCGCGGGCCGTCCCCGTCGACGACCGCCGCCGGCACGCCGTCCAGGGTGATGGTTCGGTCGGCGCCGACCACCCGGGCGTCGTCCACCACCTCGCCGGCCACCGCCACCACGTCCACCGGTCCGAGGTCCAGCGGCCGCGCCCCGTCGAGCTGGGCCAGCAGCGCCAGCTCGTCGACGAGCAGCCGCATCCGGCCCACCTCGGCCTGCATCCGTTCCATCGCGCGGTCGAGCTGCTCGGGGTCGCGCAGTCCACCCTGGACGTAGAGGTCGATCCAGCCGTGCATGGTCGCCAGCGGCGTACGCAGCTCGTGGCTGGCGTCGGCGACGAAGCTGCGCAGCCGCTCCTCGGCCCGCCGCTGGGCGTCGAAGGCCCGCTGCACCTTGGCGGTGATCGCGGCGGCCTCCGGGCCGGCGACGAGCGCGACGAGGGCCAGTCGCCATTTCGCGGAGCGGTTCACTGCGGCACCGGCCGCAGGCTGTATCCGAATCCCCGCACGGTGTGGATCAGCGACGGCCCGCCGAAGTCGATCTTTCGTCGCAGGTTGGAGACGAACCGCTCGACCACGGCCGCGTCGCCACCGAAGTCGTACTGCCAGACGTGGTCCAGGATCTGCGCCTTGGAGACCACCCGCCCGCTGTTGGCCAGCAGGTAGCGCAGCAGTCGGAACTCGGTCGGGGAAAGCTCGATCGGGCGCCCTCCCCTGGTCACCGTGTGCCGGGCCTCGTCCATCTCCAGGTCGCCGCAGCGCAGCACCCCCTCCGGCACCGTCGGCGGCAGGTGCCGGGAGCGTCGCAGCAGCGCCTCCAGCCGCGCGGCGACCTCGACCACGTTGAACGGCTTGCTGAGGTAGTCGTCGCCGCCCAGACGCAGGCCGCGTACCCGGTCGTCCACCTCGTCGCGGGCGGTCAGGAACATCACCGGCACCTGGACGCCCCGCGAGCGCAGCAGGTGCAGCAGGTCGAAGCCGTCCGTACCGGGCAGCATCACGTCCAGCACGATCGCGTCGGGCGTACCCGCCCCGATCGCGGCGAGGGCGGCCGGGACGTCGCCGACGGCCTCGACCTCGAACCCCGCGAACCGCAGCGCGGAGACCAGCAGCTCCCGCAGGCCCGGATCGTCGTCCACCACCAGAATGCTGTCCACCTCCCCATCACACCACCGCGACGGGGACGGCAGAGTGCTCCGGCACCGGCCGGCTGAGCTGCACACCCTCCACGTCCAGGTTCGGCAGTACCCGGTCGAGCCAGCGCGGCAGCCACCAGGCGCCGTGCCGGGTGAGCGCCAGCACCGCCGGCACGAGCGTCATCCGGACCAGGAACGCGTCCAGCAGGACACCCACCGCGAGCGCGAAGGCGATCGGCTTCAGCGTGGCGTCGCCGCCCGGGACGAAGCTCGCGAAAACCGAGATCATGATCAGGGCGGCCGCCGCGACCACCCGGGCCGAGGCCCGGAATCCGCGACTGACCGCGCGTCCCGGGTCGCCGCCGTGGGCGTACTCCTCGTGCATCCGGCTGACCAGGAAGACCTGGTAGTCCATCGCCAGGCCGAAGAGCACCGCCATCAGGATGATCGGCATAAAGCTGATCACCGGCCCGGTCCGCGCGACCCCGACCAGATCGGCGAGCCAGCCCCACTGGAAGACCACGACCACCGCGCCCAACGTCGCGCCGACCGAGAGCAGGAAGCCCAGAGTCGCCGTCAGCGGCACCACCAGCGACCGGAAGGCCAGCAGCAACAGCAGAAGGGCCAGACCCACGACGACCAGGGCGAAGGAGACGAGCGAAGCCTCCAGTTGCGCGGAGATGTCGATCCCGATCGCGGTCACGCCGGTCACCGCCACGGATCCCCCGCCCACGGCCTCGAGGTCGGCCACCACCCGTTCGGTACGTTCGTCCTGCGGCCCGGTCTCGGGAATCACCGTCAGCATCGCGTACCGGCCGTCCGCGGAGAGTTGCGGGCGCCCGGCGGCGAGCACCCCGTCCACCGCACCGAGCCGCTCGGCCAGCCCCGTGGCGGCGGCCTGTCCGTCGCCGCTGCCCGCGAGGTCGGCCAGGACCAGCAGCGGGCCGTTGAAGCCCGGTCCGAAGGCGGCGGCAATCAGGTCGTACGCCTGCCGTTGCGTGCTGGCCGCCGGGGCGGAACCGTTGTCGGTGAGCCCGAGCCGCAACCCGGTCGCCGGTACGGCCATTACGCCGAGCGCCGCGACGACAGCGAGCGTGGTGACCAGTGGCCGGCGGGTGACCAGCCGGATCCAGCGCCCGCCGATGCCGCTCCGGCCGTCCCCGGCCGCATGCCGGACGGCCCGCGAGCCGGGCTTCGGGCGCAGCCGGTCTCCGGCGAAGCCCAGCACGGCCGGGATCAGGGTGACCGCCACCAGCACCGCGACGACCACGGCGGCGGAGGCGGCCAGTCCCATCGCGGTCAGGAACGGGATCCGCACGACGGTCAGCCCGGCCAGCGCGATGACCACGGTGAGCCCGGCGAAGGCCACGGCGGTACCGGCCGTGCCGGTCGCCCGGGCGGCGGACTCGGCCACGGCCATGCCGGACGCCAACTGGGACCGGTGCCGAGCGACGATGAAGAGCGCGTAGTCGATGCCGACCGCGATTCCGAGCATGAGGGCCAGGGCCGGCGCGGTCGGCGGCAGCGTCAGCATCCCCGCCACCGTGGTCAGGCCGGCGACGGTGACGCCCACCCCGAGCAGCGCGGTGAGCAGCGGCAGCCCGGCCGTCACCAGGGAACCGAAGGTGATGACGAGGACGACCAGCGCGATCAGCAACCCGGCCGCCTCGGTGCCGTGGCCACTTTCGTCGGCGCCGTCGTACGCCGACCCGCCGAACTCGACCCGCAACCCGGCCTCCCGGCCCGGTCCGAAGACGTCCTCCAGCGCCGCGAGGGTGCCGTCCGCCAGGTCGGCGCGCTTGCGGTGGTAGCCCACGTTCGCCAGCGCGACGCGACCGTCCGCCGAGACCGTCTTCGCGGTGAACGGGTCCACCACCCCGGCCACCTGCGGCAGCTTCGCGGCGGCGCCGAGGGTCTGCTCGATGACGGCTCTCCGCTCGGTGACCCGGTGACCGGCGGGCGCGACGAACACCACCTGCGCGGAGGCACCCGACGAGGCCGGGAACCGCTCGGCGACGGTGTCCAGGGTCTGCTGGGCGCGGGAGCCGGGGATCGAGAAGTCGTCCCGGTACGGGCCGCCAGCGGTGGCGGCGAGTGCCCCGGCGGCGACGAGGACGGCCAGCCAGGCCACCACGACGGTACGGCGGCGCCGGTACGTCCAGGCACCGAGCCGGTAGAGCAGTGCGGCCATGACGGCAGACTCCCGTGGTCGTGGGTCGAGGAGTCTCAGCACACCGTCCGGGCCTGACGACCGGGCGTCGGCGAACCTGACGGTTGCCTGACGGTGCCGTCAGTGTTGGCCGGCGAGCGGACTCCCGTCGCCGAACCTCCAGGTCGGGTACCGGTCGGCCAGGTAGCGGCGATGGCCGTCCCAGTCGGTCGGCCCGAGCAACCGCACCGGCGACAGTCGGAGCCGGTCCTCCGGATCCTGCTCGTAACCCCAGGCGAACCCGACCAGGGGTACGACGAGCCGGCGGTCGACGTCCCACGGACCGATGGTCAGGAAGGTGTGCGCCTGCCACTGCACCACTCCGGAGCGCCAGCGGGAGGGCGCGTCGAAGAGTACCGGGTTGAACCCGTACCAGGCGAAGGGCGCGGTGGAGTCGGCGAACAGGTCGAAGGGGTCGATCTCGAATGGTCCCGTCGTGCCGGGTTCCCGGACCAGTTGCACCCAGCCCAGCAGCGATCGGTAGCCACGGGCGCTGAAGTCGACGGTCGCGGTACACACCGGCATGCCCACCTCCCGTTCGCTCTTGCCGATGGCCACCGGGTCGACGTTCGGCGCGACGTCCACCGAGACCCGACCGTGCTCGTCGTCGAAGTCGAAGCGAATCTCCACCGGGCCATCCTGGCAGCTCGCCCGCGCGTACCCGTCCGCTCGCCGGTGCCGATCGCCGGTTTGGACGGACGGGTTCAGCGCAGGACCCGGCGATAGGTGCGGATGACGTCGCCGTCCGGGGTGGACCGCTGGGATCCGGCCTCCCACCCCAACCGCTCGTAGAATCCGACCGCTCCCAAGGGTCCGGTCGAGGTCTGCAACTCGACCCAGGTCGCGCCGGCACCCCGGACGTACTCGACGAAGTGCTCCACCAGCCGCTCACCGATTCCGCCCTTGCGCCAGTCCGGCCGTACCGCCAGCGCGGTCATCACGGCCACCTGCGCGGCCGGGGTCGACCGGGCCGGTGCCGGCGCGGCCCGGTGGTGCAGCAGCCGGCGTGTCCACGGACGTACCCGCGACCGCAGGAGGCGGACGGCGACCCGAGGCCGGAGACAGAGCGCGGCGAACCCGGTCACCGCCAGGGACGCCACCGTACGCCGGTCCGCCATCAGCCCGGTGGTGTACGCGGCCTGGTCACTGGTACCCAGCACGAATCCGACCAACTCCTCCGGCGCCGCCGTGGGGTCCACGACGACGAAGCCGACGCCGTGCCGCGAGTCGAGGAACGTTCGCTGCCAGCGACGGACGAAGCGCGCCCCGAGCGACGGGAACAGCCCGAACGGCAGGAGGAGGACGTGCGCCCGAGCCGTCGCGGGGAGTTCTTCGTGCGTCGCCGGCCGCAGGAGGAGCCGACCGGAGGCCAGTTCGGTCGCCGTGGAAGCGGGGTTCGGCACCGTTGCCGTGCCGCTGATGTCGGCTCTGCTCTTGATCGTGGGCAGGAAGCGCATAACCTCGACAACCTCGATATCGGGGCGGAAGTCCGCCCCCGCCGCAGGTCACCTCGCCTTGCTGGTACGTCCGTCGGTTCTCGGATCCGCGCGAGGGCAGCCGTCTGCCACCGCCACTGCCACCGTCGGGCCTCCGACGACTCCCCGGCGCCGCCGACTGCCTACCCGTACCCCCTGGCGTTATGCCTGCGCCGGCAGAGCCGGCAGCGGGGATCAGGCCGTCGTCAGGCCCCGGGACCGGGACTCGGAGCGCAGACGAGCAGAAGGGATGCCCCAGCGCCCATCCCGAACGACACCACCGGACACCTCCGGGCCGACGGTCCAGCTAGCCGATCGGCGCCCTCCGGACCTCGGGGGTGCTGGCCAGCAGCAACGCCGACACGGCCGCGAAGGCGGCGGCACCGAGGAAGACCAGGCCCGGTGACCCGTGGGTCAGCGCCCACCCGAACGCCAGGCCGGCCACGATCGGCACCACGGTCTCCGCGACGGCGCCGATCCCGGTCAGCGCGCCCTGCACGACCCCCTGCTCGTCGGCCCGGACGTTACGGGAGATCCACGATTGTGCGGCCGCGCCGCCGACCGAGCCGAGCACCCCGACCGCCTGGAGGAGATAGAGCATCCAGGGGACGGAGACGAACGCCGTACCCAGCAGCGCCGCGACGCCGAGCAGGCTGCCGGCCACCGCCGCGCGCTTGTCACCGAGCCGGCGGACCACCGGGCCGACGGCGCGCGCCTGGAAGACCGCGCCGACGAGCGCACCCGCCGCCATCACCACGCCGACGTGCGCGGTGCTCCAGGCGAACTGGTACGTCAGGAAGAACGTCCAGATCGACTGGTGGGTCATCCGGGCGACATCGGCGCAGAAGCGGGCGTACCCGAGCCGCCCGAGTACCGGCCGGCGCAGGACGACGGCGATGGCGTCCACCGGGTTCGCCATCCGCAGGCTCAGTGGGGTGCTCCGGTCGCCGGGCCGCGACTCCGGCAGGACGAACCAGCCGTAGGCGACGTTGCCGAAGGAGAGCGCGGCGGCGACGAAGAACGGCAGGCGTACGTCGACGGCACCGAGCAGGCCCCCGATGCTCGGTCCGGCGACGAAACCGAGCCCGAACGCGGCGCCGACCAAGCCGTAGGCGCGGGCCCGCGACTCGGGTTCCGTGACGTCCGCGATGTACGCGTTGACCACCGTCTTCGTTCCGGCGCAGGCGGCCGCGAGGGCGTGGAACACCAGGAGCGTCCAGGGGGTGGACGAGGTCGCGTGGGCCAGCCAGTCGACGCCGAGGCAGCCCAGCGACGCGAGCAGGACGGGCCGTCGGCCGTACCGGTCGGAGAGCCGCCCGAGCAGCGGCGAGACGGCGAACTGCAACAGGCCGTAGATCGAGCCGAGCAGGCCGGACCAGAGGACGGCCGAGGCGGCGTCCTCGGTCACGTCCGCCATCAGGGCCGGCAGGATCGGCACGATCAGGCCGAGCCCGAGCATGTCGAGGAGGACGGTGACGAGCAGGAAGGAGAGGGCGGGCGCCCGGCGCATTACGGCTCCTGAGTCTTGAGCGGGCAGGGCCCCCTCGCGACTCGCGGTCCGCCGAAAGTACGGAGGATCAGACTATCTGTACTGTCAAGTCGTTATTTCCCTTGCGCCCCGGACGCCAGCCGGTATCGGAGTCCGCCGCCGACCGCGCGGTCGAACTGCGCAATGCGCGGCCACCGCCCGCTGGCATGATGGGTGCGATGCTGGCCGTCCGGGGTTTCCACCACGATCGCGTCTCGGTCGCGCTCGCCGCCCGTCCCGACGCGGAACTCGCGGCGCTGCTCGACACCGCGCCCCTCGTCGCCGTGGGCGTGGGCGGCGGCGCCGCCATCCTCGACGTCGACGGCGTGCCGGTCTTCGTCAAGCGGATCCCGATCACCGACCGGGAGCTGGCCCATCCGCACAGTACGGCGAACCTCTTCGACCTGCCGACCTACTGCCAGTACGGCATCGGCGGGCCCAGCCCCAACGTCTGGCGCGAGTTGGCCGCCAACCTGGTCGTCACCGAGGCGGTCCTGGCCGGCGAGGTCGAATCGTTTCCGCTGCTGTACCACTGGCGGGTGCTCCCCGGCCGCCCGCCGACCGCCGCCGAGCACCTCGACGTCGACGCGGTACTCGGCCGCGTCGGCGGTGCCGCGGCCGTGCGTACTCGGCTCGGGGAGTTGGCCGGCGCGACCTCCAGCCTCGTACTGTTCCTCGAACACATCCCGCACCCGCTGCCCGGCTGGCTCAACGACGACCCGGTCGGCAGAGCCGGGACGACCGAGCGGCAGCTCGCCGAGGTCACCGCGTTCCTGCGTGACCGCGAGCTGTTGCACATGGACGGTCACTTCGGCAACCTGCGTTCCGACGGCGAGCGGATCTACCTCGTCGACTTCGGGCTGGCGATCTCGCCCAGATTCGACCTCTCCGACGCCGAACGCGACTTCGTCGCCCGGCACGCCGACCACGACGCCGGGTATGCGGCGATGACGCTGGCGAACTGGCTCGTCACCAGGGTCTGCGGGGTGCCGACGCCGGCCAGCGGCGGCCCCGTCGCCCGCAACGAGTACGTACGCCGATGCGCCGACGGTGACATCCCGCCGGACGTGCCCGGGACCGTGGCCGGGATCCTCGCCCGACACACTCCGGCAGCGGCACGCATGAACGACTTCTACTGGCAGTTGTTCGGCGGCGACGTACACGCCGAATATCCCGGTCCAGAGGCCGGGTCGGCAGCGCGGTAGCGCGGTAGTGCCGCCTCGCGGCAACTCCGCCTCCGCCGGCACCCGGGCGCACGGTGGTCCCTGTCGCTCCGCGCGCTGCGCCACGGTTGTCGCCGCGCTCGGTCGACCACCGCCGGGTGGACGCGCAGGGCTGGAAAGCGGACGCGCGGACCGCGTACGAGCGGTCATCGCGGGTCCGGATCCGGAGCGGATCGGGCACCATGCCCGGATGTCGCGCGGTTGCCGGAGGTTTCCGGAGGGCTGTTCGGGAGAACGGCGGCCCGGATCACAAGCGGACCGCGACGTCCGAGCGCCCACACCGTAAGCGCGCAGCAACAGAGCGCCGCCCCCGCGATCGTGACCGCTCTCCAGCCGCCCACGGACCAGAGCGCTGCCGCGGTGGCGGAGCCGATCGCGCCGCCGACGAAGTTGCCGGCGCCCAGCGCCGTGTTGAGCCGGCTGCGGGCCTCGTGGGAGAGGGCGAACAGCCGCGCCCGGTTGAGGAGGGCCTGCCCCTGGAGGGCGATATCGATCACGATGATCACGATGACGACGAGTACGACGGATCGGCCGGCGAACGCCGCGCAGACGAAGGCGCCGAGGGCGAGTACCCATGCCGCGCCGGTGGCCGGAAGCGACCAACCACGGTCGTGCAGCCGACCGGCATGCTGGACGACCAGGACACCGGCGAGGCCGGCCAGCCCGAACAACCCGATCACCTGCACCGGGTATCGGAACGGCGGACCGCTGAGCAGGAACGTCAGCCCCGTCCAGAACAGCGAGAAGACGGCGAACCCGGTGGCCGCGAGGACCAGCGTCCATCGGGCCGCCCGCTCGCGCATGACCACCGCGCCGACCGAGGCGATCAGCGCCGGGTACGACATGCGCGTCCGGGGTGCCAGTGGTGGGATCGCCCGGTACAGCAGGACCGCGAGCAGGACGGCGGCGACCGCGGCGAGGGCGAAAATCGTACGCCATCCGGCGGTGCCGGCGACGAGCCCGCTGATGGTGCGGGAGGCCAGGATGCCGGTGAGGGTTCCGGACCCGACGGCACCGACGACTCGGCCGCGCTCGGCGTCGCCGGCAAGGTCCCCGGCGAGCGGTGTGAGGACCTGCCCGGAGATCGTCGTCATGCCGAGCACGCCGAGTGCGAGGAGGAGCAGCCCGATCGACGGTGCCAGCGCGCACAGCAGCAGCGCGGCGGCCGACATCAGCAGCATCATCGGGACGAACCGCCGGCGGTCGACGACGTCACCGAGCGGCACCAGCAGCAGCACGCCGACGGCGTACCCGATCTGGGTGGCGGTGACGAGCCAGCCGGCGCTCGTGGTGGTGGCACCGAGATCGCCCGCGATGAAGTCGAGCAGCGGCTGCGTCCAGTAGAGGTTGGCGATGGCTGCTCCCGCCGCGACCGCGAGCAGGAACGACAGCCGGCGACTCATCGCCGCCGGCGGTACCGCCCGGGGTGCTGCCACCCTGCCACGCTAGGGCGCGGGATCAACGCGTCGACCCGGCGGCACGACAGCCTTACCGATGGCAGACTGACCGGTGGGCAAAGTTAGCCCTTGCGGGCGGGAATCGCCGGAGCGGGTGTGGACCGACCGTACGCTACTCGACGGTCGCGGTCAGACCCTCGCCACCGCGACCGGCCGCGATGAGCGCTTCGATCCTCGCCACCACCTCCGGCAGCCCGCCGTCGCCGAGACGTCGACCGGCCCGCAGCTCGATGAGGTGCCGGAGGACCGTCAGATGTTCGGTGAGGTCTGCCGGGCCGGCAGGGTAGCTGCGCTGCTGCATCTCCGAGACGGTGGCGGAAACCGCCGCGACCACGTGGCCGAGCTGGGTACTCGCCGTACGGGAGAATTCCACCAGGTCGACACCTGCCGCGCGGGCCGTTTCGAGTGCCCGCAGCAGCCCGAGCTGGGCGTCGTACCACACTCCGAAGAGGGCGAGGTCCCAGACCGCTGCCGCCTCCGGCGCCGCACCGACGAACCGTGGCTGGCTCAGCAGTTCGAGAGTCGTCCGGTGCTGCTCGAATGCCTGCGGCGCTCCGCTGTAGAGGATGGTCGCGGCATCGGTGCCGATCATCTCTGGCGAGGCTTGGATCCCCGCGTCGAGGTACTGCGCGCCGAGGCTGGCGACCCGCCGGGCGGCCAGCCGGGCTTCGCTCGCGGTCCCCGTGTACATCCCGACGATCGTCCGCCCCGGCAGGTCCGGGTCGAGCTGGGCAAGGCACTGCTCCGCCGCTGCGTGGTCCTTGACGGTCAGCAGGACCAGGGTGCTCGACGACACCGCCTCCCGGACGGACCGCGCTGGCAGTGCCCCCGCGTCCGCCAGTTCCCTGGCGCGACTTTCGGTCCGGTTCCAGACCGTGACGTCGCGCCCGCCTGCCAGTAGTCGATGCGCCACCGCACGACCGATGGCCCCCGTGCCGACGATCGCGACTCCGGATGTCGGCCTGTCGAATCCCGCCATCACACGATCGTCGAACCTCAACCTCACTTGATGTCAATGGGCGCGGCACCGCAACGCACCGTCGTGCCGTCGTGCCGTCGATCGGGCATGCCGCACGGCGGTCCCTGGTCATCGATCCGCGGGTGCCGGCTCTGCGGATTGTGGCGCGAAGAACCGGACGATCTCGTCGGCAGCGGTTGGCGACAGCATCATCGCCTGGACCCGTGCGGACATCTCCGCGATCGGGTGAATCCTGCGGAACATCGCCGCTTCGTAGGTCCGGATCGCCGAGTCCGGGTCGGCGGGGTTGTCGGCGAGTTCCGCAGCGAGTTCGGCGGCGTCGAGCATCGCCTGATTGGCCCCCTCGCCGACCGGCGGCATGAGGTGCGCGGCGTCACCGATGAGGGTGATTCCCGGCTGGTTGGCCCATCGGGTACCGATCGGCATGGCTTCGATCCGGCGAGGTGTCGGCGCGCCGTCGCCGGCTTCGATGAGTGCGGTGAGGCTCGGGTCCCAGCCTGCGAAGAGGTCCAGCAGGGCCCGCTTGCTGCGATATGTGTCCAGGTCGACCTCTTTCGCGCGCAGGGAGACCCCGACTCGGATGGTGCCATCGCCGAGGCGTTGCGCGGCGAGGATCTGATTCACGCCGACGCACCACAGGTTTCCGGGGCCGACCAGCTCGGCGAGCTCCGGGTGACGCCGGTCGGCGTCGCCGATGCTCAGCTCCACCAGGGTGGCCACGTAGGACAGTCCCGCGTCGGTCAGCAGCGACCGGACGACCGAGCGTGCGCCGTCCGCGCCGACGAGGATGTCGCAGTCGGCTCTCTGGCCGCCGTCGAAGGTCAACCCGAAGCCCCCGTCGGGCCGTCGCGTCGCCGCGACGAGCCGGTGCTGCCAGGCAACCGCGTCGCCCGGGAGCGAGTCGAGCAGAAGATCACGCAGTCTTCGCCGATCGATCTCAGGACGTCCGGAGAACGAACCGGGTTGTGGCTTGTGGTGCACGAGGGTGCGTCCGGCCGGGTCGAGGATGCGATGCTCCTCGCCCTCCGGCCGCGCCTCGGAGCGGAACCGACCGGTGAGACCCGCCTCGGTCAGGGCCTGTTGCCCGGACTCCGGGTGCAGGTCGAGCATTCCGCCCTGGGATCGCGCGGATCGGCCTGCCTCGCGTTCGTACACCACCGCGTCGATGCCGTGCCGGTGCAGGATTCGGGCCAGCGTCAGGCCGCCGAGGCCACCACCGGCGATCGCGATTCGCATCGTCATCTCCCTTACCGTACGCTGTACCTCATGGATACGCCGTACGGTAACCTACCGCTGCCCGTCTGGGAACGGCCCGAGCCCCAACCGAGGGCGGCGCCCGTACCGCTGAGCCGGGCGAAGATCGCCGCCACCGCGATCCGGCTCGCCGACGCACACGGCCTCGACGGCTTGTCGGTACGCAAGATCGCCAAAGAACTCGGCGTCGGCCCGATGCGGCTCTACGACTACGTGACCAACAGATCCGAGCTGCTCGACCTGATGGTCGACGCCGTCTATGCCCAGATCGCCGAGGCCGGCCAGCACTCCGAGTGGCGCGCAACGCTACTCGCCATCGCTCACCGGACCCGCGAAGCCGCCCTCGATCATGAGTGGTTCGCCGACCTGCTCGGCGGACGGCCACACCTGGGACCGTACGCGCTCGCGGTAGGCGAATCGACCGCGGCGGCACTCAGCCAGGCCCCCGGCGTACGCGACATCGACGACCTCCAACGGGCCCTGGGCGCGCTCAACGCCTTCATCGTCGGGGCGCTCCGCAGAGAGGTCACCGAGCGACGCACCGCCCGCTCCACCGGCACCGACGTGACCGCCTGGCAGGCCGCACTCGGGCCCTACCTGACACGCATGCTCGGAACGGGCCGCTACCCCACCGTCGAGCGGCTCGTCGTCGACGGCACCCACCTCGACGCCGAGGAAACCTTCCACCACAACCTGGTCACCGTCCTGGACGGCATCACCAACCATCCCCACCCGTGACCTCCGCTCCCCCGCTGGCCCCCACAGGGTCTCTGGGGACGACCGAAGACCCCGCCTCTATGCTGGCCCGATGGCGTCGGTCAAGCAGGTCCAGGTCACCTTCGACTGCGCAGAACCCGAGCGTGTCGCCCGGTTCTGGTGCGAGGTGTTGGGGTACGTCGTACCGCCGCCCCCGGAGGGGTTCGCTACCTGGGATGACTTCAACCGGTCGCTGCCGCCCGAGCGTCAGGGTTCGGCCTTCGCCTGCGTCGACCCGTCGGGCGTGGGCCCGCGCCTGTACTTCCAGCGCGTCCCGGAAGGCAAGATCGTCAAGAATCGGGTGCATCTCGACGTGCGGGTCGGTACCGGACTCGTCGGCGCGGAGCGGCTGGCCGTCCTTGAGGCCGAATGCGCGCGGCTGGTCGCGCTCGGCGCGGTACGTGTGCGACTACTGCCCGCCGATGACGACAACGAATCGTGCCTCGTGATGCAGGACGTCGAGGGCAACGAGTTCTGTCTCGACTGAGTGGGCGAGTGGGCCGCGCATGAGGATGCTCGGCAGCGGACGGTAATCATCTTCTCGGCGAACGGACGGCTCCGTGGTCAGGCGGCCGTCACGCAGAACTCGTTGCCGTCCGGGTCGGCCAGCACGACGGCGCCGTCCGCGCCGCTCTCCAACCGAGTGGCCCCGAGAGAGACCAATCGATCGACCTCCGACTGCTGGTCGCCGTCGGCCGGGGTAAGGACGAAGCGCTGCCGATTCCGCCCCTTTCTCGGGGCCACGGGCGGCCCTCCCCACGCGACCTTGGTGCCGCCGTGCGGGGACTGGATCGCGGTCTCCTGGTCCTGGTCCCAGACCAGCGGCCAGCCCAGCGCCTCGCTCCAGAAGAGGCCGACCTCGCGGGTCCCGTCACAGGCCAGCTCACCGAGAAAGCCGCACCCGGCGAGGAACGCGTTGTCCGGTTCGATCACGCAGAACTCGTTGCCTTCGGGGTCGGCGAGGACTATGTGCCCCTCCTCGGGTCGCTGCCCGACGTCGAGGTGGCCGGCACCGAGCTGCAACGCCCTCGCCACCGTGTGCTGCTGATCGTCCTGGCTGACGCTGGTCAGGTGGAGGTGCACAAGGTTCAGCCCCACCTTCTCCGCCCGGCTCGGGACGAACCGGAGACCGAGCTGCCCGTCCGGGCCGGGTAGCCCCACGCCGTCGGCGTCCTTCACGACCTCGCGGCCGAGCATGTCGGCCCAGAACTGCGCCAGCCGAGCCGGGTCGTGCGCATCGAACGTGATCGTCAGCAGTCCGGGAAGCATCACCGCACGGTAGACACGGGCCAGCACGACGACAAGCGGATTTGCGGAGGCGTATCTACCAGGTCCGGCTGGGCGGAGCGGGGGTGGCGGGCACGCTCGCCGGCAACCTCCAGGTCACGGCGGTGCAACCGAACGCGGGGCCGCGCCGCTGCAAGGTCGCGCGCTGGGGCGCCAGCGGCCTCGACATCATCGGGTACGTCAGCTGCTTCGACCAGACCGGCGCGCCGGTGAACAGCGAGTTCACCCTGTCGTACCACCGTGAGCGGGCCGTCTACGGCTCGTTCGGACCGCCGAAGTACACCGGCTACTTCTTCTCGGCCGGTGCGGGCCAAACCAACTGGAACCACCCGGCCGGCGGGTTCGGGTTCAACTCGTCCGCCCCGCTCGCCCCGGCCGGCCGTTACCTGGTGACCTATCCGTTCCTGACCGAGAAGGAGACGCACGCCCAGGTGACCGGTTACGGCTCCGGTGCCGACTACTGCCACCTGACCCAACCCTGGAAGCTCTCCGCCGCCCGGCCGCCGAGGTCGACACGCTCTGCTTCGACAACACCGGCAGCCCGGCACCGCACGACTTCCTCGGCACCTTCACCTCCCGCGAGTAGCGCCCGTCCGGTGACGCCCGGATCACCGTGGGCGCAGCTGCGCCAGGATCGACGGGTCGGTGATCCGGGCGTCGTCGGCGAGCAGGAACGCCTTGCTGAGGATCAGCCCGAGGCGGTCCTCCTCGAAGGGCAGGAAGAGGTCACCGGACGTCCTCCTGCGCTCCGGAACGATGCAGAGGTAGGAGTCGTCCGGCTCCATCAGGATGTTCGCGCTGCCCAGGTGGATCTTGTACGTCCGCAGTTCGCCCCGGACCACGAGATAGCGGTCGGTGAGTGTGCACCGGTCGGCGATCCGCGTCCGGGGCAGGATCCCGGCCAGCGCCTCGCGGCGGATCCGGGCGCTGCTGCCCAGTTCCCGCCTGCTCTCGTCCCGCCAGTAGTCGAGGTACCGCGTGTGCCCGTCCGTCCAGTACGGGTCGGCGGCGATCGAGGCGACCGCGACGAAGAGGTCCACGTCGCGCATCGCCTCGCTGAACAGCTCCGCCGGCACCTCGGTCAGCGGGCTCGACCGCCAGGCACCCGCGCTCGTCCGCTCGAACCACACCCGGCCGGTACCGGCACACTCCACCCCCTCCTCGCCGAGGTAGTCGGTGTGCAGCCCGACCCGCCACGTCCCGCCGGCCAGCACCCGGTACGCCTGCGCGCTGTCCCCGCCGTCCCACGGTCCGAGCATCCCGGTCGTCCAGCCCCGCCCCTTCAGCAGCGCGTAGAGCTGCCGGTAGTGCACGATGTGCGCCGCGAAACGCAGCGAGTGGTCAGCGGTCTCCTCCTCGGCCGGAGTCAGCAGGTACACCTCGCGGAACGCCTGCCGCAGCGGCTGCCGCAACCGTCGCGCGGTCATCAGCTCCCGCCAGGCCCGGACCTCCTCGACCCCGGCCCGGACCGGATGCCACAACCGGATCGGCGCGTCCGGGTCGGGCGGAGGCAGCGGCGCGCCCGCGACGTCCCGGAACAGCTCGCCGGACCCGTCCGGATCCCCCGCCCGCCAGTCGTCGTCCGGCAGCCCGGCCCGCCACCGCCCGGACGCGTCCGGGAACTCCCAGATCAGCCGCTTGGCCACCGACCAGCCGAGCCCGTTGCCCGCCAACCCCTCCCGCCACTGCCGGTACGGCTGCGCCGAGGCCGCCGGCAGCCCCGCCTCCAGGATCCGGGCCAACGCCGTGAGCTGCTCCCTGGCCTGCTTGACCCGGGCACGCAGCTCCTTGAGCCGCTCCGGATGGTCACGTCGGACCGACGCCGGCACGGTCGCCGAGAGCGTGCCGTCGGCGCGACGCCAGCGCAGCAGCACCTCCTCCGACGCGGTCAGCACGGCCTGGTGGTCACCGACCGGGACGACACATCCGCCGTCGGCATCGAAGCCGAGGTCGGGCAGGCGCAGCACGGCATCGGATCGCTCCGCGAGCCCGCGCTCGACCCGCTTGAGCATCCGGTCGAGCTGCTTCGGCACGCCCCGGTGCCGGACCACTCCGCGGGCGGCGATCAGCGCCGCCAGCGCCTCCGGGGTGGGGAAGTCGCCGGCGGCCCGGGCCACCTCGTAGAGCAGCGCCTGCGACGGCAGGGTGTTGGCGCTGGTCGGGGCGACCGCGACGCCGAGCAGCAACGGGCGGAGCAGTTCCGGCAGCCACGGCTCGTCGCGGAGCAGCGCGATCCGGACGGCCCGGCCGAGCGTCTCGACCTCGTCCTTGCCGAACGCCCGATCGGCCGCGTACGGCAGCTCGCCGGCCTGGATCGCCGCCACCCGGGCGTACGCGGCGCCGAGCGCCCGCCGGGCGAAGGCGGCGTACTCGTCGATGGCGGCGAGTCGCTGCCACGCGTCGGGAAGCTGCGGCGGGCAGAGGTAGGACTGGTTCGGCCCGACCTCGGCGACCAGGAGTTGGGCGGTCGTCCCGAGTTTCGCCAGCAGCTCGAACTCGTCCCGGGCGAACGAGTGGCGCGACCAGGCGAAGAGTGTGGAGAGCACCGGCCGGGTGAGCCCACCGGCCAGCCCGGCGAGCGCGGCGACCGCGTACGGCTCGGCGACCCGACCGTACCCGAGCACGCCCCGGGCGATGGCACCGGCGGAGCGCTTCGCGGACTCCGGCCACGGGCCGTCGCAGCGAAGCAGGGCAGCGGTGGCGAGCCTCGGATCGGCGGCGTACGGCTCGGCTGCGGCCCGTTCCCCGAGTGTCGCCAGCAGTGCCGCGCACGACTCCGGAGTGAACGTCGGCTGCCGCTTCCGAAGCGCCTCCTCCACCGCCCAGCGCACCGCCCAGCCGGGATGCTGGACCCCGTTCACCGGGCCCGGCAGGTTGCGGGCGGCCACCACCAGTACCCCGAACTCCCGGTCGCCGACCCGGGCCAGCTCCGCCGGCTGCTGCCGGGCGGCCTGCCCCGCCTCCCGGTCGGGGTCGGTCATCCGGCGCAGCAACCCGGCCGCGTGCGGCGACAGCGGCACCGACATCACCGTCTCGTGCTTCACAGTGGACATCAGGCACCGGCCCGCGACACGACTCGCAGCATCATGGCGCCGCAGTCTAGGGCGGACCTCCGACCGTTATGGGTCCGCGCCGCTACCGGCCCTCCCCGCTACCTGCCCTCCACGCTACGAGTTCCGCTCCGCTACGGGTTCTGCCGAGCTACGGGTTCTGCCCCGCTACGGGTTCTGCCGGGCTATGAGTTCCCGCCGGTTCTGCCGGGCTATGAGTTCCCGCCGGCGGCCGCGCTCAGGGCGCGCGGCCCGAGGAACAGGCCGCCACTGGCGTCGACGACCTGGCCGGTGATCCAGCGCGCGGCGTCGGAGGCGAGGAACGCGACCACCTCGGCGACGTCGTCGGCCCCGCCCAGCCGGTCGAGCGCCGTCATCCCGGCGACGAGTTCGGTCAGGCCCGGCGCCTCGAAGGCCGACCCGTTGGTCGCCGTCCGGGTGGCGCCCGGGGCGACTGCGTTGACCGTGATCCCTCGGGTCCCGAGCTGGTTGGCCAGGGTCATGCTCATCGTCTCGACCGCGCCCTTCGTCATGGCGAAGGAGGTCTGGGTGGGGTTGGCCATCCGGGTCGCCACGGACGAGATCGTGATGATGCGGCCACCGTCGGGCAGCAGCGGCAGTGCGCGCTGGACGATGAAGTACGGCGCCCGCACGTTCACCGCGAAGAGGTGGTCGAACCCGGTCCGCGTCGTGACCCCGAGCGGACCGGCGGGCGCGGCCGCCGCGTTGTTGACCAGGATGTCGAGCGGCCGGCCGGCCAGGCCGGCCTCGAGCCCCGCGAAGAGCGTCTCGACGTCCTCGTCCACGCCCAGCTCCGCGCGGACGGCGAGGGCGGTTCCACCGGTACGTCCGATCTCGTCGACGGTCGCCGCCGCGCCCTCCCGGTCCGTGCCGAAGTGCACGACGACCATGGCACCCCTCGCCGCCAGCCGGAGGGCGATGGCTCGTCCGATGCCGCGCGACGCCCCGGTCACCAGGGCGGTCCTACCGGTCAGGTCGTTCATGGCGAGCACCTTTCAATGTTAGTTACTACCGAACTGTTAGTGACTACCAGTGCGGTAGTGTCTACCACATGCCCGACCAGTCCTCAACGCCGCGAGCGCACTCCTCGCCGCGAGCGCACTCCTCAAGGCTGCGAGCGCAGCGGCGAGCGGAGACGCAGCGGACCATCCAGGCGCACGCGGTACGGCTGTTCACCGAGCGCGGGTACGACGCCACCACCGTCACCGACGTCGCCGAAGCCGCCGGCGTCTCCGCGATGACCGTGTACCGGCACTTCCCCACCAAGGAGGACCTGGTCCTGGTCGACCAGTACGGCCGGCTCATCGCCGAGCGGATCGTGGCGTCTCCCGCCGCGCAGCCGCTGGCTCGCCGCATCGGCAGCGCGCTGATCGACGCGGCGACGTCGTTGACGGCCGGCCGCCACGGAGACGACCTGAGCGGGAACGAGCAGTTCCTGCTCGCCCGCCTCCAGCTGATGACCTCGACGCCGGCCTTGCGGGCCAGGCACCTGGACAACCAGTACGCCCTCCAGCAGGCCATCGTCGACGCGCTCACGGACCCCGCCGCCGACCCGGAGACGGCGTTCCACACCCAGGCGGCGGCCAGCGCCTGTCTCGCCGCCATGCACACCGCGCTGGTGCGCTGGGCGGAGGACGACGGCCGGAGCCAGCTACCCGACCTGATCGCCAAGGCGCTCGCCGCCGCCTTCGGTGACGACGTCGTCGACCCCGGTCCGGAGGCCGGCGATAACGGACGCCCGAGAGAGCGGGAAACCTGAGAAAGCGGGAAACCCGGAGAGCGGACGCCCGGACGAGCGGACGCCCAAAGAGTGGACGCCGCTGGTGGCCGGTGGCAGCGGCCCGGCGGAGATCGCGTCCGGCCGGGCCGCCGGCCGACGGTCAGACCAGGCCGGCGAGCTTGTAGAGGACCAGCGAGCCGGCCACCGCGACGTTCAGGCTCAGCCCGGTGCCGACCATCGGGATCTCGACCGCCGCGTCGAGGCTGTCCAGCGCCTCCGGCGGGATACCGGTCGACTCGTGCCCGAGCACCACGACGGTACGGCGCCGGGCAACCGGCAGGTCGGCGAGCCGGACCGCCTCGTCGGTCAACTCGACGCCGAGCACCCGGGAACCCGCCGCGCGCTCCGCCGCCAGCCAGCGCACCGGATCGCCGACCCGGTGTACGCAACTCGGCCGGCGCAGCGTGTTCCCGCGCGCCAGCGCCTCGTCGACCCACCGCCACGGCGGTACGGCCAGACATGCGCCGACCGCGTCGCAGGTACGCAGCAGCGTGCCGAGGTTGGCGTGGTGCATCGGCCACAGGGGTGCCGCGACGAGGTGCCCCCAGCAGCGGTGTGCCCGGCGACGGCGGGCGGCGGCCAGTTCACGGCGGGGACGGACCCGGATCGCCGGGCTCATCGGCGGACGGCGGCTCCGCCGCAGAGGATATCGAGGCCGCAGAAAATGTCGGACTCGCAGAAGATATCGGTGCCGCACAAGATGTCGATCATTCGAGGTGTGCTTCTCGGCGCACACGGGCCATCGACGGGAAACCGTTCGCCCCAGTGTAGCGGTCGGACCTTCCGACGGTCACCGGCCGAGCACGAAGTACCCGAGTCCCAACAGTCCACGATAGACACCGACGTACTCCCGCAGCCGGGCGTCGAGCTCGTCGCGTACGCCAGCGGCCCGGGGATCGTCCGGGTACGCCCGCAGCCACTCCTCGCGGCCGGCCCGCCAGGTGCTCTCGAAGTCGTCCCACTCCCGCTGGTCCGTGGTGGAGAGGTGCAGTACCCGCCAACCGGCACCCCGGATCAGCTCCACCAGGTCGGGCAGGCTGAGCACGTCGGCGCCGAAGATCTCGACCGCTTCCGGCGAGGGCGCCCGTTCCCAGAAGCCGTCGCCGAAGAGCAGCCGGCCACCGGGTCGGACCAGGTCGGCGAGGGCGGCCAGCGCGGCGGCCGTCCCGCCGAAGGCGTGTGCCGAGCCGAGGCAGAGCACCCGGTCGGCCGGTCGGCGCCAGGTGGCGGCCGGCTGAGCTACGAAGTCTACCTGCGCAAGCCCCCGCTCCCGCGCCGCCCGGCGGCCCCGCTCCAGGGCGGCTGCGTCGGTGTCCACGCCGGTGCCGAGCGCCGCCTCGCCGCCGGCCACGGCCCGCAGCAGCAGTTCGCCCCAGCCGCAGCCGAGGTCGAGCACGGACCCGCCGGCCGGGACGTCGAGCCGGCTCAGTAACAACTCGGCGTGCTCCTCCGACAGCGGCGTGTTCCAGCGCATCCGGGCGTAGCGGACGCTGGCGGGATCATCGGCGGGAGGCACCCGCCGAGTGTGCCAGCGGATGATCGTCACCGCACCCGGATTGCCGCTGCGGTCCGGCCGATCCGCACCCGGATCGCCGCTGCCGGTCCGACCGCCCCGTGCCCGGATCGCCGCTGCCGGTTCCACCGCCCCGCGCCCGGATCGTCGCTGCGGTCCGGCCGCGCCGCGCCCGGATGCCCGGAGACCGGCGACATCGTGCTCGGCCGGGCGGACGTCGGCTACGTCGCGGTCGGGCCGGGCATCCTGGCCGGTTCGGCCGGCATCGGAATCTGCAGGAAGGTGGTGCCACGCAGGTCCAGCCAGGCGCTGCTCGGGGTACGCACCAGCCGGAGCATGACCTCCTCGCAGGCCGGGCAGCGGGCGACCACCCCGGGCGCGTTGGTGTAGACCCGCAGTGCGGCCATCGGGCCGGTCCGGCCGCAGGAGGCGCACCGGCCGGTCGCCGTGGTCACGTCCACCGCGAAGACGTCCCGCATCGGCCCGGCCAGCATGTTGCCGTCCAGGTAGTCCATCCGCCCCGGGTCTGGTCGGAGCTGCTCGGTCATCTCGCCTCCAGGGTCCTCGGAGTCAGCCGGTCGGCCCGAACCGTTCCGTCTTGATCCGCCGGGGTTCGTGCCCGAGCGCGACCAGGATGTCGGAGACCGCCTCGACGAAGCCGGTCGGACCGCAGACGAAGTTGACCGGTTCGAGCTGTGCCGGCCAGCCGTGGGTGTTGACGTCCGCGACGGCGATCCGGTGCGCCTCGGCGGAGAGTCCTTCCGGCACCTCGCGGGTGTAGACGTAGGCGACGTCGAGTCCCCGGTCGTCCCGGACACGCCGCCGCAGCTCGTCGGCGAAGTAGACGTCCTGCTCGGAGCGGACCGAATAGATCAACCGGAACGGTACCCGGCTGTCGGCGCCGCGGCGCGCCCGGATCATCGCCATCAGCGGCGCGATGCCCGAGCCACCGCCGACCAGCAGCACCGGCGAGGGGTCGGTCATCCGCCAGACGAAGTAGCCGCCGACCGGGCCGCGAACCTCGATCTGGTCGCCGACCGAGAGGCCGTCGAGGAGGTACGGCGAGACCTCGCCCTCCGGTACCCGCTGGACGGTGACCTCGATCCGGTCGCCGTCGGCGGGCGCGGAGATCGAGTAGCTGCGCGCCGCCTGGTAGCCGTCCTCGGCGGTCAGCCGCAGGTCGACGTGCTGGCCGGGCAGGTGCCCCGGCCAGTCCGGCACCTCCAGCACCAGCGTGCCGGCGGTGGCGGTCTCGGTCCGGCGGTCGACCACCCGGGCGACCCACCAGCCGGTCCGCTTCATCAGTCTCCCTGGTACCGCTGTTCGCGCCATGGGTCACCGTAATCGTGATAGCCGGCGGTCTCCCAGAAACCGGGCTCGTCGGTCAGGCCGAGGCGGATGCCGCGCACCCACTTCGCGGACTTCCAGAAATACAGGTGCGGCACCAGCAGCCGGGCCGGGCCACCGTGCTCGGCGGGCAGGTCGGCACCGTCGTACTGGTGCACCACCCAGGCCTGGCCGTCGCGCAGGTCGTCCAGCGGCAGGTTGGTGGTGTAGCCGCCGTACGAGTGCACCAGCGCGTAGTCCGCCGCGGTGTCGACACCGTCGAGCAGCGTGTCCAGGGAGACGCCCTGCCAGTTGGTGCCGAGCTTCGACCAGTGTGTCACGCAGTGGATGTCCACCGTCGGCGTCTCGTTGGGCAACGCCCACATCTCGTCCCAACTCCACCGGAACTCGGCGCCGGTCTCGGTGGTGATGACGAATTCCCAGTCCGTCGTCGGCACCCGGGGGGTGGGACCGGCGGAGAGCACGGGAAAATCGTCGGTCAGGTACTGCCCCGGCGGCAGGTTCGGCCCGGACTGCCGACGCCGGCCCTGGAAGCCTGGTGACACGATGCCCACCCGCTAGTCCTACCACCTCCCGGTGCACCGCAGGTTACAACCGGCCATTTCCGGCCGAGCGGTGGCCCGGCGAAACGGCGGCGGCACAGCCGCACAGCGAACGGCGGCACAGCAGACAGCGGTACGGGCGGGAACGGCGGCGGGGCGGGTGCGTGGTCAGGACCGGTCCGGTCTGGCGGTCGCCGATCCGGTCCGCTGGTCCGGGGCCGGCCGGCCCGGCGCAGTCTCGACCTCACCCAGCACCTCGGCGGGCAACCCCGGCCAGTATGCGGAGGCGCTGTCGAGGAAGTAGTCCTGGCCCGGATCCCAGGTGTGCCCGGTGGCCCGCCGGTGGTAGACGTAGCCGAGCGGGTGGGTCCGGTAGATCCCGCCGCCGTCCCGGCGTACCCGGTCGAGCAGTCCCAAGTCGACGGACCGGGGCACCGGCCGCCAGCCGCCGGCCGCCTCCAGGTCTCCCCGGGCGATCAGGATCGTGCCGCCGGCCACCACCTCGCAGTCGGACTCGGCGGTGCCGGAGGGCCGGCGCAGCGTCACGCCCCGGGTCTCCAGGTGCACGAACTCCGATCCCTTGCCCACCAGGGTCGCCCCGGAGTAGTGCCGGGCCAGCACCAGGTCCCAGACGTGTTCGGCGGCGTAGCTGTCGTCGTCGTCGAACTTGCTGACCAGGCTGCCCCGGGCCCGCCCGGTCGCGGCACCGAGCGCCGCACCGAAGCTGGCGCTCCCCGGCACCCGGACGATCTCGTACGGCCGGCCGGAGTCGGCCAGCGTGGCCCGGACCGGTTCCGGCAGCTCGACGCCGTGCAGGCAGAGCACGATCTCCAGCTCCGGGTACGTCTGCCCGACCAGCATCCGGACCGCCTCCGGCAGCCGTTCGGGGCGCCGGGTCGACAGGATCGCGCTCACCGACGGCACGGGGCGCAGCGGCGGGAAGACCGCCGAGGTGAGCCGGGGCAGGACGAACGCGCCGGCGTGCCCGCGCAGCGCCGCCCGCCGCTGCCGGACGCTGCGCGCCTCCAGGGCCAGCGTCCCGGCCTGCGGCACCGGGGCGGTCAGCAGGGCCCGCAACTCCGGCGCGATCAGTCCGGCGACCCGCTCCGGCAGCGTCGGGACGGCGAGCACCGCACCGGTCATCGCGATCTGGACCAGCAGCGCCGCCACCGCCACCGGCTCGGCGTCGGGGACCTGCGGGCAGTCGACCACGGCGGTCTGGCGCAGGGTGGCGAGCACCGGCGCGGTCAGCCCGGGCCCGGCCAGCGGGTACGACCCGGGGCCCGGCCGGCGGGTCTGCGCGGCGAAGTCGAGGCGTACCCGGGGGGCGTCGGGCTGGTAGCAGTCGGGCCGACGGCCACGCGGGTTGATCCGGCGCGCGTCGACCAGTACGGCCGGGGCGGCCCCCGGCGCCTGGAGCCCGTGCCGGCTCGCCTGCCAGCGCACCGCGTACGGCAGCACGCCCGCCCCCTCGTCGCCGCTGCCCGCCCCCCGCAGCAGTACGTCGTAGGACCGGATGTCGGGGTTGTCGACCAGCTCGCCGAGCAGCACCGTCCCGCCCACCGGCAGGTACGCCGGCAGCGTCGCCTGGCTGGTCAGGTTCGGCCCGGCCGGTGCCGGCAACGGCCGCTCCGGCGCCAGCGCCGGCAACGCGGCCCGCAGCACCTCGCGCAGTTGCGCCGGCCGGGACAGCCGGACGGTGACGAGGGCGGTCCCCCGCCCCCGGCCGGGCAGCGCCACCCGGTGCCGGCGCAGGTGCTCCAGCGGCCCGATGCCGCTCGACCAGCCGCGCCGAGGTGCCCGCCAGTACGCCACGACGACGATCGCGCGCCTGGTCGGGTGCAGGGAGGCGGGCCGGGCCAGCAGGTCCCGGAGCCGGTCGGTCGAGCCGGCGACGACCAGTACCCGGCGCAGGCCCGGGATGCGCAGTACCCGCAGGCCGACGAGACGACCGAGCCGTTCGGCCCGGCCCGGGCGGGGCGCACCCACCAGCCGCCAGTGACCGAGCCGCTCCACCCCGTGACGATAAGCCCTGTTCCGGCCGATCGGCGGCAACCGGGCGGGCCGACACGGGAACCGGCGGCGGCGACCTGGCCGCCGACGACGTCTGGACCGGGATGGGGTGCGGTGTCCTATCGTGCACGGATGATCGCACCCCGACCGGCCGGCGCCGGCCCACTCTCCGGCGTCCGGATCGTCGAACTGGCCGGCATCGGCCCCGGACCCTTCGCCGCGATGGTCCTCGCCGACCTCGGCGCCGACGTGGTCCGGGTGGACCGGGTGGCCGAGGTCCGGCCGGAGCGGTTCGGCACCCCCCATCCCGACCTGCTGAACCGGGGTCGCCGGTCGCTCGCCGTCGACCTCAAGACGCCGGCCGGCCGGCATCTGGTGCTCGACCTGGTCCGCAGCGCCGACGTGCTGATCGAGGGCTTCCGGCCGGGCGTCACCGAGCGGCTCGGACTGGGCCCGGAGGACTGCCTGGCGGTGAACCCCCGACTGGTCTACGGCCGGATGACCGGCTGGGGGCAGGACGGCCCGAATGCCCGGTACGCCGGGCACGACATCGACTATCTGGCGCTGACCGGCGTACTGCACGGGATCGGCCGGGCCGGCGAGCGTCCGGTACCGCCGATGAACCTGGTCGGCGACTTCGGCGGCGGCGGGATGCTGCTCGCCCTCGGCGTGGTCTGCGCGCTCTTCGACATCCGGGGCGGCGGCACCGGACAGGTGGTGGACGCGGCCATGGTCGACGGGGTGTCACTGCTGGCCACGATGATCCACTCGATGCGCCGGATGGGCCGGTGGGGCGACGACCGCGGGGTGAACATCTTCGACGGCGGCGCCCCGTTCTACGACACCTACGAGTGTGCCGACGGCCGGCACCTGGCGGTGGGCGCGGTGGAGCCGCAGTTCTACGCCGAACTGGTCCGGCTGACCGGCTTTCCACTGCCGCCGGACGAGGCGCTGGACCGCGACGATCCGGCGAACTGGCCGGCGCTGCACCAGGCGTGGGCCCGACTCTTCCGCACCCGTACCCGGGACGAGTGGGCCGCGCTGCTGGAGCGGACCGACGCCTGCGTGGTGCCGGTCCTCGACTGGGCGGAGGCGCCCCGGCATCCGCACCTCGCCGCCCGGGACGTCTTCGTCGTGCACGCCGGAGCCGAGCAGCCGGCACCGGCGCCCCGGTTCAGCAGGACCCCGGGGGCGATCCGGCGGCCACCGCCGCAGCCCGGCGAGCACACCGACGAACTGCTCGGCGAACTCGGCCTCGACGCCGACCGGATCCGCCGGCTGCGTACCGACGGCGCCGTCGGCTGACGCCCCCGGCCGGCAGTGGGGGAACCTGGCGCGCCGGCGGAACCTGGCGCGGCCGTCCTCCTCCCGGTGCAGCCAGTCGAGCAGGCCCGCCGACCCGAGCCTGTCCGGTCGGCCCCGGTGCTGCGCGGTGATCCCTCCCTCCGGGTAGGCGTGAGGGTGCCCGCAACGGGTATCCGGCCGGCCGGTGAACCAGCCAACCGGCGAGGAGCGGGATCCCATGGTGACCAACGCGGACGTACTGCGGTACCTGGAGTCGATGGACTTTCCGGCGCCGAAGGAGGACATCGTCCGGGAGGCCGAACGCGCGGGGGCGCCCCGCGAGGTGCTCCAGGCGCTGCGCGGGATGCCGCCGGTGGACTACCAGAACACCGAGGAGGTGGCCCGGTCCGCCAAGACGGACCTGGCCCCGGACGCCACTCCGGCGGAGCTGGCCGCCAAGACCCGCGACCGTACGCACCAAAGGGTCGCCCGGCACATGCGCCAGATCTGACCCGCTGTTCCGCGGATGCGGCGCGGCACCTGGTACGACCCGCCCAAGGCCTCGATCCAGATGGCCGTCATCATGGTGGTCGGGGTCTGCGTCGGCATACCGGCCACCATCGTGCTGTCGCCGCTGATGGGGCCGCTGATCGGCTGGGACGCGGCGGCGGCGACCTATCTGCTGTGGGCCTGGCGGGTGCTGTGGTACAGGGATTCGCGGCAGACCGCCGAGCTGGCCGTCCGGGAGGACCCGAGCCGCCCGATACGCGACGCGGTGCTGCTGGGGGCCGGACTGGCGAGCCTGTCGGCGATCGGCATCCTGCTCGCCACCGACCACGAGGCGCGCGGCATCGACCGGGAACTGCACATCGGACTCGGCATCGTCAGCGTGCTGCTCTCCTGGACGGTCGTGCACACCGTCTTCACCTCCCGCTACGCCCGGCTCTACTACACGGGCGAGGACGGCGGGGTGGACTTCCACGAGGACGACCCGCCCCGGTACACCGACTTCGCGTACCTCTCGTTCACCATCGGGATGACGTTCCAGGTCGCCGACACAGACCTGACCACGAAGGCGATGCGGGTCACGGTGCTCGGGCACGCCCTGCTGTCGTACCTGTTCGGCGCGGTCATCATCGCCGCGACCATCAACCTGCTCGCCGGACTGGCCCAGTGACCGACCGTCCGTCCCGAGTGGAGCTGGGGTACCGGACGGGGCGCCCGTCACATCCGCGCTCGCACGCGTGTCCCGGGCGCCACGTCCGCCAGTACCCCGGTGAGGTCACACGTCCGAACCGGACACGCTCACCGGACCGCGGCGGCCGGCCCGAACCAGGCTGGCTGACGCCGCCCACCCATCCTATGATGCGGGATGGACCGTTCGGTCAGGAATCCGGGAAACTGTGCGGGAAAGCACGCTCTTTCGCTGCTCAACGGGCGATTTCGTGGTATCTGTCCTCCAGGTCGATCCTGGCCAGGGTACCCACCAACCAGGCCAGTTTCTCCGACTCGCCGCCACCGGCCAACGTGGCCAGGTCGGCCGCCGAGCGTCCGAGCCCGAGCCGGCGGGCGGCGGCGAGAGCCCGACGGTCCGCGACCGGCGCCGTCTCGGCCCAGAGCGCCTGCACCTCACGCAGAAACAGCTCGACCACCTCGGCGTCCACTCCCGGCAACTCGGCGAGCAACGCGCGCTCCCGCGCCGGCACCTGCCGGGCGGCGGTCCGCAACCGGCGCAGGTCTCCCTGGTAGCGCGCGACGAGCACCTCGGCCAGTTCACCCAGGGTGCCGGCCAACCGGTCGGCGTCGGCGCCCCGACCGTGCTCCCGGAGCACCGCCGCCCGCGCCTCCGGGCGGGACCGGGCCATCCGGGCCGGACTCTCCCAGCCCGCGTCCCGCAGCGCCCGGGCCGGCTCGACCGCCCGTCGCACGTCACCGGTGCGGCGCAGCAGGATCGCCAGGCAGAGCACCTGGAACAGGCTCGCCGGATTGTTGGTGACCCGGAGGCCGTACTCCTCGGCGAAGCCCCGGCTGCGGGCCACCAGCCGGCGGACGAGTCGCTTGCGGTCCTCGACGCTCGTCGTCGCAGTGGTCGCCATGCCGGCGACTACCCACGACGGGTCGGGCCAAAGCTGGCCGGGGCCGCCGGTTTCCGCACCGAGGGTCGGGTGCGCCGGCTCCGGGCCGATGTGCGACGCGTCCGGGTCCGGCCGACGTGCGACGCGTCCGGGTCCGGCCGGTGTGCGGTGGGTGCGGGTCTGGCCGGTGTGCGGTGCCGGCCTCAGCCGACGGTGCGGCCGTGCCGGTCGCGGCTCTTCAGCCGGGTCGTCGGCATCGGCGGAGCCGGCAGCGGTTCCGAGTCGTCGCCCTGCACCCGGCCGAACCGGAGACTGCCGGCCGCCCAGTCCGCGCGGGCCTCGGCGATCTCCTCGTGCGAGCGCCCGACGAAGTTCCACCACATCACCAGCGCGTCGTCGAAGGGCTCGCCGCCGAGCAGCATCAACCGGGTCGGGCCGCCCGCCCGCACCACCAGCTCGGCCCGACCGGCGCCGAGGTAGAGCAGCGAGCCGGGGGTGAGCGCCACCTCGCCGACCTCGGCCGCCCCGGACATCACCAGCAGGCCGTACTCGAACCCGGCGGTGAGCGGCAACCGGGCCGTACCGCCGTCGGGCAGCCAGAGCTGCGCGCCGAGCAGCGGCGTGTGCACCACCGCCGGTGACCGGACCCCGGCCAGCTCGCCGACGAGTACGGTCACCGAGTAGTCCGGCTCGGTCAGCACCGGCAACTCGGCGTGGTGCGCGAAGCCGGGCGGGCCGAACCGGGCCGCGTCGGGCAGCGCCACCCAGAGTTGCAGGCCGTGCAGGGTCGGCGGATGCTCCGGTGGCGAGTACTCCGCGTGCGCTATGCCCCGGCCGGAGGTCATCACGTTGAGCTGACCCGGCCGGATGAGCTGGTCGTTGCCGAGGCTGTCCAGGTGCCGGATCTCGCCGTGCACCAGCCAGGTCACCGTCTGCAACCCGGTGTGCGGATGCGGCCCGATCCCCATGCCGGGCCGGTTGGCCACGTCGTCGGGACCGAAGTGGTCGACGAAGCACCAGGCACCGATGGTGCGGAGCTGACGCTGGGGCAACAGTCGACGCACCGTCGTGTAGCGGCCCAGCGGGACGTCGTGGCCGGGCAGCAGCACGTTGGTCGGCTCGGTGTCCGCGCCCGTCGCCATGCCCGGCGGCAGGGTCTCCCCCGGCATCGGCTCGGTGATGCTCACCGGTCGAGCCTACGCCGCCGGGCGGGGCACCAGGCCCGAGTGGCCGAGCGCGGGCGCCGCCCCGGTGCCAGACTGGCGGTATGGACCAGCCGGTGAGATTCGGCCTCAACGTGGACCCGAACGTCGGTGGCCTGGCCATCGCCGAACGGATCGCCGCGATCGCCGACAACAGCGGCATCGAGTACGTCGGTGTCCAGGACCACCCGTACAACGACGGATTCCTCGACACCTTCACCGTGCTCACCTGGCTGGCCGCCCGGACCGATCGGGTGCACCTCTTCCCGAACGTGGCGAACCTGCCGCTGCGCCCGCCCGCGATGCTCGCCAAGCAGGCGGCCAGCATCGACGTGCTCAGTGGCGGGCGGTTCGAACTGGGGCTGGGCGCGGGCGGCTTCGCCGACGCCATCGCCGGGATGGGCGGCCCGCGCCGCGACCGAGGCACTGCCCGGGCCGCCCTGGCCGAGGCGATCGACGTCATCCGGGCGTCCTGGGCCGGTGAGCCGTACGAGTTCGCGGGCCGGCACTACACGGTGCAGGGGCTGCGCCCCGGGCCCCGGCCGGTGCACGAGATCGGGCTCTGGCTGGGTGTGGTCGGCCCGAAGGCGGTCCGGCTGGTCGGCGCGAAGGCCGACGGCTGGTCGGTGTCGGCGCCGTACGTGCCGCCGAAGCGGGTCGGCGAACTCAACCTCCTGATCGACGAGGCCGCCCGGTCGGCCGGCCGGGATCCGGGGCGGATCGTCCGGCTCTACAACGTGATGGGGCTCGTCCGCCCGGAGGACCGGGACCCGTTCCACGGCCCGGTCCGGCGCTGGGTCGAGACGCTGACCCGGCTGCACACCGAGCAGCGGTTGAACACCTTCGTCTTCTGGCCGAGCGGTGACCGGGAACGGCAGTCCCGGATCTTCGCCGAAGAGGTGGTACCGGCGGTCCGCGCCGCACTGGCCTGATCGGCACCGGCCGCCGTTCCGGGCGCCACACCCGACCCGCCCGACCCGCCTGAGCCGCCTGAGCTGCCTGACACCGGGTCACCCCGACGGTGCGGGTACGCCATGTTGACCTCGACCGCGGTCGAGGTTGTTGACTGGCCGGCGGAGGTACCGGCGGGCCGGGCGGAGCCGCGACGCGGGCAGGTGCCGGACGAGGGTCGCAAGGGATCGGGGGGCGACCGTCGTCCGGTCGCCGACCCCGGGGGCTGCGGGCCGACCCGCCGCACTGGCGGGCGGGACGGCGTCGAAGTGCGACCGGAAGGAACCGCCGTGCACGGCCGCCCCGGGGCCGCCCGACCGTCGCGCCTGCCTGTCAGGCCGGTTTCCGGGCGGCCAGTCGTTCGATCAGGCCGAGCCGGAGCCGGTCCCGGGCCTCGGTGACGAAGCCGAGCCGCGCGGCGAGGTCGGCGGGGCGTCCACGCAGCCAACGCCGCTCCGCGTGGTCGAGCAGCAGCAGCCGGCCGCCCGGACGGAGTACCCGACGCATCTCGGCGAGAGCCGCGGCCCGGTCGGCGACGGCACAGACCGCCAGGGTGCAGACCACGGTGTCGAAGGAGGCATCGGGAAAGGGCAGCCGCTCCGCCTCGCCCTCGTGCAACTCGACCCGCCGGCCCAGCAGTCCGGCCCGGCGACGGGCCGCCGCCAGCATCTTCGGGCTGAGGTCGACGCCGACCAGTTCGACGTCCTCGGCGTACCCCGAGAGGTTGCGGCCGGTGCCGACGGCGACCTCCAGGGTCCGGCCCCGGGCCCGCGCGCAGATCCATTCGCGGCTGTCCCCGATCGTCAGCCGCTCCATCCGGTCGCCCGCCCTGTCGTAGCCCGCCGCTCGCCTGTCCCAGGCCCGGCGGGCGCTCTCTCGCTTGACCATGGGGCCCACTCTGCATGTTAATGTCAACATGAAGTCAAGCCCCGTACCGGTCGAAGGCGCCGAGTTGACCATCGGCGAGCTGGCCGCCCAGTTCGGGCTGGCCACCCACGTCCTGCGGCACTGGGAGTCGGTCGGCCTGATCAAGCCGGACCGGCGGGTCAACGGCCGCCGCCGCTACACCAGCGCCCAGCTCACCCGGGTGGCGATCATCATGCGCGGTCGCGAGGTGGGCATCGGCCTCGACCAGCTCCGGATGATGCTCGGCGTGGAGGACGCGGCGGCCCGCCGGGCCGTGCTCCAGCGGCACCGCGACGAGCTGGACCGCCGGATCGCCGTCGCGACCGCCTCCCGGGACCTGCTCGACCACGCGCTCGACTGCCCGGTGGAGGACTTCCTCCAGTGCCCCGACTTCCAGCGACTGGTGCAGGGCCCCGGCTGCCGGCTCGACACCCTGACCAAAGAAGGGCGCCCGACCGGAGAAGACGACTGACCGGAGAAGGAACCTGAGCGGAGCCGGAGAAAGGCACCTGAACGAGAACGAGGGCGCCTGCCGGACGAGGTGTCTCGTCCGGCAGGCGCCCTGCTACCCGCGGGTCGGCGTGCACCGCCCGCGCGATGGTCAACCGACCGAGGTCAGCTCCCGCGAGCGGCCCCGGTGGCGGCCCTTGGCCCGCCACGCGACCGCCACCAGCACCAGCAGCGCGCCGGCGATCAGCAACATGGTGCCGAGCGCGATCTGCGGCCCGGTGCTGCTACCGGTGACCGGCAGCGGTGGTTGCGCCTGCACGATGCTGACCGTGGTGCTCGCCACCCGACCGGTGGTGAGACCGGTCGCGGTGATGGTCACGGTGCCGGTCCGGGTGAACCGGACCCGGACCGAGAACTCCCCGGTCACGTTGGCCCGGACGGTGATCGTGGTGGGATCCCGGTACACCGTCGGCGCCTGGGCGATCGGCAGCATCGCGCCGACCCCGCCGGTGTCCACCACCGCCGCCTCGGCGCCGAGCGCCAGCGGGGTACGGGTGAAGGTGAGTCGGACGAGTTCGTTACCGCCGAACCCCGAGCCGAAGACGGTGAAGGTCTCACCCACCTCGACCGTCGGGTCGCTGACCGTCAACGCCGGCGCCTGTGGTGGGTACGGCGGTTGTGGTAGTGGTTGTGCCTGTGCGGGCGACCCCGCGATGGCGAACGCGCCCACCGTGGCGAGCGTCGCCACGGCCGAGCCGATGATGCGGGATAGCCGCATGATGGATCCTCTCTCTACTGATCGCATGACGTTCACAACGGATCGCATGACTTGTCCTGACGTGCCGGCCTACTGGCCACACGCGGGTGCGGAACTGACACGGGTGGTCCATGGGGTCGGGCCGGGAGTGAGCCACAACTCGGCTTCGCCACTGGCCTTCGGCGGGGTCAACAGCCCCATCTCCAGTACGCGGGTTCGTCCGGGTCCGACGTCGACGACCAGTACGCCGACCCGGCGCCCCCGCTCGACGCCGCCGCCCATCGGCGTCGCCTTTCCGTCCAGCCGGGCCCGCAGCGGTGAGCCGCGTACCGGGCTGAAGACCGAGACCAGCACCCGGGCGGTGTACGGGTCGCCGGAGAGCGCGAGGCCGCGCACCGACTTGCTGAGCCCCGAGGAGGGCGCGGACGAGCGGAGCGTGAGCCGGAGGTGGAGTTCCCGGCTGCCGTCCGCCCGGCAGTCCCCGACGGTGAGTTCCGCCGAGCGGTGCAGGTAGTAGCCGAGCTTCGCCCCGCTGCCGTCGTTGAGGAAGACGCCGACGTTCTGCACCGACTCCTGCTCGGGCAGCACCCCGGCGAGCCGGCTGTCGACGAGCTCGCGCTGCTCGCCGGCGTGCGCGCTCCAGAACAGGATCCGGCGCTCGGCGACGGCGGTGTTGACCGCCTGCGCCACGGCGCGCGGGTTCACCGGACGCTTGAGCAGGGCGTCGAAGACCGCCCGGGCCGAGGCGGCGAAGTAGTTGTCCTGCTGGGCCGGCTTGTCGAGCCGGCGGTACGTGTCCGACAGCAGGGTACGCACCACCGTGGGGGCGGTGAGGGTCGGATGCCCCGGTACCGGCACCGGTCCGATGGCCTTGAGCAGGTAGGAGAGCGCGACCGGGTCGGTGGCGAGTACGCCGTCGACGGTGCCGCCACCGACCCGCCGGTACATCTCCCGGATCAGGGTGGCCGCGGTCGGGAAGTGCGGGGTGAGGTTCACGTCCGCCGGATAGATCCCGGGCAGGTCGGTGTAGAGCGCGCGCAGCTCGCGGCTCAGCGGCAGCGGCGGCTTGCCGTAGGTGTTCAGGTCGGTGGCCGGGCCCTGCTTGACCAGCTTCACCTCGCCCTTGCTGGCCCGGATGACGGCGTAGGCGCCGAAGATCCCGCCTGTGGCCCGGGGCTCGGCGAGGTTCTGGAAGACCGCGAGGTAGGTCCGGGTGCCGTTGGCGCCGAGCAGGGTGGGCAGCAGCGCGCCGCTGCGCCGGACGGCGGAGGTCACCTCGGCCAGCCGGTCCAGCTCGGCGCGCAACTGCGACACCGCGTCCCGGACCGTGGGCACGAGCCCGGAGGTCGGCACCGTCAGGATCCGGTCCCGGACCTGGTGGACGGTGCTGTCCGCCTCGACGAGCGTGGGCATCGCGCCGCGCAGGGCGGCCAGGTCGAGTCGTCCGGAGCTCGGCAGCAGCGTCTGCGGGTTGAGTTCGACCAGGGCCGGGAAGGCCCGCCGGGCGAGGTCGTCGACGCCGACCGCCAGCTCCCGGACCGCCGCCATGTTCCGGCCGCCGTACGGTGCGGAGCCGGCGGCGCGCCAGCCGACGTCACCGGTACGCGACCGGGCGGCGGCGGTCTGCTGTTGCAGCGCCTCCAGGGTGCGGCGGGCCTGCGCGGTCTCGCCGTCCAGCACCTGCTGGCTCAGCTCCCGGGCCAGGCTGGCGGCGTTCTCCAGGTGGCCACCGGCCTGCCAGCCGCGCAGTCCGAGCCACCCGCCGGCGACGGCCAGCAGGCAGCCGACCACGAGTGCGGTGAGCAGGGCCCGGCGGAGTTGCCGCCGGACCACTCGACGGCGCGCCGTCCGCCGTCTCGGGGACATGTCCCCCACTGCCACCACCGCTTTCGACTTACTCGGATGAAGTAGACACAACGCAGTTTGCGCCTATATCTCTATAGCACGGTGGAGAGTTCGTGGTTGGTATTTCAAGGGGTCTTATGATGCTTTTGCACTTTTATAGTGAGAAAGCCTCACGAACCGGGCAGAGGATCATTGCCGCGTCGCGCGAAGACCCAGGTCAACGCCGTCGCCGGCTGACCGCCGCCTCGGCCAGCATCTGTTCCATCTGATCGACACCGGTCCGCAGCGACATCCGGGACAGGTAACTGTCCCGGGCCCGCTGTGCCATCTCCGCACGGGCGTTACTCGGGATCACCGCGGCCAGGGCGAACCGGTCCGCCAACGCCTGCCAGTCCTCCGGCGGGCAGGAGAGCCCGGCCCGGGCCCGCTCCACCAGGTCGGCGGTGTCCCCACCGGCGGAGGCGACCACCGGCGCCCCGGCGCTCAGCGCCGCCTGCAACTTCGCCGGCACCGCACCGCGCAGCGCCGGAAGGTCCCGCAGCAGCACGAGCTGGTATTCGGCGGCGGCGTACAGGTCGGCCATCTCGGCCGGTGGACGCCAGCCGAGGAACCGGACGTTTGTCGCGCCGAGTTCCTCGGCGAGCTGCCGGGACTGCCGCTCCTCCGGCCCGGACCCGACCAGTACCAGATCCAGGTCGATCTTGCCGTTGACCGCCGCGGCGGCCCGGACCGCCGTGTCGACGCGCTGGAACGGGCCCATCGTGCCGGCGTGCATCACCGTGGTGATCCCCCGGTGCCCGATCGCCCGCCGGGCCGCCGGGGTGGTGCCCATCGGCCGGAACAGCCGCTCGTCGGTCCAGTTCAGCACCACCCGCACCCGCTCCGGATCGGCGCCCCGCTCGATCACCACGTCCCGCATCGAGGGCGAGATCACCGCGATCCCAGCCGCCGAACGGTAGATCGCCCGCATCGTGCGGGTGAGCAGCCCGTGGGTGAACCCGGCCGAGGAGTCCCGCCCCGCCTCACCGGGCGGCGGCGTCACCCCCTCCGGCCAGATGTCCTGGACGTGCACCACCGCCGGCACCCGGCGCAGCATCCGGAGCAGCGCCGCCGCCGCGTACGCGCCGGCCGGCGGGAAGTGGACGTAGAGCGCGTCCACCCCGGCCAGGAACCCGGGGGCGGCCAGCGCACTGCTCATCGCGTACGTGAGCTGCCGCGCCGCCCGCCGGGCCGCCGTACCGTCGTGGCTGGCGTACGCCGGCACCCGCCGGACGAGCACCCCGCCCTCGTCGGTCTGGTGCCGCCACCGCTGCCGGTAACCCGGGTAGACCTGGCCGGTCGGATGGTTCGGGAACCCGGTGAGCACCCGCACCTCGTGGCCGCGTGCGGCCAGCTCCTCGGCCAGGCAGCCCGGTATGAAGGCGGGCTCCGGCGGAAACCAGTACGAGATAATGCCGATCTTCATTTCTCATCCCCCGATCACCCCGCGACCGGGCGAGCCCGCGTCATCGCGGTACCCGGTCGAGCTCCTCCGTGTTGTCCGCGGACGTGGCGGCCACGGCGTCGGTCGGGGGGACGCGCACCGGGTCGGCGGCGGGTGACGCCTCGCCACGGGTGGCGAGAAGCCTCTCCACCGGCGCACCCTTGCGGTACGCCCGGTACTGCTCGACGTCGATCTTGTTTTCCTTCGACATGTTCAGCACGCAGCCGAGCACCCGGGCGGAGACTGAGTGCAGCGCCTGCGCGGCGGCGGCGGTCTGCGCGCTCGGGGTCTTGCCCTGCCGGGCCACCAGCAGCGCACCGTCGGCCTGCACCGCGACCACCACGCCGTCGGTAAAGGCCAGCAGCGGCGGGGTGTCGATGATGACGATGTCGGTCAGCTCGCGCAGCGACAGCAGCAGGTCGGCCATGGCCTTCGAGCCGAGCAGCTCGCTCGGGTTCGGTGGCACCGAGCCGCCCGGCAGCACCAGCAGGGACTTGTCGCCCCACGGTTGCAGCACGTCCTCGACCGCCACCTCGCCGATCAGCACGTCGGTCAGGCCGGCGCCGGAGCCGATCCCGAGATAGCCGGCGACCCGGGGCCGACGCAGGTCCGCGTCGACCAGCAGTACCTGCCAGCCCGCCTCGGCGAGCGTGATCGCCAGGTTGCAGGCGAGCGTGGACTTCCCCTCGGCCTGCACCGCGCTGGTCACCGCGATGACCCGGGCCGGCTCCTGGGCGTCCACGAAGCGCAGGTTGGTTCGGAGTTTCCGCATCGCCTCGGCCCGGGCCGTCTGCGCCGCCGTACCGACGATCAGCGGGTTCGACCGGGCATGCCCGTCGTACGGGATGCTGCCGAGCAGCGGCGCCGAGGTCGCCTCCTGGAGCGTCTCGCCGTCCCGGAAGGTGGTGTCGGTCAGCCCGCGCAACACGGAGAGCGCGGCGCCGAGCACCAGCCCGAAGACTCCGGCCAGCACGAGGTTGCGGACCGGCCGGGGTGAGACCGGTTCGGCGTTCACCCGGGGGCCGCCGACCACCTCGATCTTGATCGGTGGTTCCTTGGCCCCGGGCGGGGTCTCGATGCTGTGCACGAGTTTCACGAAGTGCGCCGCCAGTGCCTCGGTGAGGCGCAGCGCCCGGGCCTGGTCGGTGTCGGTGACCGTCGCGGAGAGCAGGACCGTGTCCGCCTCGACCCGCGCGCTGACCCGGGACCGTACCTCGTCCGCGGTGAGCCCGACCCGTTCCTCCGCCGCGACGGTCTGCGCCAACCGGTCGCTGCTGAGCAGGTCGACGTACGACTTGACCCGCTGCTGGAGGAAGAGGCTGCCCTGGTACGCGTCGGTCATGCCCTGCCCGGAGGAGGTGACGAAGAAGGTCACCGAGGAGGCGTACTGCGGGGTCGCCCGTACCGTGACGAACCCGGCGAGGCCCAGCGCGACCATGACGGTCGCGAGTACCACCCACCAGCGTTGGCGCAGCGCGCGCAGGTAAGTGTGCAGATCCATCAGCCCCGGCCTTCCGTCTCAGCACCAACCGGTCAGGGGTGCCGAAGACATCTAATGATCACGAAAAATGCGACAGTATGAAAAAGTTCCGACTTGTCGCGTCACAGTTCCTACCGAATGTAGATGATTGAGCGCCCTCAGTAGTCGCAGTCGGGCCAATACCGTCGGATAAGTACCGGCGGCGTGTCCACGAAGCGCCGGAGCGGAGGCGCCGTCAGCTAGCCGGGACGGAACGGCAGGAACGGGGCCGACAGCCCCGCCGACAGCCGGGGACGGGCGGTCGGGACGGCGGCGGCTGCTGCGGCTGCTGCGGCGGTGGCGGGAAAGGCGACGGAAAGACGACGGCGCCGGCCAAACCTGGCCGGCGCCGTCGATGGTGTCCGGGACTCAACGCGTCGGGGGCCGCTCCCCGCCCTCGTCCGCCTCGTCCACCTGGTCCGAGTCGGCGAGCGCCTCCCGAAACTCGCGCGACAGGTCCGAGCCGGGCACGGCGACGTCCTCGGCCTCCTCGGCGACCACGTCCCGCTTGTGCGGCCGTTCCGGCTCGGGCAACGCCACGTCGCCAGCGAACCCGTACTCGTTCGGCTCATCGTGCCTGGTCATGCAGTGATCCTCCGTTCGGGCCACACTCCGCCGGACAGCCCGCTGGCCGTCGAAACAGCTACCCGGATCCCGGCCGTCCCACACCGGGATCGGTCAGGTCAGTTGGTGGACCGCGTCCACCAGCAGCCAGACGCCGCAGATTCCGAAGAGCGCGCTGGCGCCGTACCGGATGGTCTTCTCCGGCAGGCGGCGGCCGAGGAGCCGGCCGACGCCGATGGCCAGGGCGTCGGCGGCGACCATGCCGACGGTGGAGCCGAGCCAGGTGCCGAACCAACCGTGCTGGGTGGCCAGGGTGATCGTCGCCAGCATGGTCTTGTCGCCGAGTTCGGCCAGGAAGAAGGCGATCGAGACCGCGATGATCGCGGAACGGCGGGTCCGTTCCGCCTTGCGCCGCTCCTCCTCGGTGAGCGAGTCGCCGCGCAGCGTCCAGAGCCCGAAGCCGAGGAAGGCCAGCCCGGCGACCAGGGCGATCCAGCCGGTGGGGAGCGCGGCGCCGAGCCCGACGCCGAGGGCGACCGAGGCCAGGTGCACGACCGAGGTCGCCACGGTGATCCCGATGATCACCGGTAACGCCTTGAACCGGGTGGCGAAGGTCAACGCCATCAACTGCGACTTGTCGCCCAACTCGGCCACGAAGATGACGCCGAAGCTGATCGCCAAGGCGGTGTTGAAGTCCTCCATGTCACCCTTCCCGGTCGATGCCGGGCGGGGGCGTGGGCGACCTCGACCCGGCATTACTGCCTGAGTCGAAGGTCTCGCCCGCCCCACCGGGGTGAGGCCGCGTGGCCGGGTGCGCGACGCGCGCACACCAGTATGTCGACCACGACGTTGGGAGCTACTCCCCTTCGCTGCCGACGACCCTACCCGAGTACGCCGGGCGGCGCCCACGCACCCTCGGCCGCCGCGACCACCCGCCCGGCGACCTCCTGCTGCACCTGGGCCAGGACCGCGTGGAACAGCGCCGCCCTGCCGTCGAAGTGGTGGTAGAGCGCGCCCTTGGTGACCGGGTTGCTCGGCTTCGAGCCGACCTTCGGGGCCGACTGGTACGTCAGCCTCCGGCGTCCGGGCCCGGCAGGGTACGAACTCGCACTCCTCGCCCACGACCACCCGACGCTCCCCGAGGCGTACCGCACCCCGGCGCGGGGACTGCTGCTCAACGTCGAGGTGACCGACGTCGACGCCGAGTGGCGGCGACTCGTCCTCGACGCGGGACTCCCCGCCGAACTGGAACTGCGCAGCGAGGACTTCGGGCAGCGGCACTTCATCGTGGCCGACCCGAACGGGGTACTGATCGACGTCATCACCCCGATCCCGCCCACCGCGACCTACCCGGAGCAGTACGTCGAGAGCTGACCGGACACCGCCGCGACCCTCGGCCCGGCTCAGTCCGCCCGACCGAGGGTCACCGCGAAGAGGCCGGCGTCGTCGGTCCAGCGGGCCCGCACCGTGAAGCCGGCGGCGGCCAGCTCCGCGTCGACGTCCTCCGGGCGGAACTTCGCCGAGATCTCGGTGCGCAACTCCTCCCCCTCGGCGAAGGCCAGGTCGAGGTCGAGTACCCGGACCCGCATCGGCCGCCGCGCCCGCAGCCGCATCTCGATCCAGCGCCGCTCCGGGTCCCAGAGCGCGACGTGGTCGAAGGCGTCCACCTCGAAATCCGCGCCCAGTTCACGGTTGAGCACCCGCAGCACGTTGCGGTTGAACTCGGCGGTGACCCCGGCCGCGTCGTCGTACGCCGGTACGAGGATTCCGGGATCCTTGACCAGGTCGGTACCGAGCAGCAGCCAGTCGCCCCGCTCCAGTGCCGAGCGGAGCGCGGCCAGGAACTCGGCCCGCTCCGCCGGCAGCAGGTTGCCGATGGTGCCGCCGAGGAAGGCGACCAGCCGTCGGCCGCCGGTGGGCAGCCGGTCCAGGTGGCGCGTGAAGTCGCCGACGATGCCGCGTACCCGCAGCCCCGGGTAGGCCGCGGCGATCTCGGCGGTCGACCGCTCCAGCGCGCTGACCGAGACGTCCAGCGGTACGAAGGTGCCGAGGCTGCCCCGCGCGGTCAGCGCGTCGAGCAGCAGGCGGGTCTTCTCCGACGAACCCGAACCGAGCTCGATCAGGGTCTTCGCGTCGGTGAGCCGGGCGATCTCGCCGGCCCGAGCCGCCAGGACGGCCCGCTCGGCCCGGGTCGGGTAGTACTCCGGCAGCCGGGTGATCTCCTCGAACAGCTCGCTGCCCCGGGCGTCGTAGAACCACTTCGGCGGCAGCCACCGGGGCGTCGCGGTGAGCCCGGTCCGGACGTCGCTGCGCAGCGCCAGCTCCAGGTCCCGTTCCTCCAGGTGTATCTCCAACGGATCCGCGGTCACCCGCACACTCCCCTCAATCGACGCCGCCGCCCCCTGCGACGGGTCCTCTCGCTACGCCGGCCGCTCCCGACCGCCCACCGGGCGACCGCGATCGGCTCGGGCCCCCGCTCCGGTCGTTCGGCAACCCCAACTCCGGACGCGCTTCGGCAACCCCCCATCTCCGGCCGCTCGACAACCCCAGTCCGGCCGCTCGGCAACTCCCAATCCGGTCGTTCAGGAACCCCCGGTCGGCCGGCTCGGCGCCGACCCCGGGCCGATCGGCGTGACGTCGACCCGGCCGGCGGCGGCCACCACGAGGTGTCCGTCCGGGATCGGCCGCCAGCCCGGTTCCTCGGTCAGCGGCTCGGAACTGACCAGCACCGACCCGCCGCCGGACCGGACCGACAGCGCGTGCCCGCAGGTGTTCGCCACCACCAGGTGCCCGTCGGTGAGCAGCAGGTTCAGCCGGGCACCGGGAGCGGCGGCGGCCACCTCCCGGACCGTCTCGGCCACCGCCTCGGCCGGCCCGGCCCCGGCCCGCAGCCGGTGGCGTACCAGGGCCCAGAGCAGGGCCGCGTCGGTCGGGGCGTCCAGGGTGATCAGGTCCCGGGTCGGCAGCCGGCCGGCCAGGCTCGCGACCGAGTCCGGCCAGCCGGGTACCGCACCGTTCAGGCTGAACAGCCAGCGTCCCTCGGCGAACGGGGCGGCGGCGGTCTCCACCACCGGCATGCCGACGGTGGCCGAGCGCACCGCCGCCAGTACCGCGCCGGCCGTGGTCGCCGCGGCCAGCACCGGCAGGGTGTCGTCGGCCCAGATCGGGGTGGCCCGCCGGTAGCGCACCGGCGGGCCGTCCACCGGGTACCAGCCGACACCGAAGCCGTCGGCGTTGACCGTGCCGCCGCCGCGCATCTCCCGGGGCGCCCAGGACTGCCGGACCAGCGAGTGCGGCGGGTCGAAGAGCAGCCCGGCCAGCGGTAGCGGAGGGCCCAGATAGGCCAGGTGACGGCACATCAGCGGGCCCGGCTCCGCCGGCCGGGCGAACGGTCGGGACGGGTCACGCCGTCTCTTCCGGCCGGGCGTCCCGGGCACACCGGAAGCCGCTGAAGATCTGCCGGCGGATCGGCAGGTCCCAGTTGCGGAAGGTACCCCGGCAGGCCACCGGGTCGGTGCCGAAGGAGCCGCCCCGGAGCACCCGGTAGTCGGAGCCGAAGAAGACCTCCGAGTACTCCCGGTAGGGGAATGCGGCGAACCCGGGATAGCCGAGGAACGGGCTGGAGGTCCACTCCCAGACGTCCCCGATCAGCTGGTGTACGCCGAGCGGCGAGGCGCCCGCCGGGTACGCCCCGACCGGTGCCGGTGCGAGGTGCCGCTGCCCGAGGTTGGCGTGCTCCGGCGTCGGGTCCTCGTCGCCCCACGGGTAGCGGCGGGACCGGCCGCTCTCCGGGTCCCAGCGGGCCGCCTTCTCCCACTCGGCCTCGGTCGGCAGCCGCTTGCCGGCCCAGGCGGCGTACGCCTCCGCCTCGTGGAAGCCGACGTGCACCACCGGCTCGTCCGGGACCAGCGGACCGAACCGGCCGAACCGGGTGCAGCCCCAGCCGGCCCCGTCGCGCCGCCAGTGCATCGGTGCGGTCAGTCCGGCCGACGACCGGTGCCGCCAGCCCGCCTCGCTCCACCAGCGCTGGTCGGCGTAGCCGCCGTCGGCGACGAAGGCGAGGTACTCCGCGTTGGTCACCGGTGCCGCGTCGATGACGTACGCCGGCAGCTCCACCGGGTGGCCGGGGCGTTCGTTGTCCAGCGCCCACGGGTCGGTGGAGGTGCCCATGGTGAACCGGCCGGCCGGAACCAGCACCTCACCGGCGACCGGCACCACCGCGCCCGGCGGCTCGGGTGCGGAGAGTACCGGCGGGCCGCTGCGGAGCTGGTGGGTGGCGAGCATCGTCTCGTCGTGCTGCTGCTCGTGCTGGGCGATCATGCCGAACGCGAACCCGTCGGCGACCAGCCGGCCGTGGTCGAACCGGACGCCGTCGAGCAGGTCGAAGACCTTGTCTCGGACGGTCGCCACGTAGCGTCGGGCCTCGGCCGGACCGAGCAGCGGCAGGGCCGGGCGGTCCCGGCGGGGGTGCTTGAAGGCGTCGTACAGCTCGTCGATGTCCTGGCGCACCGGCGGGCGGCCGCCGACGTCCCGGACCAGCCAGAGTTCCTCCTGGTTGCCGACGTGCGCGAGGTCCCAGACCAGCGGGGACATGATCGGCGAGTGCTGCCGGACCAGGTCGTCGTCGTCGACCGCCTCGGTGAGCCGGACGCTGCGGTCCCGGGCCCGGGTGAGTTCGGTGGCGATCCGGTCGCGCAGCGACCCGGTCGGCCGGTTGTCGGATCGGACGTCGGTCATGTCGGTCCCTTCCGCGCGGCGGCGAGCCGTCGCGCCACGATCCGGGTGATCTCCTCGCGGGTCGCCGTGGGCAGACCGGTGCGGTCCAGTGACCGCAGCGCGAGGTCGAGCAGGGTGTCGGCCGCCGTGGCCAGCAAGGGGTCCCGCAGCCCGCGCCGGGCCGCGTCGACCCACCGGCCGGCGACCGGTTCGCAGGCCGCCCGGGCGGCGTCCCGGGCACGGTCGTGCTCCAGCAGCGCCGCGAGCACACCGACCGGCGCGATCCACTCCGGGCCGGGCTGGGCGTCGAGGTAACGGATCTCCAGGTACCCCCGGGGGCGTACCGGCGGGAAGAGGGTGCTCAGGTGGTATTCGAGGTCGTCGGTGGTGGGCGGCCGGGGCAGCGCGCCGCCGAGCCAGTCCCGGAAGGTGATCCCGGGCGGAACGGTCCAGTCCCCGCCGTCCCGGCGTACGCAGAGCAGCGGGGCCGCCAGCGCGTACCGGACCCAGGTGCCGACCGGGTCGGCGGTTTGCGACGGCGCTGACCAGGCGGGACGGGTCCGGGCCGGGTCGATGAACTGCCAGGCGGCCATCCGGGCCGAGGCCCAGCCGGTGTCCCGACCGGCGTGCCGGCGGGCGGTGGCGAAGACCGCGAGCAGCGGCGGCCCGAACGCGTGCGCGGCGGCCCACCGGTCGGCGAACCGGTCGGCGGTACCGGCGTCCAGGCAGACCTGGAGCCCGGCGGTGCTGTACATCATCGTCCGGCCGGCCGCGCCGAGCCGGTCGAAGGCACAGCGCATCGCGCGGTATCGGGGGGTGTCGACCACCGGCGTCGGCGGCCGGTGCGGATCGATGCCGGTGTCGCCGAGGACGAGACCTGCGGCGCCGAGCAGATCGGTGAGGTGGGCGAGGTCCGAGGTGGTGCTCTCGTGCAACTCGCCGAGGGAGCTACGCGGGGCGGTGGAGATTTCCACCTGGCCGCCGGGCTCCACGCTGACCGTGCCCGAACGGGGCAACGGTTGGGCGGGACTGTCGGGATCGAGAGTGGTCGGGGCGTACGGGCCGAGTGCGGTACGGAGCCGGGCCGGGTCGACCGGTCGGCTCGGAACGGCCGCGTCGTGCACGGTCCATTCCAGTTCCACGCCGCTGAGCCTGGGCGGACCGGTCTTGAAACAGATCTTGGCGACGTAACCCTCGGCGTCCTCCACCGCCCGCAGGATCGTGCCGCTGTCCAGGTCGGATGGCATCGGCGCGGGTCCTCCCTCCTGGGGAACCGACTCCCCTTACCCGGTTTTCCGGAGCACACGCTCCGGACTGTTGCCGAGCGTGACCGTGCATAACTTGCTCGGCATATTACTGGCTTGGTATGTTAACCGTCGTGATCACGCCGTTCGAAGTCCTCGCCGAGCCCGTCCGGCGACGCATCCTGGACCTGCTCCGCGAGCGTCCTCGCTCGGTCGGTGAGCTGACCGAGCAGTTGGGGCTGACCCAACCGGGCACCTCCAAACACCTCCGGGTGCTGCGCGACGCCGGGCTGGTGCGGGTCCGCCCGGAGGCGCAACGACGCTGGTATGAACTCTGCCCCGAACCGCTCGCCGAACTCGACGCCTGGCTCGCACCGTACCGCTGGATGTGGTCCAGCCGGATCGATGCGCTTGAACGCCATCTGAACACCATGCCATCCGGGTCCGACACTTTCCCCGACCACGAACCCGAGCGCGAGCCCGAGCGCGAGCCCGAACCGAACACCGAGGAGTTGTCGTGAACGAGAGCCTGGACACCGCCAACGGACGCCAGGTGCTGCGCATCGAGCGCCGGCTGGCCCATCCGGCGGAGAAGGTCTGGCCCGCCGTCACCGAGCCCGAGCACCTCCGCGAGTGGTTTCCCGCCGAGGTGCGGCTGGACCCCCGCCCCGGCGGGCGGATGACCTTCAGTTTCGGGTCCGGCCCGGACGCGCCGCCGGAGTCGGTCGGCCGGATCGAGGCGTACGACCCGCCCCGGCTGTTCGCCTTCAGCTGGGAGGAGGAACTCTTCCGGATCGAACTGCACCCGGACGGTCCGGGCTGCCTGCTGGTGTTCAGCCACGTCTTCGACGACCGGGCCGGCGCGGCGAGCTTCGCCTCCGGCTGGCGACTCTGCCTCGACGCGCTCGAACAGGTGCTGGACGGCCGACCCGTCGACCAGTCGGCGCGACCGTCGGGACGGCTGCACGAGTCGTACGTCGAGCGGTTCGGGCTGGCCGACGGCGTCGCCGACACCGGCCCGGACGGCTGGCGGGTGCGCTTCGAACGGCAACTGACCCGCCCCGCCGAGGCGGTCTGGGCGGCGCTGACCGGGACGGCACCCGACCGGCCGGCCACGCTCGGCGCACCGCCCCCGCCCGGCTTCACCACCGACGAGTTCCCGGCCGGACCGGTGACCGCGCTGGCCGCACCGACGCTGCTGGAGTACTCCTGGGAAGCCGCCGGGGTCCCGGCCGGGCGGATCCGCTGGGAACTGGCCGAGGGCACCGGCCACGGCGCCCGGCTGGTACTCGAGCAGACCGGCCCGGCCGACGCGGCCGGCGACCGGGCGACCGCGCTGGTCGCCTGGCGCTCCCGGATCGAACCGCTCGCCCGGCGGCTCGCCGAAGAGGCCGACCGGCTCGCCGGCTGACCCACCGCCGAGGACCTCGGCCGGTAGCCCGCCGCCGGAGACCTCGGCCCGGGAGCTGCCGCCGAGGACCTCGGCCGGCTCACACAGCGGAGCAGGGCCCGGCCGGACCCGGACTCGGCGGAGCGCCGGTTCGATAACGGGACGGACCGTAACGCCGCCCCCGGCTTGACACCAAGCTTGCGAATATGTGCACTTGTGACACTCCGCTCCAGCCGGCACCGGTGCCCGCTCAGCAGCCGAACCGGGCCGGCACCACCGTCACGGGGAGGCACGATGGCACGACACGCAGGCACGCCCGGCACCGACCTCCGGCTCGACCGGCGCCGGCTGCTCGGGCTCGGCATCGCCGCCGGGGCCGCGCCACTCCTCGGCGCCTGCGGCGGCGCGTCGACCAGCGGCTCGGACGAGGAAGGCTCGATCACCTTCCTCTCCACCCAGTTCACCCCGGTCGAGGAGCGGCAGCGGTTCGAGCAGATCCTCCGGGACCGGGTGCCCGGCGGCGCGGTCGCGTACAACACGGTCGAGCCGAACGTCTTCTCCTCGACCATCACCTCCCAGGTCGGTGCCGGGCGGGTCCAGGTCAGCCTCGCCGGTGGGCTGCACGGCGACTTCGCCCCGCACGCCGACAAGTTCGAAAACCTCGACGACCTCGCCGGCAAGCTCGCCGACCGGAAGTTCCCGGCCGACCTCGCCCAGCTCGGCAAGCTGGCCGGCGGCGCCACCACCTACCTGCCGTGGATGCAGGCGTCGTACGTGCTCGCCGTCAACAAGCGGGCGTTGCAGTGGCTGCCCAGCGGTGCCGACGTGCAGAACCTGACGTACGACCAGTTTCTGACCTGGGTCGGCGACGCCCGGCGGGCCAACGGCAACAAGCCGGTCCTCGGCCTGCCCTGTGGCCCGAAGGGTCTCTACCACCGGTTCTTCCAGGGCTACCTGCTGCCGAGCTTCACCGGCGGTCAGATGACCACCTTCCGCGGCCCGGAGGCGGTGCGGGCCTGGCAGTACATGGTGGAGCTGTGGGCGCAGACCGCACCCGCGTCGACCAACTACGACAACATGCAGGAGCCGTTGCAACGCGGTGAGGTGCTGATCGCCTGGGACCACGTCGCCCGGCTGGTCAACGCCCCGGGCGACAAGCCGGACGACTGGGTGATGGCGCCCGCGCCGCGCGGCCCGAAGGGGCTCGGCTACATGCTGGTGGTCGCCGGGCTGGCGATCCCGAAGGGCGCCCCCGAGTCGGACCGGGCACGCCAGGTGATCGAGGCGCTGACCACCCCGGACGTGCAGTTGGAGGTGCTGCGCCGCAACGCCTTCTTCCCGGTGGTCGAGGCCGCTCTCCCGACCGACCTGCCGCCGGCCGTGGCGCTGGAGGCCGAGGCGGTACGCCGGCAGCAGGAGGCCGAGGGTGCGGTGCTGGCCCTGCCCCCGGTGGGGTTGGGCGCCAAGGACGGCGAGGTGTCCCAGATCTTCAAGAACTGCTTCAAGGAGATCTGTCTGGACCGCCGTCCGGTGCAGCAGGTCCTCGACCGGCAGGCCCAGCAGCTCAACACCATCCTGGACGAGGTGAAGGTGCCCTGCTGGCGCCCGGACCCGGTCGCGGCGGGGCAGACGTGCCGGGTGCAGTGACCACCGCGCCGGATCCGGCGCCCACCGAACCGTCCCGGACGGCACCGGCCCGGCCGGACCGGCGGCGGGGACGTCCCCGGGTACCGACGGCGGCACTGCTGGTCGCCCCCTCGGTGATCTTCCTGGCCGCGCTCTTCCTTTGGCCGATCGTGGTCGGGGTCGGGCAGGCGTTCACCGGCGCCGACGGGCCCACCCTGGCCCACCTGCGCCGGATGCTCGACGATCCGTACTTCTGGACGGCGACCCGGAACACCGCACTGCTGATCGTCGTACTGATCCCGTTGCAGTTCGCGTTCGCGCTGACCATGGCGCTGCTGCTGCGGGAGCGGCCGAGGCTGTCGTCGTTCTACTTCTACGTCTGGTGCGTACCGCTGGCGATCAGCGACCTGGCCGCCGGGCTGGTCTGGCTGTCGATCTTCGCCGACCGGGGTTACCTCAACTCGGTCCTGGCCCACCTCGGGCTCGGCGACGGCTACGCCTGGCTCTCCTACGACAACGACACCACGATGTTCGTCGCGGTGCTGCTGGCCGAGCTGTGGCGGGCCACCTCGCTGGTACTCGTGATCGTGGTGGCCGGGTTGCAGAACATCCCGCGCGACTACGACGAGGCGGCGGCGGTCTTCGGCGCGACGTACTGGCAGCGGCTGCGGTACATCATCCTGCCGCAGTTGCGCCCCAGCCTCCAGGTGGCGCTGATCCTGCGTACCATCCTCGGGTTGCAGACCTTCGCGGTCGCCCAGGCGCTCACCGGCCGGAGCTTTCCGCTGCTGGTCGGCGAGACCTACCAGTGGTACGTGGCGTTGCAGAACGAACGGGTCTCGGCGGCGATCGCCCTGGTGATCATGCTGATGTCGCTCGGCACCGCAGTGGTCTACCTGCGGGTGCTGCGCGACCCGGCCGCCACCGGCGGTGGCCGGTGAGCCGGTTGCGGGCGGCCCGGCGCCGCACGATCGCGATCCACCTCGCCTGTGTCGCGGTGACCCTCTTCATGGGGCTGCCGATCTATCTGATCGCGCTGGCCGCGCTCTCCAGCCGGGAGTCGCTGAACCGCTTCCCGCTCTCGCTGCTCCCCACCGACGTCTCCACCGAGACGATGCGGGTCTTCCTGGACAGCACCGGCGTGGTCGGCGGGTTCCAGAACTCGGTCGAGGTGGGGCTGCTCAGTCTCGCCCTCTCGCTGGTCCTCGGGGTGCCGGCCGGTTACGCCGTGGCCCGGTACGCCTTCCGGGGCCGGGAGCCATACCAGCTCTTCCTGCTGCTCACCCGGGCGCTGCCGATCGTGGTCCTCTCGGTGCCGCTGGCCCGGGTCTTCCTGGCCACCGGGCTCTACGACACGACCTATGCCGTGGCGCTGCTGCACACCGCGCTGGCGCTGCCGACCACCGTCCTGATCACGTCGGCGATCTTCGTGGCGGTGCCGGTCGAGCACGAGGAGGCGGCGATGGTCTTCGGTGCCAGTGCGCCGAGGGCGTTCGCCCGGGTGGTACTCCCGCAGGCGCTGCCCGGGATCGCCGCCGCCGCCATCTTCACCTTCGTCACCTCCTGGAACGAGGTGCTCGGGGCGGCGGTGCTCACCCTCAACCGACGTACCCTGCCGGCGCAGGTGCTCTCGACGCTGGCCGACTCGCCGCTGGCGTTCCGGTTCGCCGGGGGCTTCGCGCTGGTCGTACCCGCCCTGGTCTTCATCGCGTTCATGCGCCGCTACCTGTTGAACATGTGGGGAACCACGATCCGCTGAGAGGGACGAACGTTGGCCGAGATCGTGCTGCGGAACCTGGTGAAGACGTACCCGGGAACCCGCTCCCCCGCCACCGACGACATCAGCCTGGAGGTGCGCGACGGCGAGTTCCTGGTCCTCGTCGGGCCGAGCGGCTGCGGCAAGACCACCCTGCTGCGGATGATCGCCGGGCTGGAGACCCCGGACTCCGGCAGCGTGCGGATCGGCGGCCGGGACGTGACCGAGCTGCCGGCCCGGCAGCGTGGCCTGTCGATGGTCTTCCAGTCGTACGCCATCTGGCCGCACATGCGGGTACGCCAGAACATCGCGTTCGGGCTGGTCATGCGCAAGACGTCGAAGGCGGAAATCGACCGGCGGGTCGGCGAGGCGGCCGAACTGCTGCACCTGAGCGAATACCTGGACCGCTATCCGGCGCAGCTCTCCGGCGGGCAGCGGCAGCGAGTGGCGGTGGCCCGGGCGATTGTCACCGACGCCGACGTGCTGCTGATGGACGAGCCACTGTCCAACCTGGACGCGCTGCTCCGGATGGAGTTCCGCACCGAGTTGAAGCGGATCGTCGGCAAGCTCGGCACCACCACCGTCTACGTCACGCACGACCAGGCCGAGGCGCTCTCCCTCGGCGACCGGATCGCGGTGCTGCGCGAGGGCCGGGTCGCGCAGATCGGCCCGCCGCTGGAGGTCTACGACCACCCGGCCGACGAGTTCGTCGGCGGTTTCCTCGGCGCCCCGCCGATGAACTTCCTGCCGGCCCGGGTGGACCGGACCGACGGCCCGGCACGGTTGCGGATCGGCGACCAGTCCACCCCCGCACCACCACTGCTCGGCGACTATTCCGGTGACGAGGTCACGGTGGGGGTCCGGGCCGAGAACATCGAGGTCCACGACGCCGACGGGCCGGACCGGCTGGCGGCCCGGGTGGAGGTGGTCGAGCCGACCGGCGCGGCCATCCTGCTCACCGTCGAGCTGGCCGGCCGGCAGCTCAAGGTGCAGGCGCCGTCGACGTTCCGGATCGGCCCCGGCAGCCCGGTCTGGCTCGCCGTCGACCCGGACCGGCTGCGCTGCTACCACCCCGCCGACTCGATCGCGATCGGCGTCCCCGGCTGATCCGGCGACCGGCCCGGCCGGGGCGGCGGAGCGGTCGAGGTGCCCTCCGGGTACGGTGATTCACGGCTCCACCCGGTCGATGCCCCGCTGCCGCCGCCGCGATTGGGTACCCGCCCGCCCCGCTGGGTACGGTGTGCACGTGCTGGAATCGGGAGTCCTGCTCAGCGGGCGTTACCGCCTGGACGAGCGTGTCGCCACCGGTGGGATGGGCGACGTGTGGCGCGGTACCGACGTGGTGCTCGGGCGTCGGGTCGCGGTCAAGGTGCTGCTTCCCTCGCTGCTGGCCGACCCCGACTTCATCGCGCGGTTCCGGGCCGAGGCCCGGATGCTGGCCACCCTGCACCACCCGGGCATCGTGCAGGTCTTCGACTACGGCGAGGACGAACTGCCGACCGGCCGCACCGACTACCTGGTGATGGAGTACGTCGACGGCGAGCCGCTCTCCGCGCGGATCCGGGACACCGGCCGACTCGGCGTGGTCGACGCGATGCACGTGGTGGCGCAGGTCGCCCAGGCGCTGCACGCCGCGCACCAGGGCGGGATCGTGCACCGCGACGTCAAGCCGAGCAACCTGCTGGTGCAGGCCGACGGCACCGTCCGGCTGCTCGACTTCGGGGTGGCCCGCTCGGTCAACATCACCAGCATCACCAGCTCGAACGCGGTACCCGGGACCGCGCTCTACATGGCGCCGGAGCAGGCCGCCGGCAAGCCCGTGTCGGCCGCCACCGACATCTACGCGCTCGGCGCGGTGGCGTACCAGTGCGTGGCCGGGCAGCCGCCGTTCAGCGGGGAGAACCCGTTGCAGGTCGCGGTGAAGCACCTGCACGAGGATCCGGATCCGCTGCCGGCGGACGTACCCGCTCCGGTGGCCGAGTTGATCGGCCGGGCCCTGGCCAAGGACCCGGCCGACCGGTACCCGGACGCGGCGGCGATGGCGACGGCGGCCCGGGCCGCCGCGATCCACCCGGAGGTGGTGGCGGCGGACGCGGCGGGCGGCGTCGACGGCGGCGGGATCGCCCCGGCACCGTCGCCGACCGCGGTCACCGGGCTCGGCGTCCGCGCGGCGGCGGGCGGCGCCGGCCGGGCGGGCGGTGCGGGCGCGGCGAGCGGGCCGAGCACCCTGACCGACAATCCGGTGGTCGGCTCGGGCGGCCGGGACCGGGAACCGGGCATCGGCATCCTCACCCTGGCCGGGATCGCCGCCGTGGTGGGACTGGGCGCGGCGGTGGTGACCGCGGTGATCGCCCTCAAGATGGCCGACGACGCCCCGGCGACGAACGCGCCGCCGTCCCCGACGCCCAGCAGCAGTGCGACGGTGGAGGCGCACATCCCGGATCAGCCGTCGGCGACGGTACCGGACGGGCAGGAGACCAACCCGGATCGTCCTCGGGACACCCCCCGACCGCGTCCCACCACCTCGCCGAAGCCGAGCCCGACTCCGGACAGCGAGCCGACCGACGAGCCGACCGAGTCGACGCCGCCGACGAATCCGCCGCCGACGAATCCGCCGACCGGTCCGGAGAACCCGCCGGGCAGTGGCGGGCCGGTCGAACCGGGCAACGGCTGAGCCGTACGGCATCGCACCGTTGGTAGTCTCCGCACTACGGACGGTGCGCCGAATCGTTGTCGTCGGTCAGAGCGCGAAATACTTCCCTTTATCCCCGTTTCCAAGGTGATCAACGATAAATCCCCCTAAGGTGTGCTCGACGTTGTCGAAGCCCGGTGGGAGCCCCTATGAGCAGGGAAAAGCTGGTTGTCGTTGGTCAGGGATACGTCGGCCTGCCCCTCGCGGTGGCCGCCGTGGAGTCGGGACTGGACGTGGTCGGACTCGACCTCGACACCGACCGGATCAAGCGACTCGGCAGCGGGGAATCCTTTGTCGAGGACATCTCCGACCAGCGGCTCGGCGCGGCGCTGGCCACCGGCCGCTACCTGCCCACCAGTGACTACGCCGACAGCCGGGACTTCGACGTCTGCGTGATCAGCGTGCCGACACCGCTGCGGGACGGCGTACCGGACCTCAGCTATGTGGAGCAGGCCGGGGCGGCACTCGCCCCGTACGTCCGCCCCGGCTGCACCGTCATCCTGGAGTCGACGACCTATCCCGGTACGACCGAGGAACTGCTCCGGCCGCTGCTCGAGGAGGGCAGCGGGCTGCGTAGTCCGGACGACTTCCACCTCGGCTACAGTCCGGAGCGGATCGATCCGGGCAACCCGGTCTGGGGGCTGGAGAACACGCCGAAGGTGGTCTCCGGGATGGGGCCGGCGGCGCTGGACCGGGTCGACGCGTTCTATCGCCGGATCGTGGAGCGGACCGTGCCGGTCGACTCGACCCGGGTCGCCGAACTCACCAAGCTGATCGAGAACACGTTCCGCCAGGTCAACATCGCACTCGTCAACGAGTTGGCCACCTTCAGCCACCAGCTCGGCATCGACATCTGGCAGGCGATCGACGCCGCGGCGACCAAGCCGTTCGGGTTCATGTCGTTCCGGCCGGGCCCCGGGATCGGCGGGCACTGCCTGCCGATCGACCCCTGCTATCTCTCCTGGCAGGTGAAGCGCCGGCTCGGCCGGCAGTTCCGCTTCATCGAGCTGGCCAGCGACATCAACCACACCATGCCGGAGTACGTGGCACAGCGGGTGATGGCCGGGCTGAGCAGCCGGGGTCGCCCGCTGCGGGGTGCCCGGCTGCTGATGATCGGCCTGGCGTACAAGAAGAACACCGGTGACCTGCGGGACTCCCCCGCGATCGACCTCGCCGGCCGGCTGCACGCGCTCGGGGCCCGGATCAGGGCGGTGGAGCCGTACGCCGACCCCCGGCACGTGCCGACCGAGCTGGCGATGGTCGAGCTGACCGAGGAAGAGGTCCGGCTCGCCGACGCGGTGGTGGTGGTCACCGACCACGACGGGCTCGACTACGACATGATCATCAAGACCGCCCGGTACGTCTTCGACAGCCGCGACCGCTGCCGCGGCCCGGTGGTCGAGCGGCTGTAACCCCAGCGGCCGGGTCCCGCAGCGGCGGATGGCTCGCCCGCAGCGGCGGATGGCTCGCCCGCAGCGGCGGATCGGTCGATGACCCTTCGGCCAGACGGCGGCGTGGGTCAGCGGGCGCGGGCCAGCGCGCCGACCGGCTCGACGTGCTCGGTCGGCCAGCAGCCCCGGGCCATCGCGAGCCGGTGGTAGAGGTCCCGGGTCGCCGCCACCAGCCGGGGCGTGCCGAACGCCTCCCTGGTCTCGGTCAGCGCCGTCCGACCCATCCGCTCCCGCAGCTCGTCGTCGCCCAGCAGCCGCAGCACCGCCCGGCTCAACCCGTCGACGTCCCGGCGGTCGCAGAGCAGTCCGGTCCGGCCGTGCCGGACGACCTCGGCGGTGCCGCCCACGTCGGTCGCCACCACCGGCCGGCCGGCGTGACCGGCCTCGACCAGCGTCAGCGGCGTCCCCTCGTGGTCCGAGGTCTGCAACACCAGGTCGGCGGAGGCGTAGACCGTCTCCAGATCCGACCGCCAGGGCAGGAAGGTCACCTCGATCCGGCTGGCGGCGGCCGCCCTGACCGTCTCGGCCAACCGGTCACCCTCGCCGCAGACCACGAACCGGACATCGGAGCGGGTACGCCGGACCGCCCCGGCGACCGCGAGGAACCGGTCCGGCCGTCTGGGCGTACTCAGCGGACCGAGGTACGCCACCACCGGCCCGGTCTCGGGGAGTCCGAGGGTACGCCGCGCCCGAGCCTGCTCGGGCAACGGAGACAGGCTCGCCCCCGGCGGCATCACGATGTACTGATCGGGGCGGCCGATCGAGGCGGCCAGCAGGTCGTCGCGTACCCGGGCACCGACCGCGACCAACGCGTGGCTGGCCCGGGCCAGCACCGCCTCGGCGCCCGCGACGAGCTGACCGGCGACCGGCGGTGACCCGGGCAGCGGATGGGTGTGGAAGCTGTGCACCCGGATCGGCACCCGGCAGGTGACCGCCGCCACCCGGCCCAGCAGGCCGGCCCGCAGGTCGTGGGTGTGCACCAGGTCCGGCCGGAAGTGCCGGATCTCCGCGATCAGCGCGGCCGTGGCCCGGATGTTGTCGACCGGCCGGACCGGGCGACGGAGCGCGGGCAGCACCCTGACCGGGACGTCGGAGGCGCGCAGCCGGCGGTAGTCGCCGGCACCCGGCTCGACCGGGCCCGCGTAGAGCCGCTGCTCGAAGCGGTCCGGGTCCAGCCCACGCATCAACGCGCCGACCTGCGGCGCGGCCTCGCCCACAGCCATTCGGGAGATGATCCGCAGCACCCGAAGCGGTCGCATGACCAGACCTTTCGCGCGTCGCGGCAGGACCGATCCGGTGATCGGTCGCGCCGAAATCAACCTTTGATCCCGTTATACGCCTATCTGTAGAGATAGACCGATGATCTGGCAAATTTGGAGGGTCGACAGTGGCCGACCGGCCGGATCGGCCGATGTCGACGAAGGTCGGCGGGCCGGGTCTGCCGGTAATGTGGTCGCCCATGACAGCGCAACCCCGGGCGAGTTCCGGCCGGGCCCGGTGAGCGTCCTCCGGGTACGCGGGCGCGCCCTGCCCGACGGCGAGTGGGTCGACCTGTACGCCGACGGCGACCGCTGGACCACCGACCCGGTCCGGAACGCCGAACTGGTCGCCGAGGGGTGGCTGCTGCCCGGCCTGGTCGACGCGCACACCCACCCCGGGGCCGAGGCGCCCGGTCGACCGCTGGACGAGAAACTGCTCCGCGTCGACCTGGGCCGGCACGCCGAACACGGGGTGACCCTGATCCGCGCGCCGGGCCTGGCCGGTGAGCCACCGCCCTGGTTCGGCACCGACCCCGACCTGCCGCGCGCGGTCCACGCCGGACCCTGGATCGCCCAGCACGGCCAGTTCTTCGCCGACTGGGGCCGCCGGGCAGCCCACGCCGACCTGCCGGAGGTCGCCGCCGCCCAGGCCGCCCGTACCGGTTGGGCGAAGGTGATCGCCGACTGGCTGCCGGGCGACGACCCGCTGCCGGTGGAGGTACTCCGGGCCGTGGTGACCGCCGTGCACGACGCCGGAGGCCGGATCGCCGTGCACACCCAGCACGCGGCGGGCGGCGCGGCGGCGGTGGCCGCCGGGGTCGACTCGGTGGAGCACGGCATGCACCTGGACCCGGCCCTGCTGCACCGGATGGCGGAGCAGGGCACCGCGTTGACCCCGACACTGTCGATCATCACCGGCGCACTCGACCGGCTGCGCGACGCCGCCGACACCCCACGTCGACGCTGGGGCTTGACCGGTGCCGTCGCGCACGGGCCACTGGTCGCGGCCGCCGCCGAGGCCGGGGTCACACTGCTGGCCGGTACCGACTCCCGGCCGCACGGACGGATCGCCGACGAGGTGCGCGCGCTGGTGGCCGCCGGGGTACCCCCGCACGTCGCGCTCGGTGCCGCGTCCTGGACCGCCCGGGACTACCTCGGCCTGCCGGGCCTGGTTCCGGGCGCTCCCGCCGACGCCGTCGTCTATCCCGACGACCCCCGCGACGACCTCGACCGGCTGGAACACCCCAGCGCGGTGCTGCTGCGGGGACGACTCGTCCGGGCAGCCGCCGGATAGTCGACAGCCGTGCCACGTCCCGGCCGACGGTCCAGCCCGGACTCGACCGAACCGGACCGGACCGGTGGCTCAGTGGCGTTCCAGCAGCACCACGGGGATCTGCCGGGACGTCCGTTCGGCGTACGTCCGGTACATGGGGAAGATTTCCGCCATCAACTCCCAGAGCCGGGGCCGCTCGGCAGGGTCCGCGACCCGCGCTCGGGCGGCGAACCGGTCGGCCCGGACCTGTACCCGCACCGACGGGTCTGCCCGCAGGTTGAGAAACCAGCTCGGGTGGCGGGCGGCGGCGCCGTTCGAGGCCACCACGACGTACCGGTCGTCGTCCCGGCCGTAGATCAGCGCGGTCCTGCGCAGCGCACCGGTCCGCCGTCCTCGGGTGGTGACCAGCAGGGTCGGAAAGCCCTGGTAGTCGTGTCCCTCCGCCCCGTCGGTCTCCAGATAGCGCCGGACGTGCGCCGACACCCAACCGGTGGGGCTGTCCCGTACCTCCCCCGGCGCCTCGTCCCGTTCGTCGTGCGTCCCGGTCATCGGTCTCCCCCGGCCGTCCGGCATCACAGCCTACCGCCCCGGTGCGGTGCGAGGTCCCGCACCGGAAGTGGGCGGAAGTCGTCCGCGTGGTCGGCCGCCCACTCCCGGAAGGTACGCGCCGGTACCCCGGTCACCTGCTGCACGGTCCGGGTCACCGGCTCCGCTTCGCTGACCAGCCCCGCCCAGTACGCCAGCGCCCCGTCGACCTGGTCGCCGTCGCCCCACGCCGCGAGGAGTTCCCGGCGGGCCTGCTCGACCGGGATCTCCACCCAGTGCACCGGCCGGCCGATCGCCTCGCCGATCAGCCGGGCCTGCTCGGCCTGGGTCACCGGCTCCGGCCCGGTGAGCACGTACTTCCGGCCGGCGTGCCCCCGCTCGGTCAGCGCCCGGACCGCCACCGCCGCGATGTCACGTTCGTGGATCAGTGACCGGGCCGCCTCGCCGTAGACCCAGCGGACCGTTCCGGTGGCGCGGATCTGCTCCGCCCACCCCAGGGTGTTGGTGGCGAAGCCGCCGGCGCGCAGGAAGGTCCAGGTCGACCCGGACATCTCCACCAGCCGCTCGACCTCGCCCCAGAATCCGTTGCGGGCCGGGTCCTGGTCGTCCCGGACGTTCATCGCGGAGAGGTAGACGACGTGCCTCCCGGGTGCGGTGACGGCGTCCACGACCGCCGGGGCCAGCTCGGTGCTGAAGAACGGCCAGAGCAGGAAGACCCCGTCGACCCCGGCGGCTGCCCGGGCCAGCCCGGCCGGATCGGCGAGGTTGCCGCGGACCGGGGTGGCGCCGTCGGGCAGGTCGGCCCGGTCGGGATCCCGGACCAGCGCCCGTACGCCGACACCGGCCGCCAGCAGCCCGCTGACCACGTGCCGCCCCACGTTCCCGGTCGCGCCGATGACCAGGACTGTTCGGTTGTCGCCCATGTCGGTTCCCCTTCGTAGCAGCGGGCCGACCGGATGTGGCCGGCCCGGGGCCCCGGTGTGGGACCGCCGACCCCAGGCTCGGACTTAAACAAGGGTTCAAGTCAAGCTAGCCTCGGCGGGGTGACGGCAATCTCTTGGCAGGCGGAGGAACTCACGATCGGCGAGTTGGCCGAGCGCAGCGGCGTACCGGCGTCGGCACTGCGGTTCTACGAGCGGCAGGGGCTGATCGGCAGCCGCCGTACCTCTGGAAACCAGCGGCGCTACCACCGCAGCACCCTGCGAAAGGTCGCCTTCATCCGGGCGTCGCAGAGCGTCGGGATCCCGCTGTCGGTCATCGGAGAGGTGCTCGGCTTCCTGCCCGAGGGCGTCGCGCCCACCCGGGAGTTCTGGCTCCGCGCGTCGGAGTGCTGGAGCGCCGAACTGAACGACCGGATCGCCCGGCTGGAGCGGATGCGCGACCTGTTCACCGAGTGTGTCGGCTGCGGCTGCCTCTCCTTCGAGCAGTGCGGGCTGGTCAACCCGCGAGACGTACTCGGCGAACAGGGCTCGGGACCGCGCCGGTTGCAGTGACCGGTCCCGCCGCCGCCCGCCGGACGACTCAGGCCCCGCCTCGGGCAACGGCGGCGTTTGCACGGGATCGGGCGATGGGTATCAGGTCCGCAACACTCCCGGCGGGCCGGGGCCGGCAGGGGGTTCGCAGCCGGTCAGCGCGCCGGGGCGATCCGCATTCCACCCCCGAGGAGGCTCTCATGCGTTACGGATCGATAGGCGGCGTCATCGTACTGCTCTGGCTGATCATCGGCGCGATCGCCGCCGGGCAGCGCGGCTACTTCGACCGCAGCAACGACAACTGCGCCGAGGTCGGCACCACCATCGTGACGGTGATCGCCGGACCGCTCAACTACGTCGGGTTGAACCCCGAGATCGAGTGCGACGTGCCCGAGCCGTCGCGCTGACCTGGCCGGTCAGTACCGATCGACGGTTTCCTCGTCGTCCGCGCCCGGGTCCCCGGTGGCGAGTTCGAGCTGAACGGTGGCGATCTCCCAGGCCCGCAGCGGCAGCCGGACCGACCCGTCGACACCCACCGACAGTGCCGCGCCGGGCCGACCCAGCAGGTCGGCCCGGCGCGCCGCGCGGATCGGCCGACCGGCCCCGAGGGTGGCCACCGTGTCGGCGGGATGCTCCGCCACCACCCGCACCTCGACCAGGCCGTCCCGGTCCCGCACACTGCTCAGCACCACCCCGGCCCCGGCCACCGACAAACCGGTCCGGGCCGGCGGGACGGCACCGCCGGCCGGACCGGTGCCGGCGAAGCTGAGGAACCCGTGCCGGTACGCCTCCGCCGCCGCCGGCACCCCTGCGGCATGCCACCCGCCCCGGAACGGCAACAGCGCGAACTCGGCCGTCCGCTCCCCCCGGCACTGTGCCGACGGCGTCGGCACCTGCGGCCCGGCCGGCTCGTCCCGCATCGAATTCCGGTTCCGGGAGAGCATCCCGACCGACCGGAGCAGGGTCAGTGCCAGCTCCCGGCCGTCGTCGACCAACTCGTACTCGCTCGACTGGGTGAGCAGCACCGCCAGCGAGCCGCCGGCACCACCGGCCGTCACGAAGCCGGCCGCCGGATAGGTCGGCAGCGGTACCTCGCCGGAACCGCCCTCACTGGTCAACCCGCGTGCGACGACCGCGAACTGGCCCTGCGCGTACGACACGTCGGCCCGGGACGGCAGCGGCAGGTGTGCCCGTACCCGATGGTCCGCCGACCGGTTGTCGAAGCTCACCGTCACCCGGAGGAACGGCTCGGCCGCCCGCAGCTCCAGCCGGGTCGCCACGGTCACCGACTCGGTACGCACCGAGCGGGTCCCCGCCGCCACCTCCGCCTCCACCGGCCACCGATAGGTACGCAGCACGTCGAGTACCGCCGTGACCGGTCCCTCGTGCAGGATCGCGGTCCGCACCGACTGCGGCTTGTCGACCAGCGAGTCCGTTGCCGGCGGCGCGTAGTTGTAGCTGTCCCCGACGTCTCCGCCGTCGACGATCCGGCCGAGTCCCTCGACCCGCAGCCCGTCGGGGGTGTGCAGGCCCAGCGTCCCGTCGTCGGCCACCTCCACCCGGAGCAGCCCGTTGTCCAGCGTCCGGCCCCAGGCCCGGGCCGGCGGTGGTCCCGCGTCCCCGTCGGCGAGCGTGCCGGCGTCTTCCGGGTCGTTCCGGGTGGCGCCGTCCGCCGGTACCGGCCGGACGCTGGTCCAGCCGAGTGCGGGCACCTCGACCAGCGCGGCGACCGTCGCCCGGGGTTCGGCGAGGATCCGCACCCGCCATCGCCGACCGGTACCGCCCGGCCGGCCCGCCCAGCCGTTGCCCGGGTCGGCGTGCGCGACGGATCCGTGCGACTCGGCGGCGGCCGGGCGAGGATCGGTGGTGCCGGCGCTGTCGGCGGTGGCGGCGCTGTCCGTATGGGCGGTCGCCTCGGCCAGGGCCGCCCGCACCTCGGCGACGTCGAACGCCTGGTCAGCGTGGCGGGCGACGTGGAAGGTGAGGGCGCCGGGCCGACCGGGGGATCCGTCGGGACCGGCCGGCCGGGGCGGCGAGACCGACCACCGGGTGACCTCCTGGCCGTACAGCTCGGTGCCGTGCAGCCGGGCCAGCACAACGGGCAGGTCGGCCTCGTCGTACCAGTCGTCGGCGAGCAGCGTCGGTGCGGCCGCCAGCCGCTGGGTGGGCACCATCCGACCGGCGCTCGTGTGCAGGGCGACCGGGGCTCCGGGGCCCGGCAGGGCGACGTCCAGCCGCACCAGCGCGGTCCGGGGGCGGGGCGTCGGGTTGAAGACCGCGTAGCCGTCCCGGGGCGTACCGGCGGCGTACCGCCCGCCGACCAGGTCGTGCACCGCCCGGCCGAGCTGTTCCGCCTCGGCGATCCGGGTCGCCACCTGTTCGGCCGTCTCGTCACAGCCGCAGCCGGTCACCGAGTCGTGGCAGCTCGCCTCGATCAGCCGGATCCAGGCCATGTCGAGGAAGCGCTGCGCGGAGTCGTCGTACCAGAGGATGCGCAGCGGTTCGGCGTACCGCTCGACGCAGCGTTCGGCCCGGCCCATCGCCTGCTTCAGGTGCGCCCGCACCGAGTAGACCCCGGGCAGGATGTTCGCCCGGGCGTGTGAGCGGAGTTCGCCGCGTACCTCCGGCAGGCCGGCGACCCCGGTCGGCTGCTCGGCGAAGTAGTCGGTCAGGGTGCCGAGGCGCAGCCGCAGGCCGGTCCGCTCCGCCGCCTCGGCCAGCAGGTCGGGCGTGGCGGCGGCCGGGGCGCCGTGGTCGGCGCCGTACATCGCCAGCATCGGGGACGTCGGTTCGGCGTCGTCCGGGCGCCAGGCGGCGAGCCGCTCGGCCAGCTCGGCGGCGCGGCGGGCCACCAGGGCCGGGTTCTCCACCAGGCCGGCGGCGTTGCCGTAGCCGCCGTGCAGGTATTCGGTCCGGATCGTGGTGCCGTCCGGTGCCGTCCAGGCGAAGGCGGAGCTGCGTACCCGGTCCGGCACACCCCGCCAGACGCAGGCGTGCGCCAGCCCGGCACCGGCCAGGATCTGCGGCATCTGGGCGACGTGCCCGAACATGTCGGGCAGGTAGCCGACCGGCATGGCGGCGCCGAAGCCGGCGGCCCGGCGCAGCCCCAGCTCCAGGTTGCGGACGATGTTCTCGCCGGAGCAGAGGAACTCGTCGAGCAGGATCTGCCACGGGCCGACGGCCAGCCGGCCGGCCGCGACCAGGGCGGCGACCCGGTCCCGCCGCTCGGGGCGTACCTCCAGGTAGTCGTCAACGGCGGCGAGCTGGCCGTCCAGGGTGAACCGCTGGCGCGGGTCGCGCTCCATCCGCTCGAACACCTCGTCGAGGAGCGCGACCAGGCGCAGCCGGAAGCGCTGGAACGGCTCGTACCACTCCCGGTCCCAGTGGGTGTGCGGCACCACCACGATGCTCGCCGGTACGCCCGCTCCGGCCCGCCCACGCTCGTCCGTCGTCATCCGGTCGCCGCCTCTCCACCCACCGCCGTACCGGTCAGCTCCCCGAACCGGCGGACCACCTGTTGACTGGTCACGATGTCGGCCGTGCCGCCGGCCAGCCCGGTCCGGGGCGGGGCACCCGTGGTGACCATGGCGTGGAAGGCGACGAGTTGCCGCTCGAAGGCCGAGACGTTGCCCCGGTGGACGCAGCGGCGCTCGACCCCGTCGTCCCCGTCGTCCCCGTCGTCCCCGTCCCGCACGGTCAGCGTGGCCGGCCGGTCCGGCCGGTAGGGGGTCGGGAAGACCAGCTCGAACGAGCCCCGGGCGTGGTGCAGGGTGACGGTCTCCCGGTAGCCGGGGTAGTCCGGCAGGTAGAGCCAGCGGATGCCGTACCGGCCGCCCGCCGGCAGCTCGCCGCTGACCTCGACCGAGGGTTCGTGTCCGGGTGCCGGCTCGGCCGGCCAGAGCGCGACGTGCTGCACCGTGCCCGGTGCGCCGGTCAGCAGCCGGAGCAGGGACAGGTCGTGCGAGACACTGTTGATCATGATTTGGTAGAGCGCCCGGACCGCCGGGTCCGGCCCGACCGCCCGGGTCAGCAGCTCGTCGGCGCGCTCGCGCAAGCCCCGGACCCGTTCACCGTCCGCGTCGGTCGGTGCCGGTGCCAGCCGGTGGGCGGCGAGCTGCGACCCGCCGCTCGGGTGCAGCACCGTCACCTCGACCGCGTGCACCGCCCCGGCGCCGCCGATCCGGTCGAGTCGGCGGGCGAGTTCGACCACCACCGGGTCGTACTGCTTCATGTAGCCGACCATCAGCCGGTCCTCCCCGGCGGCCAGCGGGGCCAGCTCGGCGGCCTCGGCCCGGGTGTGCGCGAGCGGCTTCTCGCAGAAGACCGGTACGCCCCGGCGCAGCGCCGCCGCCGCGAGGTCGCCGTGCGAGCCGGAGGTGAGCAGCAGCACCGCGTCCAGGCCGGCGACGTCGAGCAGCTCGGCACCGTCGACGAGCCGGCACCGCTCGGGTACGCCGTAGCGCCCGCCCACCTCCCGGGCACGGCTCGGCGACAGGTCGGCGACGGCGACCAGCTCGAAGAGGTCGCGACGGCGTTCCAGCAGCGGCAGGTGCACCGTCTGGGCGATCACGCCCAGCCCGGCGACCGCCACCCGGAGCCGCTTCCCCGGGCTCACACCCGCACCCCGCCCGTCACCGCAGACCCAGCCCGTGCAGATACTCCCGGTTGGCCCGCTGCTCGGCCAGCATCGCGGCGACGTCGCGGCGGCCGGCCGGGGCATCCTGCTCCACCACCAGCCAGCCCGCGTAGCCGATCTCGCCAAGCGCCGCCAGTACCCCGGGGATGTCCACCCCGCCGGCACCGAGCCGGCAGAACCCGCCGGCCGCCACCACCTCGGTCAGCCCGCCGCCGGCCAACCGGACCCGGTGGTGCGCGGCCAGGTCGGCGTCCTTGACGTGCACCTGGCGGATCCGGGCACCCCAACGGTGTACCGCCGCGACCGGGTCGCCGCCGGCCAGCCAGAGGTGACCGGTGTCCAGGCAGACCGAGACGTCGGTCAGCTCCAGCAGCCGGTCCCCCTCCTCCGCCGTCTCCACGTCCGTGCCGAGGTGGTAGTGGAACACCGGTTCGAGGCCGCGCTCCCGGCACCGGTCCGCCGCCCGCTGCACCCGGTCGGCAAAGCCCGGCCAGGCGTGCGCCGGCAGGGCCAGGCCGGGATCGTGCGGCACGCCCGGCCGGGCCATCCGGGCCGGGTCGGCCGAACAGGCCAGCGTGGGCCGGGGCGCGAACCGGGGGTCGTCGACCGGGGCCGCGCCGAAGACGTCCAGCGCGGCGTCCAGGCCGGGCAGGTCGGCGGCGAACCCGTCGGGGTCGGCGAAGCGCAGATCCACCCAGCCGCCGGCCAGGCCGAAGCCGACCCGGTCCAGCCGGCGCCCGAGCCCGGCTCCGGTGCCGAGGTAGCCGAGCGGACCGCTGTCGATGCCCCGGTAGCCGGCCTCGGCCAGCCCGTCGAGCAGCTCGTCCGGGTGCAGCGGCGCCGCGTCCGGGGCGTAGATGCCGAAGCTGACCGGCGCGTTCGCCACCCGTACGGCCGCGGCCGGGGGTGCGGGGTCGTCCGTCGTCAGGCGCACAGCGCGATCACCTCCGTCCGGTACGACTCCAGCAGGTGCAGCCCGTCCACGGCGGGCAGCAGTACCCGGTCGCCCCGGATCACCTCTCGTGCCCCGTCCGGCCGGATCAGGACCGTCCCGTCGGCGTCCAGGGCGAGCAGTTCGGCACCGAGCCGGAGCAGCAGCGGCGCGTCCGGCCCGGCCGACACGGCGGTACGCCCCGCCGCCAGCCCGGCCAGCAGCGCCCCGGCGTCCGGGGCAGATGTCGGGTCCTGCCCCGACTCGGCCAGTACCCAGCTGGTCGGGGTGCCCGGTGCCGGGTCCCCGGGCCGGTGGAAGTCGCTGCCACCGACCGGTACGACGTCCGGCCGCCAGGCCTGCGCCCAGGCCAACGGCGCTCCCCAGGTCCGGTCCCACCAGCCGGAGTGCCAGATCTCGGCCAGCCGGGGCCGGCTGCGCAGCGGCTGCCGCCAGGCGCAGTCGACGGCGAGCGGATGGTTGATCGAGAGCAGCCCGCCGGCCAGCTCCGCCGCCGCGACCCACTCGTCGGCCGGTCTCCGGAAGTCGATCCAGCCGGTCGAGCCGAAGACGTTGGCGTGGCCGCGGTCGGTCGTCACCTCCTGGCCGGGCAGCAGGGTGACGCCGTACCGGGCGCTCGCGGCGGGCAGTTCGGGGTGGTGGCTCACCGTGTTGTGGTCGGTGACCGCGAGGAAGTCCAGGCCCTGGCCGGCGGCGAGGGCGGCGAGTTCCGGCACGGTGCTGGAGCCGTCGCTGTGCACGGTGTGCGCGTGCAGGTCACCGGCGAACCAGCGGAGCCCGTCGACGGCCGGTACGGGTCGGCCGGGTCGGCGCTCGGGCCGGGCCGGGGCGGGGGCCGGCTCCGGCGGTGCCGGTCGGGTGCCGCTGGTGGTGGCGGTGACCGTGAAGTCCAGCCCGTCCGGCGGGATCCGGTGCAGCCGGAGCAGCACCTGCCACTGCCCGGGTTCCAGCTCGCCGGGGAGATAGCCCGGGGTCGCCCAGTCGACGGCGACGGTGAACGCGTCCCGGGAACCACCGGACCAGCCCCGGAAGCCGGCCGTACCCTGGCAGCCGAGGTCCAGCACCCCGGCCTCGTGCGGATAGTCCAGCCGTACGCTCACCGCGGCGGTGCCGGGCGGCACCTCCACCGGCAGCGGCCGGATCATCTTCGCCGCCCGGTCGTCGAGGGTCCATCGCCCCCGGTGCGTCGTCACCCGGTCCCGCACTGCCGCACCTCGATCCGCTCGTCCGTCCCGTCAGCCAGATCCGCCCACCGCACCGCCGACCGCCGCCGGGGCGCCGGCCGGTGCGGCGGCGCCGAGCAGTTCGCCGTCCCGGTAGAGCAGCGAACGGCCCTCGCGCGGCAGCACCCACCCGATGTCGCCGAGTTCCGGCTCGTGGCCCTCCGGCACCACCACCTGGAGACCGACCCCGGAGACGCCGTCCGTGTCGGGCAGGTCCAGCGAGACCAGCGAGCTGCTGCCGAGGTTCTCCACCACGACCACCCGGCCGGAGAGCGCGTCCCGCACTGGGGCGGGGTGCAGGTCGAGGTACTCCGGGCGTACCCCGTAGACCACCCGGTCGCCGTCGGCGACCAGGGTGCGGGCCGGTTCGGGCAGCGGCAGCCGGGTCCCGGCGACCAGCACCGCGTCGCCGGCCACCTCGGCGTCGAGCAGGTTCATCGGGGTGGAGCCGATGAACCCGGCCACGAAGGTGTTCGCCGGGCGCCGGAACACCTCGACCGGGGTGCCGACCTGACGGATCCGGCCGCCCTCCATCACCGCGATCCGGTCCGCCAGGGCCAGCGCCTCGGCTTGGTCGTGGGTGACGAAGACGCAGGTGACCCCGAGTTCCCGCTGCAACCGCTTGAGGAAGGTCCGGGCCTCCAGCCGGAGCCGGGCGTCGAGGTTGGAGAGCGGTTCGTCGAGCAGGAAGACCTGCGGATGGCAGGCCATCGCCCGGGCCAGCGCGACCCGCTGCTGCTGGCCGCCGGAGAGCTGGCCGGGGCGCCGGTCGAGCAGCCCGGTCAGGCCCAGCTCGGCGGCGGTCCCGGCGGCCTTGTCGCGCCGGGCCGACCGGGGCACCTTCTTGATCCGCAGCGGGTAGCCGATGTTCTCCTCGACGGTCATGTGCGGGAAGAGGGCGTAGTCCTGGAAGACCATGGCCACGTCCCGGCGACCGGGCTGGAGGTTCGTGACGTCGCGGTCGCCGATCTCGACGGCGCCCTCGGTGGCCACCTCCAGCCCGGCGATGGTCCGCAGCAGGGTCGTCTTGCCGCAGCCGGAGGGCCCGAGCAGTGCGAAGAACTCGCCGTCGGCGATGGTCAGGTCGAGCCCGTCCAGGGCCCGGACACCGCCGGGATAGACCTTGCCGAGCCGGCGCAGGGTGATGGCGGCCATCAGCGCTTGATCCCTCCGTGGAACCGGAAGCCGTACCGGCTGCTGACGAAGACGAACATCAGCACCACCGGCAGCGAGTAGAGCAGCGAGAAGGTCGAGAGCAGCGCCAGGTTCGCCTGACCGCCCTCGGTGTAGAGGGTGTACATGATCACCGCTGCCGGGGCCTTGTCCGGGTTGCGCAGCAGCAGGAACGGCACCAGGAAGTTGCCCCAGACGTTCGCCACCGCCCAGACCGCCACGGTGGCGAGCCCGGGTCGGACCATCGGCAGCACGATCTGCCAGACGATCTGCACCGGGCTGGCCCCGAAGACCCGGGCCGATTCCTCGTACGAGGTCGGCGTGCCGTCCATGAAGTCCTTCAGGATGAAGATCGCCGCCGGCAGCAGCCCTCCGCTGAGGATCAGGATCACGCCGAGCCGGGAGTCGATCAGGTTGAGCCGGAAGGCCAGCTCGTAGAGGGGCACCATGGTGGCGGTACCGGTGACGATCGAGGAGAGCAGCAGGAGTCCGTAGAGGAGCGCGTCCCGGCCCGGCATCCGTACCCGGCTCAGCGCGTACGCGGCGGAGGCGGCGAACGTCACCACCAGGACCGCCGTACCGCCGGAGAGCAGGATCGAGTTCCACAGCGACCGGAGCGCGTACGGGTTGTCCAGCAGGGCCCGGAAGTTGTCCAGGGTGAACTCGGGCAGCGAGGTGGTGATCGTCGGGGTCCGGTCGAAGGGTGCGGTGGCGAGCCAGAGCAGTGGCAGCGCGAAGAAGCCGAGCACCAGGGAGACGAAGGTGTAGCGGCCGATCTGGGCCAGCGCGCCCCGCCACCCGAGGGTCGTCGCCGGGCCGGTCGCCGCCGGACCGGTCGGCGCGGGACGGGTCGTCGTCTCCGGGCCGGCCGTCATCGCCGGGCCTCCCGCCGCTGGCCGAGGGTACGCAGGTAGACCAGCGCGATGACCAGGTTGATCAGCAGCATCAGGAAGGAGATCGCCGCGCCGAACCCGAGTTCACCACCGGAGAGGGCGATCTTGAACACGTAGACCGGGAGGATCTCGGACCGCTGCTCGGGACCGCCCGCCGTGATCAGGAACGGGGTGAAGTCGTTGAAGGTCCAGAGGCTGATCAGCAGCAGGTTGGTCAGCACGTGCCCACGGATGCGCGGAAAGACCACGTCGCGCAGTTGCTGCCAGCCCGAGGCCCCGGCCAGCCGGGCGGTCTCCAGGTGCGACGGCGGCACGTTCTGCAGGGCGGCGCCGTAGAGCATCATCGAGAAGGCGGTGCCGCGCCAGGTGTTGAAGAGGATCACCGACAGCATCGGGTGGTCGAGCAGCCAGGCCATCCCGGGGGTGCCGAGCAGCGCGTTGAGGGTGCCGGCGTCCCGGTCCAGCAGGGCGATCCAGAGGAACGCCACCACCGAACTCGGCAGGATCCAGGCGAGCAGGACCAGCGCCTCCACCACCCGGCGTACCGGGCCGTGCCGGTCACGCAGCGACCAGGCGATCGCGAAACCCAGCCCGGCCTGGCCGAGCACCGCCGAGCCGAAGACGAACTGGAGGGTGAGCCAGAGCGAGGTACGGAACCGCTCGTCACCGAGGGCCGCGGTGTAGTTGTCCAGCCCGACCACCTGCGGGTCGGCCGCGGCCAGCCCGGTGAGCCGGTAGTTCGTGACGCCGAGGTAGATGGTCCAGAGTGCCGGGACCACCAGGAAGAGGACGATCAGCACCAGGCCGGGCAGCACGAACCCGCCCGCCAGGGTCCGGCCCAGCCCGGCGGCGTCGGCACGGCGGGCCAGCGGGGTACCCGGGTCGGCCCGGAGTGTCGCGGACCCGCCGGTGTCGACGGTGGTCGGGTCAGGAGACGACGTTGTCCGCGCCACCGACCAGCCCCGCCAGCTTCTTCTGGTAGTCCGCCGCCGCAACGTCCGGCGCCTTGCCGCCGACCACCGCCGCGGTGGCCTCCTGGATCGCCACCGACACCTGTGGATAGACCGCCAGCGGCGGCCGGGCGGCGGTGATCGGCAGGACCTTCTCGGCCACGAACCTGAGCATCGGGTCGCCGGCCAGCACCTCGTTGTTGACGTCGGTCCGGGCGGTGATCCGGGGTACCTCACCCAGCTCCGCCTTCACCGCCTCCGCCGAGTGCATGAAGGTGAGCAGCTCGAACGCCTGGGTCGGGTACTTCGAGTGCGGGTTGAGCACCCGGACGCTGCCGCCGGACATGCTGACGAAGTCCTGCCCCCGGATGCCGGCCCCGGGGTTCTTCGCCGGGATCAGCGCGTAGCCGACGGTGGCGTCCCGGTCGGCCATCTTGGCGATGCCGGCCTTCGGCTCGACGACGCTGCGCCAGAAGTAGTCGCCCTCGGCGAGGATGCCGACCTTGCCCTCGGCGAACCGCTGGAACGCCTTGTCCCGCCCCTTCGCCTCCTGTTGCAGCAGCGGGTCGCCGAGCCCGCCGGCATAGACCCTGGCGTAGAAGTCGAGCATGTCCCGAACCGGTGCGGTGGCGCCGCTCCACTTGCCGTCCGCGTAGACCTCGCCGCCGGCACCGGCCAGCAGCGGCAGCGCGCCCTGCATGCTGGTCGCCTCGCCCATCGCGGTGCCGGCGTTGATCTGGATCGGGGTCACCCCGGGCAGGCTCTTCAGCCTGGTGCCGGCGTCGAGGATCTCCTGCCAGCTACGCGGTTGCCAGTCGGCGGGGAGGCCGGCCTGGCCGAAGAGCTTTCTGTTGTAGTAGAGCACCCGGCCGTCGGTGCCGATCGGGATGGCGTACCGCTTCTCCTCGAAGCGGCCGAGCCCCTGCACCGCCTCCGGGATCTGTGCCCAGCCCTCCCAGGAGTCGGTCTCCGCCCCGGCCACCTCGGAGAGTGGCTTGAGGTATCCGGCCTGGGCGAACTCCCCGACCCAGATGCCGTCGATCGAGATCACGTCGCCGCCGGACCGGGCCCGCAGGTCGAGCGCGAGCTTGGTCTTGTACTGCTCGTCGTCGACGCCGCTCGGCAGGAAGGTCACCTTCGCGGTCACGCCCTTGGCCTTCTGCGCCTCGACGAACCTCGGGATCACCCAATTCTGGATCCACTCGGCACTGCGGGAGTTCTTGCCGCCGGCGATCGCGTTGTCGGTGATGGTCAGCGTGATGTTCTTCGCGTCCCTGCCGGCGGGCTCCGAGGAGTCCCCGCAGGCGGTGGCCGCCAGCACCATCGCCAGCACCGTGCCGACCGCGCCCGTCGCGCGGCCGACCGCCGGTCCGGTCGTACGGCCCCACCGGCGCCTGCGCCGATCTGACATGTCCGCCTCCCCGCGCCAACGATCGATCTCGAACGACCTCACCTTTGGCAGAATGTCATGACAGCCTGACGACGTAAATAGATCTACTCGAAATCCACCGGCAACCGCGAGGCGGACCGCTGACCTCGCCGTCGGCGCCGCGCGCCCCTGCCCTCCCCCGGGTGTACCGGCCGGCTCCCGGGGCGGTCAGGCCGCAGTGGAGGGTTCACCCGAGGGGCCCCCGACGCCGCTCCGCGATCGCGGACGTACCGGAACAGACGTCTCCAACCAGCGGTGATTCGTATATCCGGATTTAGCAATATTGATGGTCCTCATTCGACCGGCGGCCCTGACATTTGTCATAGGTACCCGTGCATGACGCACCTTGGGGGATGACTTAACACACTAGTAACACCTCGGACCCGACCAGGAGACTCGGATGCATCGATGGAGCACGGTCGCCCAGGGAACACCCGAGGAGCCGCGAGATGGACGAGAGATACGACGCCTACTGTGCGGTCGATCCACTGTTCTACGACTCGCTCAGCACCACCTCCGCGACCGTCGCCGCCGGGTTCACCGCCGCCGACCGGCCGGTGCCGGCCGGCTGGCAGCGCGAGCCGAGCGACGACTGGCTGATCTACGGCCCCGAGGACGGCACGCTCCCCCAGCAGGGCTGGAAGATCCACGTGTCGGCCTGTCTCGACAACGCCGACCGGATCCTGGACAGCGTCTTCGACTACTGCGTACCCCGGGGAATCTCGTTCAAGTTCCTCCGTGGCCCGCGGATGCTGCTGATGCGCAACTCGAAGTACGCCCGGCGCGGCTCCAGCGGCAAGTTCGTCACCATCTACCCCCGGGACGAGGCCGAACTCGAACTCGCCTGCAAGGAGCTCGCCGAACGGCTGGACGGCGAGGCCGGGCCGTACATTCTCAGTGACCTGCGCTACGGCGCCGGCCCGGTCTACGTCCGGTACGGCGGCTTCGCCGCCCGGTACTGCGTCGGCGACGACGGCCAGGTGGTACCCGCGATCGAGGACGGCACCGGAACCCTGGTACCGGACCGGCGCGACCCGGTCTTCCACGTACCGGACTGGGTGACCCTGCCCGAGTTCCTCGGCCCGCACCTCGCGGCCCGCAACGCGACCACCACCACGGACCTGCCGTACCGGATCGAACGGGTGATCCACTTCTCCAACGGCGGCGGCCTGTACGTCGGCCGGGACACCCGCACCGACGCCCAGGTGGTACTCAAGGAGGCCCGCCCGCACGCCGGGCTGGACGCCACCGGCACCGACGCGATCACCCGACTGCACCGCGAGGCCGAGATGCTCCGCCGGCTCGCCGACGTGCCGGGGATCGCCCGGGTGCACGACGAGTTCGTCCTCGGCGACCACCACTTCCTCGCCCTGGAGTTCGTCGAGGGCCGGGCGCTGAACAAGCTGATCGTCGAGCGGTACCCGCTGGTCGACGCGGACGCCACCCCGGCCGAGCTGGCCGACTACACCGACTGGGCACTGCGGATCCACCAGCAGGTGGAGCGGACCGTCGAGGCGATCGCGGCACACGGCATCGTCTACGGCGACCTGCACCTGTTCAACATCATGGTCGGCCCGGACGACCGGGTCACCCTGGTCGACTTCGAGGTCGCCGCGCCGGTGGCCGAGGCGACCCGCCCCGCGCTGCGCAACCAGGCCTTCGCCGCCCCGCGCGACCGGACCGGGCTGGCCGTGGACCGCTACGCCCTGGCCTGCCTCCGGCTCGCCCTCTTCCTGCCGCTGACCCAGATGGTCCGGCTCGCCCCGGCCAAGGCCGCGCACCTCGCCGACGTCGTCGCCGCGCACTTCCCGGTGCCGCGCGACTTCCTGGACGCGGCCGTCGCCGAGATCACCGGCGACGCCATCCGCACCGACGCGACGCGGACGGCCGACACGACGCCGACGGCCGACACAATGCCGACGGCCGACGCGACGCCGACGGCCCGCCCCGAGAAGCAGGTGCCGAACGTCCGCGCCGGAGAACCGCTGCCGGCCAGCCACGCCGGGGACCCGGCGCGGGGCCGGGCCACCCACCCGGTGCCCGGGGCCGAGGACTTCGCCGCCGACCGGACGGCCTGGCCGAGACTGCGCGACCGGATCGCCGGCGCCGTCCTCGCCAGCGCGACCCCGGACCGCGACGACCGGCTCTTCCCCGGCGACATCGACCAGTTCCGCACCGGCGGCCTGAACCTCGGGTACGGCGCCGCCGGCGTCCTGCACGCGCTGCACGCCACCGGCGCCGGCCGGTACCCGGAGTACGAGGACTGGCTGGTGAAGCGGGCCCTGCGCCCGGCCTCCGGTACCCGCTGCGGCTTCTACGACGGACTGCACGGGGTCGCGTACGCCCTGGAGCACCTCGGCCGCCGGCAGGACGCGCTCGACGTACTCGACATCTGCCTCGGAGAGCCCTGGGAAGAACTCGGCGAGGACCTGGTGAGTGGGCTCTCCGGCATAGCGCTCAACCTCGCCGAGATGGCGGACCGGACCGGTGAACCGACGTTACGGCAGGCTGCCTGGCGCGCCGCCGAGTTGGTCGCCGACCGGTCGGCCGACGGCGCCGGTGCGCCGGCCGGAGGCGACACCGCCGGCAGCACCGGCGCCGGGGCGCAGATCAGCGGCGGGCAGCACCCGTACGCGGGACTGACCCGGGGGCGAAGCGGCCCGGCCCTGATGTTCCTCCGGCTCTACGAGCGCAGCGGTGACACCGGACTGCTCGACCGGGCCGGTGACGCGCTCCGGCACGACCTGCGCCGGTGCGTGGTACGCCCGGACGGGGCGCTGGAGGTCAACGAGGGCTGGCGGACCATGCCGTACCTGGCACACGGCAGCGTCGGCATCGGACTGGTGCTCGACCAGTACCTCCGGCACCGGCCGGACCCGGAACTCGCCGAGTCCGCCGACGCGGTACGGCGGGCCGCCCGGGCACCGTTCTACGCACAGTCCGGGCTCTTCGCCGGACGGGCCGGCATCATCGCCTACCTGGCCGCGCGGACACCCGACGGCAGCCACCCGACCGGGGAGCGGCCGAGCGGCGCCGAGGCGGACCGGGAGGACGACCGGACCGAACTGGACCGGCAGGTGGGCCGGCTGGCCTGGCACGCGCTGCCGTACCAGGGCTTCCTCGCCTTCCCCGGCGAGCAACTGCTGCGGCTGTCGATGGACCTGGCCACCGGGAGCGCGGGCGTACTGCTCGCCACCGGGATGGCCCGGCACGACGAGCCGGTGACGCTGCCCTTCCTCGCGCCGCTGACCGGCGCGACCAGACTCCCCTCGCTGCCGCGAGGGGCACATCGGACCGAACAGTAAAGGAGGAGGTGAAACAACCATGGCGCTTCTGGACCTTCAGGGGATGGAGCTGGCCGACCGCACCGGTGGGGGCGGCGGTGGCGGCGGTAGCCGCGCGAGCCTGCTGCTGTGCGGCGACAGCTCGCTGTCCGTGACGACCTGCAACTGATCAGGTCAGCATCGGGGCCCTGGGTGGGCAGACGTCCCCGCCCAGGGCAACCCCGTGTCGACGGAAGGGTGGTACGCGTGGCCGCCGACGGGAACCGGCCGGTCCAGGCCGACGGGAACCGGCTCCTCCGGCAGGCGATCGCGTACGGCGGCGGTTGGACCGTCGCCCTCGCGGCCGCCGCGCTGCTCGGCGCGGTGGCCGAACTGCTGTTACCGGCCGCGCTCGGGCTGGCCGTGGACGCCGCGCTCGGCGGGGCGGACCGGTGGTGGCCACTCGCCGCCTGCGGCCTGGTGGTGCTGATCGTCGCCACCGACACGCTGAGCAACCTGGCCGCCGGTGCCGGCACCGCCCGCACCACCGCCCGGCTGCGGCACCGGCTGCTCGGGCACCTGCTCGCCCTCGATCCGCGCCGCGCCACCCGCTATCCGGTGGGCGACCTGGTCGGCCGGCTGGTCGGACAGGCCGCCGACTCCGGCCAGGCCGGGAGCACGGTGGTATTCGGAGTGGCCGCCGCGCTCCCCCCGCTGGGCAGCGTCGTCGCGCTGCTGCTGCTCGACTGGCGCCTCGCAGTCACGTTCGGCGCCGGGCTGCTGCTGCTCGCCGCCGGCCTGCGCGCCTTCGTCACCGACGCCTCGGCCGCCGCCGCCGGCTATCTCGGGGTACAGGGTCGGATCGCCGGGCGGCTCGCCGAGGCGCTGCACGGCTCCCGCACCATCGCCGCCGCCGGCACCGTCCGCGCCGAGATCGACCGGGTACTGGAGCCGCTGCCGCAGCTGCGCGCCCACGGTATCCGCACCTGGACCACGCTGGCCCGGGCCTCCGGCCGGACGGCGGCGCTGGCCCCGCTGCTGCAACTGGCGATCGTCGCGGTCGGCGGCTGGTCGGTGGCGCAGGGGCGACTCACCCCGGGTCAGCTCTTCGCCGCCGTGCAGTACGCCGCGCTCGGCGCCGGGCTGGGCAGCATCGTCGCCACGCTCAACCGGCTGGTCCGGACCCGGGCCGGGGCGCAGCGGGTCGCCGCCGTACTGGCCGAGCCGCCGAGGTCGTACGGGACGGCGCCGCTGCCCGACGGTACCGGCCGACTGGTCCTCACCGGGGTGACCGTGTACGCCGACGACGGCCGTCCGGTGCTGGACGGAATCGACCTGCGGGTACCGCCCGGCGCGACCGTCGCCGTGGTCGGCCCCTCCGGAGCGGGCAAGTCGACCCTGGCCGCGGTCGCCGGCCGGCTGCGCGACCCCGACGCCGGCGAGGTACTCCTCGACGGGGTACCACTGCGCCGGCTCAGCCGCTCCGCGCTGCGGCAGGCGGTCGGATACGGCTTCGAGCGGCCGGTGCTGGTCGGCGAGACGATCGCGGAGGCGGTCACGCTCGGCTCCGCCGCCGGCTCCGAGGCGCGGCTCGGCGCGGTGGCCCGGGCGGCCGCGATCGACGAGTTCGTCGAGCGGCTGCCGGACGGCTACCAGAGCCGGCTCGACGCGACCCCGATGTCCGGCGGCGAGGCGCAGCGACTCGGGCTGGCCCGGGCCCTGCACGCGCAGCGGCTGCTGATCCTCGACGACGCCACCTCCAGCCTGGACACCGCCACCGAGCACCGGATCGCGGCGGCGGTCGCCGCGCACCCGGATCGGCGTACCCGGTTGGTCGTGACCCACCGGGTGGCCACCGCCGCCGCCGCGGAGCTGGTCGCCTGGTTGGACGGCGGCCGGCTGCGCGGCGTCGGCCCGCACCGTCGGCTGTGGCGGGATCCGGCCTACCGGGGCGTCTTCGCCGCTTCCGCGCCACCCCGGGCGGAGCCGGCGAAGCCGCCGGCCGAGCCACCGATCGGGCCCGCAGTGCCATCGGTCGAGCCGGCAGTGCCACCGGCCGAGGCGGCAGTGCCACCGGCCGAGGCGGCGGAGCCACCGGCCGAGGCGGCGGAGCCACCGGCCGAGGCGGCGGAGCCACCGGCCGAGGCGGCGGAGCCATCGGCCGAGGCGGTGCGATGAGCGGGGTCGCCCGGTTCACCGCCGCCGCGCTGCGCCGCCGGGCCCGCCCGCTCGGCCGGCTCGCCGGGTGGTCGGCCGCCGAGGCGCTGCCGACGCTGCTCGCCGGCTACCTGACCGCCCGGGCCGTCGACGACGGATTCCTGGCCGGCCGGCCGCAGACCGGGCTGGCCTGGCTGGGCGTACTGGCCGTGGCGGTGGTGATCGGCGCGGTCGGCACCAACCGGGCGTACGCCTGCCTCGGCGACGTCGTCGAGCCGTTCCGCGACGAGCTGGCCGGCCGGGTGGTCACCGGGGCGCTGCACCGGTCGACCGCCGCCGGAGCCCGGCCGGAGACCTCGGCGGTGGCCCGGCTGACCCATCAGGTGGAGATCGTCCGGGACACCTTCGCCGGACTGGTGATGGTGGTCCGGGGCTTTCTCTTCACCGCCGGGGCGGCCCTGCTCGGGCTCTTCTCGCTGACTCCGGTGGTGGCGGGGGTGGTCGCGGTACCGCTGGTCGCCGGGTTGGTGCTCTTCGCCGCCGCGCTGCCGGCGATGGTCGCCCGGCAGCGCGACTACGTCACCGCCGACGAGCGGCTCGGCGAGGCGGCCGGCGCGGCCTTCGCCGGGCACCGGGACGTGGTGGCCTGCGGCGCGCAGGAGATCGTCGCAAACCGGGTGGGCCGGCAGGTGGACCGGCAGGCCCGGGCCGAACACGCGCTGGCCCGGATGGCGGCGCTGCGCAGCCTCAGTCTCGCGGTCGGCGGCTGGCTGCCGCTGGCGGTACTGCTGCTGGCCGCCCCCTGGCTGGTCCGGCGTGGGCTCACCGCCGGTGCGGTACTCGGCGCCCTGGTGTACGTCGCCACCGGTCTCCAACCCGCGCTGCACGCGCTGGTGCAGGGCGTGGCCGGCGGCGGACTCCGGTTCGCGGTGACGCTGGACCGGATCCTCGCCGCCACCACGCTCGGATCCGACACCGACACACCCCCGAACGGTCTCGCCACTGTCGGTGCGGCCGACACCGCGCCGCCCCGCACCGGTGCCGCCGCCGGTATTGCGTACCGGGCCGGGTCGGCCTGGGCGGAGCTGCGCGAGGTCACCTTCCGGTACGGCCCACGGGCCCGCCCGGTCCTCGACGGCTTCGACCTCACCCTCGGCGAGGGGGCGTACCTGGCGGTGGTCGGGCCGAGCGGGGCCGGCAAGTCCACCCTGGCCGGGTTGCTCGCCGGGCTGCTCCGGCCGCAGGCCGGTACGGTGCTGCTCGGCGGGGCCCCGATCGGTGCCGCCGATCCGGCGACGCTGGCCCGGCACCGGGTGATGATCCCGCAGGAGGCGTACGTCTTCGCCGGTACGCTGCTGGAGAACCTGCGCTACCTCTGCCCCGGCGCGGGGCAGGACCGGGTGGACGCGGCGGTGCACCGGCTGGGCCTGCTGCCGCTGGTACGCCGGCTCGGCGGGCTGACCGCCACGGTGGACCCCACGGCGCTCTCCGCCGGGGAACGGCAACTCGTCGCGGCGGTCCGCGCCTACCTCTCCCCCGCGCCGCTGGCGATCCTGGACGAGGCGACCTGTCATCTCGACCCGGTGGCCGAGGCGACGGTCGAGGAGGTCTTCGGCACCCGCCCGGGCGCGTTGGTGGTGGTGGCGCACCGGATCAGTTCGGCGTTGCGGGCCCGGCAGGTGCTGATCCTCGACGGCGGCCGTCCGCTGTGCGGCCGGCACGACGAACTGCTGGCCCGTTCGGCGACCTATCGGGAACTGGTCGGGCACTGGCAGGGCGATCCCGTTTCCAGCGAGGTGCCCGCTATATAGAGTTGTCTCGATGGCAGCCATTCGGGCACTCGGGCCTAAGCAGGTACTCGGTCTCAGCGCGCTGTCGCACGACGCGTCGGCCTGTGTGGTCCGGGGTGCCGAGATCCTCTTCGCCGGCCACGCCGAACGGTACTCGCGCCGGAAGAACGATCCCGACCTCGCCCCGGGGCTGCTCGCCGAGGCGCTCTCCTTCGGCCGCCCCGACCTGATCGCCTGGTACGAGCACCCGTTGCGCAAGAAGCTGCGGCACGTACGGGCCGGGCAGTTCCGGCACGCCGTGGACGTCGAGGACCTGCCCCGCCGCTACCTGGCCCGGCTCGACCTGCCCGAACTGCGCGGCGTGCCGATCCGGTACGTCGGGCACCACCGTTCGCACGCCGCCGCCGGGCACTTCACCAGCGGCGAGCGGCACACCGCGGTGCTCACCGCCGACGCGATCGGCGAGTTCGAGACGTTCACCCTCGGCGAGTTCCGCGACGGCGTCTACCGGGTCTTCGCCCGTTGCCGCTATCCGCACAGCCTCGGACTGCTCTACAGCGCCTTCACCCGGCGCTGCGGGTTCAAGCCGAACGAGGAGGAGTTCATCGTGATGGGGCTGGCCGCGCTCGGTCGCCCCCGGTACGTCGGGCAGCTCAAGACGGACCTGATCGAACTGACCCCGCCCACCTTCCGGCTGCGTCGCAACGTGCACCGGGGCATCGGCGACTGGCAGCCCCGGGCCGATCCGGCGGACCTGGCGGCGAGCATCCAGGCGGTGACCGAGGAGGTGCTGCTCGGGGCGGCGCGCTGGCTGCGTAGCCGGGTCGACGCGGCGACGCTGACCGTGATGGGCGGGCTGGGGCTCAACTGTGTCGCCAACGAACTGCTCGCCCGGCACAGCGGGTTCGACCGGGTGACCCTGCTGCCGAACCCCGGGGACGCCGGGTCGAGCCTCGGCGCGGCGGCGGCGGTCCTCGGTCACCAGCTCGACTGGACCGGGCCGTACCTGGGGACCCTGATCGAGGGTGACTACCCGGTCGCGGCCCTGGCCGGGGCGCTGGCCACCCGAGGGGTGGTCGGGGTGGCACGCGGCCGGGCCGAGTTCGGTCCCCGGGCGCTGGGCAACCGCTCCCTGCTGGCCGACCCGCGCGGGCCGGACAGCCGGGACCGGGTCAACCGGGTGAAGGGGCGGGAACCGTTCCGCCCGTTCGCCCCGGTGGTCCGGCAGGAGGTCGCGGAGCGGTACTTCGACATGCCGGTCGACGCGTCGCCGTACATGCAGTTCACCGCCAGGTGTCGCGAGCCCCGGGCCTTCCCCGGCATCGTGCACGTGGACGGGACGTCCCGGGTGCAGACGGTGACCCGGCGGCAGCATCCGGGCCTCTACGACCTGCTCGGCGAGTACGAGCGGCGGACCGGCTGCCCGATCCTGCTCAACACCAGCCTGAACCTCAAGGGTGAACCGCTGGTCAACGACCGGGCGGACGCCCGCCGGTTCAGCAGCCGGACGGGTGTGCCCGTGCTCTGAGCCGCCCCGGCGGATCGGCGGTGTCGCGGATCAGTCCGGTGCCGCCGGCCGCCGGTAGACACCGTGCCACCAGATCAGCGCGAGTTCGCGGGCGAACGCGTCGTCGCCGCTGCTGTCCCCGCCGGAGCTGGCGATGTGGTCGATGATGGCGCTCTCGCCGCCCACCACGACGACCCGGGTGGCGGCGTCCACGTCGAGGTCGGCCGGGGCACGCCCCGCCCGTTGGTCCTCGGCGAGGAGCCGGACGGTGTTGTCGGAGAACCGCGCCACGCCGGTACGCCAGAACCGGCGTACCGCCGGGTCGTAGGCGGCGACCTCGTTGACGGCGTTGATCACGGCGGCGTACCGGCGGTGTATCCCGAGTAGTTGTCGGAAGGCGTCGACCAGGGCCTCGACGCCGCTCTCCGGTCGCCAGGCGCTCGCGATGTCGAAGTTGGCGGTCTGCATCGTCCCGGCCAGTCGCATGAGCAGTTCCGACTTGTCCCGGAAGTGGGTGTAGAAGGTCGAGCGGGCCACCCCGGCCGCCTCGGCGATCCGCTGTACCCCGAGCTCGGTGAAGCTCGTCCCCTCCGCCAACAGCCGCTCGGTCGCGGCGAGGACCTGGGCCTCGACCGTGGCGCGCCGGTCGGGGTCGGGCGCGCGGCGCCGGGTGATCGATGGCATGTGGGAAATCTTAGGTCGGCCCGCCGAGGCGGCGGCGAGGCGGCGGCGGGTCGCCGAGGAGCTGGTCAGGACCGGTGTACGGCGTCGGCGGAGCGACCTGGGAGGGCGCGCTAGCATTGCCTCGGACACTGTGTCCGACGCAGTGTCCGGGACGGCTTCGGTGACCGGGCAGGAGTGGCCCGGCGCCGCGATCGAGCACGACACAAAGGGGCAGACAGTGAAATACCGCCTACTAGGGCGTACCGGAGTATGGGTCTCGGAGATCTCGCTGGGCGCGATGACCTTCAGCGGGGAGAACCACCCGATCTACCGCCAGCTGGGCGCCCTGGGCCGGGAGGACGTCGACCGGATCGTCGGCACCGCCCTCGACGCCGGGATCAACTTCATCGATACGGCCGACGTCTACAGCGACGGCGAGTCCGAGGAGCTGCTCGGCCAGGTACTCGGGCAGCGGCGCCGGGACGTCGTACTCGCCACCAAGGTGCACGCGCCGATGGGGACCGGCCCCAACGACAACGGCCAGTCCCGGCTGCACGTCATGCGGGCACTGGAGGACAGCCTGCGCCGGCTGCGGACCGACCACATCGACCTGTACCAGATCCACAACTTCGACCACCTGACCCCGTTCGAGGAGACGCTGCGTGCCCTCGACGACGCCGTACGCCAGGGCAAGGTCCGCTACGTCGGCTGTGCCAACCTGGCCGCCTGGCAGGTCAGCCGGGCGCTCGGCATCTCCGCCCGGCACGACTGGGCCGGGTTCGTCTCCGTCCAGGCGCACTACTCGCTGGTCGGCCGGGACGCCGAACGGGACCTGCTGCCGATGGCCGAGGCGGAGGGCGTCGGGCTGACGGTCTGGAGCCCGCTGGCCGGCGGCTTCCTCGCCGGCAAGACCGACCGGACCGGAACGGTCGCCGAGGACGGCTCCCGGCAGGCGCATCCGGAGTACTCCCAGTTCCCGCTGATCGACCCGGCACGCGGGCACGAGGTGCTCGACGTACTCCGGACGGTCGCCGCCCGGCACCAGGTCAGCCCGGCCCGGGTCGCGCTCGCCTGGCTGCTGGCCCGCCCGGCGGTCACCAGCGTCATCGTCGGCGCCCGCCGGCTCGACCAGCTGACCGACAACATCGCCGCGACCGAGCTGGCCCTCAGCCCGCAGGACCTCGCCGACCTCGACGAGGTGAGCAGCCTGCCGCCGGCCTATCCGAACTGGATCCAGCAGGCCTTCGCCGGCGCCCGCACGCCCCGGTAGGGCCGACCGGCGTCCCCCGGTAGGGCCGACCGGCGCCCGGGGCACGACGGCGGGCGGGACGGCGACCGTCCCGCCCGCCACCGGCCTGCAATCTCCGGTCCCTCCCGGTGCCGCACCGGACCGGACGGTTCAGATCCAGCCCCTCTCCCGGGCGATCCGGATCGCCTCGATCCGGGTACGCGCACCGGTCTTGCCGGCGATCCGCGACAGATGGTTACGCACGGTACCGGCGGAGAGGGACAGCTTGCTGGCGATCTCCACCACCGGCCACCCCTCGGCGGCGATCTCCAGCACCTCCACCTCCCGTTCGGTGAGCGGGTTGTCCCGGGCCAGCGCCGCGACCACCAGATCGGCGTCCACCACGGACCCCCCGCAGGCGAGCCGACGTACCGCCTCGATCACCCGCTCCGGGCCGACGTCGCTGCCGAGGAACCCGAGGCGCTGGCACTGGGCACGTAACGCGTCCCCGAGCACCCTCGGTCGACGCGGGTCCACCAGTACCAGTACCGGAGGCGGTTCGGACGGTGCGGCCCCGTTGGAGAGGGCCCCCGCCCCGAAGAGCTTGACGTCCGCGATGGCCACGTCGGGACGCTGCATCCGCAGCGCCGTGCCGATGTCCTCGGCTCGGTCGACCTCCGCGACGACCTCGATGTCGTCCTGAGTGGTCAGCACGAAGGCCAGGGCGCCACGGATGAGAGCGCCGTTCAGCGCGAGCAGCGTTCGTATCACGTTCCCCCCTGCTACTTGTCATCGCTAGATCACCCCGCGTGAACATTCAAACACGAGCACGCCGAGTGCGCCCGTTGGAGCGACCGGGGCCGCCGACGCGTTCCTCGCCGTCGGCCCCGGCCCAGGATGTGCCGGTGACGGGGCCGGTCAGATCCAACCCGCCCGCTGGGCCTGCCGGACCGCCTCCAGCCGGTTCCGCGTCCCGGTCTTGCGCAGGATCATCGAGAGGTGGTTACGCACCGTGCCGTGCGCCAGGTAGAGCCGACGGGCGATCTCCTTCAGCGGCAGGCCCTCGGCGACCACCCGCAACACCTCCAGCTCACGGCTGGTGAGCGGGCTTTCCGGCGGGTTCAGCGCGGCTACGGCGGCGACCGGGTCGAAGACCCGCTCGCCGAACGCCACCGCCCGGACCAACCGGGCCAGCTCCGCCGGGGGCAGGTTCTTGTCGACGAAGCCCCGGGCACCGGCCCGGATCGCCCGTTGCAGCGCCTCCGGGGTCAACTGGGTACTCAACGCCAGTACCGCACTGCCCGGCGCCTCCACACCGAGCTGCGCCACCACGTCGAGCATGTCGGCACCCGGCAGCTCCATGTCGACCACGACGACGTCCGGCCGGCGCCGACGGGCGACCGCCACCAACTCGCCCGGCTCGTGGAGGTCCGCCACCACGTCCAGGTCCTCCTCACTCGACAACACCGCCCGCAACGCCCCCCGCAACAAACCCATCTCCTCAACGATCACAATCCGGATCACGAGGTCACTCCGATCTCGGTACACGACTCAGCGACAACCTCGACGTCCGAGCGGGTCACCACCCGACCGGAGCCGATCACGAGCACGATTGAGTACGGCGCCGTCGGTCGGGCCCGCCACCTCGACGGGTACGGCGGTGCCCGGTGCACCGACGGAGGCTTCCACCGGGTGCCCGCAGGAACGGGCCGGCCACGGCGGAGACGGAGGAAGCGACCGGAAGTACGGCCGCCGGGGCGGATCAGCCAGGCAGCGCTGGTACGCCCGGCGACCGGCCGGTGGGACTGGCACCTCCGCCGGGCAGAACCGACGGAGATCGTGTGGTCGGCTGCCAGCCGGGCGTGGCCGGCAGTGCGGCGGCCTGTCCGCCACTGGACTGCGTGGGCCCGGCCTGCTGGGTGCCGGCACCGCTGTCGACGGGTGGATGGGGCGTGGACGGCAACCCGGGATTGGTGTCCCGGGCGACGGCACGCGGAACCGACGGACGGCTCGCGCCCGCCGCGCTGCCGGCACCCGGATCGAGCGGCTGCCGCAGCGGCGCGGAGAACGTGGGCGGTTCGAGGGGAACCGGGACCGGGGCGGCCGGCTGGGCCTGTGCCGGCGCGGAGACCGGTGGCCACGGCACGGCGGGCGCCGGAGCCGGCTGCGCCGGTTGGTCTGCCAGGAGCCGGGGCGACGGTGCGTCGAGGCGGCCGCCGTGCGGTACGTCACGGACGACGGGCACGCTGCCCACGATCTCCGGTACCGTGCCGAGCAGCTTGGGCCACCGTTCGGCCGCTGCCGGGACGCCCGCCACCACCTCGGGCAACGCCTCCAGCACCAGCGGCACCCCGGCCACCACGTCCGGAACCGCTCCGGCCAGCACGGGCACCCCGGCCGCCAGCTTCGGCACCACGGCGGTGAGCGCAGGTATCCCGGCCGTCAGGTCCGGGACCACCTCGGTCACCACGGGCAGTGCGGGCGGCGTCTCGGGGAGCACCGTCCGAAGCGGAGTGCCGAGGACGGTGGCCGGTTGGACGGTCTCGGCCGTGGCCCGGTCCGGCCGGATCGGGGCGCTCCCGTCCCGCGATCGGGACGTGGAGGCCGATCCTCCGGCGCCCGGCGCCGGTTCGCCGCGCTCCGGGTCGGGCGCGGAACCGTCGCGTGTGGACCGGCCGGCGGAGTGCTGCCGCTGCGGCCGCGACGCGGGTCCATCCCGCTCGGCCCCGGTCGCCGGCCGGGCCCGCTCCCGACGGGACCCCTCGGGCCGGGTCCGCTCCGAACGGGTGGACTCCGAACGGGACCGCTCAGGACGGGCGGACTCCGAACGGGACGGTTCCGAACGGGTGGATTCCGGACGGGTCCGGGTCGGGCCGGAAGTGGGGCGATCGGTCTCGGGTGTCGCTTTTCGAGGCAACTGAACGTGATCGTCGAGCAGTCCCGGCAATCCCGGCGCGACCGTCTCGACGAGCGAGCCGAGCGGTCGCGGTGCGGTCGCCGACGCGTCGCGGTCGCTGGCGAGCGCCGGCCCGTCGAGCATGCCGAGAAGGACGTACCCGGCCAGCGCACCGCCGCCGAGCAGGGCGACTCGGGTCAGCAGTCGGACGGTACGCCTACCGGAGCCCGGCCTGCCCGGACCCGGCACGCGCCGGACTGCTGAGACCAGGGCCATGTCGCGAAAGCGCTCCTCGAGTCGGCGGACAGGAACGAAAGCGTAACGCAGTGTCTATCACGATGCACCCGACGGGCCACGCCGGCTCGCGGGCGCGGCGAGGAGTATTGGTTCACTCACGCCGTACCCGGCGGTACGGCTGGGACGGAGCACAAGGGGCGGTCGAGACGGTGCACGGTGTACCGCCGAGTCAGCCAGCTTCGGTCGCGATCCGTCCGGCCGATCGGCGGGCCCGGGCTGTCCTATGGTGAGTGGATGACGGCACCGCGCCCGCCCGCACTGCCCATCGTGCAGTTCCGGAGCCGGGCCGGGAGCGTCGACCTCGGTTGGGGACATCCGCACCCGGCGGCGCTGCCGGTGGACGCCTGGGCCGAGGCGACCCGTTCGGCGCTGCGCCGCCACGGCGCGGCCGCGCTCACCTACGGCCACTCGGCCGGCCCTGGGCCGCTGATCGAGTGGCTCTGCGAACGGCTGGCCGAGGTGGACTCGGTGGCACCGGAACCCGAGCAGGTCTTCGTCACCGCTGGCGCGTCCCACGCGCTCGACCTGGTCGCCTCGGTGCTCTGTCGGCCCGGCGACGTCGTACTGGTCGACTCCCCCACCTACCACCTGGCGCTGCGGGTCGTCGCCGACCACCGGGTCGACATCGTGCCCGCCCCCGCCGACGAGGAGGGGATCGATCCCGCCGCCACCGCCGACCTGATCCGGGCGCTCACCCGACAGGGCCGGCGGGTGGCGATGATCTACCTGGTACCGACGTTCAACAACCCGACCGGTCGGTGCCTGCCGGCGGAGCGCCGTACCGCCCTGGTGGCGGTGGCCGCCCGCACCGGCGTACCGGTGGTGGAGGACGACACCTATCGGGAACTCGCCTATCCGCCGCCGGCACCGGCCTCGCTGTTCAGCGGTGCCGAACCGGGGACGGTGGTCCGGATCGGGTCGTTCGCCAAGAGCGTCGCGCCCGGACTGCGGCTCGGCTGGCTCACCGGGGCCGCATCCCTGGTCGCGGCGGTGACCGCACGGGGCTACGTGGACAGTGGCGGCGGGGTCAACCACGCCAGCGCGCTGGCCCTGGCCGAGTTCGCGGCGTCCGGCGCGTACCGGCGGCACGTGGCGGCGATCCGGATCCGGTACCGCCGGCACCGCGACGTGCTGGTGGCGGCCGTACGCGCCGAGCTGCCGCAGGCCGAGTTCACCGTACCCGGGGGTGGCTGGTTCCTCTGGCTGCGGCTGCCGCACCCGCGCGGCGGTACCGAACTGCTGCCGTACGCGGAGGCTGCCGGGGTCTCGTACCTGCCCGGCCGGCAGTTCTTCGTGACCGACACCGGGCACCGCCACCTGCGGCTGTCGTATTCGATGTGTGATCCGGAGACGTTGGCCGAGGGGGTACGCCGGCTCGCCGTGGCCTACCGGGAGGCCGGACTGTCGACCCGGCCCACCCCGCTGCCGGGCTGAACCGGGGGCGGCACCTTCCCGGGGCGGTTCAGTTCTGCCGGCCGGAGCCGGTGAGCCGGCGCCACGCCGGGCCGACCTTCCATCTCGCCATCCCGGCCAGGTCGCGGGCGTGTTCGAAGACGTCCGGCCGGGTGGCGCCCCGCTCGACCGCGCGGTCGAGGTCGTGGCCGCAGCGCACCAGTACGGTGTCGAAGTCCCGGCGTACCGGTTCCAGCAGTTCGTAGCCGAACGCCCGGTACTGGCGGGCGAAGAGCGCGCGGTAGGGCCGTACCCCCTCGTGCAGCCCCGACCCGTACGCCATCGGCTCCCTCGGCCGGTCCCGGACGTACTGCGGCAACAGGTCGGCGTAGGCGTGCCGGAGCAGCCACTGTCGCCGGCCGTCCCGCAGTTTCAGCTCGGCCGGCAGCCGCATCGCCAACTCGACCAGGGAGAGGTCGAGGAAGGGCAGCCGGGCCTCCACCGCGTGTCCGAGGCTGGTCCGGTCCACCCGCTGCAACCCGGTCCGGCAGAGGTTGCGGAGCCGGTGTCGGAAGAGCCGGCCGGCCGCTTCCGGACCGACCCGGCCGGAGCCCGGATGCCCGCCGAAGAGGTCGTCGGCGCCGTCTCCGGTGAGTACCATCCGGACGCCGAGGTCCCGGACCCGCCGGAAGAGCGGGACCGAGACGACCGCGTCGATCAGGTCGGCGTACTCGGTGAGTTCGGAGATCCGGATGGCCGCCCGGATGTCGTCGAGCCGGACGTCCCGGGGCTGTATCTCGATCACCTCGTGGTGCACGCCGAGGTCGGCGGCGAGCCGGCGGGCGGTCCGCACGTCCGGGCTCTCCGGTATGCCGACGGTGAACGCCACGCAGTCGTGGTGGAACTCCCGGACGTGCAGCAGGGTGAGGGTGCTGGCCAGCCCACCGGAGAGCAGTACTCCGACGGTGAGGTCGGTGTCGACCCGGACCCGGACGCTGTCCCGGACGGCCTCGCGGAGCAGTGCCGCCGCCTCCCCGGTGTCCCGGACCGGTGGCTGCCCGGCGCCGGACCGGGCCAGGTCCAGGTAGGGCACCAGCTCGGGCCCGCTGCCGGCGTCGGCCCAGCCGTGGTGTCCGGGTGGCAGCTCCGAGATCGGCGCGCCGACCGGCACCAGCGCCTTGACCTCGGAGGCGACGTGCAACCGGCGCAGGTGCCGGGACCAGTAGAGCGGTCGCACCCCGAGCGGGTCGCGGGCCAGGTAGAGCCGTCCGGTGGCGGTGTCGGCGAGCGCGAGGGCGAACTCGCCGCGCAGCCGGGTGACCGCCTCCGGTCCCCAGGCCAGGAACGCCTCCAGGACGACTTCGGTGTCGCTCTCGGTGCGCGGCGCCCGGCCGAGCCGGCGCAGTTCGGCGGCGAGTTCCCGGTGGTTGTAGACCTCGCCGTTGTAGCAGAGCAGCCACCGGCCGTCGGCGGAACTCCAGGGTTGCACCGCCCGCTCCCGGTCGACGATCCGCAGCCGCTGGACGCCGGCCAGCAGGTCGGGGCCGAGCCTGGTCTCGGCCAGGTCACCGCGTGGGGTGAGTTCGGCCATCATCCGGTGGAAGGTGCGGCGGTCGGCGCCGGGACCGAGCAGAAGGACGATGCCGGACATGCCGCTCAACCTCCCAGTGCGGTCAGGAAGTCCCGGCGCAGCCGGTTGGCCGCGCGCGGGCTGACACAGACGTGCCAGGTCTGACCCTCGTCGATCACGTTGACGTCACCCCAGCCCTGCCGCTCGCGCAGCAGGGCGGCGACCATCCCGGGCGCGTCGAGGCGGCGCAGCCAGGACATTTCAAGATCCATCGCGTACCCGAGGCAGTGCCCGCTGGGCAGCATGGCCGCGTACCCGAGGGCCCGGAGCCGGTGTTGGTGCTCCAGGCTGCGGGCGAGGCTGGTCACCCGGAGCGGCGGGGTGGGGCCGGGACGGCGCCGGCGGAGGTCGACGGCGAGTTGGTTGAGCAGGGCCACCACCTCGGGCCGGGTTCGGGTGGTCCGTGGTCCGGTGCCGGCCGCCGGTACGGCGGCGCGGCCGGCCGGCGGTGTCCCGGGTGGCCGGACCTGGCGCCGGAGCGCTCGGGCCGCCCGGCCGAGCAGGTGCCCGGCCGGTCGCCGGTAGCGGAACCGGAGCAGGTCGGTGCGGCGCAGCGTGTCGAGGTCGACCAGTTCCGCGCAGCGGTGCAGGTCGGCGTCGGTCGAGAAGCCGGGCAGGTGTCCCCACCACATGGCGTCGATCCGGGAGAGCAGGTAGATCCGGATCAGCCCGGCGAGGTCGCGGGCGGCGCTGCGGTTGTTCGGCCGGTAGTCCCGGATCTCCCGGACGAGCCGGTGCGCGGCGTCGGCGGCGCCGCCGGGCAGTGTCCCGAGTACGGCGGCGAAGTCGGGGCCGGTGATCCGGTCCGTGAGGGTCCGCTCCAGTCTGGGCAGTTCGTCGCGGCCGGTGTGGCCGGCCACCTCGGCGAGCAGCTCCGCGACCGCCGCCCGGTAGCCGACCAGTTCGGAGAGGGACGCTCCGCTGGCCGGGCGCAGGGTACGGCCGGCGGTCCCGCGCGACTGCTGCTGCCCGCTGGGCCGGATCGGTGATCCGATCTCCCCGGCGACCTCTTGGCTGGGCATGTCCGGCCTCTCCCAGGTTTCGGCGTGACCCCGAAAAATACTGCCGGTTTTGACCGTAACACCCGTTAAACCGGAAAAATGCATCTTGCTCCGGCTGGTCGACGCCAGCGCTCCGATACTTGGAACGTTTTACCGCTGCATTGACGGGCGTAGATCAATCTCCTACCCTTCCTCACAAGCTTTTCGTACTCGCACCCTCGCCCCGTCCGATGCCGTCTACGGCGCGCTGGTCCCGGGAGGTTTCACGCCCATGATGAAACGTTTCAGAAGCGTGGTGGCGACTGGCGCCGCGCTCGTCTGCCTCGGCGCACTGCTCGCCGGCTGTGGCGGCGGCGACTCCGAGTCCGGCTCGGCCACCCTCCGGTACTCCTGGTGGGGCAATGCCGAACGCGCCGAGCTGATGAAGCAGGCGATCGCGCTCTTCGAGTCGAAGAACCCGGGCGTCAAGGTCACACCGAGCTTCCAGGAGTACGAGGCGTACTGGCAGAAGATGGCCACCGAGACGGCCGGCGGCAACGCACCGGACGTACTCCAGATGGACTTCTCCTACCTGCGCGAGTACGCCGACCGGGGTGTGCTCTACGACCTGGGGAAGCAGACCGGCGACAACCTCGTACTGACCGACCTGCTCCCCGGCTTCCAGGGCGCGGGCGAGGTCGACGGCGCCCTGTACGGCGTACCGGTGGGCGGAAACACCTGGAGCCTGTACTACAACCCGGCGATCTTCGCCAAGGCCGGCGTACCGGAACCGGCCGCCGGCTGGACCTGGCAGGACTACCGGAGCGGCATGGCGAAGATCACCGAGGCGACCGACAGCTACGGCGGCGGCAACTACACCGGCATCATCTACAACCTCGAAGCGCGGCTGCGCCAGCAGGGCGGACAGCTCTTCACCCCGGACGGCAAGCTCGGCTTCACCAGGGAGCAGCTCAGCGCGTTCTGGACCGAGGGCCAGGAACTGATCAGGGCCAAGGTGGTGCTGCCGGTCGACAAGGCGGTGCAGATCAAGCCCCGCTCCGGCTTCGTCGACGACCTGATCGCCTCCGAACTCGGCTGGGACAACTTCCTCGTCCGGTACGCGGCCGAGGTCAAGACCCCGTTGAAGCTGGCCCCGGTGCCGACCGACAACCCGGGACAGCTCGGCCAGTACCTGAAACCGGCAATGCTGCTCAGCGCCTCCAGCCGGACGAAACACCCGGAGGCGGCGGCCAAGCTGATCTCGTTCCTGATCAACGACCCCGAGGTCGGCCGGATCTTCGGCGGCAACCGAGGCCTGCCGGCGACCAACGCCCAGCGCGCCGCCGCCCAGCTCCAAGGCCCACTGGCCGAGGTCGCCGCCTTCGAGAAGAGCATCGCCGACCAGTTGTCCAAGGCTCCCCCGGCACCGCCGAAGGGTGCCGGCGGGGTCGAGGCGGCCTTCATCCGGATCAGCGAGGAACTCCACTACGGCCGGATCACGGTCCCCCGGGCAGTGGACGAGTTCTTCACCGAGGCGGAGCAGAAGCTCGGTTCCTGAAGCGGTGGCAGCGCCGGCCCGGAGGGAGCGCCAGCAGCGCATGACGACCAGCCAGACAGCCGTACGCCGGGACGAGCCGGCCGGTCCGGCGCCGCGCCCCCGCCGGGCCGGCGCCGGACCGGGACGACGGGGGCGACGGCCGGGTGACGGACCGGCCGGCTATCTGTTCCTGTCCCCGTGGATCATCGGCATGCTGCTGTTGACCGTCGGGCCGATGGCCGCCTCGCTCTACCTCTCGTTCACCGACTACAACCTCTTCACCGCCCCGGAGTGGGTCGGACTGGAGAACTACCGGCGGATGTTCGACGACTCGCGCTGGCTCCAGTCCGTCCGGGTCACCGGCGCGTACGTGCTGGTCGCCGTACCCGTCAAGCTGGCCGCCGCGCTCGCGGTGGCGCTGCTGCTGCACCAGCGCCGCCGGGGCGAGGGCTTCTACCGGGCGGCGTTCTACGGGCCGTCGCTGATCGGGGCCAGCGTCAGCGTGGCGATCGTCTGGCGGGCACTGTTCAGCGACGACGCGGTGGTCGACCGGCTGCTCCGCGCCGTCGGCATCGACATCGGCGGCTGGGTCGGCAATCCCGACCTCTCGCTGCTGATGCTGGTGCTGCTCGCCGTCTGGCAATTCGGCGCGCCGATGGTGATCTTCCTGGCCGGGCTGAAGCAGGTGCCGACCGAACTCTACGAGGCCGCCCAGGTCGACGGGGCCGGCCGCTGGCGCCGCTTCCGGTCGGTGACGCTGCCGATGATCTCGCCGGTGCTCTTCTTCAACCTGCTGCTGGAGACCATCAACTCCTTCCAGATCTTCACCTCGGCGTACGTCATCGGCGGCCGGAACGGCAGCCCGGCCGGCTCGACCCTCTTCTACACCGTCTACCTCTACGACCGCGGCTTCGCCGACTTCCAGATGGGCTACGCCTCGGCGCTGGCCTGGATGCTGCTGCTCGGCGTGGGCCTGGTGACCGCGTTCCTGTTCCGGACCGCCCGGGGCTGGGTGCACTACGCCGGAGACCAGCGATGACCACCACCGAGGTACCCCGGACCGGAACGCCGCCCCCGACGGTGGCCGGACGCCCCGCCGCACCGCGCCGCCGCTGGGGCAGCCTGGCCTGGCACCTCGGGGCGCTGGCGATCCTGGCCGTGCTCCTCTACCCGGTCGGCTGGCTGGTGGCCGCCTCGTTCAAGCCGTCCCAGTCCATCCTCGGCAGCCTGGAACTGCTGCCGACCGAACCGACGGCGGCGAACTACCGGCGGGCCGCCGACGGGCTCGCCGGGATCGGCGTACTGCGGTTCTTCGGCAACTCCGCCCTGCTGGCCGGGCTCTCGGTGGTCGGCACGGTCGTCTCGTCGGCGCTCGCCGGCTACGCCTTCGCCCGGCTGCGCTTCCGGGGCCGGGCCACGATGTTCGCGCTGATGATCTCGACGCTGCTGCTACCGTTCCACGTCCTGATCATCCCGCAGTACGCGGTCTTCCAGCGGCTCGGCCTGGTCGACACCTACCTGCCGCTGCTGGTCGGCAAGTTCCTGGCCGGCGAGGCGTTCTTCGTCTTCCTGATGGTGCAGTTCATGCGGACCATCCCCGCCGAGCTGGACGAGTCGGCCCGGATCGACGGCGCCGGCCACTGGGCCACGTTCTGGCACATCGTGCTGCCGCTGTCCCGCCCCGCCCTGGTCACCACGGCCATCTTCACCTTCATCTGGAGCTGGAACGACTTCTTCGGCCCGCTGATCTATCTCAGCACCCCGGAGAAGTACCCGCTGCCGCTGGCGTTGCAGCTCTACATCGACCAGACCACCATCTCCGACTACGGGGCGCTGATGGCGATGTCGATGCTGGCCCTGGTGCCGGTCATCCTCTTCTTCCTCTTCTTCCAGCGGTTCCTGGTGCAGGGCGTCGCCACCTCCGGGCTGAAGGGGTGACCGACCGCACCGGCTGAGTAGGGGTACTCGGGTCCGGGCCCGGTCGATGGTGGAGAGTCGGGGGATGACCGAACGGCAGCCGGCCCAGGCCCGGCACACCCCGCTCTGGATCGTCGGACTCGCCGGCCTCACCGCGCTGGCGTACTGGGCGTTCCTCGGCTGGGACCAGCAGAAGGAGACGGATCCGGTGACTGGGACGCAGACCGGGCCGTACTCCGCCTGGCCGGTGGTCGGGCTCGGGGTGGTCCTCGCCGTACTGGTCTTCGAGGCGGGGCGCCGGGGCCGGCCCTGGCTGGCCGGCGTGGTCGTGCCGGCCGTACTCACCGTGGCGTTCTCGGTCGACGCCGCGACCGATCCGGACGCCGACGGGCTCTGGGTGATCGGTGCGGTGCTCGTGGCGCTCGGCTCGGCACTCGGCACCGGACTGGTCGCCGCGCTCGGCGCCTACGCGGGCCGACGCCGCCGCTGAACTCGTACCGCCGGGGCCGGATCGTCAGGCGCGGGCGGAGAGGGGGCGTTCGGTGGGATCGTCGATGGGTGGGCCGCTGTCGTCCGGCGCGATCCGCGCCGGGGCGGGCGGCACCGCGCCGCCCGCACGGCGGTGGGCCCGGCTGACCGGGCCCTGGTCCGCCCGGATCCCTAGCGCCGGCCGGCGGGTTCGCCGTCGAGCAGCGGGTCCGGCTCCTGCCGCCGGATCATGTACTGCGCGGTGAGGGTGTCCACCCCGGTGCCCCGGGCACTGTTCGGCCGGTACGTGACCGTCGCGGCCAGCGCCGAGGCCGCCTCGACCACTCCGGCCCGCCAGGTGCCGGACCGGTAGACCCAGACCGGGTCGGTCGGCCGGTAACTGGCGGTGGAGTCGATCTCCGCCGGGTTCCGTCGGTGCGGATCCACGTTGGGTACTGGCATCTTGTCACTGCCCTCCTGACTCGGCACCGGGTGTCGTCTCGATCAGTTCACGGGGCACGGCCGGCGTGCCGGTGGTCTCGCCGGTACTGCTCGACCGGGCGAGCTGCGCCTGGCTCTGCACGTACCCCCCGAGCGGGCCGACGCAACCGGCCGCGTCGACATCGCCCGGGGCGAGCCGGGCCCGCCGGGTCTTCACCCGGTACATCGCGGCGTCGGCGAGGTCGAGCACCTCGGCCAACTGCGCGCAGCCGTGCACCGGGGCCAGTCCGATCGACGCGGTGACCCGCAGGTCGCGCTCGGCCACCTGGATCGGCGCGGAGAGCAGTTCCGCGAGCCGTCGCGCGGACTGGTGCAGCCAACGGCCGTCGGCACGGGTCCCGGCGAGCAGCCCGGCGAACTCGTCGCCGCCGAGCCGGGCCACCAGGTTGTTGCCCGCGTACGCGGCGAACCGCCAGGCGACCGCGACCAGCACCTGGTCCCCGGCGGCGTGCCCGAACCGGTCGTTGATTTGCTTGAAGTCGTCGAGGTCCAGGACCACCGCGACCAGCGGCGGCCGGCCGGGATCGGCGACCAGTGCGGCGCCGATCTGATAGAAGGCCCGCCGGTTGAGCAGCCCGGTCAGCGGGTCGTGGGTGGCCGCGTGCCGTTCCGACTGCAACTCCTCGCGGAGCCGGACCACCTCCGCCTGGGCCAGCCGCACCTGGCCGCGCATCCGCCAGGCCGCGCCGAGGCCCGCTACCGCGGCGGCGCCGGCCGCGAGGGTGAAGGGATCCACGGTGTCGTGTCCCTTCAGGAGACCCGGCGCGGGGCGCGGTCGTGGGCCGGACCCGGACCGTGTCCGAAGGCCGGTTGCCGGGAGTAACTGGTGACTGTCCGTGATCCAAGTTCGCGTACGCCAGCACGGGCCGAAACTGCGCCGTTGCGATCCGTTGGCGACCATCTGCCCAGGCAGGCGCGCGTGTCGGCGATCTTGCCTGGTCCCCGACGCTTCGGTTGCGCTGGCAACGGCCCCCCGCCTCCATCACGAAAAGTGAACAAACGGACACACCCTTACCGCGCTATCATGCTCGCTGTCAGGTGCAGGCGCAAGAGCGAATGCACGTGCAGATGGTCATGCAGAGATGACCAGACGGATGCTCCACGCACCGTCACGGCTGAGGACGCGTCCACGGGGAGGAATCAGTACGCAGTCGGGCCTACGCGACGCCCACCGCCCCCAGCCCTCCGGAACCCCCAGAAAGACTGGCGATGATTCAGACGTACAACGGCATGTCCACCGGCCAGCTGCCCACCCTCGCCTGGCAGAAGAGCCGCCGCAGCAACCCCAGCGGAAACTGCGTCGAGATGGCCGAGTTGCCCGGCGGCGCCGGTATCGCCGTCCGCAACTCCCGGGACCCCGACGGCCCGGCGCTGATCTACACCATCGACGAGATCACCGCCTTCATCCTCGGCGCCCGCGACGGGGACTTCGACAACCTCATCGGTTAGCCGACCGTACCTACGGCGTCCGGTACGCCGACACCACCGTTCGCCACCGTCCCGACACGCTCGGCGCGAGCCCCGACTGTACGAGGGTCGAGAAAATTAGCGCGTTGGGTCTACCCTCCTCACCGTCCAGCCATGGCATGCTTACCGACGGATTTGGCCCAGCCCTCGGTGGGCTGCGTCGAGCATGTGTGGAGGCGACACGTGACGATGGCTCCATCCGGCCATGACTCGGTCCCGGACGGCGAGGTCGCCGACGGTGGACCGATCGTCGATGGTGGGCCGGTCTTCGCGGGTGGAGCCGCCGACCCCGGGATGGCGGGCGGCCCCACCGTGCTGCGAATCCTGCTCGGCAGCCAGTTGCGGAAGCTGCGGGAGGCCAGGGGCGTCAGCCGCGAGGACGCGGGCTGGGAGATCAGGTCGTCCGGGTCCAAGATCAGCCGGATGGAGCTGGGCCGGGTGGGATTCAAGGAACGCGACGTCGCCGATCTGCTGACCCTCTACCAGGTGACCGACGAGAGCGAACGCTCCGCCCTGCTCGCCCTGGCCCGGCAGGCCAACAACCCCGGCTGGTGGCACCGGTACGGCGACGTGCTGCCCAACTGGTTCCAGTCCTACCTCGGCCTGGAAGCCGCCGCCGCGCTGATCCGGGCCTACGAGGTGCAGTACATTCCCGGGCTGTTGCAGACCCGGGACTACGCCCGGGCCGTCGTGCTGCTCGCCCACGACGGTGCCCCGCCGGACGAGATCGAACGGCGGGTCGAACTTCGGATGGACCGGCAGAAGGTGCTGACCCGACCGGGCGCGCCGCAGCTCTGGGCCGTGGTGGACGAGGCGGCGCTGCGCCGCCCGATCGGCGGGGTCGGCGTGATGCGCGGCCAGCTCGAGCACCTGATCGAGGTCGGCAAGCTGCCGAACGTGACCGTCCAGGTGATCCCGTTCCGGGCCGGCGGGCACGCCGCGGCGGGTGGCGCGTTCAGCCTGCTCCGCTTCCCCGACCAGGAGCTGCCGGACGTCGTCTACATGGAACAGCTCACCAGCGCGCTCTACCTCGACAAGCGCGACGACGTGGACTACTACGCCGCCGCGATGGAACGGCTCTGCGTCGAAGCCGTCCCGCCGACCGAGACCCCGGCGTTCCTCCGCGCGGCCCTGGCCGACCTCGAGTCCTGAGCCCCGGTCGCCGCTCCCGCGGCCAGACCCGGTTCGGCGCTCCGTCCGGTCCACCGGGGCCGGATGGGCCACACTACCGATATGACTTCCCGCCGCCTCGCTGGCGCCGTCGCCCTGGTCACCGGCGCCTCCTCCGGAATCGGCGCCGCCGCCGCCCGGCGGCTGGCGGGTGCCGGCGCGCGGGTCTTCCTCAGCGGCCGCGACCCGGAACGGCTCGCGGCGGTCGCCGCCGCCTCAGGGGGTACGGCGATCCCGTGCGACCTGACCGACCCGGAGCGGACGAAGGCGCTCGCCGGACGGGTACTCGACTGTGCCGGACGGGTCGACATCCTGGTCAACAACGCCGGGCAGGGCTTCGCCGGGCCGCTGACCGGGATGACCGACGCCCAGATCCAGGCGCTGGTGGCGGCGAACCTGACCGCCCCGATGCTGCTCGCCCGGGCGGTGCTGCCCGGGATGCTCGACCGGGGCAGCGGGCGGCTCGGCTTCGTCGGCTCCATCGCCGGCCGGCTCGGCGTACGCGAGGAGGCGGTCTACGCCGGCACAAAGGCCGGGCTGAGCGTCTTCGCCGACAGCCTGCGCAAGGAGACGACCGGTCGGGGCATCGTGGTCACCGAACTCGTCCCCGCCGTGGTGGACACCCCGTTCTTCGCCCGCCGGGGCCGACCGTACCCGCGCCGCCGCCCCCGGCCGGTGCCGGCGGAACGGGCCGCCGACGCCCTGCTCACCGGCATGCTCACCGGCCGGCACGAGGTCTGCCTGCCACGCTGGATGGTGCTGCCGATCGCGGTCCGGGCCACCCTGCCGGCCACCTACCGCCGGCTCGCCGACCGGTTCGGCTGACCGCCCCGCGCCGGGCGGCCAGCCTGCACCGGTCAGTTGGCGCGGATCGCCCGGATCGACTGGCGCAGCGACGACATCGTGGCGAGCACGGCCGTCGGCTCGTACCCGCAGTGCGCCATGCAGTTGGCGCAGCGGGCGTCCCGCCCCCGGCCGTACGCCGACCAGTCGGTGGTCTCGATCAGCTCCCGGTACGTCTGCGCGTAGCCGTCGCCGAGCAGATAGCAGGGGCGCTGCCAGCCGAAGAGCGAGTACGACGGGATGGCCCAGGCGGTGCAGGAGAAGTCGACCTTGCCCTCCAGGAAGTCCAGGAAGAGCGGCGAGTGGTTCAGCCGCCACTTCTTCCGGCGCCCCTCGCCGAACGCCTTCTTGAACATCGCCCGGGTCTCCGCGACACCGAGGAAGTGCTCCTGGTCCGGCGCCTTGTCGTAGGCGTACGCCGGGGAGAGCATCATCTGGTCGACGCCCAGGTCGTCGTTGAGGTAGTCGAGTACCTCGATCACCGTCTGCGGGGTGTCGGTCGAGAAGAACGTCGTGTTGCTGGTGACCCGGAAGCCGCGCCGCTTCGCCTCCCGCACCGCCTCGACCGCCTCGTCGAAGACGCCCTCCTTGCAGACCGAGGCGTCGTGCCGCTCCCGCAGCCCGTCGATGTGCACGGCGAAGGAGAAGTAGCGGGACGGGGTGAACTTGTGCAGCTTCTTGCGCAGCAGCGCCGCGTTGGTGCAGAGGAAGACGTACTTGCGGCGCTTGACGAGTTCGTTCACCAGCCGGTCGATCTCCGGGTGCATCAACGGCTCGCCGCCGGCGATGGAGACCATCGGCGCCCCGCACTCCTCGATCGCGGCGAGCGCCTGCTCCACCGGCATCCGGCGCTTCAGCACGTCCGCCGGGTGCTGGATCTTGCCGCAGCCGGCGCAGGCCAGGTTGCAGGCGAAGAGCGGCTCCAACTCGACGAGCAGCGGAAAGTGCGTCCTCCGACGCAGCTTCTGCTCCATCAGATAGCGGCCGACCCGCAGGCTCTGGCGCAGTGGCATGCCCATCGTCAGCACCCCGTTCCGGTCGGCCGGTCGATCGGCGCGCGGCTGTCCCGCGCGACGCTGCGCGAACTGGTCCCCGTCATGGCGTTCGGATCTCCTTGGGAAGGGTGAAGTGCACATCCTCGGTACGGGTGCTGTGCTCCCGTACCGCGTCGGCGCCGAGCCCGGCCAGCGCCGCCACGGTCTGGTCGACCAGCCACGGCGGAGCCGACGCACCGGCGGTCACGCCGATCGTCCGGGCCCCGGCGAGCCAGCGGAGGTCGACCTGCTCCACGTCGTCGACCAGGTACGCCGGGGTGCCCCCGCGCTCGGTCACCTCGACCAGGCGCCGGGAGTTCGAAGAGTTGGCCGAGCCGAGCACCAGCACCACGTCGGCGACGGCGGCCACCTCGCGCAACGCCGCCTGCCGGTTGGTGGTGGCGTAGCAGATGTCGTCCGAGGAGGGTCCGGTCAGCGCGGGGAACCGCCGCCGGAGTACGTCGAGGACCCCGGCCACCTCGTCCACGGCCAGGGTGGTCTGCACCAGGTACGACACCCGGTCCGGGTCGGCGACCTCGATCCGTTCCGCGTCGCCGACCGACTCCACCAGGGCGATCCGGCCGGGCACCTCGCCGAGGGTCCCCTCGGTCTCCTCGTGCCCGGCGTGCCCGATCAGCAGCACCGTGTTGCCCCGCCCGGCGAACCGGCGGGCCTCGCTGTGCACCTTGGTCACCAGCGGACAGGTCGCGTCGATCACCGGCAGTCCCCGGTCGGCGGCGGCGGCCCGGACCGCGGGCGCCACCCCGTGCGCGGAGAAGACCGTCGTCGCGCCGTCCGGGATCTCGGTCAGCTCGTCGACGAAGACCGCGCCCCGGCGTTGCAGGTCGGCGATGACGTGCAGGTTGTGCACGATCTGCTTGCGGACGTAGACCGGCGGGCCGTGCCGGTCCAGCGCCTGCTCCACCACGCTGATCGCCCGCTCCACCCCGGCGCAGAACGACCGGGGGGCGGCCAGTACCACCTGCCGGGCGGTGGTCGCCGCCGCCCACTCCGACAGGGCCGGGCCGAGCCGCGGCAGCACCCGCAGCGCCGCGATCACCCGGCCGAGCGTCGCCGGCCGGTACAGCGGATGCGGTGGCACGTCGGCGACCACCCGTACGCAGGCGACCGGGCGGCCGGCGGCACCGGCCAGCAGCGCCGCCGACTCGGTGTCCACCGCGATCGCGCCGGTGGCGGCCAGCCGGGTCCGGTCCGCGCCGTCGACGATCCGCCGGCTGGTCACCACCGGTCCGAGGTGGACGGTCAGGCCACGTCGGCGCAGCGCCGCCGCGATCATCGGGGCGGCCGGGCAGGGCACCGGGGCACCGCCGACGACGCCGGCCCGGCGTACCTCGGTGGCCACCACCACGTCGCCGGTGCGCAACGTCGGCACCAGGCCACCGGCGATGCCGGCCACCGCCAGCGCGGCGGCGTCGCTGCGGCCGGCGGCGACCGTCGCCCGGGCCGGTCCCCGACCGGTACGCCGCAGCGGTGCGCCCGGCGGCAGGCCGCGCCGCAGCGCGATCGCCTCCGCCCGCATCGGTGCGAACAGCACCCAGTTTCCGTTCCTCAACTGGGCTCTCCCGGATCGGTGCGCAGCCGCGCGAAGTCGTCCGGGTCGCGCAGCAACCGGCCGAGCGCGCTGACCGGAAAGACCAGCCGGTAGAGGTGGTAGTTGATGTAGAAGTCGCCGGGAAACCCGGTGCCGGTGTACTGCGGCTCGTCCCAGCCCCCGTCCGGCCGCTGGGTACGCACCAGCCAGTCCACCCCGCGCCGGACCGACGCCGAGTCGTCCGAGCGGGCGGCGTGCAGGGCCAGCAGCGCCCACCCGGTCTGCGAGGCGGTCGAGTCGCCCTGACCCCGCCAGGCCGGATCGCGGTACGAGCGCATGTCCTCGCCCCAGCCGCCGTCGGCGTTCTGCCGCCGGTGCAGCCAGCAGACCGCCCGGACGATCCTCGGGTCCTCCCGGGGTACCCCGGCGGCGATCAGCGCCGGCACCACCGCACCCGTCCCGTAGACGTGGTTGGCGCCCCACCGGCCGAACCAGGAACCGTCCGCCTCCTGGTGGCGCAGCAGCCACGCCACGCCCCGGCGAACCGGTATCGAACCGGCCAGCCCCTCCGCGCAGAGCGCCTCCACCACGTGCGCGGTGACGTCCGCGCTCGGCGGGTCGATCACCTCACCGAAGTCGCAGAACGGCAGGTCGCGGGCGATCGCCCGGGTGTTGTCCGCGTCGAACGCCGCCCAGCCGCCGTCGGCGGACTGCATCCCGCAGAGCCAGCGGACCCCGCGCTCCATCGCCGGCCGCAGCGCCGGATGCGCCCCGCAGCGCCGCAGCGCGAGCAGCACCTCGGCGGTGTCGTCGGTGTCCGGGTAGCCGTCGTTGTCGAACTCGAACGCCCAGCCGCCGGGCTCCACCCGGGGCCGGCGTATCGCCCAGTCGCCGGGGACCCGGATCTCCTCGGCGAGCAGCCAGTCGGCGGCGGTGGTCAGCGCCGGATGGTCGGCCGGCACCCCGGCGTCGGCGAGCGCGACCATCGCCAGCGCGGTGTCCCAGACCGGGGACTGGCACGCCTCCAGCCGGCGTACCGGTCCGTCCGGGGTCTCCTCCCGGACGGTGAACCGCTCCAGCCCGGCCAGCCCGCTGCGCAGCACCGGGTGGGAGAGCGGATAGCCGACCAGGTGCAGCGCGATCAGCGAGTAGACCCACGGCGGCTGGATGCCGCCCCACGAGCCGTCGGCCTCCTGCCGGGCCACGATCCACTCGGCCGCCCGGCGCAGCGCGTTGCGGCGTACCGGGCCGACCGGGTGCCGCTCGTAGCCGCGCAGCGCCGTGTCGAGCCGGTGCATCCAGCGTCCCTTGCCGCGCCGCTCCTCCGGCGGCGCCGGCCGTCCGGTACGCAGTTCGCCGAGCGAGAACCCGAGCGGGCGTACCGGGCGCAGCGCGCGGACGATCGACAGCGGCACGATGGTCTGCCGGGCCCAGCAGGCGAAGTCGTAGACGTTGAGCGGAAACCACGACGGCAGCAGCACCACCTCGGACGGGATCGCCGGCAACCGGTGCCACGGCCACTCGCCGAAGAGCGCCAGCCAGAGTCGGGTGAAGACCCGGCTCCGCTCGATGCCGCCCTGCGCGAGTACGAAGTCCCGGGCCCGGCACATGTGCTCGGCGTCCGGCGGGTCACCGGCCAGCCGCAGCGCCGCGTACGCCTCGATGGTGGTGGAGAGGTCGCCCGGCCCGCCGTAGAAGGTCGCCCAGGCGCCCTCCGCATGCTGCTTCGAGCGGATCCACCGGGCGGTCGGCTCGGTCTCCACCTCGGTACGGATGCCGAGGAACTCCCGCAGCAGCAGGTCCTCGGCCTCCATCGTCACGTTGGTCTCCAGCTCACCCTGCCACCAGCCGCCCGGCTGCTGCCGCGCGAGCAGCAGGTCCCGGGCCCGGTCCAGGGCCGCCTCGGCGGTGCTCCGCTGCCCCTCGCCTCCGATGCCGAGCGGACCGGGTCCCTCGATCAGGATGCCGTCGCGGCGGGCGCCGGTCGGGTTGCCGTCGCTGGTGGAGAGCGTCGCGCCCATCAGTGGTCCCGTCCCGTCATGAAGTGCGCGATCGCCACCAGGTCGGCGTGCACGTCGGAGCGTTCTCCGGTCGAACCCGGCTCGCCCAACTGGTCCAGTTCGGCCAGCGCCTCGGTGAGCAGCCGGTCGGCCTGCTTCTCGGTCCAGTCCCGGGCGCCGGTCTCCTCGATCAGCTCGGCGGCCAGGCCCAGGTCGGTGGCGGAGAGTTCGCCGGTCCGGGCGTACAGCTCGGCGAGCTGGTCACCGGCCGGGCCGCCGGAGGTGAGGGCCCGGACCACCGGTACGGACTTCTTCCGGGCCCGCAGGTCGGAAAGGACCGGCTTGCCGGTGACCGCCGGCTCACCCCAGATCCCGAGCAGGTCGTCCACGAGCTGGAAGGCCAGGCCGAGCCGTTCCCCGTACCGGGCCAGCCCGTCCACCAGCGCCGTCGGGGCGCCGCAGAGCACCGCGCCGAGCGTCGCGGAGCAGGAGAGCAGCGCCGCCGTCTTGTCCCGGGCCATCGCCAGGCACTCGTCGAGGGTGACGTCGGGACGGGACTCGAAGGCCACGTCGGCCGCCTGCCCGGCGATCAGTCGCCGGATCGCGGTGTGCATGGTGCTCAGTCCGGCGCGTACGTCCAGGGTGGGGTCGTCCGCCAGCACCTCGTCGGCGAGGCCGAGCATGGCGTCCCCGGCCAGGATCGCCGGACCGATGCCGAACGCCGCCCACGCCGTCGGCCGGTGCCGGCGCTCCAGGTCACCGTCGATCACGTCGTCGTGCAGCAGGGAGAAGTTGTGCACCAGCTCCACCGCGACCGCCGCCGGCAGGCCCCGGCGTACCGGCTGGCCGGCGGCCTGGGCGGAGAGCAGCGCCAGCGCCGGGCGCAGCCCCTTCCCGCCCCGGCCGGCGGGCTCCCCCGCGGCGTCCCAGTAGCCGAGCTGGTAGCCGGCGACCAGCCGGGTACGCTCGTCGATCCGTTCCAGCGTCGCCCGGATCTCGGGCTGGACGAGTTCGTCCACCTGGGCGAGGACGCTGGGCAGCATCACGGTCATCTCGTCTCCTCGTCGCGCCCGGTCATGCCGGTGCCTGCCGTCTGGGTCGGTGCGGACCCGAGGTGGGCGAGGACCACGTCGGCGGCGCGGTGGCCGCTGCGTACCGCGCCCTCCATCGTGTCCGGCCACCCGGTGTCGGTCCACGCGCCGGCCAGGGCCAGCCCGGGCGCCCGGGTCTGGGCGGGTGGCCGGGCACTGCGGGAGCCCGGCCCCTGCCGGAACGTCGCCCGGGGTTCCCGGGTCACGAACGCGTCCCGGACCCGGGCCTGCCGGGCCGCCGGGAAGAGTTCGGCCAGCGCGTCCAGGTAGGTCCGGACCAGGTCGCTGGCCCGGACGCCCAGCACCTGCTCGGCGGCGGAAATCGAGACCACCAGGTACTGGCCGGAGCCGCCGGGCGCGGTCCGGTCGAAGACCCACTGCACCGGCGTGTCCAGCCCGGCCGCGAACTCGAGTTCGGTGACCCGCTGCTGGTAGTGCACGTGCACGTTGACGATCGGCGCGGCACCCAGCCGGGCCCAGCGCGCCCGGTCCGGGGCGGCCTCGGCCGGCACCAGCCGGGCGGCCTGCGGGTGCGGCACCGCCAACACCACCGCGTCGGCGGTCAGCTCGACGCCGTCACCGGAGATCTGGAACCGGCCCCGGTCGGCCCGGATCCGCTGCACCCGTACCCCGGTGCGGACCGTCGCGCCGCGCTGCCGGAGGAGTACGGACGCCGGGGCACCGTGCAGTTCGGACAGTGGCGCGGTCGGCCGGCCGATGTCGGCGGCGTCGGCCCGGTCGAGCAGCCCGGTCCGGAAGACCCGGGCGGCCAGCGCCAGCGAGGCCCGTTCCGGCGGGGCGTTCAGGGCCGCCGTGCAGATCAGCTCCCAGAGCCGGGCCACGGTCGGCGCGTCCTGCCCGTGCGCGGTCAGCCAGGCGCCGAAGCTGACCCGGTCGGCGGCCGGGTCGTCCGGTTCGACCCGGCGCAGCGCGGCGGCGGCCCGTACCGCCGCCAGCCGCTGTCCCACCCGCAGCGGGCGGTAGCCCAGCAGGGCCGGCAGCAGGTGCGCCGGGGCCGGCAGTCGGCGGTTGCGGGCGAGTACGTGCGGCGGCCCGCCGGCCCGCAGGATCGGCACCGCGAACCCGTCCTGCACGGCCGCCCGGTCGGCGCTGCCGAGCCGGACGAGCAGGTCGCGGTACTGCTGGTAGCAGCGGAGGAAGACGTGCTGCCCGGTGTCCACGGTCAGCTCGCCCCGCCGGAACGAGTAGGTGGCCCCGCCGAGCGCCGGACGGGCCTCCACCAGGGTCACCCGGTGCCCGGCGTCGAGCAGCCGCACCGCCGAGGCGATGCCGGCCAGCCCTCCGCCGACCACGCAGACCCCTCCGTCGGTCACGGTGCGCTCCGGGTCATCGCCCGCGCCGCGACGTACGCCTTCTCCCAGCCGGGCAGCGAGACCCGCTGCCGGGTCACCGCCAGCGGGTCGGCCACCATCCGGGCCAGCAGCCGGTGGTAGATCCCGGCCATCGCCGCCACGCAGGCCGCGCTGCGCCGGTCCAGCAGCGGCAGCAGCCGCAGCCCGCTCTGGTAATAGCGTTCGGCCCGGTGCGCCTGCCAGCGGAGCAGCGCGGCGAGCCGGTCCGGCGGGTCGGTCAGCGCGCCGTCCGGGCCGAGTTCCAGGGTGCAGCCGAACCGCTCCAGGTCGCGGCGGGGCAGGTAGACCCGGCCGGCGGCCCGGTCCTCCACGATGTCCCGCAGGATGTTGGTCAGTTGCAGCGCGATGCCCAGGGTGTCGGCGAGTTCGGCGGCCGCCGACCGGTCCACCGAGGGGCGGAGCGCGAAGACGCCGAGCGAGAGCCGGCCGATCGACCCGGCGACGCAGCGGCAGTAGCCGACCAGCTCCTCGAAGGTCTCGTAGCGGGCGCCCCGGACGTCCGCCACGCAGCCGTCGACCAGCTCGTCGAAGGCGGCCAGCGGGATCGGCAGCCGGGCCGCCGCATCGGCCAGGGCGACCAGCACCGGATCCCCGCCGGCCTCCGGCAGCCGGTGCAGCGCCGCCCGGATCTGGTCGAGCCGGGCCAGCTTGGTCGCGGCGGGCAGCTCCCCGTCGCCGATGTCGTCGATGCGCCGGGCGACGGCGTACACGGCGCAGAGCGCGGCGCGCCGGTCGGGACGGAGCAGCCGGATCCCGTACGAGAAGTTGCGCGCCTGGCTGCGGGTCACCCGGGCACACTCCCGGTAGGCGCGTTCCAGTCCGGCGTCGGCGGTCATCCGCGCACCCCGCTCGGGCGCAGGGCGGCCCGGGGCGGCCGGTACGACCTGAGCCAGGCGGCGGCGATCCCGGCCCGGGTGGGCTTGGGCGGCCCGGGCAGCGGGTCGTGGTCGGCCCGGGCCAGTGCGGCGAGCGCGGCCCGCCCACCGGCGACGTATCCGCCGACGGCCAGCCGGGCCCAGCCGTGCAGGTCGGCGACGAGCGGCGCACCGGCGTCGAGCAGGTCGGCGGCGCGCTGTGCCTGGCGCCGGACGACGGTACGGAGCCGGTCACCGGCGCGGGGCGCGTCGAGGTCCTCCTCGGACACCCCGGCCGCCGCCAACTCCTCGGTCGGCAGGTAGATCCGGCCCCGGCGCCGGTCCTCGGCGACGTCCTGGAGATGCTCGACCACCTGTAGGGCGGTGCAGATCCGGTCGGAGAGCCGGATCCGGTCCGGCGAGGCGGCCCCGAAGACGTGCAGCACCAGCTCGCCGACCGGGTCGGCGGAGAGGTGGCAGTAGTCGACCAGGGCGCCGAAGGTCGGATAGCGGCGCACCGCCTGGTCGCGCCGGTTCGCCTCGATCAGCCGCAGCAGCGGGTCGATCGGCAGCCGGCAGTCGACCACGGTGGGTGCCAGCCGGACCAGTACCGGGTGCCGGGGCAGCCGGCCGTGGTAGAGGGCGCGTACCTCGCGGTCGAACCGGTCCAGCCCGGCGAGCCGGGTCGCCGGTGTCTCGTCCCGGCCGCGCTCGTCGGGCTCGTCGCCGAGGTCGTCGACGTACCGGGCGTACCAGTAGAGGGCGAGCAGGTGCCGGCGGATCCGTGCCGGCAGGACGCGCAGCGCGACGGGGAAGTTCTCCCCGGCCAGTACGGTGTCCGGCTGCCGGCGCCCACCCGGCCGATCCGCGGGCGGATGGTCGGGAGCGTCGTCGGTCAGATGAAGCACACTGCCGCCTCTCGCGAGGTCCAGCCGGCTCAGCGGGGCCGCGCCAGACCGCCGCGCCGGATTGGTCGTAATCCACCACTCGCGCTAAGTAATCTTCACCGAGAGTACCCAAATTCCCACCCTGGGCGGTGCGGCCTGCCGAATTCCTCTCGGCGTGTTCGACCATCCGTCGCGGCGTAGCCCGGATCGACCGGACCGGCCCGGTGGATCGACGGTGGCGGCCGGCGTGTCAGCTTGACCGGGTACGCCGAGCCATCCAGATGCCGACCGTCATCGCCGCCACCGCGACCAGCCCGGCCAGCAGCCGAGGCCCCTCCAGCGACAGTCGCTCCTCGAAGGCGAAGACCCCGATCAGCACGCCGGTGAACGGGTCGAGCAGCGCGATCGCGGTCAGCGGGGCGGCGATCGGGCCGCCCTGGAAGGCGTTCTGGTTCAGCACCAGCGCGGTGCCGCCGACCAGGATCAGGGCGTAGAGGTGCCAGTCCGTGAAGACCTCGACCGGGTGGTCCGGCAGCTTCTCGATCACGCTCTTCACCAGGGCGGCGGCCAACCCGTACAGCAGTCCGGTGGCGATGCCGAGCATCAGGCCCCGGGTCGCGTCCTGGGTCCGCCAGGCCACCAGCAGGCAGAGGGCGACCAGTGCGCCGATCGCGACCCCGACCAGGATCCAGGACCACGCCTTCGGCTCCTGCACCCCGCCGCGCGGGTTGGCGGCGAGCAGGAACCCGGTCAGCCCGACGACCCCGAGCACCACCACCAGCATGTCCCGGCGGTGCGGTCGGCGCCGCTCTATCGCCGCCTCCAGCGGAATCGCCATGAAGAGTCCGCTGACCAGCAGTGGTTCGACCAGGGCGAGTGCGCCGAAGCGCAGCGCCAGCGCCTGGAGGACGGTACCGAACGCGTCCGGGACCCAGCCCAGCAGCCAGAGCCGCCGGTGCAGCAGCCGGATCAGCAGCCTCGGGTCGATGGTCCGGGTCGGCCGCTCCTGTTTGGCGGCGTGCTGTTCCAGCACCGAACTCACCGCGAAGCAGGCGGCCGAGGCGAGTCCGAGCAGGATGGCGATGCCGTTCACCGGGTCGTACCTCGGGCTCCGGCCCGCCCCGCCACCGGTGGGGCGGCACGATCTGTGGCCCGCACGTCAGCCTTGCCGGTCCGGGTGGTTCGCCGGGCGCGTACCGTCGGGCCGGGGCTGGTCCGCGCCGATCCGCAACCTCGCCACGCCGGCCCGCAGCCCGACCCAGCGGGTCAGCGTCCGGCGGGACGGCACCGCCGCCACCGCGGCCGGGACCTCGGCCGGCACCTCCGGACCGGCCGGCGCCGCGCCGTCGACCAGGGCGGGAGCGTCGAGCGACGGCGAACCGTCGACCAGGGCGGGAGTGCCGAGCGGCTCGTCGGCCCGTGCGGGTGCGATGGTCGGGGCGTCGAACGAGGACGCCCGTCCCGCCCCCTCGGTCGCCGGCTCGGGCAGCGCACCGCCCCGGGCGATGTCGGCGACCACCATCGCGGGATCGGTCTCGAAGAGGGCCAGCCCGGCGGCCCGCTGCCGCTCGCCGGCCGTACCGTCGGCGAGCCGGACCAGGGTCGGGCCCAGTTCGGCGACCCGGCGTACCCAGGTCGCCACCCCGGCCCGGGCCATGGTGGCCGCGTTCGCCCGGCCGTGTCCGGGGATCGGCCGGTAGGTCGCGACCGGCAGGCCGCAGGCCATCGCCTCCAGCGCGGTGAGTCCACCGGCGTTCTCCACCAGCACGTCGGCGGCGCGCAGCAGCTCCGGCATGTCGTCGACCCAGCCGAAGACGTATCCGGTGCGGCGCCGCTCCAGCCGGCGCAGCAGCGTCTCGTTCCGGCCGCAGACCACCACCGGGACCGCCACCCCGGTACGCGCGATCTCGGCCGCCGTCCGGGCCACCGCGCCGACGCCCCAGGAGCCGGCGACCAGCAGCGCGAGCCGGGCGTCGACGGGCAGCCCGAGTCGCTCCCGGGCGCGGCGCTTCTCGGCCGGCGAGCCCGGGCGGAAACCGGCCGAGACCAGTCGGCCGGCCACCCGGACCTCGCCGGCACCGAGCGCCCGGGCCTCGGCCCGGGTGGTGCGGTGCGCGGCGCAGTGCACGTCGATGCCGGGCGAGACCCAGATCGGGTTCACCGCGAAGTCGGTCAGATAGGTGACCACCGGTACGGCGAGCCGCCCGTCCCGGCGCAGCGGCCCGACGATCTGGCTGACCACCGGGTACGTCGACACCACCGCCCGGGTGTCCGGGGGCAGCATCCGGAGTACCCGGGGCCACACCGGCCGGAGCAGCGCCCGGGTGATCGGCGCGGCCCGGCTGAAGTTCCCGCCGATCGCGAAGAGCAGCCCGTAGATCCACGGCAGCCGGCTCAGCATGCCGTGGTAGGTGCCGCGCAGCAGCCGGCCCAGTCCCCACGGGAAGATGTCGGCCAGGTCCACGCAGTCGGCGAGCAGACCGCGTTCGCGCAGCCGGCCGGCGAGTTCCCGGCTCGCGCCGTCGTGTCCGGCCCCCGCGCTGGCGTAGATGATCATTACGCGCGGACGCCGCTCACCGACGCCGCTGGCGGGCGGCTCGGACGCCTCCTTGCGGTTCGCCTCGGACCGCCCGGATCTGAACGTCATCCGGCCATCTACCCGCAGGAGGTGCGAAGAATCCTCGGAAGGCCGGACCGGCTTCCGTCGGGCGGCAGCGGAACCTTTCCGGCACCGCATCTGCCCGAACCCCCCGACCCGGACCTGCGGCCGGACGTAGACTCCGGATACCCCGCGACGCTCCGGTCGAAGCGCGAATCGGCGCCACCGGTCGCAGCCCCGGCCCACCGGGAGGTCGCCATGCGGGTCCTGATCGTCACCGCCGGCTCCCTCGGCGACGTCGCGCCCTACACCGGGCTCGGTGCCCGGTTACGGGCCGCCGGTCACCGGGTGGCGCTCGCCGCCCCCGAGCCGTACGCCGACCTGGTCACCGGAGCCGGCCTGGACTTCCGGCCGATCGCCGGGGACCTGTCGGCGCTGCGGGCCGCCCACGCCGGAGGACACCGCTCCCGGAGCCTGCCGGTCGCCCCCGAGCTGGTCGAGTTCGTCCGGCTCGGCGGCCGGTTCGTCGCCGAGGTCGGCACCGGCATCGCGACCGCGGCCGGGGCGGACACCGAGGTACTGCTGCTGTCCAGCACGACCGCACCGCTGGGCTACTCGGTGGCGCAGTACCACAACATCCCGTGCCTCGGGGTCTTCCTCCAGCCGACCGCTCCCACCCGGGCGTTCCCGCCGGTCGTACTCGGGGTGCGCTCGCTGGGCGGCTGGGGCAACCGGCTCGCCGGCCGGCTCGGTCGGCTCCTCGTCGACCGGGTGTACGCCGACGCCTCCCGGCGGCTGCGCGCCGAACTCGGCCTGCCACCGGTCGGACTCGGCGCCCTGGCCCGGCTGGCCGACGGGGACGGCTGGGCGGTGCTGCACGGGTACAGCCCCGCCGTGCTGCCCCGGCCACCGGACTGGCCGGCCGGGCTGGACGTGGTCGGCTACTGGTGGCCGGCGGCCCGCCCCGGCTGGCAGCCGCCGACCGAACTGGTCGACTTCCTCGCCACCGGCCCACCCCCGGTCTACGTCGGCTTCGGCAGCCTGGCCGACACCGGGAACGGACTGCACGCCCTGGTCGCCGGTGCGCTGCGCCGGGCCGGCGTACGCGGCGTGTTGCAGGGGATGCGGGACGCCGGCACGGCCCGGGTCGAGGACCGGGACGGGGACCTGATCACCGTCGGGGACGTACCGCACGACTGGCTCTTTCCGCAGATGGCCGCGCTGGTCCACCACGCCGGCTGCGGCACCACGGGTGCGGGTCTGCGGGCCGGGGTGCCGGCGGTGCCGGTACCGGTCTTCGCCGACCAGCCGTTCTGGGCCGCCCGGCTGACCGCCCTCGGGGTCGGTCCGACGGTGCTGCCGTTCCGCCGGCTCGACGAGGCCGGGCTGGCCACCGCGATCCGGGCCGCGGTGGCCGAGCCGGGGCTGCGGCGCCGGGCGGAGGCCCTCGCCGACCTGATGGCGGCCGAGGACGGTGCCGGCGCGGTGGTGGCCGTGGTCGACCGGCTGGCCCGTTGACCGGCCGACCACGACCCGCTCGATCCCGGCCCGCCCGCACCCCGGACGGCCGGTCCCGCACCACCGCGCGGTCCCGCACCCCGGACGGCCGGTCCCGCAGTGCCGCGCTGTCCCGCACCCCGGACGGCCGGTCCCGCACCGCCGCGCGGTCCCGCAGCGCCGCGCTCAGAGCTTCTCGTAGCAGGGCCCGTCCAGGGCGTACGCCTGCGCGGTCGGGCCGGCGGTCAACGGCCGGACCTGGCTGACCCCGGTCGGTGCGGCCCGGTCCGGCCGGTACACCGCGGTGACCCGGACCGCGCCGTCGTTCGGGCCGGCGGCGTAGTTGCCGGCACCGGCCGGCAGCATGCCCTCGTAGTCGACCGACGTCAGCGACTTCACCGCCGCCAGCAGCCCGGCCCGGGTCAGGTCGCCGTCGGCCACCGCCTTGGTCAGCGCCGCCTTCATCGGGTACGACCAGACCCAGCCGGAGGTGTACCCGTCGTTCGGGGTGATCTGGCCCAGTGCCTGCCGCAACGCCTGGTGCCCGGGGGTGTCGGTGCCCCACGAGTCCCACGGAGCGGTCTGCTCGTAGCGGGCCAGCAGGGCGGGGGCGGCGGCACTGGCCAACAGCGCCGGGTTCCAGGTCGGGCTGGTGCCGATGAACCGGCCGGTGAAGCCCCGGGCCGCCGCCTGGCCGACGATCGCCGCCGCGTCGGCCGGCCCCATGGTCAGGATCACCAGGTCGGGCCGGCCGGAGAGGATCGCCTGGATGGCACCGGCCTGCTTGTCGGCGCCGGAGTCGGTCTTCACCGCGCTGAAGGTCATCCCGAGGCTCTGCGCGCCGAGCTTCGCGCCGGCCGCCGCGTCGTCGCCGTAGTCGCCGGCCAGGTGTACGGCCAGCACCGACTTGACCCCGTGCGCCTCGCGGGCGTAGTCGAGCGCGTTCATCGACTCCAGGCAGTAGTTCGCGCCGGACTCGACGATCACGTCCTCGAAGGCGTACGCCGAGGTCCAGGCGGCCGGCGCCGCGACCACGCTGCTGGCCTTCATGTCGGCCAGGATGGCGGCGGTGGTCGGCGAGCCGAGGGTCTGGGCCAGGGCCAGCACGTTCGGCTTCATCTCCTGGTACGCCTGGTTGTGCGTCTGCGGGTTGTATTTGTTGTCCCGGATCCAGCGGGTCACGTCGACCTCGTAGTCGCCGATCCCGCCGGCCGTGTTCACCCGCTTCCAGAACGCCTTCTGCGCGTCGGTGATCGGCACCGCCAGCGCCCGGAACGGCCCCTCGGTCAGGTCGGAGATGATGCCGAGGTAGATGCAGCCCTTGTTCCGGTCCACCGCCTCCGGGCACGGCTCGGCGGTGACCCCGACGTCGGTCTTCACCCCGGAGGCGTCGGTCTCGGTGTCCCCGCCGCGACAGGCGGCGAGTGCGGCGCAGAGCAGCAGGGCGACGGTCGCGGCGGCGATCCGACGCGGTCCGGAGCCGGACGGTCTGTTCCTTCCCATGGCTACCTCACAGGTCGGTAGGAGCGGAGCAGCTCAGTAGGAGAACGGCCAGGTTTTCCAGTAGTTGCGGACCCGTACCCAGATCCCGAACAGGCCCCGGGGCTCGAAGATGAGGAAGACGACGAGAAGTACGCCGTAGAGGATCGTCTCCACCTGGAAGACGTTCGGCACCTCGTTCGGCTGGGCGCTGAGGAACGGCACCCACGCCTGCAACTCCCGGGTGAACCGGGGCAGCAGGGTGATGAAGAACGCCCCGGCGATCGCGCCGGAGATGGTGCCCGCGCCGCCGATCAGCACCATCGCGATGTACTGCACCGACAGCAGCAGGCTGAACGAGCCCGGGTCGAAGAACCCGGTGATGGTGTAGAGCAGCGCCCCGGCGCAGCCGGCGTACGCCGACGAGACGGCGAAGGCGATCGTCTTGTACCGGGCCAGGTTCACCCCGATCACCCCGGCGGCGATGTCCCGGTCCCGGATCGCGGTGAACGCCCGCCCCACCTTCGAGCGGGCCAGGTTGGCGGCGGCCAGCGCGAAGCCGAGCAGGAGCAGCAGCATCAGCCAGTAGAGCTTCTGGTCCCGGGTGCCGAGCGGGCCGGTGGCGGCGATCGGCTGGCCGAAGAACTCCAGGGTGGCCGCCGGCCGGCCGACCCCGGCGCCGCCGGTCAGCGCCGACCACTCGCTGAAGACGTGCTGTCCGATGAAGACCAGGCCGAGGGTGACGATCGCCAGGTAGAGCCCGCGCAGCCGGGTGGCGAGCGGGGCGACGAGGATCCCGGCCAGCCCGGCGAGCAGGCCGGCGGCGGGGAGCCAGACCGCGATGTTGGTGACCCCGAAGCCGATCACCCGGCCGTCCGGGTCGCCGCTGATCGCCGCCGCCGTGTAGGCGCCGACGGCGAGGAAGAACGCGTGCCCCAGCGAGACCTGGCCGGCGTACCCGGTGACGAGTCCCAGCCCGATCGCCCCGATCGCGGCGACGCAGCAGAGCGCCAGCAGTTGCAGCCACTCGTCGGTGAGCAGGAACGGCAGGCAGAGGGCGACGGCCAGCAGTCCGGCCACCGCCACCCGCTTGCCCCGGGTGTCGAAGAGGGCCAGCTCGCTGGCGTACGAGGTGTGCAGCTCCGGCCGGCCGCGCGGCCGGGTACGCCGCCCCGCGATCGTCATACCCGCTCGACCTCCCTGGTGCCGAAGAGCCCGTACGGGCGGACGAGCAGGACCAGCAGCATCAGCACGTACGGGCTGATCACCGAGACGTTGCCGCCGAGCCAGGGCGCGTGCTGCTGGTAGCTGGCGGTGAGTTCCTGGATCGTCCCGACGGCCAGCCCGCCGACCACCGCGCCGGGCAGCGAGTCCAGCCCACCGAGGATGATCACCGGCAGGGCGGTCAGCGCGATCAGCCAGAGCGCGGCGTCGACGCTGGCTCCGGCGGCGGCGAAGGTGCCGGCCACCGCCGCCAGGCCACCGGCCAGCCCCCAGGAGAGGGCGAAGACGGCGCCGACCGAGACGCCCTGGGCCAGCGCCGCCTCCTGGTCGTAGGCGGCGGCCCGCATCGCCAGCCCCATCCGGGTGTAGCGGAAGAAGGCGAAGAGCCCGGCGATCAGCACGGCGGTGGCGAGCAGCGCGGCGAGGTGCCGCTGTTGCAGGTCGATCGCGGTGCCGGGGACCGCCACGGTGCGCAGTCCCCACGGGTCGCCGACGTGCCGGACGTCGAGTCCGATGAAGCCGTTGACCACCACCCGGACGGCGACGTCCACCCCGAGGGTGATGATGGCGACCACGAACGCGGGCCGGCCGACCATCGGGCGTACCGCCACCCGTTCCACCCCGAGCGCCAGCCCGGCGGTGAGCACGGCGGCGACCGGTACGGCCACCCAGAAGCCGACCGGCCCGGCCAGGTAGGTGACCAGGACCGCGCCGGCGAGCATGAAGGCGGGCTGGGCGAAGCTGATCACCCGGGTCGCCTTGTAGATGATGACGAAGCCGAGGGCGAGCAGGGCGTAGACGCTGCCGGTGCCCAGGCCGCGCAGCAGGCTCTCGGCGAGTTCGGTCATCCCGCCTCCCCCGGGTCGGTCTTCGCCGGCCCGCGCCGGTACAGCTCGTCGATCAGGTCGGCGAACCGTTCGGCGACGGCGGCCCGGCGTACCTTCTGGGTGGCGGTCAGCTCACCGTCGTCGTGGTCGAGTTCCCTGGGCAGCAGCGCGAACCGCCGGATCTGCTCGACCGGGGGCCGCCCGGCGTTGACCGTCGCGACCAGTCCCTCGACCAGGGCCCGGACCTCGGGTTTGCCGGCCAGGTCGCGATAGGTGGTGTACGCCAGCCCGCCGCGCTGCGCCCACTCCCCCACGGTCTCCAGCTCGATCCCGATCAGCGCGGTCAGGTACGGCCGGCGGTCGCCGACCAGGATCGCCTCCTTGACGTACGGCGACGCCTTCAGCGCGTTCTCGATCTCGGAGGGGCCGACGTTCTTGCCACCCGCCGTGATCATGATGTCCTTGGCCCGGTCGGTGATCCGCACGTGCGTGCCGTCGACCCACTCGCCGACGTCGCCGGTCCGCAGCCACCCGTCGGCGTCGAGCACCGCCGCCGTCGCCGCCGGATCCCGGTAGTAGCCGGCGAAGACGCCTCCGTGCCGGGTCAGGATCTCGCCGGTCTCCTCGTCGATCCGCAGCTCGACGCCGGGGTGCGGCTCGCCGACGGTGCCGAGCCGGACCCGGCCCGGCCGGTTGCCGGTGGCGACGGCGGTGTTCTCGGTCATCCCGTACACCTCGTGCATCGGGACGCCGATGCCCATGAAGAACCGCAGCACGTCCGGGGCGATCGGGGCGGCACCGGAGGCGGCGTACCGGACCCGGCGCATCCCGATCCGCACCCGCAGCGCCCGGTAGCAGAAGAGCCAGCCGATCGCGTACCCCAGTCGGGTGGCGGCGGTGTGCCGGCCACCGGTCCGGACCAGCGTGCCGGCGATCCGGTCGGCGACCCCGAGCCACAGCCGGGCGTTCCACCGTTTGACCGGCGAGGCGTTGGCCAGCCGGACGGTCACCCCGGCGAGGATCTTCTCCCAGATCCGGGGTACTCCGAACAGGATCGTCGGCTGCACCTCCCGCAGGTTCGCCCGCACGGTGTCGATCGACTCGGCGAACGCCACCTGCACCCCGGCACCGGCGTTGAACCAGGTGGTGAAGATCCGCTCCGCGACGTGGCAGAGCGGCAGGTACGACAGCAGCAGGTCGTGCGGTCCCGGCGGCGGATCGGTGAACCCGCCGTCGTCGACGAGTACCCGGATCGCGAAGTCCACGTTGGCCACGGTCAGCATCGCGCCCTTGGCCGGCCCGGTCGTACCGGAGGTGTAGATCAGCGTGGCGACGTCCCCGGCGGTCGCCGCCGCCATCCGGGCGGCCACCGCCCCGGGCTCGGCGGCCCGGTGCTCGGCGCCGATCGCCAGCAGTTCGTCCCAGCCGAGCAGCGCAGGATGCCGGTAGCGGTGCCGGATGCCGCGCGGTTCGAGATAGACGATCCGCTCCAGCTCCGGGCAGTCGGCGGCGACCTCCAGCGCCTTGTCGACCTGCTCCTGGTCCTCGGCGATCAGCACCCGGGCGCCGGAGTGCGAGAGCAGGTAACCGACCTCCGGCGCCGGATTGGTCGGATAGAGCCCGACCGTCATCGCCCGCAGCGCCACGGTCGCCACGTCGGTGAAGAGCCACTCCCGACGGTTCTCCGCGTGGATCGCCACCCGGTCGCCCGGCTGCACGCCGAGCGCCAGCAGCCCGTGCGCCACGGTCTGCACCGTGTCCCAGTAGTCGGCCCAGGTCACCTCCGCCCAGATGCCCCGGTCCTTCTCCCGCATCGCCACCGCGTCCGGGGTGGCGAGGGCGCGGTCGCGGACGCGTACCGCGATGGTGCTGGCCGGGACGGCGTCGCCGGACGGGCCGGCGGCGGTGGTGGTCGCGACGCCGGCCGGGTCGTCGCCGGTCGGATCGCCGGTCGGGTCGCCGGTCGGTGCGGTTGCGGCGCGGGGATCGGTCATCGCGGCTCCTCCCGTCCCGGATCGCCGGCACGCTGCGCCGGTTTCGACGCGTCGCCGCCGAGGTAGGCCCGCACGACGTCCGGATGGTGCGGGATCTCCGCCGGGCTGCCGGTCGCCACCACCTGACCGAAGTCGACCACCAGCACCCGGTCGGCCAGGTCCATCACCAGACCCATGTCGTGCTCGACCAGCACGATCGGGATGTCCAGCTCGTCGCGGATGTCGAGGACGTACCGGGCCATGTCCTCGGTCTCCTCCAGGTTCATCCCGGCGACCGGCTCGTCGAGCAGCAGCAGTTTCGGCTCCATCGCCAGGGCCCGACCCAGCTCGACCCGCTTCTGCACCCCGTACGGGAGCAGACCCACCGGCATCCGCCGCCACCGTTCCAGTTCGAGGAAGTCCACGATCTCCTCGACGGCGGCCCGGTTGGCGATCTCGGCCCGGCGGGCCGAGCCGAGCCAGGCGATCGCGGCGAGCGGGCCGTAGCCGATGTGGTGGTGCCGGCCGAGCAGCAGGTTCTCCAGCACGGTGAGGTTGCCGAAGAGTTCGACGTTCTGGAAGGTCCGGGCCATGCCGAGCGCCGCGATGTGGTGCGGCCGGCGGCCGACCAGGTCCACCCCGTCGAAGACGACCCGACCGGTCTGCGGCCGGTACACCCCGGAGAGGACGTTGAAGATGGAGGTCTTGCCCGAGCCGTTCGGCCCGATGATGGCGAAGAGTTCGTGCCGGCCGACCGTGAAGCTCACCCCGTCGATGGCGCGTACGCCCGCGAAGTGCAGCCGGACGTCCTCGAACCGCAGGATCGGGTCGGCCTCGACCGGATCGGCGGCCCGTTGCCGCACCACCGCCGTCACGACAACCACCGCTTGCGCCGCCGGTAGTGCTTGACCTCGCGGAACGAGCGTCGGCCCGCACCGGCCGCCGCACCGAGACCGAGATAGAACTCCCGGATGTCGTCGTCGGCCAGCAACTGTTCGGCTGGCTTGTCCAGCACCACCTGGCCGGTCTCTAGTACGTAGCCGTGGGTGGCCAGCGCCAACGCCATGGTCGCGTTCTGCTCGACCAGCAGGATTCCGGCCCCGGTCGAGTTGATCGCCACGATCAGCTCCCGGACCTGGTCGACCAGCCGGGGGGCGAGTCCGAGGCTGGGCTCGTCGAGCAGCAGGTAGCGCGGCTGCGCCATCAGTGCCCGGCCCATCGCGAGCATCTGCTGCTCGCCGCCGGAGAGATATCCGGCGGTCTGCCGGCGGCGGGCGGCGAGCACCGGGAAGAGCCCGAAGACGTGCTCCAGCCGGGCCGGGATCTGCCGGTGCGCGGTGTGCCCGCCGAGCCGCAGGTTCTCCTCGACGGTCAACTCGGCGAAGATCCGGCGACCCTCCATCACCTGGCAGACGCCCCGGCGGACCACGGCGGCCGGGCGGAGCCGGTGGATCGGTACCCCGTCGAGTGTGACGGTGCCCTTGGTGACCGCGCCGTCGTGCACGTCGAGCAGGCCGCTGATCGCCCGCAGCAGGGTGGTCTTGCCGGCGCCGTTCGCGCCGAGCAGCGCGACGATCCCGCCGGGCGGTACGGCGAGGCTCACCCCGCGCAGCACCAGCATCACGTCGTCGTAGACGACCTCGAGATTGCGCACCTGCAGCATCCGGGAACCCCCGGTTCTCGGTTGTGGCGCGGGTCACAAAGTTACCGGACATTAACCAGGGGGCAACGTTCCGTCAAGAGCATCGTGGTCGAGGGCGCCCATTCCACCGGATCGGTTGAGATGAGGCGTACCAGGCACGTCCCTTGTGGAGTCGTCGTGACGGCGAGAGGGTGGACCTTCGGTACCCGCTACCGCTCTCGGTCGCACGGCCCGTGGTCCTCAACATGTGCCTGCTCGAACGGGGTGCAGAGTCCCGCACTGACGTCGGCGAGCCGGGACGACGGCGGTGTACCGTCCCAAGAGGCGGCTCCGGGTTACGGCCAGGGCCGCCACCACCCCGGCCGTGCCCTGGGAGGACATCGTGCGCGATGGGATCGGTCTGCGCGTCGCCTCGTGGCGTGACACCGCTGGGATGACCCAGCAGGAGTTGGCCGACCGGGTTGGTGTGAGCCACGCCTACATCTCGATGATCGAAAACGGCCGACGTGCTGTCACGAAACGAGCGTTGATCATTGCCCTGGCCTCGGCGCTGGGCGTACGTGTCGAAGACCTCACCGCCCAGCCACGCCGACCGCGTGACCGCGCCGAACTCGCGGCGTACTCCGCAGCCCCCGGCATCCGCAGGGCACTCGATGACGACCCTGACGGCCCACCGCCCGATCCCGCCGATGTCGCCCGACGGCTGGAGGCGGCGAGCCGGGCCCGGATGGCCTGCGACTACACCACGATGGCGAGACTACTTCCGGACCTGGTCGAACAGACCAGGCTGCTCGCGACCGCACCGGCCACCGAGCGGGCCGGCCTGGCGATGTTCGTCCGGGTGGCATTCTTCGCCGCGACAGGGCTCAAGTCGATGGGGCACATCGACCTGTCGATGCGGCTGGCCGAGCGGGCCCAACTCGCGGCAGGCCAGCTCGGCGAGCCGGACGAGACAGCGGCAGCCGCGTTCGCCCTCGCACAGGTTGCGCTGACCGGTGGGTCGCAGCGCCGATCACTCTCCACCGCGACTGCCGCCGCCCAGGCGGTCGGCGATACCCAGACCGGCGACCTGGCGACGTGGTACGGAATGCTGCACCTACACGCGTCGATCTCGGCCGCCTCGCTCGGCCGGGCCGACGACGCAGCGGCGCACTACGCGGAGGCGCAGGCCACCCTGCCACGCGCGAACGGTCCGGACCGCTGGCGGATGGAGTTCAGCGCGGCGAACGTGGCGACGTGGCGGGTCGCGATCGCCCTGGAGAACGGGGAGCCGGAACGCGCGCCGGAGTACGCGCGCCGGGTCGACCGCGCGGCGCTGCGGAACATCCAGCGTCGGACCAGGCTGCACATCGACGCTGGCCGGGGCCTTTTCCTGGCAGGCCAACATGATCGAGCGGTACGCCAGTTCCTGGCCGCCGACGACATCAGCAGCCAGGAGCTGCGGTCCCGGCCAGCGGTACAGGAGATTGTCGGGCAGATGGTCCGCGACGCGCGTCGCCACGGCTCGACGGAGCTCCGGGAGCTGGCGGTTCGGCTGGGTATCGATCCACTCGACCCCGACACCGCAGCGACTTAACAGTCCGTTACACCTCGCGCACCTGTCTGCGGTCAGGCTCGCCTAGGGACGCACGGTCCGGGTGGTCGTCGCCACCGGTCGCAGCCGGGCGTCCCGGCCGGTCGGCCGTTCCTCCCCCAGGGGTGGCCGACCGGCGCCGGTTCAGGTGGAGAGTGGCGCTCCGTGATCGGAGATCCGGGGCGCCACGTACCGGAAGGGGCGGGTACGTGAAGAGCACTGTGGCCCAGCGGCGGGACGACCGCCAGATCGAACGCCAGCACCGGGGCGGCGGCCGGTGCACCGAGTGCGCCCCCCGAGGCGGCTGCCTGGCGCTGCTCGGCGCGGTACGCCGCCGGGTCGACCTCGACGGCACGGGTGTACGCACCGGCCTCGGACGCCTGTTGTGATCCGGATGGTACGGCGCTGGCTGACGGTGGAGTGGCCGGTCCCGGTCGAGTGCGCGTTCGCCCGCCTCGTGCTCGGTACGCACGCGCTGCGGGAGTGCGGCCGGTGCGGGCCGGACGGCTGCCCGCTCTGGTCCTGGGCGACCGAGGTCCACCGCCGGGAGCACGCGGTCCGGGTGCTGCTCGGCGGCACTCTGCCGGCCAGCGTGACGGCCGGGGACGTCCGCGCGGCCCTGGACCGGGTTCGGTGAGCATGCTGCCGGAGAGCACGCCGGGACCGGCGATCAGTTGGGCGCACCGGATCATCACCGACCACGCCGAGGGGCGCGGCTGCGCCGAGTGCCGGGCCCGCTGGTGCCCGACCGCCGAATGGGCGCTCTGGGTCGTCGTCACCGACCACCTCCCACCGCCCGGTGACGACGGGAAGCGGCTGGTGACCACGGTCGCCCGGCAGGTACTCACCAACCACTGGCCGTACGGCGTCGACGGCTGCCGACCCTGCGCCCTGCCGGACTGCACCCGCATCCAGGTCGCGACGTGCTGGTTGCAGGCCGTTCGGGACGACTACCTGCCGCCAGCGGTGCAGGCTCTCCGACCCACAGTGGTCCCGACCGACGAGGAGCTGCGCCGGATCACCGGGCTGGAGTGATGCTCGGGCGGATGGCGGACGGGTCGCCCGGTCAGTGCCGGTGACGCCAGAGCTGCGCCCGGATCTCGCCGCCGGGATAGCGCGAGCTGTGCACGTTGACGTACGCGGCACCGGCCCGTACCGCCGCGACCAGCTCGGCGAACTGTCCCGCCTCGATCCCCTGTGCGGTCGGGCCGATCACGTCGGCCGGTCGGATCGTCCCGCTGACCGTGGCCGGTGCCGGTGGGCAGGGCTGGGTGCCCGCCGGCCCGTTGCCGAGGTTGGTGCAGAGGAAGGCGCTGATTCCGCCGCTCTGGGCCCGGCCGCCGACGTGGATGTGCGCCTGGGTGACGGTCCCCTCCAGCGACTCGTACCCGAGCCGGTAGGTCAACTCCTGGCCCTCCTCGTCGACCGCAAAGCGGAACCCGCCCCTGCCGCTGGTCGAGATCACCAACGGGTCCTCCTGGTAGCCGGTCAGCCGTTCCCGTACGACGCCCCAGCGTTCCGGGTCGTCGTCGTTGCGGTCGGCGTTGCCGTACGCGATCCGGGCCGTGCCCGCCCCGGCGGCCAGGAGGGCGACCACGGAGGCCACCGCGCCATACCATCGTCGGATCATCATCGTCGCGCCTCCCCGATCCGCTCCGGCCAGTGCTCGTCACCCGGTTCAACCGGACGGGCGCCAGCCGGGACACGACACCGAAGTGACGGATCGTGGACAGAGAGTACTTGCCGACAGGGTGGGCAACTGCCGGCGTCGTCCGTGGAGCAGGCCGACCGGAAGGCCCGGCGCCGGGCACCGGGGAACCGACGCGGTGACCGGTTACCGCCAGGTGGCCGTGTCGGGGTCGATCCCGTGTGCCCGAGCGGACTCGTCGATGATCTGCCGGAACCAGGAGGCCAGCCCGGCCCGAATCCCCTCGTAGTAGGTGGCGAAGCCCGGGTCGGACTCGAACATCCGGCCGAGACACACCTGCATCTGGCGGGTGAGCGGGAAGAAGTTGGAGAAGATCTCGCGGTGGCGCTCGACGAGCGCGTTCGCCTCCGGGCTGCCCGGGATGACACACCGGTCGAGGGCGTCGCCCAGATCGCGCTGCAAGGCGGACATCGCCGCGGAGAGTGCCTGCCACTGCTCCCGGGTGCGGGAAGCAGAGCGCTCGGCGAACTGCGCCCACTGCGGGGAGTCTCCCCACACGGCGCGGGCACCCCGGGACCGGCGCGCGTCCCATTCCGCGCCGAACGTCTCCGACTGCGCCTCGTCGCTCAAGAGGATGCCGCGCTCGTGCGCCTGGATCATCCGTTCCAGACGGTCGTCGAGCTGTTGCAGGTCATGGATCCGCTCCGCGAGCTGGGCACGCTGCTCGCGCAGGGTGGCGCCGATCTCCGCGGTCGCGTCGTCGAGCACCTCACGCACCGCGTCCAGCCCGAGCCCGGCCTCCCGGTAGGCGACGATCCGGTGCAGACGTTGCAGGTCTGCTTCGGTGTACTGGCGATAGCCCGCGGTGGTGCGTACGGACGGCGACACCAAGCCGATCTCGTCCCAGTGATGCAGCGTGCGGACGGTCACCCCCACCAGCTCGGCGGCCGCACCCACCGTGACACCGACCTCACGACTAACCATGTTCGCCACGGTGACCTTCGTCCGCCGATCCTGGGGCGACGATCCCGACCGACGCGAGATCACGCGCCTCCTGGCTGTCAGGGTCGAATTCCTTGGGGGCGGTGAACACGACCCGGGCCCGTTCAGGGGTGACGACTTCGACGTCCCGGGTCGTCCACGGCGTATCACGCGGTCCGGTCACACTGCCGGGCGCGAGTTCCGTACACGCCGCCACTATCGGATCGATTTCGTCCAGTACGCAGGCGAAGCTCACGCTCATTGCCGGCGCCTCGGTCCGTTCGGCGCCCGGCGTCGCCGGGACGAGCAGGACATCCTGGAATGCCCACCGGCGCAGGTGGACCACCTGGCCGGGAATGCTGAACAGCTCGATGAATCCGAAACCGCGTACCCAGAAGTCCGTCGACGCCGCCAGGTCGGAGGTCGGAATCGTCACGAACACCGGCATCGCGTAGATGCCGCGAAACACCTCGGGCGCAACCGCCTTCGGCCCCCGCTCGGACAGCGGGCTCATCTCGAATGCGTCGAAGAAATCGCTCATGCGTTACACCGTCCACCCTCACGCGACGTGAGGGTCAAGCTGAGTTCGCAGGTCGGGTCCTGTCGCTGCGACGCGACCGACGTTTCGTGGCCGGGTGGAGCTAGTCACGCAGTCGGGCGAGGTGCCGCATCTTGTTCATCGCGTCCAGCGCGGCGACCTTGTACGCCTCGGCCAGCGTCGGATAGTTGAAGACCGCGTCGACCAGGTAGTCGACGGTGCCCTGACAGCCCATCACGGCCTGCCCGATGTGCACGAGTTCGGTGGCCCCGGTGCCGAAGATGTGCACCCCGAGCAGCCGACCGGTCTCCGGGGCGACGAGCAGCTTCAACATCCCGTACGAGTCGCCGCTGATCGCACCCCGGGCCAGTTCCCGATAGCGGGAGATGCCCACCTCGAACGGCACCTTGTCCCGGGTGAGTTCGTCCTCGGTGCGGCCGATGAAGCTGATCTCCGGAATGGTGTAGATGCCGATCGGCTGCACCTCCGGCAGCGCCCGGACCGGCTCGTCACAGGCGTGGTGCGCGGCAAGGCGGCCCTGCTCCATCGAGGTGGAGGCGAGGGCGGGAAAGCCGATCACGTCCCCGACCGCGTAGATGTGCGGCACCGCCGTCCGGAACTCCGCGTCGACCTCGATCCGGCCCCGCGCGTCGGCGGCGAGTCCGGCGTTCTCCAGGTCGAGCTCGCTGCCGAGGCCCTGCCGGCCGGCGGAGTACATCACGGTGTCGGCGGCGATCCGCTTGCCGCTCTCCAGCACCGCGATGGCGCCCCGGGCGTGCCGCTCCACCGCCGCCACCGCCTCGCTGAACCGCAGCGTCACCGCCCGGTCCCGGAGGTGGTATTTCAGCGCCTCGACGATCTCCAGGTCGCAGAACTCGAGCATGTGGTCGCGCCGCTCCACCACCGTGACCTTGCTGCCCAGCGCGGCGAACATCGAGGCGTACTCGATGCCGATCACCCCGGCACCGACCACGACCATCGAGTTCGGCACCCGTTCCAGGTTGATGATGCCGTCCGAGTCGATGATCGTACGTTCGTCGAAGTCCACACTGGCCGGTCGGGCCGGTCGGGTACCCACGGCGATGATGATCTTCTCGGCGGTCACCTTCGACTCGCGCCCGACCGGATCGGTCACGGTGACCGTGTGCGGGTCGGCGAACCGGGCCGTCCCGGTGATCAGCCGTACCCGGTTGCGCGTCAACTGGCTGCGCACCACGTCGATCTCCCGGCCGATGACATGCTGGGTCCGCGCCGTCAGGTCGGCGACGGTGATGTCGTCCTTGAGCCGGTAGCTCTGGCCGTAGACCTCCCGCTGGCTCAGTCCGGTCAGATAGAGCACCGCCTCGCGCAGCGTCTTCGACGGGACCGTCCCGGTGTTGATGCACACCCCGCCGACCATGTGCTGCCGTTCCACCACCGCCACCCGGCGGCCGAGCTTGGCCGCCGCGATCGCGGCCTTCTGGCCGCCCGGTCCCGAACCCACCACCAGCACGTCGAAGTCATGCATTCCCACAGTCTGGCAGGCCGGTGATCGGAACGCTCGGGGCCGATCGGCCGGTCACCCTGCGCGGCTGCCCCTTCACCGCCAACCGTCCATCAACCGGCGCAGGTTCTGCCGCCACGCCTCGGCGAAACCCGGCTCGCCGCGCCGCTGGGCCCAGACCACGATGAAGACGGCGGTCAGCGCCGCGCAGGCGTGCAGGATCGCCCGGTCGGCGTCGTCGAGGGTACGCCCGTAGCCGGCCAGGAATGCGTCGGCGAGGTCCGGCCGGCCCCGCCACGGGCCGAAGTAGAGCCGGTTCAGGTCGTTGACCCAGACCTCCGGCCCGGCCCACTCGAAGTCGATCACGTGCACCCGCCGTTCGGCGCCGTGCCGGTCGGCGCCGGTGACCAGCCAGTTCCGCGGACCGTAGTCGAGATGGCACGGTACCCGGGCCGGTGCCGCAATGCCGGATAGGTCGCGCAGTCCGGCCCGGACGAAGTCGAGTTCCCGGGGTTCGAGCAGCCGGCTCGCCCGCACCGAGAGCCGGTCCAACTCGTCGAGCTTGCCGGCGGCCAGGTCGGTCCAGGGCGGCAGCGCCTCGGTTCCGTGCAGCCGGCGCAGCAGTACCCCCGCCGCGCGCTGCACCTCCGGATCGGTGACGTGTGCCAGGCCCGCCTCGCCGGGTACCGCCGAGAGCAGCAGTGCCGAGCCGAGCACCTGGCGCGTACCGGATCAGCTCGGTACGCATGGTCAGGTCTCCTCCGGGTCAGGTCCGGCGCGGCAGGCGGTGCAGTGCGACCTCGTCGAGCCGGCCGTCCGATATCTCGGCGGTCAGGTAGGTGGCGTACGGCTGGCGGCGCCGGTCGGTCGGCGAGCCGGGATTGAGCAGCCGCAACCCGCCCGGCGCCTCGGTGTCCCACGGGATGTGCGAGTGGCCGAAGACCAACAGGTCGCAGTCGGGGAACCGGTCGGCGCAGCGCCGCTCCCGCCCGGCGGCCGGGCCGGTCTCGTGCACCACCGCGACCCGCAGGCCGGCCAGTTCGACGCGGGCGATCTCCGGCAACCTGGCCCGCAGTTCCGGGCCGTCGTTGTTGCCGTACACCCCGACCAGCCGGGCGGCGCGGGACTCCAACACGTCGAGCAGCGGTTCGTGCACCCAGTCTCCGGCGTGGATGACCACATCCGCCTCGTCGACCGCCGTCCAGAGTTGTGACGGAAGGTCCCGGGCGCGCTTCGGCACGTGGGTGTCCGCCATCAGCACCAGGCGCACGCCCCCACCCTATCCCGCGACGGCTCCCGGGGAGGGGCCGGACGACCGCATCGGCCCGGCCCACCTGGGGTGGACCGGGCCGATAGTGGTGCTCGGGTGCCGGCGCGGCCGTACGCCTACGCGCCTGGCGCGGTGTCTGGGACCGTCGTCGCGCCACCGGGTTTGCCGTCCGCCGCACCCGTGGGAGAGAAATCGACGAGAGATGACGAGAGATGCGGTCGGGTCATCACCTGCCTCAGTCTGTCGCTGGGCCCGTCCGGTTGCCCGGAGGACCGCGCTGCCTGCGCCATCGGTTGGCGGTGGGGCCAGCCTCGACGGCGACGAACCGCACGCCGTCGGGTGGTTCGAGGGGCCACAGTGGAGGTCGTGGCCCCGGCTGTGGTCGGGCCGGCGGCGGGGGTGGCGGCTGGTTCCAGCACGCGTCGATGAGCGCCTCGAACTCTGCCCGCATGAGTTCGTCGTCCCGCTGAACCAGCTCGACGAATGCCTCGTTGACCGACCGGGTCGTCGAGTGCTCGTGCCGTACGCCGCTGTGCATTTCCGTCACCCCCCACCACCGACGACACCGGAAGTCCGGCGAACCGCCGGAGCGTCCGGCTCTGTCTGTCAGGCGCTGATGACCTTCTGTCGTGATCCGCCGGAGGTGATCGCCACCCGGCGGGGCTTCGCCTGCTCCTTCACCGGGATCCGCACGGCCAGCACACCGTTCTCGTGGCTCGCCTCGATCCGGTCGGTGTCCAGGCCGTCGCCGAGGAAGAGCTGCCGGGAGAAGACCCCGAGCGGTCGTTCGGAGACCTGGACCCGGGCGCCTTCGCCGAGGGCCGGCGGCCGGCGTTCGGCGCGGACGGTCAGCAGGTTGCGCTCTACGTTGATCTCGATCGCGTCCGGGGCGACCCCGGGTAGGTCGAACGCGACGACGAACTCGTCGTCGTTGCGGTAGGAGTCCATCGGAATGGCCGTCGGCCGGGACCAGGTGCCCGAACTCAGGGTGCCGAGGGCCTGCTGCGCGAACCGGTCGAGTTCGCGGAAGGTGTCGGTGCGCATCAACATCGGATCCACCTCCTAGTGCTGGCAACAGTGCTGTCAATGCGCGACACCTCGGTTGTATCATGTCGTCGGAACGATGACAAGAGAAATCGTCATCTCAGCGATGACACGAGGTCGAGAGCGGGAACGGATGGATCAGCAGGGGCGGGCCGAGCGGGCACGGTCAACCGGAGCCGGCGCACCGGCGACGCCGACCGGCGCGGCGTTCGACCGGGTGCTGGCGGTCACCACCCGGCTCGGCGACCCGACCACCCCCGGCCCGCGCCGGGGCGTCGAGCGGCCGGCGGCTCGCGCCGGGACGGTGGCGACGGCGGGCGAGCAGGACGGCGCCGAGGTGGCGCTCGACCAGGTCCTCACGGCCCTCGTCCTGCTCCGGCAACTCCGCGCGGACCTCGAGTCCTGGGAGCCCCGACTCATCGCCGCCGCCCGGCAACGCGGTGCCAGTTGGGCCGAGCTGGCACCGGCCCTCGGGGTGGCGAGCCGGCAGGCCGCCGAGCGCCGCTACCTGCGACTGCGCCCGGCCGAGGACGACGCCGCGCCGCAGACCCGGGACGATCGGGTACGCGCCGAGCGCGACCGCCGGGCCGGCGACCGCGCGGCCGCCCGCTGGGCCCGGGACAACGGTGCCGACCTGCGCCAGCTCGCCGGGCAGATCACCGCGCTGACCGATCTCGGCTCCGCGGCCCGGCCCAGCCTGGACCGGCTGCACGACGCCCTCGGCGGCACCGACCCGAACGCGCTGGTCCGGCCGCTCGCCGACACCCGGCGACACCTCCGCTCCGACCATCCGGCGCTCGCGGCCCAGGTCGACGCGATGAACGAACACCTCGACGAGGTACGCCAGCGCACCGCCCGGCGGCGCGGCCAGCCGCGCGGCTGAGCACGGCTCAGCGGGCCAGCCCGGCCGCTGTCAGGAGTCGCCGCCAGGTGTCGGTGTACTGCCCCCTGAACCGGCCCTTGCGCACCCGGTGGTCGAGGGCGGCCGGACCGCACATGTCCCGGACGAACTCCGGGTACCCGGCGCCGAGCACGCACTCGTCGAAGAAGGTGACGACGTTCGGCGCGAACTCCTCGACCTCGATCTCCCCCGGCATGCCCTTGACGTGGTAGAGGTACTCGTCGGTGTCGATGAAATAGACGCTGCCGGTCTCGACGTCCAGCCGGATCGGCGGGCCGAGGTTCCGCTCGGCGACCAGGTCGACGGGGATTTCCCGGATCTCGTAGCCGATGGTCAGCGGATAGCCCAGCAGGTCGTCGGTGGCACACAACTCCCGGCCCGCCCAGGCGGCGGCGCTGTCGATCTCGGGCGGCCGGACGAACCGGAAGTAGCTCCCCTCCAGCCGGCGGAAGAGGCTGAACACCTCCACCAGACCGTCCGGCACCTCCGGGATGGGCTCCAGCGCGGTGGTCGACTCCTCGATGACCACACCGAAGCCGCGTTCGGCCTCGACCCGCCGCAACAGTTCGACCTTTGCCGCGATCCGCGCCAGGGCGTCGCCCCGGCCACTCTGCGGCCGGACCGCGCCGGTCGACCCCGTCTCCATCCCGCCTCCCCGATCACCGCGCCTCCGCGCGATGGTACGGCCGTCGGCCGCCGCTGCCGGCCGTCGGCTGCCGGGTCCGGCCGGGCTCGGCACACTCCTATTTGTTGAGACCCCAAACTATTGACAAGCACCATCCAGCGATGTGAATCTCTGTCCAGGGACCGCCACCGGAGCCGGGCGGACAGTACGGGAGCGCCGGGCGGCCTCCCGGGTACTCGCCCGTGCAATCGACGTCTGGGGGATCCCATGTCTTCGCTCGCCCAACCCCTCAATCCGGCCCGACGCCGCGTCCCGATGGTCCTGCGGATCCTCGCGGTCGCGGCGAGCGCGGTCGTCCTCCTCGCCGCCGCCCTCGCGATCTCCCAGCAGACCGCGGACGCGCACGGCTCGACGATCAACCCGGCCTCCCGCAACTACGGCTGCTGGAAGCGCTGGGGCAACGACTTCCAGAACCCGGCGATGGCCACCCAGGACCCGATGTGCTGGCAGGCCTGGCAGGCCGACCCGAGCGCCATGTGGAACTGGAACGGGCTCTACCGGGAGGGCGTGAACGGCAACCACCAGGCCGCCGTGCCGAGCGGCCAACTGTGCAGCGCCGGTGAGACCGGCGGCATCCGGTACGCCGCACTGGACAACCCGGGCAACTGGCAGGCCACCAACGTCGGCAGCAGCTTCAACGTCACCGTGCACGACCAGGCGCTGCACGGCGCCGACTACTTCCGGATCTACGTCACCCGACAGGGGTTCAACCCGCTCACCCAGCGGTTGGGCTGGGGCGACCTCGAACTGGTCCGGGAAACCGGCCGGTACGCCCCCGGCGAGGGCACCCGGGAGACCGGTGACTCCGTGCTGAACGGCGTCTCCATCACGATGCCGGTGAGCGCGCCGGGACGGTCCGGCCGGCACATCGTCTTCGTGATCTGGAAGGCCAGCCACGCCGACCAGAACTACTACTGGTGCAGCGACGTCAACTTCGGCGGCAGCAACCCGCAGCCGACGGCGACGCCGACCCGTACCCCCGCGCCGACGCCGACCCGCACCACCCCGCCGCCGACCACCACGCCGACCCGTACCCCGCCGGCCGGCGGCACGGGTAGCTGCACGGCGGCGTACGCCGTCACCGGCACCTGGTCCGGTGGTTTCCAGGCCGACGTACGGGTCACCGCCGGCAGCGCCGCGATCCGGGGCTGGACGGTGACCTGGACCTTCGCCAACGGGCAACAGGTCAGCAACTCGTGGGGCGCCACGGTCACCAGCAGCGGATCGGCCGTCACCGCCCGGAACACCGACTACAACGGCAGTCTCGCCGCCGGTGCCAGCACCACCTTCGGGTTCCTCGGGTCGCAGACCGGCAGCAACCCGGTACCGACCCTGAGCTGCACCGCCACCACCTGACCGCTGCGGCGGCGACCAGCCGTCGGGCCGGATCCGTGTCGGCGCGGACCCGGCCCGACGGCCACCCGCTAGTCGAACGAGACGTGCTCGAAGGCGTACGGGTTGAGCAACTCGTCCCGACGGCGGCGCAACCCGTCGAGTTCGCCGGTCAGCCGGTCCCGGCCGGTCAACGGCAACTCGACGGTCTCGCGCAGCCGGAGCCGCTCCCCCACCGCCATCGTGGCGAGGTCCTCGGCGAGCCGGCCCGGCTCGATCCCGCAGTTGAAGCGCTGCTGCCAGACCCGGACCCGTTCGAAGAGGTACGCCCCCGGTCGCACCTGGAGCCACGCCCAACCCTCGGCCGGGCCGTCCTTCCAGTCCAGGTGCAGGCTGCGCAGGATCGGGTCGACCAGCTCCCGGTTGACGTACGCCTCCACCGCCGCCGACCGGGCGGCCGCCCCGAGGTCGTTGACGTGCCCGCTGCTGCCGTCCGGCAACCGACCGACGATGTCGCGGTAGCTGCGCGGCGCGTCCGGGGCGAGTGCGGCGTACTCGGCCGGGTCGCCGGTGGCGGCCTGGAAGGCGCGGGCGTCGATGACGTACTCGACGATCCGCCGGCCGTGCGTGCGCGGCTGCAACGTCGCCGACTCGATCCGGAGCAGTTCCAGGCCGACCGCGTCGCAGACGGCGTGCTTCATCCGGTCGTCCCGGTGCGTCTGCGGGGTCTGCACGCTGGTGTCGACCAGCTCGACCGCGAACGACGCCGCCGCACCGTCCGGATCGGAGACCACGAAGTCGAAGAGCGCCCGGCTGGCCGCGTTCCACTGGCCGCCGGTGACGCCCTCGGGACGGCGTGGCACGAGCTGGCCGAGCCGCTGGTCGGGCCGGACGATCCGACCCGCCCGCTCGATGGTTGCGCCGGTCGCCGCCGGTTCGGCGGGAAGCCGGGTGGATCGCGTCGACGGCTGTCCGCCGCTACCAGTCTCTGCCATCTGTCCCTTGGTCCGTAACATCCGCTCGCCGCCTGGCGACACCGCCCGTCCGGCGGCAGGTCCCCACCATGCTAGGAACCCGCCGCCGGCCGCGCGTCGCCGGTCCGGGTCACCGTGGCCGCCGAAGCGGGTCGGCCCGAGAGCGGAAACCCGGGCGCGGGACGGAAACGCGGGCGCGGGGCGGAAATGCGGGCGCGGGACGGAAACGCGGGCGCGGGACGGAAATGCGGGCGCGGGACGGAAATGCGGGCGCGGCCGGGCCGGGCGGCTCGGCAGAATGGGTCACCGTGTCGACCACCCCCACCGAGCGGCTGCTCCGCGAACTGGATCCCCTGCCGTACCCGCAACGGCTCCGTCGGCTCGCCCCGGCCGTACGGGCGCTGGCCGGCGACGGCACCCTCGCCGACGTACTGGCCCAGTTGCGCGGCGGCGACCGGTACCAGCGCCACCTGGCGCTGACGATGGCGCTGATCGGCCGCGACGAGGCCGGCATCGCCGCCGCGCTCACCGACGCCGACCCGACGATCCGGGGCACCGCGCTGCGGGCCGCGCTCCGGGCCGATCGGTTCGACACCGACGACCTGGTCGCGCTGGTGGCCGACGCGTCGGCCCAGACCCGCCGGCTGGTCTGCCGGACGCTCGCCCGGTCGACCCACAGTGACCGGGCCGAGGCGTTGCTCGACGTGGTCCGCGGCCGCTACGGCGACGCGGAGGCGGCCCGGCTGCTGCCCGGCTGCGGGGCGGAGACGGTACGGCGGCTGCTGCCCGAACTCGACCACGCGATCGACAACTGGTCCGGGCTGCTCCGCCGGCACCGGGAGATCATGCTCGACTACGCCGAGCAGGTGCTGGCCGGGCTCGACGCGCCGGCCCGGGAACGCTGGTGGATGCGTCGCGGCCACCACCTGCTCCGCTGTGCCGACCGCGCGCCGGGGCGGATCCTCGACCTGCTCGACCGGTACGCCCTGACCCGCCGGCTCCCCGGCGACCTCGCCAGCTACGGCGTGCTGGCCGCCGCCGACCCGGCCCGGGTGCTCCGGCTGCTCACCGATCCCGCCCGGGCCGGATGGCTCCGGCACACCCGGCTGCCGACCGCCCTGCTCGACCGGCTCGGCCGGCGCGACCCGACCGAACTGGTACCCCTCGCCGAGCGGCTCCGGGACGACGACACCCGGTTCGCCGACCTGCTCGCCGCGCTGCCGCCCCGGCACCGGGGAACCCTCTACGACGCCGCGACGGCACCGCTGGACCGGGCTCAGCTGCTCCTCTCCGACCAGGTGCTGACGGTACTGCCGCATGCCTGGCGGCACCGCGAGGCGCGGCGCATCCTGGCGCTGCCGAAGATCGCCGAGGACGAGGCCCGGACGCTGCGGTACACGGCGCACCTGCCCTGGCCGGAGGCGGAGCCGGCGCTGTCGGCGGCGCTGCGGCGGGCCGACGCCGACGACCGGGCCACCGGCTACGAACTGCTGCTGGCCGCCGCCGCGCGCAGCGCCGACCCGGCGGCCGTCGCCGACGCCGTCGACCGGCTGCTCCGGCTCCGCAACGAGCAGGATCCGGTCCGCAGCCGCGCCCTGCTGGCACTCGCCGCGATGCCCCGACTGCTCAGCTCCGCCTCGCCCGCGACGCTGGACCGGATCGCGCGGGACACCACCGAGGCCCGGGACGCGTCGGGGGCCAGTCGCGGCGCGCTGAGCCAGTTGGCGGTGGCGGTGCTGCGGCACCACCCGGACCGGTCGGCGCTGGTGCGGTGGTCGCTGCGGACCTTCGAGCGGCTCTTCGACGACCGGCGGCTGCCGTGGCTCGGCCAGCTCGACAGCGGCCTGCGCCGGGGGCAGGAACACGACTTCTTCGCGACGGTACGGCCCTGGCTGGACCGCGCCATCGAGCGCGGCAGTCACCAGCCGGTCGCCGCGGTGGCCCGGATGCTGGGCCGGCGCGCCCGGCACATACCGGAACTGCAACGGTTGCTGCGCCGGGCGATCGACCCGGAGGTGGTCTCGAACGAGTTCCGGGAGGCGGTCCGGCTCTGGCTCGACGACCCACCGACCCGGTCGGAACGGGTCGCCGAGGTGCTCCGGGTCGACCCGTCGACGGTACGGATCAACGAGGTGTGGCAGATCGTCGCCACCAGCCGCACCGACCTGCTCGACCTGGTGCTGCCCGGCCCGGTACCGGCCGGGAAGTTCCTCAGCGCCGGCACCCGCTGGACACCCCCGTCGGCCCGGTACGCCGGCCGCTGGCTGCCGCGTCAGCAGCGCGCCCTGGCGGAGCTGCTGGAACGGGTCGCCGCCGACGCCGGCACTCCGGTGCAGACCCGTGCGCAGGCGATCTCCGCCGCCGCCCAGCTACCCGAACACGGCCTGCCGTTCGTCACCCGCTGGGTCGACTCGCCGAACGTCAACCTCGCCGAGGCGGCGCTCGGGGCACTGCCCTGGACCGACCGGCCCGCCGAGGCGCTGCCGATCCTGCTCGGCCACGCCGACGGCGACCGGGCCCGGGTCGCCACCTACGCCGCCGGCCGGGCGGCACGGTTCGTCGCACCGTCGCTGCTGCCGGGCGTACTCGGGGAGATCGCGACCGGGCGCGGCAAGGTGACCAGTCGCAAGGAGGCGCTGCGGTTGCTGGCCCGGTTCGGCGGGCCGGAGTCGATGCGACCACTCTGGGACGCCTGGCGGCAGGAGGGCCAGCACCGCGACGTCCGGGCCGCGATCGTCTCCGCCGCCCGGCTCCGGCTGGACCAGCCGGAGTGCTGGCAGATCGTCGAGCAGGCCGCCGACGGGAGCCGGGAGGACCTGCTCGCCGTACTGGCGCAGCAGGCCGAGGCGACCGCCGCGACCGACCGCCACAGGTACGCCGCACTGGTAGTACGCGCCTGCGGGCATCCGGACCGGACGGTGGCGAGGGCGGCCTGGGCGGTACTGCCGGACTGGGCGCCCTGGGCCGGCGACCTCGTCCCGGTGGTCGTCGCGGCCGTCTCCGACCTGCACAGCGAGCAGATCTGGCCGACCGTGGTCGCCACCCTCGGCCGGTTGCTCGACGTGCCGACCACCGCCGGCCCGGCAGACCCGGGTCCCGGACCGGTCGAGCCGCCGACGGCGAACGGCACGACACAGCCGAGTGCCGGACCGGTCGATCCGTCGGCGGCGGACGGCACGACACAGCCGGGTGCCGGACCGGTCGACCCGTCGGCGGCGGAGGGAACGGCGCACCGGGGTCCGCTGGTCGCCGCGCTGGCGGCGCTGGTCCGGTTGGACGGCGCCGACGGCGATCCGGGCGGCCCGGCCGTCGACCGGCCGGCCCGACGCCGGATCGAGGAGCTGGTGGCGACCGCGGTCGACTGGGCCGGCACGGCCGGACCCGAGCGGGATCGGGAGCCCGTCGTGGCCGCCGCCCGGCTACTCGCGGCGGAGCCGGAGTTCGTACCGGCGGCCGGGCGGCTCTTCGCGCAGCTCGTCCGGCTGGAGGCCGCCGTACCCGACGAACTGGTCGCGGACCTCGCCGCGCTGGCCGGGCTGCTCGCCGACCGGCCGGTGCTGGCGGACCGGCTCGCCACCCGGCTCGGCGAGCGGGTGGCCGCCGGTACCGGCGTCCCGTCCGATGCCGTGCTGCTCGACGCGGCGGACCGGCTCGCCGACCGGACCGACCCGGCCGGTGCGCTCTTCGCGCTGGCCCTGGCCCGGGCCGGCGGCCGGTACGGCTGGAGCCGGCCGTGGCAGGAGCTGCTGCACCGGCTGCGTCGCCATCCGGTGCCGGACGTCCGGTCGGCCGCCCTCGACGTCGCGATGGCCTGACTACGCCCCGACCGCCCGCCGCCGAGCACGACCGGTCCCGCCGCAGCACGACCGGTCCCGCCGGAGCACGACCGTCCGGCGGGACCGTGGGTGGGTCAGTCGGGTCGGGACATGATGACGATGCCGAGACACATCTCGTCGCTGGTGCCCTCGGCCCAGACGACGTAGCGGGGCGGCAGGTTGCGCAGTTGGGGCAGCCGCTGCCGGAGCGTCACGTCGTGTCGGCAGGTGACCCGGAGGACGTCGCCGGGCTTCACCGCGACCGGTTGCGGCAGCGGTCGGACGGCCTGCTGGTCGAAGTCGTAGTTCGGGATGTCGAGCAGGGTCCGCGCCCCCGGGCTGCCGGGGTTCAGCTCCACCCTGATCGCCCTGCCGAGCAGGTGCATGTGACCGGCGACCGCGTGCGCCAGGCCGGCCCGGTCGACCTGGTGGTCACAGTGCTGCGTGCTGCCGGCGGCCGGGGCTCGGCCCCGGTTGCAGTACTCGTTGAGCCGCTCCGCCTGCTCGCCCGCCTCCGCCCCGAACCGCTGCCGTACGTCCCGCAGCGCGGCCTCGCGCTGGCACAGCTCGCCGCGTTCGTCGGCGGCGCAGGGCAGCTCGACCGGAGCGGGCAGCAGCTCGGTGACCAGCGGCTCTACCTCCTCCGGGCCGCCGACGAGGCGTAGTCGGACGCCGGAGCGGTCGGTGTCGTCGCCAGCGGCCCGGACGTCGATCAGGTTGTAGTGCACCTGCATCACGAGCTGGCTGCCCGGCGGCATCGGATAGCCGAGGCCCGGCGCGAGGAGTGTCTCGTTGGCGCCCGGCGCCCAGTGCGCCACCCAGGCCGCCGCGCCGATCCCGGCGTCGCCGAAGCAGGTCCAGCCGTCACCCGGGGTTTCCGCGTCGAGGGTGCGGGCCGACGCCACCTGCGTCGGGTCGAGCCGGAAGAGGATGGCGTGGTGCACCATGGCGCCGTTCTGCGGCAGGAACTGGCTGCCGGTCAGGAACGCGGACTCGGTGAGGCCCGGGTCGACCAGGAAGCACCGGTATTCGTCGGTGCCGCCGTTCGGCGCGGCCGGCCGGTACGGCTGCGCCAGGTTCAGGGTGACGAACCGCTCGCCGGAGCGCAGCGGTGCGGCCGGTGGAATGTCGACTGTGCCGTGTGACCCGCCGTGCGTGCCGGTGGCGCTGGGCTGGGCCGCTGGCGGCGGGCCGGCGTCCGGATCGGCCCCGCAGGAGGTACCGAGGAGGATGGCGGCCAGCGAGGCGGCCGCGACGACAAGAGGGCGTACGCGTCGATGCATGTTCTTCATAACGTCGCAGCTCCACCCAGGATCCGGGCCGACCGCCAACTATCAGATGAAAGTCGGACCTTCCGGAGGATAGCCCTTAACCGGTGGCGAAGGCATCCCGGGCGGCCGGCGTAACATACCCGCCCGTTGGTTGAACCTTTTTCGCTCGGGAGCCGAACTACACGGAGTATCGGCCGGACGAAGGGACTTCTGCTGTGCGCCACAGGGCAAGGTGCTGGGTCGTCGCCCTGGTCGCCGCCGCCGTCGCGGGTACCACCCTCGGCGCCGGTGCCGCGACCGCCGACGTGACCGTGACGCCGGGGCAGGCCGTACAGGGTGGGGCGGCGAAGCTGACCTTCCGGGTCACCGAGGACCGGGCACCGGCGTACACGACCAAGATCGAGTTGTCGATGCCGGAGTCGGCTCCGGTCGCGGAGACGTACCCGATGTCGGACCCGCAGTGGGCGCCCCGGATGACGATGCGCAAGGTCGACCAGACGCTAGGCGGGATCCACCACGGCCAGGTCACCGAGGTGGTCGCCAGCATCGTCTGGACCCGGGCGGGCGCCCCGGCGGCGGGCGGTGGCCCGGCCGAGTTGGTGGTGTCGCTCGGCCCGATGCCGCAGACCGACCAGATGACCTTCGCGGTGACGCAGACGTACTCGGACGGCCACGTGACGAACTGGAACCAGCCGCCCTCGGCCGAGGTGCCGCGGCCGGACTTCCCGGCGCCGGTGCTGACCCTGGCGCCGCCGGCCGCCGCGACCGACCCGACCGACGCGGCGGCGCCCGGGGCGGCGGCGCCGCCGGACGGCAGCGCGGCGGCGGAGGAGGAGGCGGACCCGGATTCCGGCTCGCTCACCACCGGTTTGATCGTCGGACTGGTCCTCGGGCTGACCGTCGCCGCCTGGCTGTACCTGCGTCGTCCCCGCCCCGGGAACGCCGCCGCCGACCGGACGGACGCCGCCCCGGCGGGGCCGGACGGCGCCTCCGGGGCGACGGAACCGGCGTCGCCCGACACGTCCGCCGCCCCGGCGGCTTCGGAGACATCCTCGGGTACGGCTTCGGAGACGTCCTCGGGCGAGCGGACGGCGAGCGGCGGACGGGCCTGGCGGCTTCGCGAGTGAGCCGGCCGTTCCGCCCTGCCCGGGCGGGCAGGGCGGGACGGGTGGATCAGGCGGTGCCGGTCTCCTCGGCCTGCTCCTCGGGCTGGGCGGTCTCGCCGCGCCGGAGCACGGCTTCGGGGGCACAGAGCACGGTCACCCGGTAGGAGACGCCGAGGTTGGAGAAGATCTGACCGCGCAGGCCGAGGCAGAGCCCCACCCCCGGGAGCCCCTCGGGGTGCTCGAAGAACTCGACCACCGGCTCGGCGATGGCCCCGACCAGCCCCTGGGTCCGCAAGGCGGTACCGGCCACCTGGAGCAGACCCGCCGTGACCTGCACCTCGACGTCGTCGAGCCCGTCCACGTCGTACCAGTGGGTGTCGGGCAGGAAGAGCTGCGAGTCCACGCTCCGCTGCCGGTAGTCGGGACCCAACTGGCCGCTCTCGGCATCCGGCCGGTCCCCGATCCAGGCCATCCCGGCGTAGTCGCTGCGCAGCCGCCGCGCGTCGGTGGAGAACTCCGTCACGACGGTGTCGAGGCGCGGCTGGGCGGCGAGGTGCACATCTGCGTCGGTCACCCGGGGCACCCTAGCACCGCCCGACCCGGCCGGTGGCTCGGCCACCCCCGCCGTCACCAGGGGCGTTCCGGGGCCGGTCCGGCGGTTCGTCCCGCAGGCTACCCTGAGGTCCCCGCTGGACGCGCCCGTCGCCTTGGGACGAAAATGTGCATCGAAGCGATGGCGGTCGACGGCACGCCGGGAGAGGGGCGTCAGCTCGGGGCACGGAACGCCACCGGTCACCAGGGGTGAACGGTGCTGGACGCTGATCGGGGACGTACATGGGCATCATGGGGCAGATGCAGCGGGCGCACGCACAACAGGTGCACGCGCGGCAACGGGCATCGACCACCCCGTACCAGCAGCACCAGCAGATGCTCTGGGAGGCCGAGCACGCCCGCCGGGCCGCCGAACGGGCGGCGGAGGCCGACGAGCGGGAGCGCCGACGGCTCTACGTGGAGGCCAGGACGGCCCGGGTCAAGGCCGCCAACGCCAACCTCCAGTCCCAGCTGGACGAGCTGGACAACCTGCTCCAGACCACCCTGGCCATCGACGACCACATCGATCTCGAACGGCTGAAGAAGCAGGCCAGCTATCCGGAGTTCAAGCCGGGTGAGCTGGACGTGCCGCTGCGGGCGCCGGACTGGCGGCGGTTCGCGCCGCCCCCGCCGAACGCGCTCGGCAAGATGTTCGGCGGCGAGGCCCGCTACCAGCAGTTGCTGACCGAGGCGGAGCAGGCGTTCGAGAAGGCCAAGGCCAAGCACACGGCCGGCGAGACGGCCCGGCAGCAGCGACTCGCCCAGGCCCGGCGCAAGTACGACCAGCACTGCCAGCAGCTCGACGCCCAGGTCGCCAGCCACAACGCCGAGATCGAGAAGTTCGGCGCCGCGCTGGCCGCCGCCGAGCCGAACGCCGTGGTGAAGTACTTCGGGCTGGTGCTCGGCAACTCGGTCTATCCGGAGGACTTCCCGCAGCGCTACCGGCTCGCCTACGTACCGGACTCCCGGCTGATCGTGGTGGAATACCTGCTGCCGACCGTCGCGGTGGTGCCGAAGGTCCGGGAATACCGCTACGTCAAGGCCGGCGACGAGGTGCAGACCGTGGCCCGCTCGGCGGACGAGATCCGGCAGCGCTACACCGACGTGATCACCCAGGTGGCGCTGCGTACCGTGCACGAGCTTTTCGAGGCCGACCGTACCCGGCTGGTGGAGACGATCGTCTTCAACGGCATCGTCGAGACCACCCACCCCGGCACCGGGCAGGCGGTCCGGCCCTGCCTGGTGACGCTGCGGACCAGCCGGGACGCCTTCACCGCGATCAACCTGGCGAAGGTCGATCCGGCCGCCTGCCTGCGACACCTGCGGGCCACCCTGTCGCCCCGGCCCGAGGATCTGGTCCCGGTGCACCCGGTGTTGGAGTTCGACGTGGTCGACAAGCGCTTCGTCGACGAGGTGGACGTGCTGGCCGACCTCGACCAGCGACCCAACCTGCACAAGCTGAGCCGGACCGAGTTCGAGGAGCTGATCCGGACCCTCTTCGGCAAGCTGGGGCTGGAGACCCGGACGACCCGGACCGCGCCGGACGGCGGGATCGACTGCGTGGCGTTCGACCCCCGGCCGATCTTCGGCGGCAAGGTGGTGATCCAGGCCCGCCGCGACCGGGGCACCATGGACGTCTCGGCGGTACGCGACCTCTTCGGCACCGTGCTGGGCGAGGGGGCGACCAAGGGCATCCTGGTGACGACGAGCGGCTACGGTCCGGAGTCGTTCGAGTTCGCCTCCGGCAAGCCGCTGGAGCTGATCGACGGCTCCAACCTGCTGCACCTGCTGGCCGAGCACGCCGAGGTGCGCGCCCGGATCGACCCGAACGAGCGCTGACCCGCCCCGCCGGCCGAGGTCAGGCGATTCCGTGCCGGCGGTCGTACGCCTCCCGGGCGGCGGCGATCGCCTGCCGGTGCCGTTCGGCCCAGCCGGTCAGTACGAGCAGGGAGTCGTAGAGTTCCCGGGCCATCTCGGTCGCGACGTACTCGACCCGGGGCGGGACGGTGGGATAGGTGGTCCGGACCAGCAGCCCGTCGCGTTCGAGGTTGCGCAGGGTGAGGGTGAGCATCCGTCGGCTGATCCCCTCGACCGAGCGTTCCAGTTCGGTGAAGCGGATCGGTCCCCGGCTCGCCTCGATGATGATGCCGATGCTCCACTTTCCGCCCACCCGGTCCAGAACCTCACGAACGGTACAGGCCCGGACGTGGTCGCCGGCACAGTCCGTCCGGCCGTCGCCGAGCTTCGACTCCGGGTCCGCGCCCGTGTTCGGCTCGGTCATGGTGCGCCTCCTTGGTCCGGCGGCAATGGTCACATGGGGTGGATCGGCCGACAACTCGTACCCCTGCTTACCCGCCCCGGTGCCGGCCGTGCGGTTCGACGGCCGGCACCGGGGGCCGGGACCGGGATCGGGGCGTCCGGCGGTCAGCCGGTGATCGCCAGGTCGGCGTCGCTGAAGACCGGGTGTGCCGGGTTGACGTCCGCCTCGCCGCCCCGACCGTCGCAGCCGCGCTCCGGGGCGAACATCAGGTAGGTGCCGGCGCCGCACGGTACCGACGGTTCGGCGTCGCCGCCGACCACCACGTTGCCGCTCAGGTTGGCCCCGCCCTGGACCAGGGCGTTCTGCCGGACGACGGCGTTGCCGCCGACCGTGGCGCCGTCGTTGACCCAGGCCAGGTCCTCGATCCGGGCGTTGCCGGTGACGGTGGCGCGGCCGTAGACGGCGGCGCGGGGGCCGACGTAGGCGCTGGCCGCGACGGTGGCCCGGCTGTCGACCCAGCCGCCGCCGTTGCTGTGCCAGCGTCCGCCGCCCGGCGCCGCCGGCCGGACGTAGCCGGGTTCGAAACCGGACGGCGTCGCGCCGGTCAGCCGGAACTGGTACGGGTACCGGTAGTTCCTGGGGTACCCGTCCAGGAAGGCGTACCTGTGCACCACGCCCGGGGTGCCGGTGACCACGAGGTACACCTCGCGCTCCCCCGGTTGGGTCTGGAAGCTGAGCTGGCCGTCGCTGCTGGTGAGCAGCGGGCCGTAGCGCGGGGTGCCGTTGCGGACGGCGACGAAGCCGAAGGTCCAGCCGGACTGGGCGGCCGAGTTGACGTGTCCGCGCAGCCGGAGCCGGATCAGGGCGCCGTCGGAGGCCGGCACCAGCTTGATCTTGTTGTACCCGTAGTCGGACGGTGCCAGCGCGTCGGAGATCCGGAAGTGCCCGGCGGCGGCGTTGACCGCCTCCACCGCGACCCCGTTGTACGCGGTGACGAAGGGGTAGAGCCGGTTGACGAAGGGCATGAAGTCGGCCCGGTTCGAGTAGTCCCAGGTGACGTTCCGTTGGGCGTACTCCCCCATCCGGCGGTTCAGTTCGGCCTGGCTGATTCCGGTGATCCGCCGGTACACCTCCAGCGGGTGTTCGGTGTTGCGGGCCTCGTTCCAGATCCGGTTGAACATCGCCAGCCCGTCCCGGTCCTTGATGTACTGCAACAGCATCCAGGCGCCGTAGTGGTGCCGGCTGCTGCTGTAGGCCAGGTTCTCGGTCCGGATGAACCGGGTCAGGTCACCGGCGCTGCCGGTCGGGTAGACCTGCATCGCCATGAACTCGGCGCTGGCCTCCCAGAAGGTGCCGGCGCTGGCGTGGGTCAGCCCGAAGCCTGCCCGGCCGAGGAAGGTGTAGCACTGGAAGACGTGCGCCAGCTCGTGCGCCAGCCCCCAGGAGCCGGGCGCGGCGGCGGCCGGGGCGATGTTGATCACCCCTACCCGGTTGTCCACCGAGCCGCCGGTGGCCCAGGCGTCCAGCGGCACCGTCGACCAGGTACGGGTGACGATGACGATGATCTTGTGTTGGGCCAGCAGTCCGGTCTCCGGGGTGAACCGCATGGTGTGCACGTAGAACGCGTAGAGGTTCTCCAACTGGCTCAGGATGTTGTCCGGGTCGAACCGGTAGGCGCTCGGCGCGTTGCGCGGATCGGTGCCGGAGCGGTCGCCCCAGAGCAGGATGAAGTTCGTCGACTCCCGGGTGCGGCTGGAGGTCCACGGCACCTCGCCGTTCGCCCAGCGGGCCGGGATGTAGACGCTCTTGGCGGCGGCGACCGGAGCCGCCGCGACCGCCGGGGTGGCGGCGTCGGCCGGTACCGGGGCGGCGGCCGCCGGTGCGGCGGCGGCCGAGGCGGCCAGCGCCAGCGAGGCCGCGACGCCGATCGCGCCGCGACGCCACCGTGTCGGAGTGGTCATCGGAAGTTCTCCCCAGGAATCGTCGGGACGGTGTGTGCGGTGCTGGTGGGGTGCGGTGCCGGGGGTCTACCCCGGACCGCCCGGACGCCCTGGTGGGGCGTCCGGGCGGCCCTGTGCGGGGTTGGTTCGGGGGCGGCCGGGATCAGGGGCTGTACGCCTTCACCTCCAACAGACCCACCGAGCCCTGGCCGCTGGTCAGCGCCACCCGCAGCCGGGTGGTGCCGAGACCGGGGAAGCTCACCCGGTTGTACTGGTTGACCGCGACCGGATAGCCGCTGGCACCGGGCACGTCGGCGTAGGCGCTGCCGGTCCAGTACTGGAGTTTCCAGGAGGCCGGGACGCGCACCCCGCCGTTGTCGTCGAAGAAGTAGACCTCGGCGGCGTTCAGGGTGCGGCTGGTCGGCCAGGTCAGCTCGGCCCACTGCTCCCCGGTGTTCGGCCAGGTGCCCCAGCGCGGGTTGACGGTGTCGTTGGAACTCGGCGGATCGATCCCGTCGTTGAGCGCCGCCACGCTCTCCCAGGCCGAGGTGTACGACGCGGACGGCGTCGCCGCCCCCGCCACGTTGCCGCCCGGCTCCGGGTCGGGATCGGGATCGGGGTCCGGGTCGGGATCGGGGTTGCCGCCGCCCCGGTTGTAGACCTTGATCTCGGTCAGCCCGGTCTTCGCCGATCCCGACGCGTGGGTGAACTGCACCCGCAGCCGAGCGGTGCTGACCGGGGTGAAGCTGACCCGGTTGTAGTTGGACTGCGGTGTGCCGGGCGTCTTGACCTGGGACGCGGCGTTCACCCAGGCGCTGCCGTTGTAGTACTGCACGTTGTACGAGGCCGGTGGCCGGTACCGGTTCGTCGCCCGGTCGTTGCGGAACCAGAGCCGTACCTCGTCGACGGCCCGGGCCTGGCCGAAGTTCAGCTCGTAGCTGTCGGTGGCGTTCGGCGAGCCGTAGGCGCCCCAGATCGGTTCGTTGATCGGGAAGCCGTCGATCGCCGCCCCGGTGGAGGTGCCGGAGGCGGTGTACGAGGCGGTCGCCGTCGCCCCCTGCGCCAGGTTCGGCGTGGTCGAGGTGAGGTCGGCGCCGGCCTTGGCGAAGATGTCCACCATCCGGGCGCTGTTCTGCACCACCTGCTGCGGCAGTTGCAGCCCGGACACGGCGGTGCTGAAGCTGGTCGTGCCGCCGGCCGGCAGGGTGACCGCGCCGGTCGCCGGGTTGTAGAGCACCCGGGTGAGCCGGTCCACCGTGAACGCCCGGGTGCCGTTCAGATAGACCGAGTAGCCCTGCGGGACCCCGGAATACCGGGTGACGCCGTCGGTCGGGTCGTCCCAGACCACGCTGAGGTCCATGTTGCGGTACCGCAGGTTGTTCACCGCGAAGTGCGACCAGTTGATGTTGATCGGCGAGAGTTCGATGGTGTTGTCGGTGCGCGGCCGCAGCCCGGCGACGTCCTCGACCACCGTCCAGTTGCTGCTGCCCAGGATGTTGTGGTGGATCCAGGACCGGTAGGCGATGGTCCGGGACGACGGGTTCCAGTCCGCCCAGAACTCGTTCGCGTCCGGCCACTGAGTGTTGCCGCCGATGTACTGCGCCCAGGCGTTCCAGTAGAGCAACTGCTTGTAGTTCTCCGCCGTCATCCACTGATTGGGATAGTTGCGCAGCACCGAGGAGTAGAGCCGGAACTGCACCGTCGAGTTGATGGTGGAGAAGTTGTTGCTGCCCGGCTGGCCGGCGGCGGCCGCCGCGGCCTTGTCGCGCTGGTTGGCGGTGAAGAACGGGAAGATCGGATACTCCGCCGGGTCGTCGAAGAGGCGCAGCGCCTGCCGGTACTGGTCGGTGTTCGGCATCAGCCCGACCGAGTACGGGTAGTAGTTGTTGATCTCCTTCCACGGTACGTGCGTGTTCGTCGAGACGTGCCTGTGCTCCAGCAGTTGCCGGGACGGGTTCCACAGCACGTTGACGATGCCGTTGCGGATCCGGTCGGCGATCGTCTGCATCTCGTTCGCCTTCGCCGTGTTCCCCAGCAGCGTGTACGCCTGCACCGCCGCCATCGCGTTGCTCCAGACGTACGCGCCCTCGGCCCGGTCCAGGTTGCCGGCCCGCCAGTGGAACGACACCGCGTCGGCGTCGTTGCCGGTCATCGCGCCCCAGTCGTACTCGATGATCCCGTTGTTGTTGGTGTCGTAGCTGGCGAGCTGCCCCTTGACGTCCTGCTCGGCGTAGCGGGCCAGGTTCGCCACGATCGCCGGCTGGCCGCCGTGGATCTGGTAGCTGCGCCAGGCCGCCTCGGCGACGTACTGGGTGTAGGAGTTCGACCAGTTCTCCGGGTCACCGGGGTTGTCCATGAAGCGGCCGTTCCGGGAGACCTGCCCGACCGAGGTCCACGGCCCGTACGAGTAGATCGGGTTCCGCAGGTACTTCAGGTCGTCGATGTGCATCGGCTGGGTCAGCACGATCGCGTTGTTGTAGCCGAGCGCCCCCTCGACCGAGGTCGGGAACTGGAAGTCCTGGCCGGGGATGTCCACGTCGAGGTAGTTGAAGCGCATCAGCCACCAGCGGTAGTAGATGTTCTTCTTGATCGCCGCGTCCGGCACGTCGATGTACGGGATGTTCTCCGCCCACCACCGGTTGTACGCCCGCACGTGCGTGGCGAACGCCGTCGCCGGGGTGTAGCCCCGATAGGCGTTGTACTCGGTCAGCGACTCCGGGATCTCGTTGGCGACGAACCCGAGCTGCACCTTGGTGCTGACCGACTGCCCGGCGGCGAGCGTCACCGATCGGTTCAGCCCGCCCGAGCTGACCGTGAACCCGTCCCCGGAGAGCCGGGGATAGAGCGTGGTCAGGTTGTTCTTCACCGCCCGGGTCCCGGTCAGCTCGCTGCCGCTGCCCGAGGTGGCGTACGGCGAGGTGGCCCGCAGTTGCAGGGTCACCGAGCCGGAACCGTTGTTCACCACGTTCAGGTTGGTCACCGCGACGTTCTGCGCGGTGATGAACTTCGACACCTCGACCCGGACCGAGCCGCTGGTGTAGACGCCGCGCCAGTGGCTCGGCGACTGCCACCGGCTGGAGACCTGCTCGGTGAAGGTGCCCGGGGTGACCGCCACGGTGTACGCGGCCTGGCTGCTGATGTTGTCCCAGTAGGCGGCGTTGCCGGCGAAGCCGATCTGGGCCGGGTTGTGGGTGTACATGAACATCCCCCGGCCCCGGGTCATCAGCCAGGTACCGGCCGGGTCGTTGCCGGGGCGGGCGAGCAGCCGGTCCAGCCAGAAATCGGTACCGCCGCTCTCGGCGTTGTAGATCGCCTGCATCGTGTTGCCGGTGTTGTAGCCGACCGGCGGGGCCGGGATCGCCGGCCCGGAGAACGTGGGAAAGCCGATCGTCTGCGCGGCCGTGGCCGGGGTGCCCGGGGCCACCAGGGCACCGGTGGCCAGCAATACCGCCAGCCCGGCGGCCCAGGATCTCCGCTTCCTACCCGGTCCGAACTTGCTACCCGGTGCGAAACGCATCGGGTCACCTCCAAAGGGGATTCAGTGGCGGGGGTGGACCGGTCCGTCGCGGGGCGGAGGGGGTCTGCCCCGCGACGGTCCGGGGTTCAGGGCTGGTAGGCGAGCCACTCCAGCAGGCCGGTGGAGAGGCCCGACCGGGAGGTGATGTTCAGCCGAAGCCGCGTCGTGTTCACCGAGTTGAAGGTGGTGACGTTGTAGGTGTTGCCGGCCACCCCGCAGCTCGACTGGCCCGGCACGTTCGCGTACGCGCTGCCGGTCCAGTACTGCACCTGACAGGAGGCGGGCAGGTCGATGCCCTGGTCGTCGTCGAACCAGTACGTCGCGATCCGGTTCACGTCCCGGGCCGACGGCCAGGTGTACTCGACCCACTGGGTGCCCTGCTCGGGCCAGTTGCCGTACGCCAGGTTGCTCTTGTCGGCCGAGTTCGCCGGTACGCCGCCGTTGTTCAGCGCCGCCAGGCTCTCCCAGGAGGAGACGTACGAGGTGGAGGCCGTCGCCGAGGTCGCCAGGTTGGTGCCGGTCGGCGGTCCGCCCGGACCGGGTCCCGGACCGGGGCCGGGGCCGGTGCTGGTCTGCACCACCCGCTGCATCGTGCCGTCGGCGTTGAAGTAGAGCCGGTCCACCGCCACCGAGCGGCGGAAGTTACCCCCGCCGGGGGCGTTCGCGGTGTGGTAGACCATGTACCACTGGCCGTTGAACTCCACCACCCCGGCGTGGTTGGTGGTCGAGGAGACCTGGCCGAGCACGATGCCCCGGTGCGTCCACGGTCCCATCGGGTTGGTCGCGGTGGCGTACCGCTGACAGGCGTAGCTGGACGAGGTGACGCAGCCGTTCGTGTCGTTGGCGGCGTACATCATGTAGTAGAGGCCGTTGCGCTTGAACATCCACGGGGCCTCCCAGAAGTTGGTCAGCCCGGTCGGGGTGACCACCGGCCCGTCCAGCTCGATCATGTTCGACTTCAGCCGGGCCGCCCGGGCGCCCCAGTAGCCGCCCCAGTAGATGTACGCCTGCCCGTCGTCGTCGACGAAGACCGTCGGGTCGATGTTCAGCCCGGAGGAGTTCGGGGTGCTGTCGCTGATCAGCGGCCCGCCCTTGGCGTCGGTGAACGGGCCGAGCGGGTTGTCCGCGACCGCTACCCCGATGTCCATCCAGCCGGCGCCCCGGCCGTTGACCGAGGTGTACCAGTAGTACCTGCCGTTGCGCGGCTCGACCTCGCTGGCCCAGGCGTCGGCGCCGGCCCACGGGAAGGTGGCGATCGAGGCGCGGGCGCCGTGGTGGGTCCAGGTGTTGGCGTCGGTCGAGGAGAGGACGTGCCACTCCCGCATCCGGAAGTTGTTGTCCCCGGTCGGCGCCTCGTCCCGGCCGGCGTAGATGTACATGGTGTTGCCGACCACCAGCGGGGCCGGGTCGGCGGTGTAGATGCTGGTGATGATCGGATTCGCCGCCGAGGCGGGTCCGGCAGGGATCACCAGCCCGGCTCCCGCCAGCAACCCGGCGACCCCTCCGGCGGCGACCCGGAACCATCGTCTGCTGCGCACGCTCTCTTCTCCTGTTCGGTGTCGGGTGATGGTGGTCGGGCGGAACGTCGGGGTCACAGCCCGGTCGAGTTCAGTTCGGCGATCTCGGCCGCGCTCAGCGCCCGGGCGTAGACCCGGAAGCCGTCCACCGCGCCGGCCAGGTAGGGGTCCCCGGAGTACTGCGACCGGCCGATCCAGTTGTTGGTGGTCGAGCCGAGCGCGGAGGGCCGGGTGGTCAGCGCGGTGTTCCGGGCCACCTCGACGCCGCCCACGTAGAGCACGCCGGTGTTGCCGGTCTGGGTCACCGCGACGTGCGTCCAGGCGTCGACCGGCAGCGCGGCGGGACCGTTGATCTGCTGTTCCGACCCGGCGCCGCCGCTGCTGATGGCGAACCGGACGGTGCCGGCACCGCTCTGCGGGGTGAGGAAGAGGTACGCCCCGGTCCCGGTGCCGAAGTCGAAGACCCGGGCCCAGGCCGCGGCGGCGGTCCGGCGTACCCAGGTGGCGACGGTGAACGCGGTCGCACCGGCCAGCAGTCCGGCCGGCAGGCTGACGTGCGCGCCGCTGCCGTTGAGGTTGACGGCGTTGCCGGTCCGGCCGGTGGTCCAGCCGGCGCCGCCGGTCAGGGTGCCGGTCTTGCCGTTGCCGGTGGCGTCGGCGGCGGACGTGCCGGCGGTCTCGTCGAACCGGTAGTGCGCGACGAACGGGGCCGGCGGCGCGGCCGTCACCGTCCAGTAGACCGTGTAGCGCTGGCCGTGCATCTTGTAGAACGGCAGCAGGGTCACCGTCCCGGTGCTGGCGGTCGCGGTGTACTGCATCGGCGTCGAGGTCGGCGTGATGGTGGCCGGGTTCAGCGTCGGCAGCGCGGAGAGGTTGGTGTTGCCGTACGCCCCGGCTAGCACGATCGGCCCGTGCTTGACCGCCTGCACCGTGGAGTTGTCCGGGGTGGCCTCCCGGGTCAGCGCCATCGGCAGGCTGATCTCGACCACGTCGCCGGAGGCCCAGCTCCGGTTGATCCGGGCGAAGCTGCCGGCGACCACCCCGGACTGCACCGCGCCGTTGACCCGCACCTGCGCCCCGGTGGCCCAGCCGGGAATCCGAATCCGCAGGTCGATCGCGCCCGAGCCGGTGATGGTGAGCCGGCTCGACGGCGCCTCCGGGAAGGTGGTGTCCTGCTGCACGGTGATCCCCCGGCCGGGCCAGACCAGCCGGGAGGCGGCGAAGAGGTTGACGTAGAGGATGTCGCCGCTGTGGAAGTAGATGCTGTCGGCGAGCTTGGTGTGCGTCTCCATCCCGGTGCCGTGGCAGCAGGTGAAGTTGCTGTAGTCGTTGCTGTACGTCTTGGTCCCGCCGGCCCGCAGCGGTACGTAGTAGCAGTGGAAGCCGTGCGACGAGTTCGGGTTCTGCGCCCCGATCAGGTGGTTCCAGAGCGCCCGCTCGTAATAGTCGAGGTAGTCCAGCCGAGCCGGGTTGGTGAAGAAGAGCTGCCGGGTCAGCTTCAGCATGTTGTACGTGTTGCAGCACTCGCAGGTGCTGTCCGACAGCTCGCTGGCGATCCGGTTCGGCGCCTTGAAGTACTCCCCGTTGGAGTTGCCGCCGATCACGTAGCTGTGCCGGCCGACCACGATGTCCCAGAAGTTGACCGCGATGTCGCGGTACCGCGTCGTGCCGGTGGCGTGGTATTCGCGGATCGCGCCGAGGATCTTCGGGATCTGGGTGTTCGCGTGGTAGTTGTTCAGCGCGTCGGTGTTCGCGGCCAGCGGGTCGAAGATCTCCGCGTGGTCGAAGTAGCGGGCCGTGGTCAGGTGGTCCGGGTTCTCGGTGAGCTGGTAGAGGTTGGTCAGCACCTCGTTCATCCCGCCGAACTCGGTGTCCAGCATGTTCTGCCGCTGGGTCTGGGACAGCCGGTCGTTGCGGAACTTCACCCAGGCCGCCATCCGGGTCAGCACGTCGAGCGCCTGGGCGTTGCCGGCCAGCAGGTGCATGTCGAGCAGCCCGGCCATGATCTTGTGCAGCGTGTAGTACGGCGCCCAGACCTGCTGCCGGGCCTCGACCCGGTCGATGAAGCTCTCCGGGTACGCCGACAGGTAGCCGGTGTTGTAGCCGGCGGCGGTGGCCCGGTTCTGGCAGATCGCCAGCTGGGCCACCAGATAGTCGCCCTTGGTCCTGAACGCCGCCTGCCCGGTGTTCGCGTACGCCTGGGCCAGCGCGGTCAGCACGTGCCCGGTGGAGTGGCCGCGCAGTTCGGTGCTGGGCGACTCCCAGCCGCCACAGGCGGTCGCCGAGGAGGAGAGTCCGTAGTTGAGCCGGAAGGTGTGCAGCAGCCGGTCGGGGTCGAGGAAGTTCAGGTACGCCTGGGTACGGCCGGCGTTGGCCTGGAACGGGCCGGCGAGCAGGGTGACCGCGGAGAGCGGGAACGGGTACGCGGAGACGCCGATGTCGGCGCGGGCCGCGGCGGCCGGTGCGGCCGGCAGCGTACCGGCGACCGCGGTGCCGACCGCGACGGCGGCGCCGGTCTGCAACAGGGATCGGCGGGACAGGGCGGGTGAGGGCATGGTGTGGTGACCTCCGGGGGCGGGGGTCGCCCGGCCGACCGGCCGGGCGACCCGAGGGGTCGAGCGACCAGGTTCAGTAGCCGTAGCGGCTCTTCAGGTGCCGCCACCAGTCCCGGAACATCCAGCGGTCGAACTCCGTGATCGACCTCGCGCTGCCGGCCTTCATGATGAAGCTGCTGACTCCGCTGGGGGTCCAGTCGTAGAAGTCGTCCAGCCCGTAGGTATGGCCGATCTCGTGCAACAGGATGGTCATGTCCGCGGTGTTGAGGTTGTTCATGTAGTACTCGCGGCCCATCCGCTGGCCCCAGTCGCCGCCGGCACCGCCGCCGAAGCCGTCGGTCAGCCAGAGCGAGTGGTCGTAGTGCCGGGCCGCGCCGCCGGGACAGTTCGGGTACTGGCCGTTCTGGTTGAAGAACCGGCCGCACGGCGCCGCGCACTGCGGGGCGTTCTCCCGGATGTCGTTGACGTAGATGTCCACCGAGTTGTCCGACCACTGCAACTGGGACCGGTTGCGGACCGCCCAGCCGACCACCCGGACCGGGACGTCCGTGTACGGGAAGGCGTTGTGCCCCACCATCACGTCCATCCACTTCTTGTACTGCCGGGCCAGGGTGGCGTGGATCTGGTCGCGCTGGGCGGCGGTCACCGTGGCCGAGGAGTCCCAGCGGACGCAGTAGTTGATGTAACCCCGGTTGGCGAAGAGCTGGTCCCAGCCGTAGTTGCGGAACCCGTACAGGTTGCCGTTGTTGTAGGTCTGCTCCTGGTGCCGCCAGACCTGGTCCAGCGGGGTGACCAGGTTGGCCGGCGGATTCCAGGTGTCCAGCACGGTCGGGCCGGTCCCCTCGCGGCCCGCCGCCGCGTCGGCCGCCGCTGCGGTGTCGAACGCGCCGGCGCTCGCGTCCCGGGCCGGGTCGCCGGCCGGTGCGGCCTGTGCGACCCCGACGCCACTCACCAGCATGACCGCCGTGAGCAGTGGCACCAGGGCCTGCCACCATCGCCTCATCGTCAGTTCCTCCTTCGCTCAAGCGATTGATGATGATCAATTTCTTGGCGCCGGGTCCGCCGGAGGGATCGGCGGGGTGGTGGGTTTCGGCGTTCAGCACACGATGGCGTACGAAAAGGTTTTCGGCAAGGTGTTGCGCATATTACGAGGACGTAACGCCGCGCCAGAAGGATCGCCGGGAACAGCGGTTGATCTTCGTGGTTGTTCCGAAAAGGTTCTCGAAACTGTTTCGGAAAGGGTGTACCGGCAGGTACGCCGGGCGTGGAGACCGGCGGGCTGGGTAACCGGTCGACATTGCCGACCGGACGGGGCGGAGGAGGCAGGGATGCCGACCGGAACGGGCGGGTCGCCACCGGACCCGCCGGTCGTACTGACCGCCAACGCGGGGTCCGCCAGCCTCCGGCTCGACTACGTCCGGGCGGGCGAGGTCACCGACCGCCTGACCCGGGGCGAGCCGCCCGGATCGGGCGAGTCGGACCGGGCGGTACGCGACTTCCTCGCCGCCCACCCGCCGCCCGACGCCGTCGGCCACCGGCTGGTGCACGGCGGTGACCTGGTCCGCACCCCGACCCGGGTGGACGACGCGCTCCGGGCCGAACTCGACGGCCTGGCCACGCTGGCCCCGCTGCACCTGCCGCCCGCACTGCACCTGCTGGACCGGATCGCGGAACAGCTCCCCGAGGTGCCGCAGGTGCTCTGCCCGGACACCGCCTTCCACGCCCACCTGCCGGCGGCCGCCGCCACCTACCCGCTGCCCGCGCCGTGGCGCCGACGGTGGGGGCTGCGCCGGTACGGCTTCCACGGCCTGTCGTACGCCTACGCCCTGCGCCGCTGCGCCGAACTGCTCGGCCGGCCCGCCGACGGCCTCCAGCTCCTGCTGGCCCACCTCGGCGGCGGCGCCTCGGTCTGCGCGGTCCGGGACGGCCGCAGCGTCGACACCTCGATGGGATTCACCCCGCTGGACGGCATCCCGATGTCGAAACGCTCCGGGGCGGTCGACCCGGGCATGCTGCTCTGGCTGCTCGGGGACGACCGGCTCAGCCTGGCCGAGCTCTCCGAGGGACTCAACTCGCGATCCGGGCTGCTCGGCCTCTCCGGCGGCCGCTCCTCCGACACCCGCGACCTGGTCGCCGCCGCCCCGGACGACCCGGTCTCGGCACTTGCCCTCGAGGTCTACGCCCACCGGGTACGCCGTGAACTGGCCGCCGCCGCGACCAGCCTGGACCGGCTGGACGCCCTGGTCTTCACCGGCGAGATCGGCTGGGACCAGCCGGAGGTGCGACACGACGTCTGCGCCGGGCTCGGCCTGCTCGGCGTCACGCCGCCGCAGGGCGGAAACCGGGAGGCCGACGCGGTGGTCTCGCCGCCGGGCGCCGCGGTGCCGGTACTGGTCGTCGAGCCCCGCGAGGACCTCCAGGTCGCCGTCGAGACCCTCGCCGCACTGCGCTGACCCCGTCCCGACCGGCCGCACCGGGCCTGGATGCCGAGCAGCGGCGTGCCGCCGCACCGTCCAGCGGAGGCCGCCGGAGGGCCGGTCAGGCCATCAGTCGGGTCAGGAAGTCGCCGATCCCCTGGGCGATCGCCATCAGCACCGCCCCGATCGTCTCGACCAGTTCGGCGGCGCCGTCCGGACGGAACGCGATGAAGAAGATCAGGAAACCCACGAACAGCCAGGTGAGGACCTTCTTGGCAAGTACCGGCATGTCTCCTCCGCTGGGGCATCCCCCGTCTCGTACGACCCTCGGGAGTCTCGGTGTCACGAGAGCTGGCGCACTCCGGCGATCGAGTGCTTCGCATCCCCGTCCGGACCGGCCCGCAAACGACCCCGCCGGGCCGACCCGACGCCGCCGGCCGGGTCGAGCGACCACGCGCCACCCATCCGGATCACGCCGCCAGCCGGATACAGCAGTATTACAGCATCAAACGGCATAAGGTGGCGTTTATCCCTCGTCATCCGCTTGCTGCCCGCCACGGCGGGCGGGCCGACCCCGGGTGGAGGCAGGTTGACCAGCCCTGGCGGGCGACCGGACGTGCTGCGCGGGCCGGAGGACTCCCGGGTCGCCACCATCGAACTCTTCTTCGACGTCGTCTACGTGCTGGCCGTGACCCAGTTGACCGAGCTGCTGCTGCACCGGTTGCACCCGACCGGCGCGGCCGGGGCCGCCGTACTGCTGCTCGCCGTCTGGTGGGCCTGGGTGGACACCGCCTGGATCACCAACTGGTTCGACCCGGACCAGCCCCGGGTACGGGTGCTGCTGATCGCGCTGATGGGGATCAGCCTGGTGACGTCCTCCGCGCTGCCCGAGGCGTACGGGGACCGTGGGCTCTGGTTCGCCGTGGCGTACGTGGCGCTCTCGGTGGGCCGCTCGCTCTTCGTCGCCACCGCCCTGGCCGCCCGCTCCGACCTGCACCGCAACTTCCAGCGCCTGGCCGTCTGGCGGGCCGCCTCCGCACCGCTCTGGCTGGCCGGCGGGTTCGCCTCCGGCCCGCTCCGGCTCGGCCTGTGGGTGGCGGCGGTGACCCTGGACAGCTCCGCGGCCGCCTGCGGCTTCTACGTGCCCGGGTGGGGCCGGTCGACTCCGACGGAGTGGGTGATCAACGGGGCCCACCTGGCCGAGCGGGCCCGACTCTTCGTGATCATCGCGCTCGGCGAGTCCATCCTGGTCACCGGCACCGTCTTCGGCGCCCTGGGGCACGGCTGGCCGACCCTCGCCGCGCTGGGCAGCGCCTTCCTGGGCAGCGTGGCGCTGTGGTGGATCTACTTCGACCGCAGCGCCGAGGCGGCCCGCCAGGTGATCGTCGAGGCCGAGGAGCCGGGCCGGCTCGGCCGGTCGGCGTACACCTATCTGCACATCCCGATGGTGGCCGGCGTCATCGTCACCGCGGTCGGAGACGACCTCGTGCTGCACCAGCCGAACGGCGCGGCCAGGCCGGCGGTGATCGGCGCCGTACTCGGTGGCCCAGCGCTCTTCCTGACCGGGTTCCTGCTGTTCAAGAGCGCGATCCTCGGCGTACGCTCCCGGACCTATCTCGGCGCCGTCGTCGTGCTCGTCGCGCTCGGCCCGCTCGGGTTGGTGCTCAGCCCGCTGGCGCTCTCCGCCCTCTCGACCGGGGTGGTGGCGACCGCGGCGGTCCGCAGCATGCTGCTGGTGAGCCGGCGCGGACGCGTCCCGCCGGGTCCGCCGGCCGAGGAACCGATGCGGTGAAAGTTCCGGAACAGCGCGGCTCGCAGTGATCAACGGTCGTCCGGACCCACCGTCGCGCCAACCGGCCGAGGGCGCCGACGCACCTGGTCAGCGACGGAGGTTCCGCGACAGCAGAGCTGACGACGCGCACCGAAAGTGTTGCGGAAACGTTGACCCCCGGGATCGGCGATGCAACACTATCCATCCATTAGGGTCGATTGAAGCCACACCGCCCGTCCGCGATCGACGGTGGCGGATCAGGGCGACCTCGACCGTTCCCACACCGTGACGCCCGGACGGACCACCACCATGCGCCCGTCCGGCCACCCGCCAGAAGGGGCAGAGATGATCAGGAGTTCCACCGACGGCGCCAGGGGTCCGAAACCGCGCTACCGGGCCCGACTCGCGCTCGTGCTCGGCGCCGTGGGCATGCTCGCCACCGCCGGTGCCGTCGCGCTGCCCAACACCGCCAGCGCGGCGAGCACCCTGGGTGCCTCCGCCGCCGAGCGGGGCGGCCGCTACTTCGGTACCGCCGTGGCGGCGAGCAGGCTGGGCGACAGCGCGTACACGACCATCCTGAACCGCGAGTTCAACCAGGTCACGCCCGAGAACGAAATGAAGATCGACGCGACCGAGCCGCAACAGGGCCAGTTCTCGTACGGCAACGCGGACCGGATCGTGCAGCACGCCCGCAGCCGGGGCATGCAGGTACGCGGCCACACCCTGGCCTGGCACTCGCAGCAGCCCGGCTGGATGCAGAACATGTCCGGCAGTGCCCTGCGGCAGGCCATGCTCAACCACGTCACCCAGGTCGCCACCCACTTCCGAGGCCAGATCGCCTGGTGGGACGTGGTGAACGAGGCGTTCGCGGACGGCAGCAGCGGAGCCCGCCGCGACTCCAACCTCCAGCGCACCGGCAACGACTGGATCGAGGCCGCCTTCCGGGCCGCCGACGCCGCCGACCCGAACGCGCAGCTCTGCTACAACGACTACAACATCGACAACTGGAACGACGCCAAGACCCAGGCCGTCTACCGGATGGTCCAGGACTTCAAGTCCCGGGGCGTACCGATCGACTGCGTCGGCCTCCAGTCACACTTCACCGGCGGCTCGAACTACCCGAGCAACTACCGCACCACGCTCTCCAGCTTCGCCGCCCTCGGCGTCGACGTGCACATCACCGAGCTGGACATCCGGAACGCGCCCGCCGATGCGTACCGCAACGTGACCAACGACTGTCTCGCGGTGGCCCGCTGCAAGGGCATCACGGTCTGGGGCATCCGCGACTCGGACTCGTGGCGGTCCGGCGAGAGCCCGCTGCTCTTCAACGGCAGCGGCCAGAAGAAGCCGGCGTACGACGCCGTACTCACCGCGCTGAACAACGGCAACCCCGGCGGCAACCCGACGACCCCGCCGCCCGGTGGCAACCCCACCACCCCACCGCCCGGCAGCGGCGGCTGCACCGCCTCGACCACCGCCGGTACCGTCTGGGGCGACCGGTACAACACCACGGTCACCGTCAGCGGCGCCAGCAACTGGACCGTCGTCGTCGCCGTCACCTCACCACAGTCGATCAGCACCACCTGGAGCGGCAGCGCCAGCCTGAGCAGCAACAACACCGTGTTGACGATGCGCTCCAACGGCAGCGGCAACAGCTTCGGCTTCACCACCATGACGAACGGCAACTCCAGCGCCCGACCACAGGTCAGGTCCTGCACCGCCGGCTGACCCGGCAACCCCGCTCCCCCGCCGGCCGGGCGGTGCCCGCACCGCCCGGCCGGCGGCGTCGGCCCGGCCGCGACCGTCCATCTGGCCGGTGGCGGCCGGTCAGCCGCTGGCCAGGTCAGCCGGGAGTCAGGTCAACCGGTGGTCAGGTCAGCCGGTGGCCAGGTCAGCCGGTGGTCAGTCGGGTCCGCCACGGGTGTGTCGGGTGCACCAGCGACAGTGCGTCGTCGAGCCAGCGTCGCGCGTCGTCGTCGAGCAGCGGCAGTGCGGTGCCGAAGTCCGCCTCGTCCTTGGTCCGGGTGGCCTTCGCCTTGAACAGCAGCACCACCTCCGGCAGCAGGTACGGAACGCCGCTCGGATCGTGCCGGATGATCTCGGCGTACGGGCGGCGGATCCGCGGGTCGCGCCGGCAGATCCAGAGGTTCCCGTCGTGCGGCTCCCGGAAGACATCCAGCCGCCAGCGTCCGACGGCCCGCTCGTACGCCCAGGTCTGATGGCTGGCCCGCATCGACTCCGGAGTCGGCGGCAGGAGCCGGCCGTCGTGCGCTACGGCGAAGTCACAGTCGCCGAGGCGCTCCCGTACCTCGTCGAACCGCTCGGCCGGGACGGCGATCTCCAGGTCGTCGTGCCGTCGGGAGGGTGCGCCCCGGCAGAGGTCGATGGCCCAGCCCGCCGCCACGCACCAGGGCAGGTCGAGCCCGGCCAGCCGTTCGGCGACCACCGACGGCGGCCACGGGTCCCAGGCGTCGAGGTCCGGTGTCACCGGCCGACGGTAGCCGACCCCGTACGCCGGCCGGAAGCGGCGAGCCGGCCCCGACCGGCCACGGACCGTCGGCGCCGACGCTCAGGCCGACTGCCGGCGGACCAGGTGGGTGTCCAGGAAGACGGCCGGCGAGGGGATGTCGTCGCCCCGGATCTGCGCAACCAGCAGCCTGGCCATCTCCGTCCCCATCGTGATCACCGGCTGGTGCACCGAGGTCAGCGGCGGATTGGCGTGCAGCGCCAGCGACGAGTCCTCGTAGCCGACCACCGCCACGTCCGCCGGGATGCGCCGGCCGGCCTCGTGCAGCGCCTGCATGGCTCCCAACGCCATCAGGTCGGAGGCGGCGAAGACCGCGTCGATGTCGCCGCGCCGGTGCAGCAGCCGGCGCATTGCCTCGATGCCGCTGTTCGCACTGAAGTCGCCGTAGTCGATCAGGTCCTCGGAGACGGGCCGGCCGTGCGCGACGAGCGCCTCGCGGTAGCCGACCAGCCGGGTCACCCCGGCACCCATGTCCTGCGGCCCGGCGACCGTGGCGACCGTCCGCCGGCCGATCCCGATCAGGTACTCGACCGCCTGCCGGGCGCCGCCCGCGTTGTCCACGTCGACGAAGTACGCCGGCTGGGCGCCCAGGCCGAGCATCCGGGCCGGCCGTCCACCCAGGACGGTCGGCAGTCCCCGCTCCATCAGCAGGCCCGGCAGCGGATCCGCGTCGTGCAGCGAGATCAGCATCACCCCGTCGACGTGCTGGTCGGTGAGCTGGTGCTCCATCTTCTCCCGGCCGCCCGGCGACTGGATCCAGGAGAGCCACAGTTGCAGCGGGGTGTCGGCGAGTCCGGCGCTGACCCCCCGGGCGATGCCGGCGAAGAACGGCTCACCGAACGCCCGCTCCCCGGACTCGGAGATGACCAGCGCGACCGAGTCGGTCCGCTGGGTGACCAGTGCCCGGGCGGCGCGGTTCGGCACGTACCCCAGCTCCCGGACCGCCGCCCACACCGCGGCCCGGACCGTCGGGCTGACCTGGGAGGAGTTGTTCACCACCCGGGACGCGGTGCCGCGCCCGACGCCCGCGCGGGCCGCGACCTCGCTCAACGTGGGCCTGCCGAGGTCGCGGCGCTGAGATCTCATGATCTGCTCCCGGGACGTGCGTTGATCGACGGTGGGTCCAGGCTAGGCGGCTGCCGAGCAGACCCCTGCCTGGTCGGTGCGCCACGCCGAGGCGCCACTCGACGGGGTTGTTACATCGATGATGATATGGTTTCTGGCCGGCTTTCGACCCCGGCCGTCCGGTCCATCCCGCCACCGGTTCGACCGTGGACGCGGCAGCACCACCCCCGGCGCATCCGGCGCACACGGCACGGCAACGAACCCGGCGCCACCGGTCCGCAGCATTGCAGCGGACGCGGTGCCGCCGGAGCCCGGGACGGCACCAGCGATAGCGGAGGGGGTCCGGTGACCCGGTTCGGTTGGTTCCTCGGTCACGAGGAGTGGCAGCCCGAGCTGCTGGTCGCCCAGGCCCGCCGGGCCGAGCAGGCCGGCTTCGACGCGATCCTCGTCTCCGACCACCTCCAGCCCTGGGTGGACGACGCCGGTGCGGCCGGGCACGGCTGGGCCACGCTGGGCGCCGTCGCCGCGGCGACCCGGAGCGCCACACTGGTCTCGGCGGTGGCCTGCCCGCTGTTCCGCCAGCATCCGGTACTGGTGGCGCAGGCCGCCGCCACCCTCGACCGGCTCTCCGGCGGCCGGTTCGAACTCGGGGTCGGCACCGGGGAGGGCATCAACGAGGCACCGCTGGGCCGGTTTCCGCCGTACCCGGAGCGGCTGGCCCGGATGACCGAGGCGCTCGGGCTGATCCGGCCGCTGCTGGCCGGCGAGACCGTCGAACAGCCGGATGCGGCGTATTATCCGGTCTCCTCGATCCGGCTGCACAGTCCACCGTCGAGCGGCGTGCCGGTGCACTTGGCGGCGGCCGGTCCCCGCTCGGCGGCCACCGCCGGTCGGCTCGCCGACGGGGTGGTCAGCTCGGTCAAGGACCCCGAACGGACCGGCCGGGAGGTGGTGGACGTGGCCCGGGCGGCGGCCTCGGCCGTCGGGCGTACGCCACCGAGGGTGGTGCTGAGCAGCTTCGTCGTACTCGCCGACAGCGACGACGAGGCGTTGCGGGCGCTGCGGCCCTGGCGCGGGCTGCGTACCCCCGGCCGGCTGGTGGCGTCGAGCCCGGGCCGGCTGCGCCAGCGGGCCGACCGGCTCGGCCCGGCGGCGATCCTCGCCCGGTATCGGCGGGTCGGCGAGCCCCGGCAACTCCTCGACTTCTGTCAGCTGCTGCTCGACCGGCTCCGCCCGGACGTGCTGGCCCTCCAGGTGGCCGCGACCGACGGCACCGCCGCAGTCGAACGCTTCGCCGAACTCGTCGAACGGCTGCGTCAACGCGGCTGAGCTGCGAATCCGCTCCACACTCGACCACTGTGGACGGCGGTCGGCAACACCCTCCCGGGTGCACGATTAGAACATGTGTACGATAGAATATCGAGGTGTACGACAGCCGAGACCAGGCCGGCGGCCCCGCCCGCCTCGCCGCCCAGCAGCCCATCGACCGCCGACTCGTCCTCGCCCGGGTGCACCGGATCGCCACGGACTACGCCGGTGGCTATCGCGAGGGGTTGGTCCGGGCCACCGCCCTTGCCGAGCTCGCCGATCTCGCCGCCGACCCCGACCTGCTCGCCCAGGCCGCCGCCATGCACGCCGTCGCCGACAACTGGTATGCGATCAACGCCGTCGACCTGCTGCTCGAAGCCGGCGCCCCGCCGGAGCTCCTGCACTCCTACCTGGACGCGCCCGGCTGCCCGGACGAGCCGGCGCCGGTCGATCCGGAGAGCGGCGGCCCGGTAATTCGATCTTGAATTCGGTCGTCGGGCAGGGCTACATTCACTGCACCGTAACCCCGAGTTCCCCCACCGCGACCACGTTCTTTCGACGGTGACCATCCCCGCGGTCCGCACGCCGGTGATGTCGGCCCGGACCGGCGCAACCAGGAGGACCACATTGGAGAGCCGCCCCGATTCGCCCGCCGCCGACGCCGAGGCTCCGGAGAAGTTCGCGGTCAACCGACGCCGGGCGCTCGCGCTCGGCCTGGGCGGTGCGGCCGCCCTCGCCACCGCCGGCCCGGCCTGGGCGGTGACCGACCAGCGCCCGGGTGCGGTCCGTCCACCGAGCCTGGGCGTGCACGACCGGCTGGTCGCCGGCCGTGTCTCGGCCAGGCGGGCGCTGCACCACCTGCGGCATCTCTCCGAGCGGATCGGCCCGCGCATCGGCGGCACCTCCTCCGAGCGGACCGCCGCGAAATACCTCGCCGACGAACTCGACGACCTCGGCTACCGGACGACCCTCCAGCCGTTCACCGTCGCCGACAAGTTCCTCGGCCAGCTCAGCTCCCGTCCCGGCCTGCCCGACGACCTGAACTGGCAGGTCGGGGCGTCGCCACACGCCGCCCTCGACACCCGGGTCACCGGCCGGGTGGTGGACGTCGGCGCCGGGGCACCGGAAAACTACCCGGCGGACGTCGCCGGCAAGGTCGTACTCGTCGACTACGTCGCGGCGCAGCGCGAGACCCTGGTCGCCACCGCCGTGGCCAAGCGGGTCGCGGCGGTGGTCTTCCTGCCGGCCGACCTCGCGGAGCCGCGCCGGGCGCAGGCGTTCTCGCCCACCCTGCCCGGCTCGGCCACCTCGCCGGTGCCGATCCCGGTCGTCGGCGTCGCCCAGGCGCAGAAGCACCGGCTGCGGGAGCGGCTCGCCGCCCGCCCGCTGACCCTGACCGTCGCCACCTCGGCGCACCGGGGCCTCACCTCGCACAACGTGCTCGCCGAGCGGGCGCCCAGGTGGGGTGGCCAGAACAGCCCGGTCGTCATGGTGACCGCGCACTACGACACGGTGATCGGCGCACCGGGCGCCAACGACGACGGCTCGGGTACGGTGCTCTGCCTCGAACTGGCCCGGGTGCTGCGCAGCCTGCCCGTCGACGCGACCATCCGGTTCGGGCTCTGGGGCTCGGAGGAGCAGGGGCTGCTCGGCTCCCGCTACCACGTCGCCCAACTGCCGCAGGCCGAGCGGGACCGGATCGTCGCCGTCTACCAGAACGACATGGTGGCGACGAGCTGGGATCCGGCGACCCGGTACTGGCTGCTCTCCTTCGACGGTCTGGCGAACCGGGCCACCGACGAGGTCGCCGCCGCCGCGACCCGGCTCGGCTACCAGCCCCGGATCTCCCCGGTCACCCAGCGCGGTTCCAGCGACCACCAGTCGTTCCAGGAGGTCGGCATCGCCAGTGCCAACTTCTCCTGGCGGGGTGAGGAGTCTCCGGCGCTGCTGGAGCCGCCGTACCACAGCCCCGAGGACACCATCGAGAAGAACATCAGCCTCTCCCGGCTCCAGGTGTCGCTGGAGCTGATCGGCACCGCCGCGTACGCCACCGCCCGGCGCCCCTGACCGAGCCGCCGGCCCGGGTCGAGACCCGGGCCGGCGCCCGGCTGTCGGCCGCGCCGCACGGTCCAGCCATGCGATCCGCATGGTCGAACCGTGCGGCGCGCGCCTGCCGGTTGAGCGGCGGCAGCGACAGCCTTGAGCCATGACAGCCACCACGCCGGACACCACGGTCCGGAACACGGAATCCGCCGGCATCCCGGAGACCCGGTCCCGGAACTCCGGTACGCCCCGACACCGCCCCGTACGGCACTTCCTGCGGCACTTCGCCGAGATGGTCATCGCGATGGTCGTCGGGATGCTGCTCTTCGGCCCGGTGTGGGAGGTGCTGGCCACCGCCGTCGACGCCGCCACCGGGCTCGACCTGACCCGGGTACTCGGCCGTCCCGACGTCGGCGCCCTGGTGATGGCCACCAACATGACGCTGGCGATGACCATCTGGATGCGTCACCGCGGCCACGGCTGGGCTCCGGTCGCCGAGATGGGCGCCGCGATGTACCTGCCGTTCCTGCTCTTCCTTCCGCCGTACTGGCTCGGGGCGGTGAGCGGGGAGTTCCTGATGGCGGCCGGTCACGTACTGATGCTGCCGGCGATGCTGCTCGTGATGCTCCGCCGGGTGGACGAGTACAGCGCTGCGCATCCGGCCGGCGGTCACCCGGCCCCGGCGGCCACCGTGCCGGACAGCGGAGCCGGGCGCGTGGTCGGGTTGTTGAAACGGCGCTGGCCGACCTGGCTGGCCCTGGTGGTGACCATCGACAACTGGACGAACCCGCTGGTCCTCGACGCCTGGGTGATGCTGATCCTCCCCCTCGCCTACCTGGGAATCGGCGCGGTACGCCGGGAGTTCGGCGACCGGCGCATCCTTGCGGTGCAACTCGCCGGGCTGGCCGGCTACCTGCTGCTGATCGGTGCTGCCCTGATGGTGCCGGACGATCTGGGCCGCTATCTGGTCGGCTTCGGCTGGCTCGCCCACGGGGTCTGGGACTACGCCCACCACCGGGCCAACCGGGTGGTTCCGCGCGGCTTCTCCGAGTGGTGCGGGGTCGTCGACGTGGTCGTCGGGATCACGATCATCTTCCTGGCATAGCTGATCGGTCCGGCCGTCGACGGCGTAACGGGGTGCCCGGCTGTCGACGGCGTGACGGGGGCTGCCGGGCGGAGGTGGGCGGCGGGTCGGTCCGGCAGGGCGCCGGGACCGGCCCGCCGCGATGGTAGGTTAGCCTAACCTTCAGTTCGACCAAGCGAGGGAGCCCGAGCGTGCCGACCGGCAGTCCCACGGCACGTACCGTGCTGACCGGCGCCATCACCGGACAGCTCCGACACGTACTCGCCAGCGCCGGGCTCAGCGCCAGTCACCAGGCCGGCGAGGCACTCGTACCGGTGCTGATCGGTGTCGTCATCGACCGGGCCGTCGGCCGGGGCGGGGTGGTCGACCTGATCGGCTGGATCGGCGTACTGGCCGTGGTGTTCGCGGTGCTGTCGACGAGCTTCCGGCTCAGCGCCCGTACCGGTGAACGCGCCGTCGAGCAGGCCGCGCACCAGCTCCGGCTCTCGCTCACCCGGCGGATCCTGGACCACCGGGGCGGGGCCGAGACGGGTCGGCTGCCGGGTGCCCTGGTCGCCACCGCCACCGGTGACGCCGACCGGGTCGGTTCGGTGAACCGGGCCCTCGCCACCGCGATCGGAGCCTCCACCGGCCTGCTCGTCGGCGGCGTCGCCCTGCTGGTGGTCTCGGTGCCGCTCGGACTGCTGGTGCTGGTCGGCGCACCGCTGCTGCTCTGGCTGGCCCATCGACTCGGCCGGCCGCTGGAGCGGCGCAGCCACGCCGAGCAGGAGCGGGCGGCGTACGCCTCCGGGGTGGCCGCCGACCTCGTCGCCGGCCTGCGCGTACTCAAGGGTCTCGGCGCGGCCCCGGCCGCCGCCCAGCGCTACCGGCGGACCAGCCGCGAGTCGCTGGCCGCCACGGTCCGGGCGGCCCAGGCCCAGGCCTGGTACGACGGCACCCTGCTCATCATCACCGGACTCTTCGTCGCCGCCGTCGGCCTGCTCGGCGGCCGGCTGGCCGCGCAGGGCGACCTGACCGTCGGGCAACTCGTCGCGGCGGTCGGCCTGGCGCTCTTCCTGCTCGGACCGCTCTCCATCTTCGGCTGGGTGAACGCCGAGTTCGCCCAAGGCCGCGCCTCCGCCGACCGGATCGCCTCGGTACTCGGCGCACCCCCGGCGACGCCCACCGGAGACGGCTCCCCCGACACCCCGGTGCGCGGTCGTGTCGACCTGCGGGACGTCCGGCACGGCACGCTCTGCGGGGTCGACCTGCACGTCGGCGCGGGCGAACTGGTCGGCGTCGTGGCGACCGACCCGGCCGTCGCCGACGACCTGCTGCGCTGCCTCGGTCGCGACGTGGACCCGGAGCACGGCAGCGTCGAACTGGACGGCGTCGGCCTGCACACCCTGGACCCCGAGCGGCTGCGCGCCGCGATCCTGGTCGCCCCGCACGACGCCGACCTCTTCGAGGGGACCCTGCGGGACAACGTCGACGCGGCGGCGAGCGCCGGCACCGACGTACGCCGGGCGCTGGCCGCCGCCGACGTGGCGGAGGTGGCCCGGACGCTGCCGCAGGGAATCGACACGCTGCTCACCGAACGCGGACGGTCGCTCTCCGGCGGGCAGCGTCAGCGGGTGGCCCTGGCCCGGGCGCTCGCCGCCGAGCCGCCGGTACTGGTCCTGCACGATCCGACCACCGCGGTCGACGCGGCCACCGAGGCCCGGATCGCGGCCGGCCTGCGCGAACTCCGGCAGGGCCGGACGACGCTGCTGGTGACGACCAGCCCGGCGCTGCTCGCGGTCACCGACCGGGTGGTACTGCTCGACGGCGGCGTGGTGCGGGCCGAGGGGAGCCATCCCGACCTGATCCGGCGGGACGCCGGCTACCGGTCGTCGGCGCTGCGATGAACGCCGGCCGACGATTCCGGGAACCTTCCCCACAGGTCGACGGCGGCCGGGGCACCAGGACGCGAGGAGTTTCCCGATGAGCGAGCCCGGCGGCGCCGACCAGCCGGTCCGTGAGCTGCTGCCGACCGCGACCGGACGGCAGGTCCGACACACCCTGGCCGAGTTGCTGCGGCCGCGCCGCTGGCTCGCCGGCCGCGCCCTCGGCCTGCTCGTCGGCTCCACCGCGGTCGGGTTGCTCACCGCGCCGCTGCTCGGCTACATCGTGGACCTGGTCGTCGAGGGACGGCCACCCGCCGCGATCACCACCCCGACGGTGCTGCTCGGGCTGGTCGCGGTCGTCCAGGGGGTCACGCTGGCGCTGGGGCTGTCCCAGGTCGCCCGGCTCGGCGAGGGGATGCTCGCGGACCTGCGGGAACGGTTCATCGACCGGGTACTGGACCTGCCGCTGGAGCAGGTCGAGCGGGCCGGGTCCGGTGACCTCACCGCGCGGGTCACCGGGGACGTGACCGTGATCGCCGAGGCGGTCCGGACCGCACTGCCACAGCTCGCCCGCTCCGGCCTGACCATCGCCCTGACGCTGGTCGGGCTCGCCGTACTCGACTGGCGGTTCCTGCTCGCCGCGCTGCTCGCGGTGCCGATCCAGCTGCACACCGCCCGGTGGTACGCCCGCCGCGCCCAGCCGCTCTACGCCAGCCAGCGGGTGGCGCACGGCGCCCAGCAGCAGCAGCTGCTCGACACGGTCGGCGGCGCCCGGACGGTACGCGCGTTCCGGCTCACCGAGCCGCACCTGCACCGGGTCTCCGGCAGTTCCGTCGCGGCGGTGGAGCTGACGCTGCGCGGAATCCGGCTGATGACCCGCTTCTTCGGGCGGCTCAACCTCGCCGAGTTCGTCGGGCTGACCGGCGTACTGGTGACCGGCTTCCTGCTGGTGCGCGCGGACGCCGTCTCGGTCGGTACGGCCTCCGCCGCCGCCCTCTACTTCCACAACCTCTTCGGCCCGCTCAACGCCGCGCTGAGCCTGGTCGACGACGCGCAGTCGGCCGTCGCCAGCCTGGTCCGGCTGGTCGGCGTCACCGGGTTGCCGGTGCGTCGGCAGCCGGAGAACCGGCCCGTGCCGGTGGACGGCGGCGTGGAGACGAAGGAGTTGCGGCACGCGTACGTGCCGGGGCACGACGTACTGCACGACGTGACGTTGCACGTGGCGCCGAACGAGCGGGTCGCGCTGGTCGGGGCAAGCGGTGCCGGCAAGACCACGCTGGCCAAGCTGATCGCCGGGATCCACCGGCCCAGCGGCGGCGGGATCCGGCTCGGCGGGGTACCGATCGAGGATCTCGGCGTCGTGGCCGGGCGGACGGTGGGGCTGGTCAGCCAGGAGGTGCACGTCTTCGCCGGGCCGCTCGCCGAGGACCTGCGGCTGGCCGGGCCGGACGCCACCGACGAGGAGTTGCTCGCCGCGCTGGACCGGGTCGGCGCGCTGGGCTGGGTACGCGCGCTGCCGGACGGGCTGGCCACGGTGGTCGGCGACGGCGGGCACCGGTTGACGGCGGCGCAGGCGCAGCAGTTGGCCCTGGCCCGGCTGGTACTCGCCGCGCCGCCGGTGGCGATCCTGGACGAGGCGACCGCCGAGGCCGGCAGCGCGGGGGCCCGGCAGTTGGAGACGGCGGCGGCGCGGGCGCTGGACGGGCGTACCGGGCTGGTGGTGGCACACCGGCTGACCCAGGCCGCCGCCGCGGACCGGATCATCGTGCTGGACGCCGGTCGGGTGGCGGAGACCGGCACCCACGACGAACTCGTCGCCGCCGGCGGCCGGTACGCGGCGCTCTGGGCGGCCTGGACCGGCACCCGGGAGACGCCCCGGCCGGACCCGCTGCCGGAGCAGCGGCAGCCGGAGTCGACGACCAGCACCGAGGGCTGAGGCTCCCGCTTCGGGCTCGGCGCCGGGTACCGGTTGAAACGATAGGAACTCGCCCGGTCACGCGCCCCGGCCCGGGACCGTCCGGCCGGCTGGGCACCGAGGACCGACCGCGCCGGTTTGGGCAGGAAAACGGCGAGCAACGATTGACGACACTCCACACGACCGGCAACAATCTGCACCAGTGTGATCGCTAACATCGGCCGCTCCGGTAGGCGACCACCGGTGCTGCGTCGTGTCGCCGTACCCACCGGAGCCCGGGATTGGTGCCTGAAACGGTTCATCGACTACTCCGGTCAGGAGGGGAACCATGCACGGTCCGCCACCCGCCCCCCGACCCCCGGGACCGGCGCTGAGCCGTCGCGGCGTACTGCTCGGCGCGCTCGCCGGTGCCGGCGCCGCCACCCTCGCCGGCTGCGCCAGCCCGGTCGGCGCCGGACTGCTCAAGACCGACGCGGCGCCCGGCGCCATCGAGTACTGGAACCTCTTCGGTGGCGGGGACGGCGTCCGGATGCAGCAGATCCAGGACGCCTTCCGCCGGGCAAACCCCGACATCCCGCTCAAGGCCATCACGCTGGCCTGGGGCGACCCGTACTACACCAAGCTCTCCCTGGCCACCGTCGGGGAGGAGCCGCCGGACGTGGCCATCTCGCACCTCACCCGGATGAAGACCCTGGTCGACGCGGGACTGCTCCAAGAACTGCGCCCCGAGGACCTGGCCCGGCACGGCATGGCGCCGGAGAAGTTCAACCAGCGGGCCTGGCAGGCCGGGCTGGTCGACGGACGGGCGTACGCGGTCCCGCTGGACACCCACCCGTTCGTGCTCTTCTACAACACCGACATCTGCCAGCAGGCCGGACTGCTCGACTCCGACGGTCAACTCAAGCCGATCGTCGGCGAGACGGCGTTCGTCGACGCGCTCGCCCGGGTCAAGCAGGTGACCGGCGGGTACGCCGCCACGCACGGCATCAACTCCGACCCGGCGTCGCCGTTCCGGTTCTTCCAGACCCTCTACTCCCAGCTCGAAGGCGAGATCCTGGCCGACGACGGCGCGCGCGTGGTGCTCGACGACGCCAAGGCGGGCCGGGTGCTCGACTACCTGCGCGCCCTCACCGTCGAAGAGGGGCTGATCCCGGGCGGCGCCGACTACCCGGGCGCGATCGCGATGTTCGCCACCGGGCAGGTCGGCTTCCACCTGAACGGCGAGTGGGAGATCAGCACCTTCCAGACCGCCAAGATGCCGTTCGGGATGACGCTGGTGCCGAACATCTTCGGCGGACCGCACGCCGTGCAGGCCGACTCGCACACCCTCATCCTGCCGGCCCGCCCCGACGCCGACCGGGCCCGGCTGGACCGGGCGCTGCACTTCGTCCGCTTCGTTCTCGACCAGAGCCTCACCTGGGCGGAGGGCGGACACGTCCCGACCTGGCTGCCGTTCGCCGAGAGCGACGCCTACCGCCGGCTCAATCCACAGTCGAGCTACGCGGCGGCGGCGGACACCGCCGTCTACGACCCGCCCGCCTGGTACTCCGGCTCCGCCTCCAACTTCGAGAACGTGATCGGCTCGGCGGTCGGCGCGGTGGAGGCCGGGCAGCTCAGCCCCCAGGCCGCGATCGCGCAGATCCGTACGCAGCTCTCCGTCCTCGCCCAGACCCCGTCACCGGTGTGACCTGACCTCATCGAGGAGGTATGCCGTGGCCACCACCACCCACTCCCCCGACCGGACGGACACCGGATCCGGCTCGCCGTCGCCGACCGCCGAGCAGCGGCCCGGGCACGGCCGGCCGGCGCTGCTCTTCCTGGCCCCGTTCCTCGCGCTCTACCTGCTCTTCATCATCGGCCCCGCGCTCTACGGGCTGGTGATGAGCTTCTTCCACACCAGCCTGGTCCGACCCGGGCTCGGCGACTTCGCCGGCCTGGACAACTACGCCGAGGCGCTGGGCAGTCCCGACTTCTGGTGGGCACTCTGGCACACCGCCTGGTTCACCCTGCTGACCACTCCGCCGCTGGTCCTGCTGGCGCTGGTCTTCGCGCTGCTGGCCGAGCGCGCCCGCCGGGGACGCTGGTTCTTCCGGCTGGCCTTCTTCCTGCCGTACGTGCTGCCCTCCGCCGTGGTGGCGTTGATCTGGCTGTGGATGTACACGCCGGAACTCGGCCTGTTCAGCCGGACCGTCGACGCGCTCGGCCTCACCGCGCCGAACTGGCTCGGCGACCCGTCCTGGGCGATGGTCTCGCTGGCGATCGCCACCGTCTGGTGGACGCTCGGCTTCAACTTCGTGCTCTACCTCGCCGGCCTCCAGGACGTACCCCGGGACCTCTACGAGGCGTCCGCGATCGACGGCGCCGGGCCGTGGCAGCAGATCCGCCGGATCACCCTGCCACTGCTGGCCCGCACCACCACGCTGGTGGTGGTACTCCAGGTGATCGCCTCGCTGAAGGTCTTCGACCAGATGTACCTGATGACCAGCGGCGGCCCGAACTTCAGCACCCGCTCGGCGCTCCAGTACATCTACGAGGTGGGCTTCACCGACTACCGGACCGGCTACGCCGCCGCCGCGTCCACCCTGTTCTTCCTGCTCGTACTGGCGGTCTCCACGGTCTGGCTGGTCATGACCCGCCGCCAGGAATCGGGGGTGTGAGGATGGCACTACTCGAATCGACCCGCGACACCGACCGGGACCGCCGCACCGAGGCCGGTAGCGCGGCGCTGGCACACTCGGTCGACCGACGACTCCGGCTCTTCAACCGCTGCTGCATCGGGATCCTGGTCGCGTTCGCGCTGCTCTGGCTCGTGCCGCTGGCCTGGGCGGTGGACACCTCGCTGAAGCCGAACGCGGAGACCACCGACCCGACCTGGTGGATCGAGAATCCGACGCTGGGCGCCTACCACACGGTGCTGACCCAGAGCGACATGCTCAGCTGGTATCTCTCCAGCTTCGTCACCTCGACGCTGGCCGCCGCCGGTACGGTACTCACCGCGAGCATGGCCGCGTACGCGCTGTCCCGGCTGCGGTTCCGCTACCGCCGGCTGGTCTACTGGTTCGTGCTCTGCGGCCTGCTCATCCCGAGTCAGGTGCTGATCGTGCCGCAGTTCCGGGAACTCGGCAGTGTGCATCTGCTGAACACCTGGTGGGCGGTGTTCCTGCCGCAGGTCCCGACCGCCATCGCGATCTTCATCTTCAAGCAGTTCTTCGACGGGATCCCCCGGGACCTCGACGAGGCCGCCCGGATGGACGGCGCCGGCTTCTTCCGGACGTACCGTCGGGTCGTCATGCCGCTCTCCCGGCCCGCGGTCTCCGCCGTGACGATCTTCACCTTCGTCTGGAGCTGGAACAACCTGCTCTGGCCGCTGCTCGCGGTCACCGACCCGGAGTTGATGACCATCCCGGTCGGTCTCGCCGCCATCCAGGGCACCTACGGCATCCGCTACGCCGACACGATGGCGTCGGCGGTCCTCGGCGCGCTGCCGCTGGTCCTGGTCTTCCTGCTCTTCCAGCGGCGGATCGTCGAGGGCATCGCCGGCACCGGGCTGAAAGGCTGACCCACCGCACCGAAGATCGACCGTTGGAGGTTTTGTGCACCAGGCCGCGTTGACCATCGATCCCGCCTTCCGGATCGCCGAGGTCGACCCGAGGATCTACGGCTCGTTCGTGGAACACCTCGGGCGCTGCGTCTACACCGGGATCTACGAGCCGGGACATCCGACCGCCGACGAGCACGGGTTCCGCCGGGACGTGGCGGAGCTGGTCCGCCAGCTCGGCGTGCCCGTACTGCGCTATCCGGGCGGCAACTTCGTCTCCGGGTACAACTGGGAGGACGGCATCGGCCCGCGCGAGTCCCGGCCCCGCCGGCTCGACCTGGCCTGGCGCTCCATCGAGACCAACGAGGTCGGTGTCGACGAGTTCGTCGGCTGGACCCGCCGGGTCGGCAGTGAGCCGATGATGGCGGTCAACCTCGGCACCCGGGGGGTGGACGCCGCCCGCACCCTGCTGGAATACACCAACCATCCGGGCGGGACGTACTGGTCCGACCTGCGGCGCAAGCACGGCAGCCCCGAGCCGTACGACATCAAGCTGTGGTGCCTCGGCAACGAGATGGACGGCCCGTGGCAGACCGGCTTCGCCACGGCCCGGGAGTACGGCCGGCTGGCCGCACAGACCGCGCAGGCGATGCGCCGGGTCGACCCCTCGATCGAACTCGTCGCCTGCGGCAGCTCCGGCAGCGGGATGCCGACCTTCGGCAGTTGGGAGGCGACCGTACTGGAGGAGACCTACGACCTGGTCGACTACGTCTCGGTGCACAGCTACTACCAGGAGCACGACGGCGACCGGGACAGCTTCCTGGCCAGCGCGGTCGACCTGGACCAGTTCATGGAGTCGGTGGTCGCCACCTGCGACCACGTCCGGGCGGTCGGCAAGCACCGCAAGCGGATCAACCTCTCGGTCGACGAGTGGAACGTCTGGTATCAGAGCCGGTTCGTCGGGGAGGAGAAGCTCGACTGGGCGGAGGCGCCCCGGCTGATCGAGGACGTCTACTCGGTGGTCGACGCGGTGGTCGTCGGCGATCTGCTGATCTCGCTGCTCCGGCAGGCCGACCGGGTCAAGATCGCTTGTCTGGCGCAGCTCGTCAACGTCATCGCGCCGATCCGCAGCGAACCGGGCGGGCCGGCCTGGGTGCAGCCGACGTACCACCCGTTCGCGCTCACCTCCCGGCACGGTCGCGGCACCGTGTTGCGGGTCGAGCCGACCGGGCCGTCGCACGACACCGCCCGGCACGGCGAGGTGCCGACGGTCACCGCGACCGCCGTCCGGGACGACGAGTCCGGCGCGGTCACCCTCTTCGCGGTCAACCGGGACCAGCGGGAACCGCTCGCCCTCGACGTCGACCTGCGGGCCTGCGCCGGGCTCGTCGCCGGGGAGCACGTCGTGCTGACCGACTCGGACCCGGAGGCGACGAACAGCGCGGAGGCGCCCGAGCGGGTGAGGCCGAGCCGGCTCGCCGACCTCAAGGTCGAGGGCGGACGGCTCAGCGTGGTCCTGCCGGCGCTCTCCTGGAACATGATCCGGCTGACCACCGCCGACGCCACCCAGAGCTGAAGACCAAACACCGTCCCTCGACGGCCGAGCCGGGGATACCTGCCAGGCGCACTGTAGAGCTGGGTGCACAGGCGGGGCACGGAGGACAAGGGTGCCCCGACTGCGCGTTGCCGAGCCTGCGCACAGCGCTGCGGGTCGACTCGGCCCGGCCGACTCGGGTCGCCCGGGCCGGGTCGGCCGCCCCAGCCCAGGCCGGGGCGCTCGGGAGACCGGGTGCACAGGCGGGGCAGCTCGACAGTCCCACGGGCAACAACCACCCCGCCCCCGGAAGGGCGGGTGCGCATGCGAGGCAGCTCGACAGTCCCTCGCGCGCAACCACCCCCGCCCCCGGGGCGAGCGGGGGGCGCAAGCGGGGCAGCTCGACAGTCTCTCGGGCAACCCACCCCGACCCGGGAGGTACCCGGAACCGACCGCCGCGCCACTTGGCAGCGTCAGCAGTGACTGGGGGTCAGCTACCCGGCTCGGCCGTGGCAGCGGCCATCCGCTCCCGCAGGCTGCGGGGACGCAGATCCGTCCAGTTCTCCTCCACGTACGCCAGGCAGGCGTCCCGGGACTGCGGGCCGTCCGCGCCGAACACCACCGTCCAGCCGGCCGGTACGTCCACGAAGGACGGCCAGAGCGAGTGCTGCCCCTCGTCGTTGACGAGCACGAGGTACTGCCCGTCCGGGTCCTCGAACGGATTGGTGGTCATGAGTCGATCCTCTCAGGACGTCCGGCGGTGACGCCGTCGGACTGGGTGGGCGAGGGTGGCGCCTGGTCGGCGGCGTCGGGCCCGAGCGCCGGGAACGCGCCGGATCCGAGCGCCGAGGGCGCGCCGGATCCGAGCGCCGAGAGTGGCAGTCCGGGCCGGGCGAGGGCCGAGGTGAGCAGCCCGAGCAGCTCGTCGGTGAGCCGGCGCGCGGTCGCCGGGTCGAAGAGCTCGACCGCATAGTCCAGCTCGCCGTGCACCGGGCCGTCGCCGAGCGGCTCGTAGAAGCTGACCGTCAGCTCGGCCCGGGTCGTGCCGGTCGGCACCGGCTCGAACCGCAGCGCCGCAGCACCGTCCGGACCGTCCAGCCCGGCCTCCTCGTGGTGCACCAGCAGCACCTGCGGCAGCGCCACGCCGGCCGGCAGGACGCGACGGACCGCGTCGAACGGGACGTCCTGGCGGTCGAAGGCGCTCAGGTCCGCCTCGCGGATCCGGCCGAGCAGTTCGGTGAAGGTCGGATCGCCGCCGGTGTCGGTACGCAGCACCAGCGGGTTGACGAAGCAGCCGACCAGGTCGCCGAGGGCCGCCTCGGTCCGACCGGCGACCAGGGTGCCGATCGGGACGTCCGGACCCGCGCCGATCCGGTGCATCAGCGCGGCCAGGGCGGCCTGGAATACCATGAACATGCTGGTTCCGGTCTGCCGGGCCAGCTCGTCGACGGCCCGGTGCGACGCCGCGTCGAGCACGAACTCGACCCGGCCGCCGCGCCCGGAGAGCGCCGTCGGTCGCGGCCGGTCGGTCGGCAGCGCCAGCCGATCGGGTACGCCGGACAGCGCTCCCCGCCACCATTCGAGTTGCCGGGCGTGCCGGCTGCCGGGGTCGGCCGGATCGCCGAGCAGGGTACCCGCCCAGCGGGCATAGTCCGGATAGCCGACCGGCAGCGGCGGCCACTCCGGCGCTCGACCGGCGACCCGGGCCGCGTACGCGGTGCCGAGGTCCCGGGCCAGCGGCACCACCGACCACTCGTCCACGCCGAGATAGTGCATGGTCAGCAGCAGTACCCGATCGCCACCCGGACCGGTCAGCAACCGGGCCCGCAGCGGCGGCTCCCGGGTCGGGTCCACCCCGTCGCCGACCAGCTCGGTGATCAGGTCGTCGAGCGGCACCCCGCTCTCCGGCAGCACCTCCAGCAGTGCGCGGTCGGCCACCGGCACCGGCACCGGCTCGCCGGCCGCGCCCGCCGTCAGCGCGGTACGCAGCGGCTCGTGCCGTCGCACCAGGTCGGCCAGCGCCGCCTCCAGTGCCGGTACGTCCAGCCGCGCCGCGTCGCCCGCCGCGTCGCCCGCTGCGTCAGCCGCCGCGTGCCCCGGTCCGCTGCCCGCGCGGACCACCAGGGCGAGGTCCCAGCCCGTCCGGCCGGACGCCTGCCGCTCGGCTCCCGCCCGGTGCAGGTCCCACCAGATCCGTTGCACCGGAGCCGCGACCGGCGTGGCCGTGCCCTCTGCCCGGCGCAGCGCCGGACGTTGCGCCACCGCCCCGGCGAGCCGGTCCGCCAGCCCGGCCACCGTCGGCGCCTCGAAGATGTCCCGGACCGCCAGGTCGACGCCGAGCGCCGCGCGGATCCGGCCGAGCAGCCGCATCGCCGCCATCGAGTGCCCGCCGAGGGCGAAGAAGTTGTCCGAGATCCCGACCCTCGGCAGCCGGAGTACCTCGGCGACCAGTTCGGCGACGGTCTGCTCTGCCGGGCTGACCGGCGCGTCGTCGCCGGTCAGCGCCGCCCAGTCCGGCGCCGGCAGGGCACGCCGGTCCAGTTTGCCGTTGGCGGTCAGCGGCAGCGGACCGTCGAGGACCAGTACGGCGGACGGCACCATGTAGTCGGGGAGCGCTTCGGCGGCGTGTGCGCGTACCTCGGCGGGGTCGAGCGGGCCGGCGGCCGGCACGACGTACCCGGCGAGGCGGGTCAGGTCGGCGTCGCGGTGCACCACCACCGCCGCCTGGCGTACCCCCGGGTGTCGGGCGAGTACCGCCTCGACCTCGCCCAGCTCGATCCGGAATCCCCGGATCTTCACCTGGTCGTCGACCCGGCCGAGGAAGTCCAGGATGCCGTCGGCCCGCCAGCGCGCCCGGTCACCGGTGCGGTACATCCTGGCCCCGGCCGGGCCGTACGGGTCGGCGACGAAGCGCTCGGACGTCAGCCCGGGACGGCCCAGGTAGCCCCGGGCCAGCCCTCGGCCGCCGACGTACAGCTCGCCGGCCACTCCGGGCGGTACCGGGCGGAGCCGCTCGTCCAGCACGTACGCCCGGGTGTTCGGGTCGGGCTGGCCGATCGGTACCGCGGCGGACCAGTCCGGCTCGGCCCGCCAGAGGGTGGAGTTGACCGTCGCCTCGGTCAGTCCGTACGCGGCGAAGAGCCGCAGTCGCCGTGCCCACCGCCCGATCACGTCCGGTGGCACCGTCTCGGTACCGACCAGCACGACCAGTCCGGCCGGCAGTTGGCAGTCCGGCGGCAGTGCGGAGACCAGGGACGGCGGCAGGATCGCGTGGCTGACCCGCTCCCGTTCCAGCAGGTCGACCAGGGGTCGGCCGGGCGCCCGGGTCTCGTCCGGGGCGATCACCAGCCGGCCACCGACCCCGAGCGCCATGGCCAGCTCGAAGACGAAGACGTCGAAGCCGGTCGAGGCGAACTGGAGTACCCGGGAGGAGTCGTCCACCCCCATCCGGTCGACGGCGGTCGCGACCAGGCTGCCGAGCCCCTCGTGCGACACCACCACGCCCTTGGGCCGGCCGGTGCTGCCCGAGGTGTAGATGACGTACGCGCAGTGGTCCAGTCCGGCCGGCACCACCGGCCCGGTCCCGGCCGGGTCGACGGGCGTCGCCGGTACCGGCTCCGGCTGGAGCGGCTCGACCAGCAGCCGGTGCACCCCGGGCAGCTCCGGCAGCCGCTCGGCGGCCTCCGGCGTCGTCACCACGATCCGTGCGCCGGAGTCCTCGACCATGTATCCCAGCCGCTCGGCCGGGTGGCCGAGGTCCAGCGGCAGGAACGCGGCGCCGAGCCGGAGCACCCCGAGCACCACCGCCACGGTCTCCGTCGAGCGGGGTACCGCCACTCCGACCACGGTCTCCGGGCCGACCCCGTACCCGGCGAGCAGTCGGGCCATCCGGGCCGCCTCGGCGTCCAGTTGGGCGTACGACAGGGTCCGCTGCCGGTCGACCACGGCGACCGCCTCCGGGGTCTGCGCCACCCGCCCGGCGAACATGGCCGGCAGGGTCTCCTCCGGCACGGTCCGGCCGGTGGCGTTGAAGTCGCGCAGCACCCGGTCCCGCTCGTCGCCGACGAAGACGTCGATCCGGCCCAGCGGCGCGTCGGGGTCGGCGACGACCGCCCGGGCCAGCCGGAGCAGCCGCTCGCCGAGCAGCGCCACCGTCTCCCGGTCGAACAGGTCGGTGCGGTACTTCAGCAGGCAGCTCAGCGCCCCGTCACCGACGCCGTCCCGCTCGTCGACGGGCCCGGCGCCGCCCGGCTCGCCGACGGCCTCGGCGAAGTCGAAGACCAGGTCGAACTTTGCCGCCGGGGTGTCGACCGGCTCGTCGGTGACGGTCAGTCCGGCGAGACCGCTCCACTCGGCGCTCCGGTTGCGGTGCACCACCATCACCTGGAAGAGCGGGTTCCGGGAGACCGAACGGGCCGGGTTGACCGCCTCGACCACGGCCTCGAACGGCACGTCCTGGGCGGAGAAGGCGGCCAGGTCGGTCTGGCGTACCCGGGCCAGCAGCTCGGTGAAGGTCGGCTCGCCGGAGAGATCGGTCCGGAGTACCAGGGTGTTGACGAAGAAGCCGACCAGGTCGTCGAGGGCGGCGTCGTCCCGCCCCGCGATCGGCGCGCCGAGCGGGATGTCGGTGCCGGCACCGAGCCGGTGCAGCAGGGCGGCGACCAGCGCGTGCGCCACCATGAAGAGGCTGGTGCCGGTGCCGGAGGCGAGCCGGCGCAGCCCCGCGCCGACCTCGGCGGGCAGCGGCACGGAGAGTTCGGCCCCGGCCGGGTCCGGGCGTCCCGAGCGGGCCCGGTCGGTGGGCAGCACCAGCTCCTCCGGCGCGCCGGCCAACGCGGTACGCCAGTGGTCGAGCTGCCGGGCGGCCAGGCTTCCCGGGTCCGCCGGGTCGCCGAGGAGCCGGCGCTGCCACAGGGTGTAGTCGGCGTACTGGACCGGCAGCGGTGCCCAGTCCGGCGCCCGTCCCGCCCGCCGGGCCGCGTACGCGGTGCCGAGGTCGCGCAGGAACGGCCCGTCCGACCACTCGTCGGTGGCGACGTGGTGCAACACCAGCACCAGGACGTGCTCGGGTGCCCCACCCGGGGAGGGGTCGACCGCGACGAGGGTGGCGCGCAGCGGCGGTTCGGTGGTCAGGTCGAAGGGGCGGCGTACCGCCTCCCGGACGATCCCGGCCACCTCGGCCGGAGTGGCGTCGACCGTCTCCAGCACCGGCCGGGCGTCGTCCGCCGGCAACACCCGCTGGTACGGCCGGCCGTCCCGTTCGCCGAGCAGGGTACGCAGCGTCTCGTGCCGGCCGGTCAGGTCGGCCAGCGCGGCACGCAGCGCCGCGACGTCGAGCGCCCCGCGCAGCCGTACCGCGATCGGGAAGTTGTAGGCCGCCGACTCCGGGGCGAGCTGCTGGATCATCCAGAGCCGCTGCTGCGCGAAGGAGAGCGGCAGCACGGCGGGGCGCTCGGCCGGGAGCAGCGGGATCCGGCCGGCGCCGGGCTCGGCGGCGTCGGTCCGGGCCGCGTCGTCGCGGGCCGCCGTGTCGATCCGGGCGGCCAGTTCGGCGACGGTCGGCGCCTCGAAGAGGTCCCGGATCGCCAGCTCGGCCCCGAGTACCACCCGGGCCCGGCTGACCAGCCGGATCGCCAGCAGGGAGTGGCCGCCGAGGTCGAAGAAGTTCTCTTCGACGCCGATCCGCGGCACCCCGAGCAGGTCGGCGAAGAGGTCCCGCAGCGCCTCCTCGGTGGGGGTGGCCGGCGGACGGGAGGCCGCACCGGCCCGGACCGTCGGAGCGGGCAACGCCGCCACGTCGAGCTTGCCGTTCACGGTCAGCGGCAGCCGGTCCAGCGGTACCAGCGCGGCCGGCACCATGTAGTCCGGCAGCCGCCGCTTCAGCTCCGCCCGGACGTCGGCCAGTACGGTGTCGTCGTCCGACTCCGCCCACGCGGCGGCCCGGACGAGATAGCCGGCGAGCCGGCGTACCCCGGGATCGGTGCCGGCGTCGACCACCACGGCGGCGTGCGCGACCAGCGGATGTTCGGCGAGCGCGCTCTCGACCTCGCCCAGCTCGATCCGGTACCCCCGGATCTTCACCTGGTCGTCGGTGCGCCCGAGGAAGTCCAGGTTCCCGTCCGGCCGGCGCCGGACCAGGTCACCGGTGCGGTACATCCGCTCCCCCGGCGCGCCGTACGGGTCGGCGACGAACCGCTGCGCGGTCAGTCCGAGCCGCCGGTGGTAGCCCCGGGCCAGCCCGATCCCGCCGATGTACAGCTCACCGGGGGCACCGGGCGGGACGAGCCGCAGGTACGCGTCGAGCACGTACGCCCGGGTGTTCCAGATCGCCCGCCCGACGGTCGGGGTGGCGCTCTCCCCGGTCCCGCCGCCCAGGGTGTTGATGGTGTACTCGGTCGGCCCGTAGAGGTTGTAGCCGGCGGTACCCTCGGTGTCCCGCAACCGGTTCCAGACCGCCTCGGAGACCGCCTCGCCGCCGAGCAGCACCAGCACCGGCCGGTGCCGCGCGATCCCCTCGGCCGGCTCGGACCGGTCGAGCAGCCCCTCCTCGATCAGGTGGTGGGCGTAGCTCGGGGTGACGTTGACGACGTCGATCCGGTGCCGGTCACAGTAGGCGACCAGTGCCTGGGCGTCCCGGCGCAGCTCCTCGTCGCAGACGTGCACCTCGTGCCCCTCGACCAGCCAGAGCAACTCCTCCCAGGACATGTCGAAGGCGAACGAGACGGTGTGCGCGATCCGCAGCCGCCGGCCACCGGCCGCCGCCACCGTCGGGTCGAAGATCGCCTCCCGGTGGTTGAGCTGCATGTTCGTCAATCCCCGGTACGGCGTCACCACCCCCTTCGGCCGCCCGGTGGAGCCGGAGGTGTAGATCAGGTACGCCGGGTGCTCCAGCCGGGCCGGATCGGTCCGGGCGAATCCGGCCGGGAGTTCGGCGTCGGTGAGCGCGGCACCGGAGAGTTCGGCCAGCTCGGCCAGTACCGCCGGGTCGTCCAGCGGCACCGTCGGGGTGTCGGTCGCCGGCAGCCCGGACCGGACCGGGGTGACGGTCAGCAGGCACATCGGTGCGGTGTCGGCGAGCACGAAGGCGAGTCGTTCGGCCGGATGGTCCAGCTCCAGCGGCAGGTACGCGGCTCCGCTGCGCAGTACCGCGAAGAGCGCGACCACCATCTCGATCGAGCGGGGCAGCGCCAGCGCGACCACCCGCTCGGGGCCGGCGCCCCGGGCGACCAGCAGCCGGGCCAGCCGGTTGACCCGGGCGTCGAACTCGGCGTACGTCAGGGTGCGGCCGGCGAAGACGAGCGCGACCTCGTCCGGGGTCCGGGCGGCCTGCTCGGCGAGCAGGTCGGCGACGGACTCGGTGCCGATCGGGTGCCGGGTGGCGGTCCACTCCTCGGCCAGTTCGGCCCGTTCCGCCCCGGTGAGCAGGTCGAGTCGGCCGAGCGGCAGCTCCGGCTCGGCGACCAGCCGGGCCAGCAGCGCGACGAACCGGTCCAGCAGGCTCCGGGCCACCGGGCCGGGTACGACGTCCGGGCGGTGGTCCAGGGCCACCCGGAGCCGCTGCGCCGGGGTGACCACCAGGGTCAGCGGATAGTGCGTGGCGTCCACCCCGTCGACGGCGGCGATTCCGTGCCGGTCCCGCAGCCGGGCCGACTCGCCCTCGTCGACGAAGTTCTGCAACACGTAGAGCGTGTCGAAGAGCCGGGCGTGCCCGCTGGCCCGCTGCACCGCGCCGAGCCCGAGGTGGTCGTGCGGCATCAGTTCGATCCGCTGCTCCCCCAGCCGACGCAGCAGGCGCAGTACCGGTTCGCCGGGTTCGGCGGTGACGCGTACCGGCACGGTGTTCAGGAAGAGTCCGATGACGTTCTCCACGTGCGGTACGTCCGCGTGCCGGCCGGCGACGGTCATCCCGAAGACCACGTCGGTGCGGCCGAGGTGACCGCCGAGGACCAGTCCCCAGGCGGCGGTGAGCACGGTGTTCAGGGTCAGCCCGTGCCGGCGGGCCAGCCCGCGCAGCCGGTCGCCGAGCGCGGTCGGCAGTTCGGCCCGGACCCGGTCCGGGACGACCGGGGTCAGGCTCGCCTCCGGGGCGACCAGGGTCGGCTCGGCGAGCCCGGTGAGCGCGTCCCGCCAGGCTTGAGCGGCCAGCTCGGTGTCCTGGCCGGCCAGCCATTCCAGGTGGTCGCGGTAGGTGCCGGCCGGCGGCAGGTCCCGGTCGTCGCCGTCGCGCTCGTAGAGGGTGAAGAGCTGTTCGACGAAGAGTTCCTCGGACCAGCCGTCCCAGAGCACCAGGTGGTGGCTGACGACCAGCCGGTCCCGGTCGTCGCCGAGCCGGAGCAGCAGCAGCCGGCACAGCGGCGGCCGGGTCAGGTCGAAGCGGGTACGCCGGTCCTCGGCCATCAGCTCGGCCATCCGGGCCCGCTGGGTCTGCGGGTCGAGGTCGGTCAGGTCCACCTCGGTCACCGGCAGTTCGGGGGCCACCGCGACGAACTGCACCGGCTGGCTCAGCCCGACGCTCGCGAACCCGGCCCGCATCCCGGGGTTGCGGGCCAGCAGCGCGGCGCCGGCCCGGCGCAACCGGTCCAGGTCCAGCCGGTACCCGAGGTCGAAGGCGTCCTGTGCGGTGTAGACGTCCAGCGCCGAGGTGTCGTAACTGGCGTGGAAGTAGAGGCCCTCCTGCAACGGCGAGAGCGGCCAGATCTCCGCCACCGGTACCGGGCTGCTCCGGACGACCCGGTCGATCTCGTCGGGGCCGAGCGACAGCCCGGCCGCGATCACGGGCCGCTGCTGCGTCGGGTCCGGACGAGTGCCGGCGGGCGGCTGGGCCACGGTGCTGGCGGCCGGCTGGGCCACGGCGTCGGTGAGGGTGCGCAGCGCGTCGAGCCACTCGGCGGCCAACGCGGTCACCTCGGGTTCGTCGAGCACGCCGTCCGGCCAGGTCCAGGTCGCGGTCAGCACCGGCCCGGCCGGGGTCTCGGTGGCGACCGCGTCGACCTGGAGCAGGTGGGACAGGCCCAGCCCGCCGTTGACCACGGCGATCGCGTCGGACTCGGCGGCCGGCGTCCAGGGCAGGTCGGTGCCGCCGGGGAACCGGCCGTAGTAGTGGAAGAGCAGCTGGGCCGAGGAGAGGCCGGCCAGGATCGGCGCCGCCTGCGCGTTCAGGTACCGCAGCAGCCCGTGGCCGAGTCCGCCGTCCGGTACGGCCCGGATCCGCTCGCCGACCGTACGCAGCAGCTCGACCGGGTCGGTGCCGGCCGGCAGGCGTACCGGCTGGACGCTGGTGAGCCAGCCGACCGTGCGGGAGAGGTCGAGGTCCGGCTCGATCTCCTCCCGGCCGTGCCGTTCGAGGTCGACCAGCAGGTCGGCTCCGCCGTCACGGCCGTGACGGTGCTGCCACCGGGTCACCGCGAGCCGCAGCGCCGCGAGCAGTACGCCGGTGACCTCGCCGCCGACCGCCGCCGGTACGGCGGTGAGCAGCGGCAGCGTCTGCGCCGGGTCGAGGCGTACGACGTGCTGGCGGGCCGGTCCCGCCGTCGGCCGGGGCTGTCCCGGCAGCAGTTCCGCGCCCGGGGCGAGCGTCTCGACCCAGTGCGGCAGTTCGGCCAGCCGCTCGGGGCGGCCCGCGTGCTCGCCGAGCACCCGGGCGTAGCGCCGCAGCGAGGTGCCGACCGGGGCGAGCCGGGGCGGCTGCCCGGCCCGGACCGAGGCCCAGGCGGCGGCGAGGTCCGCCAGGAGGATCCGCCAGGAGACGCCGTCGACCACCAGGTGGTGGGCGGCCAGCAGCAGCCGGCCGGGCCGGTCGCCGGAGTCGAACCAGACCGCCTGGAGCATGCTCCCCTCGTCCGGGGCGAGCCGGTCGGTGGCGGCGGCGGACTCGGCGGCCAGCACGGCGCGCAGCCCGGCCTCGTCCAGCCCGGCGACGTCGACCCGGCGTACCAGGTCGGCCGCCCGGACGTTGCCGACCGGAGTCGTCTGGAGCGACCAGAGCACCGAGGCGATCCGGCGCAGCCGCAACCGCAGGCCGGCGTGCCGGTCCAGCACCGCCTGGAGTACGGCGGCCAGCGATCCGAGGTCCAGTTCGGCCGGTACCACCAGCAGGGTGCTCAGGGTGAACCGGTCGATCGGCAGGCCGGTCTCCCGGAGCCAGTGCACGATCGGCAGCAGCGGTACCTCACCCAACTCGTCCGGGTCCACATCGGTTCCGGCGGTGGCGGCGGCCGGAGCCGGGACCGTCGCCGTCGGGGTGTCGGCCGGGGCGAGGGCGGCGTCGCCACCGCCCGCCTCGGCCAGCGCCCGTGGGGTCCGGTGCCGGAAGACGTCGCGCGGAGCGACCGCCAGCCCGTGCCGGCGGGCCCGGCTGGAGACCGCGATGGAGAGGATGCTGTCACCGCCGAGGGCGAAGAAGTCCCCGTCGGCGCCGACCTCGGGCAGGCCGAGCACCTCGGCGAAGACCTCCCGGAGCAGCCGTTCGGCCGTACCGCCGCCGGCCGGCGTTGCCGAGACATCCACAAGGGACGCGCCGACCGGCGCCGGTGCGGTGGCGGGGGCCGGCGGGCCGGTGTCCTGCGGTGCGGGCAGGGCGGCCCGGTCGAGCTTGCCGCTGGGGGTCAGCGGCAGCGTGTCGAGCAGCACGAACCGGCCCGGCACCATCGACTCGGGCAGCCCGGCCCGGGCCGCCGCGCGGACCGTCTCGACGTCGAGCCGGCGCCCGGCGACCGGCACCAGGTAGCCGACCAGACCGGTCCGGCCCCGACCGTCGACCCGGGCGGCGGCGACCGCCTGCGCCACCCCCGGCGCGGCCCGGAGCACCGTCTCCACCTCGCCGAGGTCGACCCGGTGCCCCCGGATCTTGACCTGGTCGTCACTCCGGCCGACGTATTCGAGTACGCCGTCGGTACGCCACCGCACCAGGTCACCGGTGCGGTACATCCGCTGCCCCGCCGGCCCGTACGGGTCGGCGACGAAACGCTGGGCGGTCAGCCCGTACCGGGCGTGGTAGCCGTACCCGAGCTGCGTTCCGGCGACGTACAGCTCGCCGGGTACGCCGGCCGGCACCGGCCGGAGGCAGTCGTCGAGCACGTACAGCCGGGTGTTGGCCACCGGGCGGCCGATCGGCACCGTCCGCTCCGCGCCGCCGTCATTGGCCCACCAGGTGACCTGCACCGCCGTCTCGGTAGGCCCGTAGAAGTTGTCCAGCGCCGTGCCGGTGAGCGCCTGCCAGCGGCGGGCCAGCTCCGGGGCGAGTGCCTCGCCGCCGCAGGAGACCCAGCGCAGGCTGGCCGCCCAGCCGGGATCGGCGGTCAGCTCGTCGGCGAGCAGGAACGCCTCGACCAGCGAGGGTACGAAGGTGACCGCGGTGACCCGGTGCCGGCGGACCAGCCCGGCCAGCCGGCTCGGGTCACCGGCCTCGTCCTCGCCGGGCAGCACCACGGCGGCACCGGCCGAGAGCGGCCAGAAGATCTCCCAGACCGAGGTGTCGAAGCCGGCCGGGGCGAGTTGCAGCATCCGGTCGTCGGTGCCGAGCCCGAACCGCCGCTGTGACCAGGCGAGCTGGCTGACGATCGCCCGGTGGCCGACGAGTACTCCCTTGGGGCGGCCCGTCGAACCCGACGTGTAGATCAGGTACGCCGGTGCCTCCGGGTCGCCGCCGTCGCCGGCCGGGACGACCACGTTGGACGGTCCCTCCGGTTCCACCGTCGCGGAGACCAGCAGCTGCGGCACGTCGGCCGGCCGGGGCAGCCGGGCCAGCACCCTCACAGTGGATACGACGGCCCGGGCGCCGGAGTCGGCGAGGACCACGGAGAGCCGTTCCCGGGGATGCGTCACGTCCAGCGGCAGGTACGCGGCACCCGCCTTCAGCACGCCGAGCAGCGCCACCACCAGCTCGGCCGACCGGGGTACCGCCACCGCGACGATGTCGCCGGCCCGGATGCCCCGGGCGACCAGCCGCCGGGCCAGCGCGTCGGCCCGACGGTCCAGCTCGGCGTAGTCGATCCGCCGTTCGCCGTCGATCAGCGCCACCGCGTCCGGTCTCCGGTGCGCCTGCGCGGCGACCAGGCTGTGCAGGGTCTCCGGCGGCACCGGGAGGACCGGGCCGGCGAGCCGGGTCAGCGCGGTGTCGCGGTCGGCCGGCGGCAGCAGGTCGATCCGCCCGACCGGTCGGTCCGGCTCGGCGACGAACGCGCCGAGCACCTCGGCCAGCCCGGTACGGAGCTGGCGTACGGTAGCGGCGTCGATCCGGTCCGGGTCGTACTCCACGGTCAACTCCGGCGACCCGCCGGCCGACGAGACCAGCAGGGTGACCGGATAGTGGGTCGCCTCCCGGAACTCGACCCCGGCCAACTCCAGCCCGACGGGGTGGCGCGGGATCGCGTCGACCGGATAGTTCTCCAGCACCACCAGGGTGTCGAAGAGTTCGCCGCCGCCGGCCAGCCGCTGGATCGCCGGCAGCCCGAGGTGCTGCGCGTCGAGGAGTTCGGCCTGCTCCCGCTGGAGCCGGCCGGCCAGCTCGGCCAGCGGTTCCGCCGGAGTCCAGCGCAGCCGCACCGGCAGGGTGTTGATGAAGAGTCCGACCATCGCCTCGACGCCGTCGAGTTCGGCCGGCCGGCCGGAGACGGTACTGCCGAAGACGACGTCGCGCCGGCCGAGGCGCCGGCCGAGCAGCACCGCCCAGGCGGCGTGCAGCACACTGCCCAGGGTCAGCCCGGCCACCCGGAGCCGTCCGGCGAGCGCGCCGGCCACCTCCGGCGGCAGCGCCACCCGGACCCGTTCCGGGTGGAACATCCCGTCGAAGCCCTCGTCGGCCTCGGCAGCGAGCCGGGTCGGACCGTCCAGTCCGGAGAGTGCGGCCCGCCAGGCGTGCTCGGCCGCCACCCGGTCCCGACCGGCCAGCCACTCCAGGTACCGGCGGTACGGGGTGACCGGGGTCAGCCGCTCCGGCTCGCCACCGGGTGCGTACCGGGCGAGCAGGTCCCGCAGGGTCACCCCGGCCGACCAGCCGTCGGTGACGATGTGGTGGTGGGTGAGCAGCAGGCTGTGCCGCTGTTCCGTCCACCGGACCAGTACGCAGCGCAGCAGCGGCGGGCGGGTCAGGTCGAACGGGGCGGCCCGCTCTGCCTCGGCCAGCGCCTCGAACTCGGCCGCCCGCTCCGGTTCGGGGTACCCGGTCAGGTCGACCTCGCGCCACGGCAGCGCGACGCCCTCCGCGACGAGCTGCACCGGCCGTCCGTCGGCGAGCTGCGGGAACGCGGCCCGCAGCGGGGCGTGCCGGTCGAGCACGTCCTGCCCGGCCCGGCGCAGCGCGGTGGCGTCCAGCGGTCCGCGCAGCTCGATCACCTGCTGCACCCGGTACGGGTCCCGCTCCGGGCCGGCGGCGACCGCGTGGAAGTAGAAGCCCTCCTGCAACGGAGTCAGCGGCAGCACGTCGGCGACCGCCGGTACGGCGGCGGCGAGGGCGTCCACCTCCTCCTGCCGCAGGGTCAACAGCGGGAAGTCGGACGGGCTCGGCCCGCCGGCTCCCGGCCGGGCGGCGTGCCGGACCAGCGCCTCCAGCGCGGCGAACCAGCCCTGCGCCAGCTCGGCAACGTCCTCTTCGGACAGCAGTGCCGCCGGCCAGGCCCAGGTCACGCCGAGCCCGGGCCCGTCCGGCCGATCCTCGGTGAAGGCGTTCACCTCCAGCGTGTACGGCGCCACCGGCATGGCCGCGTCGAAGCCACCGGCGAGCAGGCCGAGCCCGGGCAGCGCGATCCAGCAGCCGTCCGGCGACGACTCCACGCCGAACCGGCCGAGGTAGTTGAAGCTGATCTGCGGTTGCGGCAGCCCGGCGAGTACGGCGGCGGTCTCGGGGTTGAGGTGCCGCAGCAGCCCGTACCCGAGGCCGTGGTCGGGGATGGCCCGCAATCCCTCCTTGATCCGCTTCAGGGCCCGGCCGGCGTCGTCGCCGCCGGCCAGCGCCTCGTCGAGGTCGATCGGTCCGGTGTCGAGCCGGACCGGGAAGATGCTGGTGAACCAGCCGAGGGTGCGGGACAGGTCGACGCCGTCGGCGAGCTGCTCCTCCCGGCCGTGCCCCTCCAGCGCCACCAGCGCCGGTCCGGGTGCACCGGTCCCCCGGCGTCGGCGCCAGTCGGCGAGCGCCAGGGCGAGCGCGGTGAGGAGTACGTCGTTGACCCCGGCGGAGAAGGCCGCCGGAATGCTGGTGAGCAGCGGTGCGGTCTGTTCGGCGGGCAGCCGCAGGGTGAGCCGGCGGACGCTGGCGAGGTCGCCGACCGGGTCCAGCGGGCGGTCGGCCAGCGCCGGGTCGTCGCCACGGAGCAGCTCCGTCCAGAGTGGAAGCTCGGCGGTCCGCCGTGCCGACTCGGCGTCGGCGTGCACCAGTTCGGCCCAGCGGCGCAGCGGGGTGCCGACCGGCTCCAGCCGGGGCGGCCGGTCGGCCAGCACGTCGGTCCAGGCGGCGGCGAGGTCGGGCAGCAGGATCCGCCAGGAGACGCCGTCGACCACCGCGTGGTGCACCACCACGACCAGCCGGCCGGCCCGGTCCGGGCCGGCGTCCAGCCAGACCGCCTGCACCATCACGCCGGCCTGCGGGTCCAGCCGTGCGCCCGCCTCGTCGGCGGCAATGGTGATCCGGTCCCGCAGCGCCTCGTCGGTCAGCCCGGCGACGTCGACCCGGTGCAGCCGGTCCGCCGCCGGCACCGTGCCGGGCGCCGGCACCACCAGCCGACCCGGACGCTCCGGGGTGGCCCGCACCAGCCGGGACCGGAGTACGTCGTGCCGGTCCAGCACCGCCTGGAGCGCGGCGGCCAGCCGCTCGACGGTCGCCCCGGCCGGTACCCGGACCGCCAGCCACTGTGCGAACGCGTCGACCGGCCCGCCGCACTCGTCCAGCCAGCGCATGATCGGGGTGAGCGGGAACTCGCCGACCCCGGCCTCGGGGTCGTCCTCGACCTCCCGGGAGAGCGACTCCACCACCGGTGCCAGCTCGGCGACGGTACGGCGCTGGAAGACCTGGCGCGGCGTCACCACCAGCCCCGCCTGGCGGGCCCGGATCACGAGCTGGATCGAGACGATGCTGTCCCCGCCGAGGGCGAAGAAGTCGTCCTCCACCCCCACCTCCGGCAACCCGAGCACCTCGGCGTAGAGGGCGCAGAGCACCTCCTCGCGGGCGTCCCGGGGCCGGGCCCCGGTGCTCGCCGCCGCGAAGTCCGGCGCCGGCAGGGCTGCCCGGTCCAGCTTGCCGCTGGGCAGCACCGGCAGCTCGTGCAGCGGGACGAAGGCGGCCGGCACCATGTGGTCGGGCAGCCAACTGCGGGCGTACGTGCGCAGCTCGGCGAGGAGCGCCGTGACGTCCCGGAACGGCGCCGGCCGGTTGGCATACCGCTGTGGCGGGGCCGGCTCCGCCGGCAGCACGGGCCGGTACGCCGGTCCGGCGGATGGCGCGTCCGGGCGGGTGAAGAGCAGGTCGAGGCGGCCCTCGTCACCGGTACCGGACCAGGTGACCTCGACCCGGTAGCCGTGCCGTCGCGCCAGCTCGTAGACCGCCTCGGGGTCGACGGTCGACCCGGTCCCGCCGGCCGGCCCGGTCTCACCGGTCAGCTCCCGGTACGCCGCGAGGTCGGTGTCCAGCCGGGCGTTCGGCACCGCAGTCACCCGCAGTACGGCCGGGCGCGCCGAGTCGAGCCGCTCGGCCAGCCCGATCAGCCCGCCGGGGATGTCGTCCCAGGACAGCTCGACGGAACCGTCCACCGTGGACTGCTTTGCGCTGGCGGCGGTGCGCAGCACGACGTCGTACCGGTAGCGGGTGAGTTCGTTGTGCGCGCGGCCGCGCCTGACCCAGAGGTCCGCGCGGGCGATCGCCGGCACCTGCCGGGCCAGCGCCGGGAAGAGGTCGGGGTCGAGCAGCAGCTCGCCCTCCCAGCGCAGGGCCTGCTCGACGGCGGTGAGCGCGGCCCGCCGGCCGTCGGGGTCCGGCCGGCGGCGGCCCGCCTCGATGGCCGCGCGCAGGGTGCGGTGCAGCCGCAGGTTGCGCACGTCGCCGACGAAGACGTTGCCGCCGGGGGCGAGCAGCGCGACGGCCCGGCGGAGCACGTCGACCAGGTAGTCGACGCTCGGGAAATACTGCACCACGGAGTTCAGCACGACGGTGTCGAAGAAGCCGGTCGGCAGCCCGTCGGTGACGTCGGCCGGCTGGGCGCGCAGCTCGACCCGACCGGCCAGCGCCGGCACCGCCGCCACCTGGTCGCGCAGCGCCTCGATCGCCGCCGGGGAGAGGTCGGTGCCACAGTACGACTCCACCTCCGGCGCCACCTTCGCCAGCAACAGCCCGCTGCCGACACCGATCTCCAGCACCCGGCGCGGGCGCAGCGCGAGGATCCGTTCCACCGTCCGGTCCCGCCACTGGCGCATCTCGGGCAGCGGGATCGGCAACCCGTCGTAGCTGCTGTTCCAGCCGGTGAAGTTCTCCCCGAACCGCTCTACCCGGCCGGCGGTGTAGAGCAGCTCGTGCAGCCGCTGCCAGTCGTCCACCCGGGCCGACTCGACCTCGGCGTCCGCCGGCCGGTCCAGCGCCGGTACGACGTACGCGGCGAGCCGCTGCTGACCGTCGCGCCCCGGCCGGGCCAGTACGGCGACCTGGCCGACCGCCGGATGCTGGGCGAGTACCGACTCGATCTCGCCCGGCTCGATCCGGTAGCCGCGGATCTTCACCTGGTCGTCGGCGCGGCCGAGGAACTCCAGCCGCCCGTCCGGCAGCCAGCGCACCAGGTCACCGGTGCGGTAGAGCCGCCCGCCGGCCGGCCCGTACGGGTCGGCGACGAAGCGTTGCGCGGTCAGCCCCGGCTGGCCGAGATAGCCCCGGGCCAGCCCGGTGCCGCCGAGGTAGAGCTCGCCGGTGGCGCCGACCGGCACCGGCTGGAGGGCGGCGTCCAGCACGTAGCAGCGGGTGCCGGGGTCGGGGCGGCCGATCGGCACCACGCCGCCGGGCGGGGTGGCCGGGTCGCACTCCCCCAGTGTCGAGTTGACCGTCGCCTCGGTCGGCCCGTACGCGTTGAACATCGGCCGGTCCCGCGCCCACCGGGCGACCAGTTCCGGCGAGACCCGCTCGGTACCGGCCAGCAGGGTCGCCCCGGCCGGCAGGGTCAGTTCCCGGGGCATCGCGGCGAGCAGCGCGGGCGGCAGGATCATGAACGTCACGCCGTGCCGGTGGGCGTACTCGGTCAGCGCCGGTCCGGGCACCCGGCGCTCGGCCGGTACCACCACCAGCCGGCCGCCGGAGAGCAGCCCGAGGCAGAGGTCCCAGAACGCCACGTCGAAGCTGGGCGAGGCGAACTGGAGTACCCGACTCTGCGGCCCGACGCCGAGCCGGGCGCTCTGGGTGGCGACGAGTTTGGCCACCCCGGCGTGCGAGACGACGACCCCCTTGGGCCGGCCGGTCGACCCGGAGGTGTAGATGACGTAGGCGGCGTTCTCCGGGGCCAGCGCCGGCATCGCCTCGGTCGGGCCGACGTCGACCTGATCGGTCCCGGTCAGCTCGTCGAGCAGCAGCCTCGGCAGTCCCGGGGTCTCCGGCAGCTCGCCGACCAGCTCGGTCGTACTGACCAGGCAGACCGGCCGGGCGTCGGCGAGCATGAAGCCGATCCGCTCGGCCGGGTAGTCCTGGTCCACCGGCAGGTAGGCGCCGCCGGCCTTGAGCACCGCCACCTCGGCCACGATCATGTCCACCGAGCGGGGCAGGCAGAGCGCGACCACCCGCTCCGGCCCGACTCCCCGGGCCCGCAGCGCCCGGGCCAGCCGGTCGGCCCGGGCGTCGAGTTCGGCGTACGTCAGCTCGACGTCCTCGCAGACCACCGCGACCGCGTCGGGTGCCCGGCGTACCTGGCCGGCGAAGAGTTCCGGCCAGGTCGCCGGGGGTGCCGGCCGGACCGTGGCGTTCCACTCGACGAGAATCCGGTGCCGTTCCGGCGCCGTCGGGCCCACCGTCGTCGGCCCGGCCTCGGCACGGTTCAGGTCACTTGTGGGCACGACGAGGTACCGCCTCTCGCGAGCGGGTGGGAACGGTCCGGAACGAAGGTGGTGTCGGGGATCGGCCGGCGGTCAGCCGTCGCCGAGCAGCGGCAGCATCTGGTCCAGCGCGTACGGGACGCTGAGTACGGTGCTGAAGGAGAGCGCGCCACCGATCGGCGGGTTCTCGTACGGCAGGAAGACCGCCCGGTTCTGCTTCGCCACGTCGAGGGTGGCGTAGACCTTGTCCGCCTTGACCCGGGGTTCGGCGCTGGCGTCCGAGGTGAGGAAGAGCAGCTTGTCGACGTCGACCAGGTCGAGCCGCTCGGAGCCGATCTCGGCGGCGTACTCCTTGCCGGCCGCCTGCACGATGCTCTCCGGCACCGTGAAGCCGAGCTGGGTCATGAAGACCACCTTCGGGTCGCTCGGCGCGAAGACCGCGTACTTGCCGGCCTCGTACGGGTCGACCACCGCGACGGTCTTGCCGGCGAAACCGGGGTGCTCCTGCCGGGCCTTGGCGAACCGGGCGTCGACGTCGGCGATCAGCTTGTCGGCCTGCTCGGGCTTGCCGAGCGCGCGACCGGCCTGCCGGGTCATCTCCTGCCAGGGTGCGGCGTAGTCGGCGAAGCCCTTCGGCTGGGCGACGGTCGGGGCGAGCTGGGAGAGCTTCTGGTACTGCTCCTGGGTCATCCCGGAGTAGAGCCCGATGATCAGATCCGGTCGCAGTGCCGCGATCTTTTCGAGGTTGTAGTCGTCCCGCTCACCGACGATCTCCGGCGGGGTGCTGCCCCAGAGCGGCTGCGCCCACGGCCACTTGCCGTACGGCCGCTCCAGGAACCAGTCGATCGCACCGACCGGCACGACGCCGAGGGCGAGCACCGGGTCCTGGTCGCTGAGGCCGAGCGTGACCACCCGGGTGGGCGCCTTGGTGATCTCGGTGCTGCCGTACTTGTGCTCGACCGTCACCGGGAAGGTGCCGCCGGCGCTCGCGGACGGCGCCGGGTCGGCACCGTCGTCGCCACCACCGCAACCGGCCAGGCCGACCACGAGGACGGCCAGCGCCGCCGTGAGTCGGGCTACCGGCCGTGGACGCTTCGTGCGGGCAGGTGTGGTGGACATCGGCTCCTCTTCGGTCTCTGTCGGGTCCCGTCGCGCCGTGGGGCGGCCGGGTGGAAGTCGGTCTCGGCGCGGGATCGGGAATGGGGTCGCGCGACGCCGGGCGACCTGTTGCCTGACCTCGGGCACGGCACCGTTGGCCGGTTCCGATGACCGTGATAGTAAGGTAAACCTTACCTAACCTCAAGGCTCGCCGGAACGACCTCCCCATCCATCGAAGCCGTGAACTAAGGTATACCTACCCTAAGAAGCGAAGCCCCCGACACATTCGGCGGAAGAAACCCGAGGACCGCGTGACAACCGACCAGGCAACACCGGTTAGCCGACCCGCGCCCGCCCGGGCGACGGGTCACCGATCCAGACGTCCGGTCGGGCTCTTCCTGGTCGCCACGACCGTCCTGATCGTCCTCTCCCTGCTCTCCGTCGCGGTGGGCAGCCGGCAGATCCCGCTGGACCAGGTGGTGCAGACGCTGCTCGACCGGGCCGGCGCGCGCACCGCCGACCCGCAGATCGAGGCGATCGTCTGGGGCGTACGCCTGCCGCGCACCGTGCTCGGCCTGCTGGTCGGGATGGCACTCGGTCTCTCCGGTGCCCTGATGCAGGGGCTGACCCGCAACCCGCTCGCCGATCCCGGCCTGCTCGGCGTCACCGCCGGTGCCGCGCTCGGCATCGTCCTCGCGATCGCCTGGTTCGGCATCGCCACGCTCTACGGCTACATCTGGTTCGCCTTCGCCGGTGCCCTGCTGGCCAGCGTGGTGGTCTACCTGCTCGGCGGGCTCGGCCGGGGCGGTTCCACCCCGGTCAAGGTGGCGCTGGCCGGCGTGGCCATCACCTTCCTGCTCAACTCGTTGACCAGCGCCGTCGTGCTGCGCGACCCGGACGCGCTCAACCGCTACCGGTTCTGGGCGGCCGGCTCGCTCTCCGGGCCGGACTTCGGCACCATCGGTCAACTGCTGCCGTTCCTGGCCCTCGGCACCGTACTCGCGCTGGCCTCCGCCCCGGCGCTGAACAGCCTCGCCCTCGGCGACGACGTCGCGGCCGCGCTCGGCCGCCGGGTCGGACTGGTACGCCTACAGGGCACCCTCGCGGTGACCCTGCTCGCCGGAGCCGCGGTCGCGGTCGCCGGCTCGATCGTCTTCGTCGGCCTGGTGGTGCCGCACGTGGCCCGGCTGATCACCGGCCCGAACCACCGCTGGCTGCTGCCGTTCACCATGGTGCTCGCGCCGAGCCTGCTGCTGCTGGCCGACATCATCGGTCGGGTCATCGCCCGGCCGAGCGAGGTCGGCGTCGGCATCATCGCCGCCTTCATCGGCGGCCCGTTCTTCATCATGCTGGTCCGGCGCCGCCGGCTCGCGGAGCTCTGACCCGATGACCCTCCTCGACCTGCGCCGCACCGGCGGCCGTACCCCGTTCCGGATCAGCCGGCCACCGGTCTCCGGCGTACTCCGGTGGCGGGTGCTGATCTGCTGCCTCGGGCTCGCCGCCCTGGCGTTCGTGGTCTTCTGCGTCGGCATCGCCACCGGCGACTACCCGGTCAGCCCGCTGCGGGTGGTCCCCGCACTCTGGGGTTCCGGCGACCCGGGTCAGGTCTTCATCGTCCGGGAGCTGCGGCTGCCCCGGGCGCTGACCGCCGTACTCGCCGGTGCCGCGTTCGCCGTCTCCGGGGCGATCTTCCAGACCATCACCCGCAACCCGCTGGCCAGCCCGGACATGATCGGCATCAACGCCGGTGCCACCACCGCCGTCGTCGCCGCCATCGTGCTCGGCGGCGCCGGGCTGAGCCTACCGGCGCTGGGCCTGGTCGGCGGGCTGATCACCGCCGCGCTGATCTACCTGCTCGCCTGGCGGCGGGGCGCCACCGGCTACCGCATCGTGCTGGTCGGCATCGCCGTCTCCTGGATGGCCGCCAGCGCCACCGACTACCTGCTGACCCGGGCCCAGCTGGCCGAGGCGCAGGCGGCGCTCGGCTGGCTGGTCGGCAACCTCAGCGGTCGCGGCTGGGAGACGGTCGGCCCGCTCTCCGTCGCCGTACTGGTGCTGCTCCCCGCCGGGATGCTGCTCGGGCGGTGGACCCGGACCCTGCACCTCGGCGACGAGGTGGCCCAGGGGCTGGGTACGCCCGTGCAACTGGCCCGGCTCCTCCTGGTGGTCGTCGGCGTCGCGATGGTCGCGTTCGCCACCGCCTCCACCGGGCCGGTGCTCTTCGTGGCACTGGCCGCACCACAGATCGCCCAGCGACTGGCGGGGCTCTCCGCGCCGCCACTGCTGGTGTCCGCGCTGACCGGGGCGTTGATGGTCTCGGCCAGCGACCTGGTGGCCCGCTGGATCATCCCGGACGTCGACCTGCCGGTCGGCGTGGTCACCGGGGCGGTCGGCGCGGCGTTCCTGCTCTGGCTGCTCGTCCGGGCCAACCGCGCCGGTTCTGGAGGCTGACGTGACCGTGGATCTGACCATCACCGACACCGTGCTCGACGCCCCGCCGGGCCGCGCCGCCGACCAGCCCGAACTGCGGGCCGAACGGCTGCGCCTGGCGTACGGCGAACGGGTGGTCGTCGACGACCTCGACCTGGTGATACCGGCGGGCCGGATCAGTGTGATCGTCGGCGCCAACGCCTGCGGCAAGTCCACCCTGCTGCGGGCGCTGGCCCGGCTGCTCAACCCGACGGCCGGCAGCGTCCAGCTCGACGGTCGGGCGATCCACTCCCTGCCCACCCGGCAGGTGGCCCGGCAGGTGGGGATCCTGCCGCAGGCGCCGGTCGCGCCGGACGGCCTGACCGTGCTCGACCTGGTGGGCCGGGGCCGCTCGCCGCACCAGACCTGGTGGCGGCAGTGGTCGCCCGAGGACGAGCGGGCGGTGACCGAGGCGCTCGCCGCGACCGGCGTCACCGAGCTGGCCGACCGGCCGGTGGACGAACTCTCCGGCGGGCAGCGGCAACGGGCCTGGATCGCGATGGCGGTGGCCCAGCAGACCCCGGTGCTGCTGCTGGACGAGCCGACCACCTTCCTCGACCTGTCGCACCAGATCGACGTCCTCGACCTGGTGGTGGATCTGAACCGGCGGGACGGCCGGACCGTGGTGATGGTCCTGCACGACCTCAACCAGGCGTGCCGGTACGCCGATCACGTGATCGCGATGAAGGGTGGCCGGGTCGTCGCCCAGGGTGCCCCGTCGAGTGTGGTCACCGCCGAGGTGGTCGACGAGGTCTTCGACGTGCGGTGTGAGGTGAGCCTCGACCCGCTGACCGGCACCCCGCTGGTGATCCCGACCAGCCGGCACCACCCCCGTCCGCTGGTACCGGTGGCCGCCGGCGCCTGAGGCGGTCCTCGGTCGACCGGCGACGGGCCTCCGGCGGCCACCCGCCCGGGTCGGTCGCCGGGCGAGCCGGTCAGGGCATGGGGTGCAGCCCCTCGTGCCGGACCGTCCAGCCTCCGTCGTCCGGGAAGCCGGGTGTCGGCCGGCCGTCGTCCGCGTCCGAGCCCCGGGCCATCAGCGCGACGGCGGCGAGCAGCCCACCGTTGCCGGGCAGATAGACCGGCAGCGCGGCGGTCTGCCGGTTGTGCCCGTTCGGCAGGTAGCCGTTCTTCGCCTCGGGGCGCAGCAACGCCTCGACGGCGGTACCCGGCTCGCCCAGCCGGGTCGCGGTCATCGCGATGGCCGGATAGTCCCAGCCCCAGGTCGACGCCCAGTCCCAGTCGGCGAGTACCCCGTGCAGGGTGGCCCGCATGACCTCCGGGTCGACCAGTTCGGTGGGCGGGACGAGGCCGAGCGCGTACAGCATCGAGGGATGGTCGTCCCGCACCGTGTACGGCGGCACGTCGACGGCGGCGTAGACCCCGTCCCGGACGTGTGGCCGGACCAGGTTGGCGGCGACCCGCTCCCAGGACGGCTCCGGCGACAGCCCGAGCCGGGCCCGCCAGCGCTGCGCGATCCGCAGCCCCCAGCACCAGTACGCCAGCTCGAAGGTGGGGTTCGTCAGGCTCTCCCGCAGGTCGGCGTACGACTCCTGGGCCGGCACCAGCGGCGGGCCGAGCTGGTAGCCGCGCTCGCCCCGGACCGGGTGGTCGGCCATGAACGCCGCCGTGTCGAGGACGACGTCGGCGTACCGGCGCAGCGCGGCCTCCGGGTCGGCGGTGGTCCGCCGGACCAGCTCGGCGAGGAAGATCGGATGCGGCTGCTGCCAGAGCAGGAACGGCCCGATCGGGCTCGGACTCTCCCGCCCGTCCGGGCCGACCTGCTTGGGCCAGCGGGCACCGGCACAGCCCTGCCGGCGGGCGGTCTCCCGGGCCCGCGGCAGGATGCCGGCGTACCAGCCGAGGCTGCGTTCCAGCAGGCCGGGCCGGCCCCAGAGCGGGAAGTGCGCCCCGTGCCACCAGTGCATCTCCAGGTGGAACCGGCCGCGCCAGGAGTTCACCATCAGGCCGGTCTCCTGCGGCGGGAGCGTTCCGGCGCAGTGCACCGCCGTCAGGTACTGGGAGAGCACCACCCGCCGTTCCAGTTCGACCGCCCGACCGTCGCGGCTGTCGGCGAGTTCGACCGCGCCGCCGCCGCGCCAGAACTCCGGCCAGTGCCGGGCGGCCGCGGCGGCCACCTCGGGATAGGACGGCAGCGCGGCGCCGGCCGCCGACCCGGCGCCGGGGGCGAACGCGACGACCAGCTCGACGGCGGGCAGCCCGGCGGCGACGACCAGGAACTCGTGCCGGCCGACGTGCAGGATCCGGGCGCCGTCCGGCAGCCCGATCCCGACCGAGTACGCGGTGTCGTCGAGTACCCGGCGCAGCAGCGCCCCGTCCGGCGTCGGGCGCAGGACCGACGAGTGTGCCTCCGGTCGGGACCAGTCCGCGGCGTTGCTCCACTGCGTCGAGCCGTACGGGAAGGCGATCCGGATCGCGAGGCCCTCGGCGAGCAGCGCCGAGGCGACGCGTACGGCGAGGACGTCGCGCTCCGGGTGGCAGACCGTGTCGACCGCCACCGGGGTGCCGTCCAGGCGGAACCGACTGGTGATGGTGCCGGTCCAGAGGTCGAGCCGCTGGTGCGGGTCGGTCAACTCGGCCGGCTCCGGCGCCCGGGCGCTGATCCCGGTGCCGGCCGGGCGGGTGGTCCGGACCAGCCCGATCCGGCCCAGGTCGAGCCGGTGCGGATTGCCGCGCAGCCACGACTCGGCGGGCGACTGCGGGGCTTCGGCGGTGCCGGAGAGGGTGCCGCACATGTCGACGTACTCGATCGGGCCGCGCGGCGTCGGGTAGGCCCGGCGGGTCTCCGCCAGGTCGTACGCCCGCCCGGCCGGCAGGCTGTGCCAGCCCCACTGTGCCTGGGTGCCGAGCAGCGTGCCGGGCGTGCCGCTGCCGCCGGGGTTGCCCACCGGGTAGTGCTCCGGGAAGGTCTGCAACCCGGTGACGTCGACGGTGTAGCAGAACTCGCCGTTGCCGACCGAGAGCGGGGACTCCGGCAGGATGCCGGTCACCTCGACCGCGTGCCGGTCGACGAGGGCCCGCCGGTCGATCCCCGGCCCGTCCCGCTCCGCCCGCCGGCCGTCGTCCCCGCCCCGGTCGGCCGTCACTTGCCGATCGCCGCCTCGACCTGCTTGACGAACTCGTCCGCCGCGTCGGCCGGGGACTTCCGGTCGAAGAGCACCTCGGCGTTGAGCCGTTGCAGGATCAGCCGGGTGTCGGTCGAGCCGGTCGGCCCGATCACCAGCGGCGGGCCCACCTGCGGGGTGACCTTCTCGATGAACTTGGCCTGCGCGGACTGGTCGGCGTTGAGCGCCGGCAGCACCGCCGTCAGCACCTCGGAGTTCGCCGGGATGCCCCGGTCGGTCAGGATGATCTTCCCGGCCTCGGGGCTGTTCACCAGGAAGTCGACGAACTTCGCCGCCTCCTTCGGGTGCTCGGTCCGGGCGTTGACGGTGTAGATCTGCGAGGCCTGCAACCACATCCCGGCCCGGCCGCTCTCCCCCGGTGCCCGCAGCAGCTCCAGCGGCTGCCCGGAGGCCTTGCGCAGCGCGCCGAGCTGGTTGCTCCAGTCGAACTGCATCCCGGCCAGGCCCCGGCCCATCAGCGTCTGCTCCGGGGCCGGCTGGCCCTCCAGTTCGGTGGTGACCGAGGCCGGCGGGGTGGCTCCGGCGTCGCGCAGCCCGGTGGTCATCGTCCACCACTCGGTGATGGTGTTCCGGCTGATCGCGACCTTGCCGTCCGGGGTGTAGAGCCCTTCGCCGCGCTGCCGGGAGTAGAGGTCGAACATGTCGGCGGTGCTCGGGTCGGCCACCCCGTAGGTGCCCTTCGGCGACTTCGCCGAGATCTCCCGGGCGATCCGGGCGAAGTCGTCCCAGCTCCAGCTGCTGTCGTCGGGCAGCGGCACGCCCGCCTTGGCGAAGAGCGCCGGGTTGACCACCAGCGCGAAGGTGTTGACCCCGGTCGGTACGCCGTACTGCTTCTCCTCGAACCGCCCGTTGCCGAGCGCGGCGGCGTCGATCTTGTCGGTCTTCAGTTCGTTCTTCACCCGGGCCAGGTCGAGCAGTGCGCCCCGGTCGCCGTACTCCCGGGGGTAGGCGCCGCCCAGCGTGATGACGTCCGGCGCGTCGCCGGCCGCGACCTCGGTGGCGAGCTTGTCGAAGTACGCGTTGAAGTCGGACGACGAACCGGTGACCTTGATGTCCGGGTTCTTCGCCTGGAAGGCGTCGATCACCTTCTGGGTGGCCTGGGCCCGGTCGTTGTTCCCCCACCAGGAGAACCGTAACTCCACGGGCCCGCCGTCGCCGCCGGAGTCGCCGCAGGCGGCGACCGAGAGCAGCAGGGCGGCGGAGACGACGGCGGTGCCCAGGCGGGTCCGGATGGATCTGACTCTCATCGGAACTCCTTCGCGAACGGTGGGTGTGACGCGACGGGTGCTTCGGTTTCCGGCGACGGTGCCGGGGCTAGGGGTTGGAACGGTTCACTTGAGGCCGGTCGTAGCCAGCCCCTGCGTCAGGTAACGCTGCCCGGCGAGGAAAAAGCCGAAGATCGGCGCCAGTCCGACGATGGACATGGCGAAGAGCTGACCCCAGGCGGTCTCGCCCTGACCGTCCATGAAGGACCGCAGCGCCACCGGCACCGTGTAGAGGTCGGGGTTGGTCAGGAAGATGAGCTGGCTGAAGAAGTCGTTCCAGGTCCAGATGAAGGTGAACAGCGCCGAGGTGGCCAGCGCCGGTACGGAGAGCGGCATGATGATCCGCCAGTAGATCCGTACGTGCCCGCAGCCGTCCATCCGGGCCGCCTCGTCGAGTTCACGGGGCAGCGAGCGGATGAACTGCACCATCAGGAAGATGAAGAAGGCGTCCGTGGCGAGGAACTTCGGCACGATCAGCGGCAGCGTCGTGTTGATCCAGTCGAGCTGCGAGAAGAGGACGTACTGCGGCACGATCAGCACGTGGATCGGCAGCATCATCGTGGCGAGCATCGCGGCGAAGAGGATCCGCCGGCCCCGGAACTCCAGCCGGGCGAAGGCGTACGCCGCCAGCGAGCAGGAGAGCAGGTTGCCGACGATCGAGGCGACCGCGATCACCGCCGAGTTCCACAGGTAGTGCTGGAACGGGTGCTCCAGCGCGGTCCAGCCGCCGGTGTAGTTGCCGAGGTCGAACTCGCGCGGCCAGATCGACGGGTCCCGGAAGATGAGTTCGGTCGGCTTGACCGAGCTGGAGACCATCCAGAGCAGCGGATAGACCATCACCACGCCGAAGACGATCAGCAGGGTGTGTTTGGTGATCCGCCGGGCCGGCGGGTCGGCCCGGTCACTCGGGCGCACCGGGGTGCTGGTCGTCAGGTCAGTCACCGTAGAACACCCATCGCTTGGCGAAGAGGAAGTTGAGGCCGGTCAGTACGGCGATGATCACCAGCAGCGTCCAGGCCAGCGCCGACGCGTAGCCCATCTCGAACGAGCCGAAGCCGCGCTCGTAGAGGTAGAGCGTGTAGAGCAGGGTGGAGTCGGCCGGGCCGCCGCTGCCGCCGCTGACCACGAACGCCTGGGTGAAGCTCTGGAAGGCACCGATCATCTGGAGGATCAGGTTGAAGAAGATGATCGGGGTGAGCAGCGGGATGGTGATCCGGAAGAACTGCGAGACGGCGCCGGCACCGTCGACCGAGGCCGCCTCGTAGTACATGCTCGGGATCTGGCGCAGCCCGGCCAGGAAGATCACCATCGGCGCGCCGAACGTCCAGGCGTTCAGCACGACCAGGGTGCCGAGCGCGTAGTCCGGGTGCGACACCCAGCTCACGCCCTCGATGCCGACCTTCGCCAGCAACTGGTTGACCAGCCCCTCGCTGCCGAAGATCTGCCGCCAGAGGATCGCGATGGAGACGCTTCCGGCCAGCAGCGACGGCAGGTAGTAGACCGAGCGGTAGATGGGCAGCCCGCGTACGCCCCGGTTGAGCAGCATGGCCAGGCCGAGGGCGAGGGCGAGCTGCACCGGTACGGAGACGAAGACGTACTGGAAGGTGACCAGCAGCGACCTGTGCAGCCGGGAGTCCTCCAGCATCCGCCGGTAGTTCTCCAGCCCCAGCCACTCGGGCGGGCTGAGCAGGGTGTAGTCGGTGAAGGAGAGGTAGAGCGAGGCCAGGATCGGCCCGATGGTGAAGACGACCATCCCGACGATCCACGGCGTGAGGAAGCCGTACGCCACCCGGGTTTCCCGGCGACGCGGCCCGGACCGTGCGGTGGCGGCGGGTCTGCCCGTGCGATCGCTCATCGGAGCACCCTTCGGCGGAGATACGTCGCGGGTGGAGCCTCGGTGCCTACCCGTCCTGCCGTCACGCCCACCATGCCCGCGGGGCCCCGGATCCGGGCTGAGTAACCAGTTTCTAACAAAGCCAACATCAACTGTCAACGCATCGAACTCTCCCTAACTAGCTGTGCGAACGTGGTGGCACGGATCGGCGACAGATCGAAGAAACCGGTTGCTATCAAGATCGAGCAACCGGTATCTTCGGCCCACCGGATGGCCACCCGGGCGTCGGCGGACGACCCGGCGCGATGTCCTGGATGGACGGCCGCCAACAGCGGCCACCCTTGGGAGATTCGAGATGAGCCTGACCGGAGACCGCCGCGCCGGGCAGCCGGCCGACGAGCCGACCGGCGCGGCGCGACCGGGTCGGCGCAGGTCCGCCCGCTCCGACCGGCCCGCCGCCACGATCGGCCGGGTCGCCGAGGCCGCCGGAGTCTCCCGGGCCACCGTCTCCCGGGTGATGAACGGCAGCCCGACCGTGGCGGCCGACCTCGCCGCCCGGGTCCGCGCCGCCGCCGCCGAACTGAACTACGAGCCGAGCCTGGTCGCCCGCAGCCTGGCGCTGGGACGCACCAGCACGGTGTCGCTGATCGTCCCCGACCTCTCCAACCCGATGTTCCAGGACGTGCTGCGCGGGCTCAGCCACGCCGCCGCCGGCCGGGGGTACCGGCTGCTGGTCGCCGAGTCCAACGAGAACGTCGCCGAGGAGGCGATCCTGGCGGTGGAGGCGCGCCGCCGCTCCGACGGACTCGTCCTCGCCTCGCCCCGGGTGCCGGAGGCCGAACTGCGCGCCCTCAGCGACCGGCTCGCCCCGCTCGTCCTGCTCAACCGGGAGCTGCCGGGCAGCAGCGTCCCGTCGCTCTCGGTCGACTACGCGGCGGGGATCACCGCGATCGTGGGCCACCTGCGGGCCCTCGGCCACCGCCGGATCGTCTACCTGGCCGGACCGGCGGCCAGCACCTCCGACCGGGAACGCCGGGCCGCGCTGCGGGCAGGCTGCGCCGCCGAACCGGTCTGCGCGCTGACCGAACTGAACTGCGGCGCCACCTTCGACGACGGGCACGGCGCGGCCCGCGCGGTGTTGCGCAGCGGTGCGACCGCGGTGGTGGCCTTCAACGACATGGTGGCGTTCGGCGCGCTCAGCGGCCTGCACGAACTCGGCATCGGAGTACCCAGGGACGTGTCGGTGGCCGGCTTCGACGACATCCCGTTCGCCCGCTACACCACCCCGCCGCTGACCACCGCCTCGATCCCGCGCAACGAACTCGGCCGGCAGGCCTGGGACCGGCTCTGGTCACTGCTGGGTGGCGGTCCGGCCGGACACGACGTGCACTTCCAACCCCGACTGCTGGTCCGGGACAGCACCGGCCCGGTACCGGCCGGACGAGCGTAGGGGCGGTGGGGATGACCGGACCGGGCTGGATCAGCGTGCACGGCGACCGGCTGGTCGACCCGACCGGGCGGACGGTCCGGCTCGCCGGGGTCGGCCTGGGCGGCTGGCTGAACATGGAAAACTTCATCACCGGCTATCCCGGTACCGAGTCGCAGCAGCGCAAGGCCCTGCGCCGCGTACTCGGCCCGGAGGGCTACCACCGGTTCTTCGAACGGTTCCTCACCGACTTCTTCGCCGCCGAGGACGCCCGCTACCTGGCCTCGCTCGGGCTCAACTCGGTGCGCGTACCGTTCGGTTACCGGCACTTCGAGGACGACGACCGGCCGTTCGTACTCAAGCCGGAGGGCTTCCGCTGGCTGGACCGGGTCGTCCGGCTCTGCGCCGACGCCGGACTGCACGTCATCCTCGACCTGCACGCCGTACCCGGCTACCAGAACCAGAACTGGCACAGCGACAACCCCACGCACTGGGCACACTTCTGGACCCACCGGCACTTCCAGGACCGGGTCGTGCACCTGTGGCAGGCGATCGCCGACCGCTACCGCGACGAACCGACGGTCGCCGGCTACAACCCGGTGAACGAGCCGGCCGACGCCTCCGGCGAGGTGATCGGGCCCTTCTACGACCGGCTCGTCCGGGCCGTCCGGGAGGTCGACGACCGGCACGTCCTCTTCCTCGACGGCAACCGCTACTCCACCGACTTCTCGACCTTCACCGAGCCGTACCCGAACACCGTCTACACGGCACACGACTACGCGCTGCCCGGTATCGCCGCCGGGAGCGAGTACCCCGGCACCACCCGGGGCGAGTACTTCGACCGGGCCGCCGTGGAGCGGACCTTCCTGCGCCGCACCGAATTCATGCGCCGCACCGGGACCCCGATCTGGATCGGCGAGTTCGGCCCGGTCTACACCGGCGAACCGGAACGGGACGCCTCCCGGCTGCGGCTGCTCGCCGACCAGCTCGACATCTACCGGCAGCATGGCGCGAGCTGGGCGCTCTGGACCTACAAGGACATCGGGTTGCAGGGCCTGGTGTACGCGGCCGAGCAGAGCCCGTACCGGCAGCGGATCGCACCCGTGGTGGCGAAGAAGGCCCGGCTCGGCTCCGACTCGTGGGGCGGGGTCGACCGGGAGGTCCGGCACATCCTCGACCCGATCGAGGAGCTCTTCGACCGGGAGTTCCCGGACTTCGACCCGTACCCGTGGGGTCGCCGGGCCTGGATCAACCTGCTGGTCCGGAACATCCTGCTCGCCGAGCCGCTGGTCGGGGAGTTCGGCCGCTGCTTCGAGGGCGTGGACCCGGACGGGGCCGAACGGCTGGCCGCGTCCTTCGCCTTCGACGCCTGCGTACGCCGGGAGCCGCTGGCCGAGACGCTGCGCGCCCATCTACCGCCCCAGACCTGATCGGAGGGTCGGCAAGATTCTTGGCGACTTATGGTCTCCTGCGAACCACAGATCTCCAAGAATCTTGGGGATGCCTCACCGCCAGCCACGCGGGTGGCAGGCCGGCGTAGGCCCAGTCGCCCAGCGCCGACCGGTCGACCAGGCCGATTCCCAGCTCGCGAGCCAGCCGCAGCCCGTCACCGGCGGCGAAGAAGCCGTTGGTGACGATCACGCAGATCTCGCCCCGGTGGATGCTCCGACAGGTGCCGGCGAAGCGCTGGATCGCCGCGCTGCCGACCCGGTTCGTCGGGCTGTGCCGCTTGCACTGCACGACCACCCGCCGACCGTCCGGGGAGATGGCGGTGATGTCCGCGCCCCGGTCGGCGGCACCACCGCAGACCGTCACCCGGGAGAAGCCCGAGCGGCTCAGCAGGGCGGCCACCCAGCGCTCGAACTCGGCCCCGGTCATCGTGTCGGTCGCCTCGACGTGCCGGGCGCGTACCGCCGACCCGTTCGCGTCGCGCAGTCGCGCCCGGATCAGCAGGGTCAGCACTCCGGCGCCGACCGCCGCCAGGCCCACGGCGATGACGACCGCCCAGACCGGGTGCCGCTGGGCGAAGTCGACGACCACCCAGGCCAGCACCAGCGCGCCGACCACCGCGCCGAGCCACCAGCCCGGCCGGTCCGGCCCCGAACTGCCGCCGCGACGTCGGCGCGGATAGGAGCGCCGGGGGCGCGAACGCCGGGTACGGGAACGGTAGTGCCCCCGGACCCGGGTGCCGTCCCGGCGGGTGTACGAGTGCACTCGCGGCATCAGCTCTCCCGGCCAGGGCGCAACGACCGCCGCCGCGTCACGCGGGGAGTTAACTGGCGAGTCACGCGCGGACTCAACTTCGGAACAGCTCGTCGACGTCCTGCTCGTCGTACCCGCGTCGACCGAGGGTCGGCTTCCGGAGGGACACGTTGCGGATATCCGACGGAGTCAGCTGGGACATCGACCGGCCTCCTGATGGGGAGCTGGAACACTGCTGGACTGGACCGTTCCGTCTGGACCTTCGAGGGTATCGACGTCGGACAAGGTCGCCCGGTCGACGGCACCCGCCCGCGGCCCCTGCGGCGCTCCGGAATGGCCACGGTTCGCCACTAGACTGGGTCGGCCGCAGTTCGTCGACGGGTGAGGACGGCAATGACCTACTACGTGGAGATCCCGGTCGACGACGAGAGCACCGTGCTCGTCGAGGTGACCCACCAGGTCACCGGGGTCGCCCCGGCCGGTCGTTCCCGGGCGGTGGTGACCCGGCTGTCGGAGACGTTCGGCGAGGCCTTCGACCGGTTCCACCGGCTGGCCCAGAGCGCGGCCGCGCAGGCCCGCGACGCGGGCGGGGCCGACCGGGTGGCGATCGAGTTCGGTCTCAAGGTGGCGGCGAAAGGTGGTTTCGTGGTCGCCGAGACCACCGGTGAGGCCCACATGAAGGTCACCTTCGAGTGGAACCGGGGCACGCCGACCGCGACCGCCGCCGAAGCCGACCAGGGCCCGGCCGAGGAACGGAACGCCGAGCCGGATTCGGCGTCGACGGACCCGACCGGACCGGGCAGCGCCGACTGATCGACCGCCGGGTCGACATCCGCTCCCGCTCGCCCGCCGAATCGCCTGCGGCAGGCGGTCGGAGACTCCCCCGCTACACCGGCGACCGTCGCCGCCCGAGGAGCGCACGGATCCGGCGCCGCCCGAGGAGGGCACGGATTTGGCGCCGCCCGAGGAGGGCACGGATTTGGCGCCGTCGCCACGCGTCGACCCGGCCGAGCACCGTCCGCGAACGCCCGGCCAACTCCGGGGAGCGTCCGAGCACCAGCCGTGGGCGCCGCACCAGCATCCGGAAACGCCCGGGCGCGCTGGCTGGAGATCCGTCGACGCGACCACCTGCCCGCGACCCCCTGCCGGCCGACTCCCCCGAGCGACCGGCCGGCGGTCGGGCGGGCCGGCCAGGGCGGGCCGGCCTCCGCCCCGCCCGGCGGGCCAGCAGCCAGCCGGTCAGGACCAGGTCGAGCAGCGCGCCCGGGAGCTTGGTCCTGGTGACCAGGCCGAGGCTGTCCGGCAGGGTGAGGAAGACCAGCCCGGCGGAGCCGGCGTCGAGCAGGACACCCAACCGTCCCCGGGGTGCGGCGGTCGCGGCCAGCACCGCGATCCCGGCGAGGGCGTACCAGGCGTAGAAGACCGGGCCGAGCAGCGCGGTGGCGAGCAGCGCGACCCCGGCGGCGGGCACGGCGACCGCGACGCCGCCGCGCAGCGCCCGACGCCAGGCGAGCAGGAGTACGCCGCCGAGCACCGCCAGCCCCAGCAGCCGGGCCACCTCGACCGCGCTGCCGAACGCCTCCGGCCGACCCGCCGCGCGCAGCCCGTAGCCGACCGCCATGCCGATGCCGGTCGGGATCGACGACCACTGCACGCTGCCGGCGGTCGCCGGCCAGCTCCGGACGAAACCGAGGCCGTGCCCGGTCACGCCGGCCAGCAGCAGGAAGCTGCCGAGGGTCGCCCCGGCCAGTACCACCCCGGCCGCGATCCGGCGCCGACCGGTGCGGGCCCACGGCACGACCGCGAGCGCGAACGGCACCACCACCAGCGCGGTGGCCTTGACCGAGGCGGCGGCCCCGAACGCGACCCCGGCGACGGCCAGCCGGGCGGGCACGGTACGCAATTCGACGGCGGCCAGCAGTCCGAGTACGACCAGCCCGGCGAGCAGCGCGTCGTTGTGCGCTCCCGAGACGACGTGTACCAGCGGCAGCGGGCCGATCGCGCCGAGCCAGACCACCCGGGCCGGGTCACCGGCACAGTGCCGGGCCAGCCGGGCACCGGCTGCGGTGGCCAGCAGGGTGCCGCCGATCGCCACCAGCCGCAGCACGGTCACCGCAAGCGGCAGGTGGCCGCCCGACACCCTCGCGGCGAACTCCTCGACGAGCAGCCAGAGGGAGCCGTACGGTGCGGGTGTCTCCCGCCAGCTCGGCGCGACCCGGTCCAGCCACCGGCAGGGCAGCGCGTCCGGTCCGACGGCGTACGGGTCGAGCCCGGCGGCGGCGATCTCGCCCTGGCAGGCGTACGCGTAGATGTCGGTGCTGCCCAGCGGCGGTGCCAGCAGCAGCGGCACCGCCCAGAGCGCCCCGGTGGCCAGCAGCCAGCCCGGCGCGGTGACGGCGCGCAGCCGCCACCAGACGGCGACCAGCCCACCGGCGCCGAGCAGCCACAACCCGACGCCGACCGCCCAGCCCGGCCCCCGGTCGGTGGCCGAGCCGGCGAGGTGGGCGCTGGCCGCCGTCAGCGCGCTGCCGAGCAGTCCCAGCCAGCGCAGTCGGGCCGGTGAGAGGCTCTCCCGCATCCGGGCAGGGTCGCCGGGGCAGGTGAACCTCCGCCCCGCTCCCGGCTACCTGCCGGCGAACATCCGCAGACCGTCCGCCGACCGTCCACCGACCGTCCGCAGACCGCAGCAGCGCCGACGACCGGAACGGCTGACGAGAACGAGTGGCCCGTCGGCAGAGTCAGGCCGGGCCGGGCGCGCCGACGTATTCGGGTTCGCGGTCGAGGGCCGGGTCGGCGGCGCGGGCGCGGATCGAGCCGAGGATCTCGGCGGCCCGGACGGCGGTGTTGGAGAGCAGCGAGGACGAGATGCCGTGGCTGTGTTCGGTGCCGCCCTGGAGGTAGATGCCGGCCCGGACCTCCGGGTCGGTCCGCAGCCGGTAGTCGCGGTCGACCAGGGCCCGCCCGGCGTCGTCCCGCAGGCACACCTGCGCCGCCTCACCGAGCAGGTCGAACGGGTCGACCGGGCGGTATCCGGTGGCGAAGACCACCACGTCGGCGTCGAGCACGGTCTTCTCGTTGCTGACCAGCGACTCCACCACCATCCGCACCCCGTCGGGGGTACGGACCGTCTCGACCGGCCGGGTCAGGTTGAGGATCCGGAGCCGCTCGACGCCGCGTACCTTCTCCTGGTAGACCCGCCGGTAGAGTTCGTCGATGAGTTCGGAGTCGACAACCGAGTAGTTGGTGTTGCCGTGGTAGGCGAGCATCATCTGCTTCACCTCCGGCGGCGCCGTGAAGTATTCGTGCACGGCCCCCGGGTCGAAGATCCGGTTGGCGAAGGAGCTGTCGTCGGCCGGGCTGTAGCCGTACCGGGAGAAGACCGCGCAGACCTCGGCGGCCGGGAACTCGCGGTGCAGGTGGTCGACGGCCTCGGCCGCGCTCTGCCCGGCACCGACCACGACGAACCGGGTCGGCTCCGACGGCACCAGGTTACGCAGGTTGGGCAGCAGGTCGCGGCTGTGCCAGACCCGGGTGTCCAGGGTGATCCCGGCCGGCAGGTACGGCCGCAGCCCCACCCCCAGCACCAGGTTGCGGGCCCGGTAGCTGACCGGGGCGGCGGAGCAGGGGCCGGCCTGGGCCAGCACCTCGAAGTGGTCGAGTTCGCCGTCCCGCCAGACCGGGCGTACGTCGACCACGTCGTGCCCGTACCGGACCATGTCGTCGACCTGTGCCGCCGCCCACTCCAGGTAGTCGTGGAACTCGACCCGGGACGGGAAGAGGTTCTTGTGGTTGATGAAGTCGATCAGCCGGTCCCGACTCTGCAGATAGCAGAGGAAGCTGAATCCGCTGGCCGGGTTGCGCAGCGTCACCAGGTCCTTCAGGAACGACACCTGCATGGTGGCGTCGTCGAGCAGCATTCCCCGGTGCCAGCCGAAGCTGGGCTGACGCTCCAGGAAGACGGCGCTGCCGATCCCGCCGGGGCCGGCGCTGGCCTCGCGGACGGCGATGGCCAGGGCGAGGTTCGACGGACCGAAGCCGATGCCGAGGAGATCGTGCACCTGGGAGTCGTCGCTGCGATTGGTTCGTGACATACCTGTCCCATCAGTCTGCCGGCCAATCGGCGGCGTGGTGGAGGACTGGATCCCGTGCGGACCCGGTGCGGCTGGCGCGGACGGTCGACCATCCGTGGCATTTAGGTTAGGCTAACCTACACCAAGGTCAAGAACAATATGGACCACCTGACCGGTACGACCGGGGCGAGACGAACCGAGGCGAAGAGGAGACCGTCGATGCGGGTTGTGATGTTCGGCTACCAGACCTGGGGGCATCGCACCCTACAGGCGCTGCTGGACTCCGAGCACGAGGTGACCCTGGTCGTCACGCATCCGAAGAGTGAACACGCGTACGAGAAGATCTGGGACGACTCCGTCGCCGAGTTGGCCGAGAAGCACGAGGTACCGGTGCTGCTGCGCAAGCGCCCCGGCGACCCCGAGCTGATGGAGCGGCTCCGGCAGGCCGCGCCCGACGTGATCGTGGCGACCAACTGGCGTACCTGGATCCCGCCGGAGATCTTCAACCTGCCGCCGTACGGGACGCTGAACGTGCACGACTCGCTGCTGCCCGCGTACGCCGGGTTCAGCCCGCTGATCTGGGCGCTGCTCAACGGCGAGCAGGAGGTCGGGGTCACCGCGCACCTGATGGACGAGACGCTCGACGCCGGCGACATCGTGCTGCAACGCGCTATACCGGTCGGCCCGACCGACACCACCACCGACCTGTTCCACCGCACGCTGGAGCTGTTCGGCCCGATCACCGTGGACGGACTGGCGCTGATCGCCTCCGGCCGCACCGACTGGACCCCGCAGGACCGGTCGAAGGCGAGCTTCTTCCACAAGCGCTCGATCGAGGAGAGCCGGATCGACTGGAACTGGCCGGCCGACGAGATCGAGCGGCTGGTCCGGGCGCAGTCCGACCCGTACCCGAACGCCTTCACCCACCACGACGGCGCGCGCCTGCGGATCCTGGCCGCCCGGGTCTCCGAGGGCCGCTACGGCGGCACGCCCGGCCGGATCTTCTACCGGGAGGGCGACGGCGTGGTCATCGTGGCCGGCGCCGACGCGCGCCGTGGGCACCGCCCCGGCCTGGCGATCACGCGGGTACGCACCGACGACGGCCGGGAACACGCCGCCGGCGACTACTTCCGGACCATGGGTGGCTATCTGACCCGCTACCCGGACGGCCGGCTCTAGAAAGCCGAGCCGCAGACCCCACCGCCGGTGGTGGTCGTCCTCGCGAGGCTGGTGCCCTCCGGCGAGGACGGCCACCACCGGGCCGGCGGAGGTGGCTACCGCACGCCCGCCTCGACGGTCAGGGTCCCGGCGGCGGCGTCGATGGTCGCCCGGGCACCCAGCGGGATGGTGAGCTGTCCGTCGCCGTGCCCGAGGCGGAGCCCGCCCAGCACCCATGCACCGATGCTATTGATCGTCCACAAGCGATCCCTGCACGTCGCCCCGCCACCCGCACCCGGGTTGCTTCACCGGCGACTCACCTGGACGCGGGACGACGACCCGTCCAGGTCAGTGCGGGTCGTCGAAGCCCTCGGTCGCCCGTTCGCGGCGCAGGTGTGCCAGCGCCCGCCGGCTCAGCTCGGTCTCCTCCCGCCTGAGCGCCTGGTACATGGTCGCGACCTTCTCGTACGGCTGGGCGGGCGGCAGCAGCGGAATCGCCGGATCCACGACCGCCTCGATCAGCGTCGGCCGGTCCGCCGACAGGGCCCGGTCCCAGGCGGCGTCGACCTCGGCCGGTGTGGTGACCCGGACGCCGTGCAGGCCCAGCAACTCGGCCCAGCCGGCGTACGGGGCGTCGGGCAGGCGTTGGGAGTCGACGAAGCGGGGATCACCCTCCATCTCCCGCTGCTCCCAGCTCACCTCCGCCAGGTCGCGGTTGTGCAGCACCAGCACCACGAACCGTGGGTCGGCCCAGTCCCGCCACCGGTGCGCGACGGTGAGCAGCTCGGCGAGCCCGTTCATCTGCATCGCCCCGTCCCCGGCGAGGGCCACCACCGGGCGGTGCGGGGCGGCGAGCTTCGCGGCCAGCCCGTACGGCAGCGCCGAACCCATCGAGGCCAGCGTGCTGGACAGGTGCGCGTCGACCCCGACGGGCAGTCGCAGGTGCCGGGCGTACCAATAGGTCACCGAGCCGACGTCCACCGACACCTGCGAGTCCCCGGGCAGCCGGTCGGTCAACGCGTGCAGGACGTACTGCGGGTTGAGCGGCTCGGCCTCGGCGGTGGCCCGGCGCCGGGCGATGTCCCGCCAGCGGACCACCTCGTCCTCGATCCGCTGCCGCCAGCTCCGGTCGGACCGCGACGTGAGCAGCGGCAGCAGGGCCCGGATGGTCTCGGCGGCGTCGCCGAGCAGCGGCACCTCCACCGGGTACCGTACGCCCAGGCGCCGGCCGTCGATGTCGATCTGCACCGCGCGGGCCTGCCCCGGTGCCGGATAGAACTCCGACCACGGGTCGTTGCTGCCGACGATCAGCAACGTGTCGCACTCGCGCATCAGCACACTGCTGGCGGTGCTGCCCAGGTGGCCCATCACCCCGGTGTGCACCGGCAGCGCCTCGTCCAGCACCGGCTTGCCCAGCAGCGACGCCGTCACGCCCGCCCCGAGCGCCTCGGCCAGCTCCACCACCTCGGCCGCGGCGGCGCGGGCGCCCTGCCCGACCAGGATCGCCACCCGCTCGCCGGCATCGAGCAGCTCCGCGGCGGCCCGCAGGTCGTCGGCCCGGGGGCGCAGCTCGGGCACCGGCAGCCCGGGGCTGGTCACCATGACCCCGTGCTGGTGGGCTTGCAGGCTGGGAGCCGGGGCTGTCTGCACGTCGTGGGGCAGGATCACGCAGGTCGGGCTGCGGGTCGCCAGCGCCGTGCGGATCGCCCGGTCCAACAGCATGGGCAGCTGTTCGGGCGTGTACGCGGTCTGCACGAACTGGGCGCACACGTCCCCGTAGAGGCGCACCAGGTCGATCTCCTGCTGGTAGCCGCTGCCGAGTACCGACGTCACCTGCTGACCGACCAGCGCGAGCACCGGCTGGGAGTCCAGCCGGGCGTCGTAGAGGCCGTTGAGCAGATGCACCGCACCCGGCCCCTGCGTGGAGAGGCACACGCCCAGCCCGCCGGTGTACTTGGCGTGCCCGCACGCCATGAACGCGGCCGTCTCCTCGTGCCGGGCCTGCACGAACTCCGGCCGACCGGCGCGCCGCAGCGCGCCCATCACCCCGTCGATGCCGTCCCCGGAATAGCCGAAGACCCGGTCCACACCCCAGTCCGCCAACCGGGACACCACCAGATCCGACACCGTCGCGTCCGCCACCGCCGCCTCCTCGTCTCGACCCTCCCACCCTGCGCCTTACCCCCAGGCGCCTGGTCGAACCGGGCGGATCGCACCGCTCCGATACGAATCGGTGACACGATCCCGGTTGGGGAGCGTCACGCGCGGGGATGTAGCCCCGCATGAGGTTCGCAGGTGTGGCGGTGGGCAGTGCGGCCCTGACCGTACTGACCGTGGCAGGGTGCGGTTCGGTGACCGACCGCGGCGACGCGGCGGCTGCCGTCGCGGTACGCACGCTGACCGCCGTCACCGCCGAGGACGGGGCTGCCGCCTGCGCTCTGCTGGCACCCGACACCGCCGCTGAGCTGGAGCAGTCCGCCGACAAGCCGTGCGCGGAGGCGATCCTGGCCGAGGACCTGCCCGAACCGGGGGTGGTGGTCGCCAGTGACGTGTACGGCCAGCGGGCACAGGTGCGACTCAGCGGAGACACCGTCTTCCTCGCCGTCCTCCCCGGCGGTTGGCGCGTGGTCGCCGCGGGGTGCACCGCGCGGGGTGACGAGCCCTACGACTGTGTGCTCCAGGGAGGTTGAACCATGCGACTCCAGTTCGTTCTACTGCTGCTCGTGGTCGCCGCCGGTCTGATCTATTTCTCCGTGTTGGGGGTGCTGCACCGGTGAGGCGCTTCCTGCGCGAGAACTCCCTCGGTCTGGTCTTCGGTCTGCTGTTCCTCGGTGCCCTGGTCGGTCAGGCGTTCGCCGGGCATGCCGACTTCAACCAGCGGCAGCTCAGCGAGGGCCTTCCACCGGTGTCGCTCGGCCGGTACGTCACGTCGGCGAGCTTCGGTGTCGACGTCACGGAGAACTGGCAGTCGGAGTACCTGCAATTCTTCCTCTACATCTTCCTGACCGTCTGGCTGCTCCAGAAGGGCTCACCGGAGTCCAAGGAACTCGACAAGGCCGGCCCGGAATCGGACGAGGACCAGATGGTCGGCGCGCACGCCGCCGACACGTCGCCGGCCTGGGCCCGCGTCGGCGGCCTGCGGCGGGCCCTGTTCTCCCACTCGCTGGGCCTGGTCATGGGCGCGATCTTCCTGCTGTCGTGGCTGGCCCAGTCCATCAGCGGGGTCGCCGCCTACAACGAGGAGCAACTCGGCAACCTCCAGGACCCGGTGTCCTGGGGCCAGTATCTGGGGCAACCCGACTTCTGGAACCGCACCCTACAGAACTGGCAGTCGGAACTGCTCGCGGTCACCTCGATGGTGGTCCTCTCCATCTATCTGCGACAGCGCGGATCGTCACAGTCCAAGCCCGTCGGCGCCGCGCACACCGCCACCGGCGTGGAAGGCTGAGCAGCGACGCCGGCCATCGCCGCATGATCTCGGGCCTGCTCGGCCGAGCCGTCGAATCCCCCTTCCGGTACCGGACCGGACAGGTCGAGGAGCGGGTTCCCGCGTTCGGCACCGGTGCCGCCCCGGCGCTGCCTAGGCTGGCGTCGACAGGATGGCCGCGCTTCTCGTGCCGGCGAAGGGGGCTGCCGTGACGAATGTTGTCCGGCGTCCCACCCCGGCCGACCCGACCCCCGGGGTGGTGACGAGCGCCAACGCCCCGAGTTCGGTGGTGCGTACCCAGCCGCCGGAGTTGGGGCCGGACGCGGTCGCGGTGGTGGAGGGCCGGTCGTTCATGGTGAGCAACGCCGCCGGGGACGTACCGGTCGGCACCATCGGCGGGCTGGTGCACGACGACACCCGGCTGCTCAGCCAGTGGGAGCTGACCCTGGGCGGGGCGCCGCTGCTGATCCTCAGCTCGGGGCTGGTCGACGACGACTCGGCGGCCTTCTTCCTGACCAACTCGGACCTGCCGCACGTGCCGACCAACAGCGTCGGGGTCCGCCGGCAGCGGTTCATCAGCGACGCGATGGAGGAACGGATCGAGCTGGAGTGCTTCGCCAACGAGGTGCAGTCGGTGCAGCTCCGGCTCCGGGTCGGCACCGACTTCGCGGACCTCTTCGAGATCAAGCAACGGGTACGGGACCGCTCGGCGAGCATCACCCGGGACTACTCGACCGACGGTTCCCGGCTCTGCTTCACCTACCGCAACGCGGACTTCACCGCCGTCACCGACATCCAGGTGTCGCCGCCGGCCGACCGGGTGGAGGAGAACGACCTGATCTGGGACCTGCGCCTGGAACCGGGACTCAAGTGGCAGGCCGAGGTGTCGGTGGCACTGCCCCGCCGGCCGACCGAGATGCCCTCGCTGCACCGCCGGTTCGGCCAGGGCTTCGACCTGGTCGGCGAGGATCCCACGCACACCTGGCGGGAGGAGTGTCCCACCCAGGATCTCGACTCCGACCTGCTGAGCCGGGTGATGGACAAGTCCAAGATGGACCTGGTGGCGCTGCGGATCGAGCAGACCATCGGCGACGAGACGATCGTGCTGCCGGCCGCCGGCCTGCCCTGGTTCCTCACCGTCTTCGGCCGCGACTCGCTGGTCACGGCGTACCAGTCGCTGTCGTTCGGGCCACGGCTCGCCCGGGGCACCATCCGGTCGCTCGCCAACTACCAGGGCACCAGGCTGGACGACTTCCGGGACGAGGAGCCGGGGAAGATCCTGCACGAGGTACGCAGCGGCGAGCTGACCCGGACCGGCGAGAAGCCGCACAACCCCTACTACGGGACCTCGGACGCGACCCAGCTCTGGCTGATCCTGCTCTCCGAGTACTGGCGCTGGACGTTGGACGAGGACTTCGTCCGGCGCTTCCGGGACAACGTGCACGCCGCACTGGGCTGGATCGACCGCTACGGGGACCTCGACGCGGACGGGTACGTCGAGTACGCCACCCGCTCGCCGCAGGGGCTGGGCAACCACTCCTGGCGGGACTCCCCCGACGGCATCGCCTACTCCGACGGCTCGATCCCGGTACTGCCGATCGCGACCTGTGAGATCCAGGGCTACACCTACGACGCGAAGCTCCGGATCGCCGAACTCGCCGACGGCCCGCTGCGGGATCCGGAACTGGCCGAGCGGCTGCGCGCCGAGGCGTACCAGCTCCGGGAGCGGTTCAACCGGGACTTCTGGATCGACGACCGGGGCGGTTACTACGCCGTCGGTCTGGACGGGGACAAGCGGCCGATCGACTCGATGACCTCGAACATGGGGCAACTGCTCTGGAGCGGCATCGTGCCGCCGGAGCGGGCCAGGGTGATCGCCGGCCAGCTCCTCTCCCCGCACATGTTCTCCGGCTGGGGCATCCGGACCACCTCCACCACCGACAGGTGCTACAACCCGATCGGCTACCACAGCGGCACGGTCTGGCCGCACGACAACTCGCTGATCGCGCACGGGCTGGCCCGGTACGGGTACCGCGACGAGGCGGCCCGGGTCATCGTGGCGATGCTGGAGGCGGCGGACTTCTCCGCCCACCGGCTGCCGGAGGCGTTCGCCGGCTACGACCGCTCGTACGGGCGCAAGCCGGTCCCGTACCCGACCGCGTGCACCCCGCAGGCCTGGGCCAGCGCGGCGCCGCTGCTCTTCGTCCGTACCCTGCTCGGCCTGGACGCCCGCGACGGTCAGTTGCTGATCGACCCGCACCTGCCGACGGACTTCGGCCGGATCAGGTTCGGCCGGCTGCAGGCCTTCGGCAAGCGCTGGGACCTGGAGGCGGCCGGCGACCAGGGCCACGTCCACCTCTCCCGGTGACCCGGGCGCGACCGGAACGAGCAGATGCGGAGCGTACCTGCGGATCACCGTTCCGTGATGAGAGAGTGACCTCATGACCGGAACCAACGCCCCGGGCGGCAGAGTCGGCCTGCTCGGCGACAAGGTCGCGCTGCTGATGGGCGCGGGTCGCGGCATCGGCGCCGCCGCTGCCCGGCTCTTCGCCCGCGAGGGTGCCACCGTGGTGCTGGCCGCCCGGACCGAGTCCGAACTCGCCGAGGTGGCCGGGGAGATCCGCGACGCGGGCGGTACCGCCGACTACGTGATCGCCGACCTGACCGACGGGGCCAGCGTCCAGGCGGCGGTGGAGAGCGTGATCCGGCTGCACGCCCGGCTGGACGTGGCGTTCAACAACGGTGGCATCTCGATCCCGCACACCCCGATGGTGAACGCCACGGAGCGGGACTTCGACCTGGTCACCTCCGTCAACTACCGGGGGCTGTTCCTCGCGATGACCGCGGAGATCCGGGCCATCCGGGCCACCGCCGGCTCGGGGGCGATCGTCAACGTCAGCAGTGTCGGCAGCCTGCGCGGCGCACCGGGACTGGGCCCGTACGCGGCGACGAAGCGGGCCGTGAACAGCCTCACCGAGACCGCCGCCGTCGAGTACGGCCCGGAGGGCATCCGGGTGAACGCCATCGCCCCGGGCACCACGATGACCGGGGTGATCCGGCAGTGGGCCGACGACGAGCCGGCCGCCGTCGAGCGGCTCAACGAACTCACCCCGCTGCGCCGGGCCGCCGAGCCGGACGAGATCGCCCAGGCGGCCGCCTGGCTGCTCAGCGACCGTGCCTCCTTCGTCACCGGCGTCTGCCTGCCGGTCGACGGCGGTCTCCGCGCCTGACCGCGCACCCCCGGCTCAACGCAGCGGCAGCACCGAGTCGGTGAGCCGGCCGCGCGGCCGGTAGACCACGCACATCACGGTACGGTCGCCGTCCGCCCAGGTCTGCTCGGTCGGCAGGACCGGATAGAAGTCGAGGGTGCCGCCGTTGCCGTCCGGCCAGCGCCGGTCGAAGTACCCCCGGCAACCCCGCCAGGCGAAGTCGGCCAGTCCGGCGCGGTCCCACGGCCCGTCACCGGCGCGCAGGAAGCCGTACGACTGGTTGTCGGCGCCGGACTCGCACGGCTCGTACCGGACGACCACCTCGGCGGCCTCCCGGGAGTACACCGGGTCGGAGAAGCACTCGCCGCCCTCGATGTTGAGCAGGCCACCGGTCTGGGCGGTGACGAAGCTGTCCCCCTTGACGATCGGCGGCCCGACCGTCGGTTCGATCGCGGCGAGCGCCGCCAGGGTGCCGACGGTGGCGACCACCGCCCAGCGGCGGGACGGCAGTTTCATCGTGCTCCGTACGGTCGACGGTCGGGCGGGCTGCCGGCAGGCGACGACCCGGGCCGACCTGCCGCCGGCATGGTAGGTGGACCGGGGTTAACGGCCGGTTCCCCGCCGATGGCCGGAGGGTCTCCGCAGGATGAAGCCCGGCACCGGACACGGTCTGTTGATCATGAATTAATCCGCTGGTCAGGCCCGTTCACCCGGCGGCCAGTCGACGGTCGACCGCCCGTCGCCCACCTCTGGATGAATGCCCTTGGCCACCGGCTGCGGGCCGGCGGCAGTACCCGCTTTCACCCGAAAGGTGATCCCTGTAGTGACTGACGTCAAGAGACCCTGGATTCCGGGCTCCCGGCGGGCCAGGCTTGCCGCCATCGGCGCCGCCGCCATGCTCGTCGGCGGCTTCGCGGTCAGCCCGGTGGCGTTCGGTGACGCCGCACCCGGCAAGTACCCGGCCGCCGAGATCCACCGGCCGTCCCCGATGCCCGACCGCATCATCCTCACCCCGACCACCGCCCCGGCCACCTCCCAGCGGGTGACCTGGCGGGCCGAGACGACCCCCGAGTGGGCCCAGGCCGAGATCCTGGAGGCGCCCGCCGCGCTCGGCCAGGTGACGCCCGCCGCCGGCACGGTCTCGGTCGTCAAGGCGATGTCGACCAGGTCGGTCAACACCTCCCTCGGGTACGCCTCGACCTACCACACCGTGGAGTTCGCCGGCCTCAAGCCGGGCACCCGGTACACCTACCGGGTCGGCGACGGCACCAACTGGAGCGCCTGGACCGACTTCACCACGGCGACCGCCGACGCCAAGCCGTTCTCGTTCATCTACTACGGCGACGCGCAGAACTACCTCGACTCGGCACTGCCCCGGGTGTTCCGGCAGGCGTTCGCGGACCGTCCGCAGGCCAGGCTGATCGTCAACGCCGGTGACCTCATCGACTCCGCGAACAGCGAGGAGCAGTGGGGGCAGTGGTACCAGGCCGGCGGCTTCATCGACAGCCAGATCAACAACATCTCGATCCCCGGTAACCACGAGTACAGCGGCAGCGCGCTCTCGTCGTTCTGGACGCCGCAGTTCCCGTACCCGGACAACGGGCCGGCGGGCTGGCCGGCGGAGCTGGCCAAGACCGCGTACACGGTCGACTACCAGGGTGTCCGGTTCATCGGCCTGAACACCAACGTGCAGGGCATCCCGGACGTGATGGCCGCGCAGACGGCGTGGCTGGAGGGGCTGCTCAAGAACAACCCGAACAAGTGGACGGTGGTGACCTTCCACCACCCGGTCTACTCGACCGCGGAGGGCCGGAACAACCCGGTGGTCCGCGCCCAGTGGGGCCCGCTCTTCGAGAAGTACGGCGTCGACCTGGTGCTCCAGGGCCACGACCACACGTACGGCCGGGGCAGCGTGACCTCGTCGCGCCGGTCGCTGACCGTGCACGACAGCACCGTCTACGCGGTGTCGGTCTCCGGCGGCAAGATGTACGACGTCGACGGTTCGGTCTGGACCGACAACAACGCCGACATCATGAGCCAGGCGGAGGACAAGCAGCTCTACCAGCTCATCGACGTCACCGGCGACAGCATCCGCTACGAGGCGCGGTACGCCAACGGCCAGCACCACGACGGCGTCGTGATCCGGAAGAACGCCGCCGGTGAGCGCACCGTCAACGAGCTGCGTACCCCGGAGAACACCGTCGGCGAGCAGGCCAGGGTCAACAAGACCATCATCGAGGCCAAGGGCAGGGTCAGGGTCGACGCCTACGGCTACGACCCCGGCGAGGAGGTCACCGTCTACCTGCGCAACGCCAAGGACGGCGCGGGCAGGAAGGGTGTCTTCATCGGCTACAAGAAGGCCGACGAGCTGGGCCGGCTCGAGTACAGCTTCGCGCTGCCGCCCTCGGCGAAGAAGAACACCAGCCACGTGGTCTACCTGGAGAGCGAGAACCAGCAGATCACCACTCCGGCCATCACCGTGACGAAGTAGTTCCCACCCGGCCCGGACCGTCGCCTCGGGGCGGTGGTCCGGGTCCGGTTCGTACGTCAGGAGACTCCTTGATCGCCCGCTTCCCGTCCCCGGCCGTCGCGCTCGGCCTGGCCGGCCTCGCCGCGCTCGCCGCGCTCGCCGTCCCGGCCGCCCCGGCCGCCGCGCACCCGTTCGGCCCGCCCTCCACCGCCCGGATCAGCGTGCACGGCTCCCGGGTCGACCTCGCCTGGCTCGCCGCCGAGGACGACTGGGTGGCGCTCGGCCAGTCCCTCGGCGCCTTCGAGGACCCGGCGCTCGGCGCGGTCGCGACCGACCTGACCGGGGAGCAGAAGCTCCAGCGCTCGCCCCGGGTGCACGACTACCTGCTGGAACGGATCGCGGTGCGGCAGGGCGGCACCCCGTGCCCGGGCCGGCTCGACACCCTCGACCGGCTGCTCGACGAGGGTGCCCGGCTCGTCTTCGACTGCCCGGCGGAGGTGGTCGACCTCGACGTCACCGTCGGCGCGCTGACCGACCTGAACGAGGCGTACCGGACGATGCTCACCAGCCAGACCCCGGCCGCACCGGACCGCACGCTCTTCACCGCCGCCGAGCAGACCCATCGGGTCCGTTTCACGCCCGGCGCGGGCGGGCTGCCGGGCAGCACCGTAGCCACCCTGGCCGGCGTCGGCGCCGCCCTGCTCGTCGGGGTCGCCGCACTGGTCACGGTACGGCTGCGTCGGCGCTCCCGGAGCCGGTCGTGACCGGTTTCGAGGGCCGGCTGGTCGCCCTCTTCGACGGCCGGGGAGTCTTCTGGCTCGCCCTGGTGGTGGCGCTCGGGGTCGGCGCCGCGCACGCGGTCGCCCCGGGCCACGGCAAGAGCGTGACGGCGGCGTACCTGGTCGGCACCAGAGGACGCTATCGGGACGCGGTCCGGCTCGGCGTGATCGTGGCGGCGATGCACACCCTCTCCGTCCTGGTGCTGGCGCTCGCCTGGGTCGGACTCAGCGGCGCCGCGAGCCTCGGCACCAGGACGCTGACGGCGTGGATGCAGGTGGCGGCCGGGCTGCTGGTGATCGGGGTCGGCGCACACCTGAGCTGGCGACAGCTGCGCGGCGCCGGTTCCCACCCGCACACCCACACCCACACCCACCCGCACACCCACAGCCACACCCACGACCACGGCCGCGTCCTGGTCGGGCACGGGCACGGGGCCGTACCGGTACCCGATCATGCGGAGGCGCACGGGCATCGGCACGACGTACCCGCGCCGACCGATCCGTGGTCCCGGCGTGGGCTGACCCTGCTGGCCCTCTCCGGCGGGCTGCTGCCCTCGCCCTCCGCGTTCCTGGTGCTGGTCAGCGGCCTGCTGACCGGCCGGGCCCTGGACGCACTCGTCCTGGTGCTCGCCTTCGGCATCGGGATGGCCGGCACGCTGACCGGGGTCGGGGTGCTCACCATCCGCGGCGTCGCGCTGCTGACCGGTACGGTTCGACGCTGGCCGGCGGCGGCGACCGCCGCGGCCTGGCTGCCGGCGGTCGCCGGGATCGCGGTGTGTCTCGGCGGCTGCCTCTACCTGGTCGCCGCGCTCTCGGTGCTGACCGGCTGAGCTGAGTAGTATTCGCCGACCGGTCGGCCGGGAGGCGACCCTGCACCGCGAGGCGGTCGCTTGGGGGCTCCCGCGCCGTCCGGAAGGATCGGGACGTGACCTGTGACGTCTGTGGCCACCAGATGCGACGGATGCCGATAGCGGAACCGCGAAGGAGGTCGGACCTGCCGGTGCGGGAGCGGTGGTTCTGCTCCTGGTGCTACGCCTGGACCGAGCTGGGACACCACCCGCAGGAGGTCTCACGGCCGCAGTACCGGCCCATGCACCGGCGCTGGGAACGGGCAGAAGCAGTGGAGCTGCCCGAGGGCGTCGGCCACGCCTACGACGAGGCGTCCAGCCCCGAGGAGTACGGCACCACCCTGTGCGGCATTCGGCACGACGGCCTGCGCGCCTCTGCGTACCCGTGGGTGCCGGATTGGCCCGATGCCTGCCGGGCCTGTAGGGAGGCCGCGGCCGTCATCGACCAGCGCTGGCCGCCGGGGATGCGCGGCGAGAAGCGGGTGCACCCCACGCCGCCTCCCGGTTCGCACTGGCCGCCCTTCTAGGGCTGCCGATGCACGGCTGACCCGCCCCCGTCGGATCAGAATCCGGGAATGCGTCGTGCATGTCGTCACGGTTCTCGGACGGGCTGGGGCGCCGCGCGTCGCAGGCGCCCCCAGCGGGCCGTCGTAGGTGGTTACGAGTCGCCGGAGGGGCCGGCGATGGTGGTGCCGGTGCGGACCGGTACGCCGGGGTTCGGGGTGCCATCGGAGTTCCAGCCGATCTTCTGGGTGTGTTGCAGGAGCTGGCCGAGTAGGTCAGGAAGGTGCACTATCGGTCACGACATGGCTGCACCGGTCGTCGCCTCCGTAATTGTGATCGCTCACATCGTCCTCCGATCCCCCGACCGGAGGCTCTGTCCCCCGCCGGACTGCCGGAGAGCCGTGCCGGCGGCAGAACGAGTCGACTCGATTTCGGGTCGGCGGCGCCGTCCGGTCACCTACGCTGCCGGACGGGGGCAGTCGCAACGGGGGGAAGCACCGATGGCGCAGACGCAGCGGGTGGCCGTACTCGGGCTGGGCGGCATGGGTCAGCCGATGGCGGCCAACCTCATCCGGGCCGGCCTGCCGACCGTCGTCTGGAACCGCCGCCCGGGACCGGCCCGGCTCCTCGGCGAGCAGGGGGCCGAGGTCGCCGACAGCCCGGCCGACGCGGTACGCGGGGCCGACGTGGTGATCACGATGGTGACGAACGGGGACGCGGTCCGATCCATCGCGATCGACCAGGGCATGCTGGCCGCGATGGCCGAGGGCGCGATCTGGGCCCAGATGAGCACCATCGGGGTCTCCGACACCGGGCGGATCGCCGGACTGGCCCGCGAGCAGCGTCCGGACGTGATCCTGCTGGACGCCCCGGTGGCGGGCAGCCGTGGCCCGGCCGAGCGGCGTCAACTGGTGGTGCTCGCCTCCGGCCCGGAGCAGGCCCGGGGCCGGATCGCCCCGGTCTTCGACGCGCTCGGGCAGCGGACCGTCTGGGCCGGCCCGGTCGGCGCCGGTTCCCGGCTCAAGCTGGTCAACAACATGCTGCTCGCCTTCCTGGCCGAGGGGATCGCCGAAGCGATGGCGCTCGGGCACTCCCTCGGCCTGGACCGGGCGACGGTGCTCGGCGCGTTGCAGGGCAGCCCGCTGGTCTCCCCCTGGGCGGCGGAGAAGCTGGAGCGGATCGGCCGGGACGAGTACTCGGCGCAGTACTCGCTCTCCCTCGGGCTCAAGGACGTCAACCTGGCGCTCTACGAGGTCGACATCGACCGGTTCCCGGTGGCGAACAGCCTGGCCGCGCAGTGGCAGCGGGCCGTCGAGCACGGGCTCGGCGACGAGGACGTCACGGTACTGGCCCGGGCACTCCAGCACTGAGCAGCCGCGACGATCCGCTGCCGGGCACCGCCCCGGACGGGTTCACCCGCGCGGCTCGGCAGGTGGTGCCGACGGCATCGATTCGTGTCTTGACGCTCTTCAGGGGTGACTCTAGGTTTACCCGGATGTAACAGCCGACTTCCGGAACTGTCGCGATCCATCGTGTTCACGCGTCGCATCCGGCGGTACTGAATGGGGTGGGCCGGTTTGTCGTGGTGGGAACGGATACGGCGGGACCGCATCCTGCTGCTCGCCGCACTTCCCGGGGTCGCGCTCCTGCTGACGTTCCACTATCTACCGTGGCTCGGCAACGTCATCGCGTTCAAGGACTACCAGCCGTACGTCGGAATTCTCGACAGTCCGTGGACCGGGCTGGCGAACTTCCGGATCATCGTCAACGGTGACCCGGCATTTCTGAACGCGCTGACCAACACCCTGATCATCACCCTGCTCCAGGTGCTGGTCGTCTTCCCCGCCCCGATCGCCCTCGCGCTGCTGCTGGACAGCCTGATGTCCGAGCGGCTCAAGCGGACCGTGCAGAGCGTCCTCTATCTGCCGCACTTCCTCTCCTGGGTCATCGTGGTGGCGATCTTCATGCAGTTGCTCGGCGACGGCGGCCTGCTCAACAACTTCCTCCGGGACCACGACCTCGGCACGGTCAGCATCGTCAGCAATCCGGACGCCTTCTTCGCCCTGGTCACCGGGCAGGTGCTCTGGAAGGACGCCGGCTGGGCGACGATCCTCTTCCTGGCCGCGCTCTCCCGGATCGACGGCACGCTCTACGAGGCGTCCGCAGTGGACGGTGCGACCCGCTGGCGGCAACTCTGGCACATCACCCTGCCCGGGCTGCGCGGCCTGATCGTGCTGCTGCTGATCCTGCGGCTCGGTGACGCGCTCACCGTCGGCTTCGAGCAGATCGTGCTCCAGCAGGCGGCGGTCGGGGCGGACGCCAGCGAGGTGCTCGACACGTACGTCTACAACAACGGCATCCTCGCCGGTGACTGGGGGGTCAGTGCCGCCGTCGGGCTGGTCAAGGGCCTGGTGGGGCTGCTCCTGGTGCTCGGCGCCAACCGGCTCGCGCACCGCTTCGGAGAGCAGGGGGTCTACCAGCGATGAGCAACCGGGCCACCATCGCGGGTGTCCCCGCCGCGTCCCGACCGGTACGCGCGCTCAAGGGTGTCGTGCTGGCGGTCTGCTGTGCGGCGGTGGTCGTACCCTTCCTCGGGATCGTCTCGACGAGCCTCGCCACGCACGAGCAGATCACCCGGGACGGCGGCTTCGTGCTCGTCCCGGACGAGGTCAGCTTCGCCGCGTACTCCGCGATCCTCTCCGGTGGCGTGGTGACCCGGGCGACCCTGGTCAGCATCTTCGTCACCGTCGCCGGTACGGCGCTGAGCATGGCCACCACCATCCTGCTGGCGTACGGTCTCAGCCGTCCCCGGTCGGTGGCGCACCGGCCGCTGCTGATGGTCGTGCTCTTCGCCCTGCTCTTCGCCCCGGGCATCATCCCGAGCTACCTGGTGGTGAAGAGCCTCGGGCTGCTGGACAGCTACTGGGCGCTGATCCTGCCGGTGGCGGTCAACGCGTTCAACGTGATCATCCTGCGGGCGTTCTTCATGGACCTGCCCCGGGAGGTGATCGACAGTGCCCGGATGGACGGTGCCGGTGACGCCGCCATCCTGTTCCGGATCGTCCTGCCGCTGAGCAAGGCCGTACTGGCGGTGATCGGCCTCTTCTACGCGGTGGCGTACTGGAACGCGTTCTTCAGCGCCCTGCTCTACCTGAACGACACCGCGAAGTGGCCGTTGCAGCTCGTGCTGCGGACGTACGTGGTCAACCAGACCCAGCTCGGCGTCGACCAGCTCGGCTCGGCCGGCGCGGCACTGCCGCCCCAGGAGGCGATCCAGATGGCCATCCTGGTGCTCTCCATCGTCCCTGTCCTCGTCGTCTATCCCTTCGTACAGCGGCATTTCACGAAGGGCGTGCTGATCGGCGCGGTCAAGGGCTGAAACCGCTCCTCCTCCCCCGATTCCCGCAGGCGTTACGCCAAGGAGCAACGATGACCAGTCAACCGGCGATTGGACGCCGACAATTTCTCACCGGCGCGCTCGGTACCGCCGCCATGGTCGCCACCCCCGGCCTGCTCGCCGGCTGCGGCGAGGGCGGCACCGCCACCGGCGGCGACCGCAACAGGGCCAGCGGCTCGGCCCGGCTGCCGAACTACATTCCGTACACCGGGGTCACTCCGGACCTGAAGGGCAACCGGCAGGGTCTGCTGGACGCCTTCCTGAAGTATCCGGAGCCGCCGGTGAAGGCGACCGACGGTCCGCCCGGCGACGGCGGCGAGTTCTCCGCCTTCGTCCTGACCAACTCGCCGGTGCCGCCCGCGGTCGGGCAGAACCCGTTCTGGCAGGAGATGAACCGGCGGCTCGGCGTCGACCTGCGGTTGACCATCGTGCCGAACCCGGACATGCCGACCAAGTTCGCCACCCTGGTCGCCGGGGACGACCTGCCGGACGTCATCGTGCCGGCGCTGTTCACCCCGAACGGGCTGCCCGCCGGTACCGCCAACCTGCCGGCCTGGCTCGCCGCCAAGTGCCAGGACCTCAGCCCGTACCTCTCCGGCAACGCGGTGCAGGAGTATCCGTTCCTGGCCAACCTGCCCACCGAGGCGTGGCGGGACTGCCGTTACAACGGCGGCATCTACGGCCTGCCGGTGCCCCGGGGCATCGGCGGCACCCTGATGATGCGCCGGGACGACCTCTTCAAGCAGCTCGGCGCCGACCTCCAGCCGGGCAGCTTCGCCGAGTTCCGGGACGTCTGTCGCAAGGTCACCGACGCCCGGGCGAACCGCTGGGCGCTGGCCCAGGCGCCGCTCGACTTCGTCCGGCAGATGCTCGGCAACCCGTGGCGGTGGAAGCTGGAGGGCGGCGGGCTGGTCAGCGCGTACGAGAGCGAGGAGTTCACCCAGGCGCTCGCCGACACCGCCCGGCTGGTCAAGGACGGCGTGGTGCATCCGGACAGCTTCAGCAACAACGCGCCGACGAAGAAGTGGTTCAACGCGGGCAGCGCGTTGATGATCACTGACCGGTACACCGCCTGGCCGCAGTTCTACGCGGAGAACATCGCCGGCCCGGACTTCGACATCGGCGGGATGCGGCCGCCCCTGCACGGCGGCGGCGGGTTCGCGGCCACCTGGCAGGCCGCGGCGACCAACAACTTCACCGCGTTCAAGAAGGCCGACGAGGGGCGGATCCGGGCGCTGTTGAAGGTCTGCAACTGGCTGGCCGCGCCGTTCGGCACCGAGGAGTGGCTGCTGCGCCGGTACGGCGTCGCCGGGGTGCACTACCGGATGACCGGCGGCGGGCCGGAGCTGACCCAGGCCGGGGTGAGCCAGACGGTACTCGGGATCCGCTACATCGTGGACGCCCCCGACGTGATCTTCGTACCGGGAGAGGCGGCGGCGACCCGCAAGTCATACGAGTACCAGAAGTCGATCATTCCGACCGCGGTCAAGGACCCGACCCTCGGACTCTTCTCCGACACCTGGTCCCGGCGGTCCGGTCAGCTCGGCACGATCGTCAACGACGCCCAGATGGACATCCTCAGCGGCCGCAAGCCCGTCTCGGCCTGGGGCGAGGTGCTCAAGCAGTGGCGCAGCACCGGCGGCGACAAGGTGCGGGGCGAGTTCGAGGAGGCGATCGCCAACAGCAGCGACTAGGGTCGGCGAGGCGGTGGTCAGGGGTTGACCGGGCGGTCCCGCAGGGCCCGCCGGACGAGCGCCGGAAGCAGCGCCGCGGCGATCAGGAAGATCGCGGCGACGAAGAGCCAGCCGACGGTGCCGTACGTGCCGACGGCGAGGGTGAACAGGGCGGGTCCGAAGATCTGCACCGTCGCCGTGGCCGCCTCGGCCAACCCCTGGTACGCGCCGAGCGCCCGCTCCCGGGCCAGCCCCAGCGAGAGGGTCCAGCTCGACGCGACGTACCCGAGTTCACCGGCGAGGTGCGCCAGTGCCGCGACCACCACGACGGTGACCGCCACCGGCCCGGCCCCGCCGGCCGTGGTGGCCAGCAGCAGGCAGCTCGCCGCCAGCGCGACGCCCGAGCAGACGGCGGTCCGGGTGGCCGAGGCGGGTGTGCGGGCGAGCCGGGTCGCCGGCACCTGGCCGACGGCGATGCCGACGGAGCTGATCACCACCACGATGCCGCTGAGCACGAGCGGCAGCCGGGTCGACTCCGCGATCCAGAGCGGCAGTCCGGTGGAGAGCATCGCCCAGCAGAGCGAGAAGAGCGCGACGGCGACGCTGACGCCGACGTACGGCAGGTCGCCGAGGGCGGCCCGGACGTTCGCCCGGACCGGTCGGGCCGGGCCGCCGGTCCGCCGGCCGGGGACGGTGGCGGCGACGATCCCGAAGACCGCGAAGGTGACCGCGTTGACGGCGATGGCGACCATGTAGCCGACGGGTCGGTCCACCGCGAGTACGGCGGCGCCGAGTCCCGCTCCGGCGGCGTACCCGACGTGCTGGGCGACCCGTTGCCGGGCCAGTTCCCGCACCCGTGCCCCGTTGTCGCGCACCAGCGCCGCCACCAGGGCGGTACGGACCGCGCTGCCGCCGTTGGCGAGCGCGACGAAGGCGACGGTGACGACGAGGAAGCTCCAGACCCCGTCCACCAGCAGGTAGCCGGCCATGCCGACGGTCCGGACCGCCGCGATCGCCACCAGCACCCGGCGCGGGTCGTGCCGGTCGGCGAGGGCGCCGAGCGGTACGGCCGCGGCGAGGCCGAAGGCGGCGGCGACCGCCATGCCGACCCCGACGGTGCCGGCGGGGATGCCGACGATCCGGGTGAGGTAGAGCGCCCAGATGGTGAACCACATGCCGTCGCCGAGCGCGGAGACGCCCCGGCCCCAGAGCAGCCGGCGCAGTCCGCCGGCGGTCACCTCGTCCGTGTCCGGGTCGCTCGTCACCACGGTCGTCGACACATCCACCACCCTTCAGCTAACTCTGAAAGGTGAACGTAGCGAGGTCCGGCCGGGCCCGCAACCGGAGTTCAGGAAACTATGAATGGTGCTAGGCTGCCGCTACGGACCGGAGGAGGGACGCGGCATGACCGGCTGGGTGGATCCCGACGACCCGACGCTGGCCGCCGCCACCTCGCTGGCCCGCGAACTCGCCGACCCGATCCGGCTGACCGCCCTGCAACTGCTGGCCGTCGAGGGTCCGCACACGATGACCCAGCTCGCCGACGCGCTACGGGTCAGCGCGCCACGGCTCGGCAACCACCTGGCCCGGCTCCGCGCCCGGGGACTCGTCACCGTGCAGCAGCGCGGCCGGCACGTGGTCTACCGGCTGGCCAGTCCGGACACCGTCGACGTGCTCACCGCGCTGGCCCGGCACGGCCGCCCGGAGACGCCGGGCCCGCGACCCGCCCGGCCACCGTCGCCGGCCGAGACCGCCCGCACCTGCTACGACCACTGCGCCGGCCGGCTCGGCGTCGCGGTCTTCGCCGCCCTGGTCCAGCGGGGCGCGCTGCTGCCACCCGACGGGCAGCACGACGAGCTGCGGCTCGGCCCGGACCCGACCGCCTTCGGCGACCTCGGCGTGGACCTCGACGCCGTACGGCCCGGACGGCGCAAGCTCGCCACCGCCTGCCTCGACCGCAACCATCGACTGCCGCACCTCGGCGGCGTGCTCGGTGCCGAGGTGCTCGACGCGTTCGTCGCCGACGGGCTCGTCCACCGTCAGGACGGCGAACGCGCCCTGGCGATCACCGCCAGGGGCGCCCGGAAACTCCCCGCCCTGCTGCCGGAGTTTCCCGCCCCAGCCGCCGGCGGCCGACGGCCCTGACCGCCACCGCCAGCCGGCCCGGAGCTGTCTTCGGACATCTGCCGGAACCCTCCCCCGCCGCCCCGGTACGTCCGTAGGGAGTTGCCGCAACGCCCTTGCGACACCACGGTTTCGCGGCAAAGGTGAGGTGCAGTAGGCGAACCGCCGGCCGTACGGCCGCATCGGCGAAAGGGCCAGGCATGTCGGAGCGTGTCCCCGCCACCAGTAGTCACGACCTGCCGGTGCCTCCGGCGCTCGCCGAGTTCATGCTCGGTGGCTGGGCGCCGAGCGAGGCGCCGGTCCGGGCGGATCCGGGGGTGGCGGCCTGGGCGGCGAAGCGGCGGGCCCGACTGACCGGGATGTTCCCCGGCGAACACCTGGTGGTCCCGGCGGGCGGCGCACCGGTACGCAGCAACGACCAGTACTTCCGGTTCCGGCCCGGTTCGGACTACACCTGGCTGACCGGGGACGGTGACCGGGGTGGCGTGCTGGTGCTGGACCCAGCGGGTGAGCCGACGCTCTACACCGACGAGCCGCCCCGGCCCGGCACGGCCGAGTACTGGACCGACCGGAACGCCGGCATCGTCTGGAACGGCCCCCGGGCCGACCTTGCCACTCTGGGCGAGGCGCTGGAGATCCGCTGCCGCCCGATCGGCGAACTGGCCGAGGCGCTCGGCGCGGCCGGTCGGATCCGGCTCAGGCGCAGCGTCGACCCGGCCGTGGACGCCCTGGTGCCGGTGACGGACCCGGTCGCCGACAGCGAGCTCGTGGTGGCCCTGGCCGACCTGCGGCTGGTCAAGGACGAGTGGGAGGTCGGGCAGCTCCAGCACGCCGTCGACGTCACCGTGCGCGGCTTCGAGGACGTGGTACGCGCCCTGCCGGAGGCGCTGGCCGGCGGCGGTGAACGGTGGCTGGAGGGCACCTTCGCCCGGCGGGCCCGCTCCGACGGCGAGGAGGTCGGCTACCAGCCGATCGTCGCGGCCGGCTCGCACGCGGCGGTACTGCACTGGAACCGCAACACCGGTCCGGTACGCCCCGGCCAGTTGCTGCTGCTGGACGCCGGGGTCGAGGTCGGCACCCGGTACACCGCCGACATCACCCGGGTGCTTCCGGTCGACGGCCGGTTCACCCCGGTGCAGCGGGACGTCTACGAGCTGGTACGCCGGGCGAACGACGCGGCGATCGGGCAGCTCCGGCCCGGGGCGGCGTTCCGGGACTACCACTGGGCGGCGATGTCGGTCCTCGCCGCCGGTCTGGTCGACCTCGGTCTGCTGCGCTGCTCGGTGGAGGAGGCGCTGGACCCGCAGCGGCAGCTCTACCGCCGCTGGTCGCTCTGCGGCTCCGGGCACATGCTCGGGCTCGACGTGCACGACTGCGCCCCGGCCACCGCCGCCCGGTACGTCGAGGGCGAGTTGCAGGCCGGCATGGTGCTGACCGTCGAGCCGGGCCTGTACTTCCAGCCGAACGACGAGCTGGTGCCGGCGGAGCTGCGCGGGCTGGGGATGCGGATCGAGGAGGATCTGCTGGTCACCTCCGACGGCAGCCAGAACCTTTCGGCCGCGCTGCCGCGTACCGCCGACGACGTGCAGAGCTGGATGTCCCGGCTGGCCGGCTGAGCGGAATCACCCCGGCGAATTGCACTGTCGACCGAACGTCGCTGAAACAAATCACTGCCATTCCCGGAATTTTCGCGGCGTACATCGGCGGCAACCCATCGTCTAGCGGCGGCTTCGCTCCGTACCCGAATTCCCCGCCGCACGGATCGCGGGCACTTGACCGTGCATCGATACCTGTTTAGATTGCCTTTCCGGAACTCTTCCGAAAATTTCGCTGCCACACACTCCCGGTCATGCCCACCTCCTTACGCCCCGGAGCGCGGAATGAGCAGGTCCATCCTCGCCGGTCCACCGGCACCCGTCCCCCGCCGATCCGCCGGTCCGAAGGCCTGGCGGATGCTGTTGTCGCTGACCCTCGCCGTCACGGCCACCCCCGCCCTGGTCTCCTCGGCCGCCGCCTCCTCCTCCGGCGGGCGCGGCGTCGACTCCGGACACGATCCCGCCGGTTTCGTCTCCACCCGGTCGAAGCCGAACAGCCTGCCACTGGTCGAACGCGGCCGGGCCGCGACGCTGGTGGTCAGCGCCAGCGACCATCCCGGCGTGGTCCGGGCGGCCGGCGACCTGCGCACCGACGTCGAACGGGTCACCGGGGTACGCCCGGCGGTCGTCACCGACCAGGTGCCGCGGCAGGGCGAGGTGGTGCTCGTCGGCACCATCGGGAAGAGCCCGCTGATCGACCGGCTGATCGCCGCCGGCAAGCTCGACGTACGCGGCATCGCCGGCCGGTGGGAGACCTCGCTCCAGCAGATCGTCGCCAACCCGCTGCCCGGGGTACGCCGGGCCTTCGTGATCGCCGGCAGTGACCAGCGCGGCACGATCTTCGGGACGTACGAGGTGTCGAAGCAGATCGGCGTCTCCCCCTGGTACTGGTGGGACGACGTGCCGGCCCGGCAGAGCGACGAGCTGCACGTGCTGCCCGGCCGGCACAGCCAGGGCACCCCGGCGGTGAAATACCGTGGCTTCTTCATCAACGACGAGAACCCGGCGCTCGGCACCTGGGCACCGAACTTCTTCGGCCCCGGCCTGGCCCCCGGCTACGAGGGCGGCTTCAACCGGCACTTCTACGCCAAGGTCTTCGAGACGATGCTCCGGCTGAAGGCGAACTATCTCTGGCCGGCGGTCTGGGGCCGCGCCTTCGCCGAGGACGACCCGGCCAACCACGCCACCGCCAAGGAGTACGGCGTGGTGATGGGGACCTCGCACGAGGCGCCGATGATGCGCGGCATCGAGGAGTGGAACCGGCACGCCCGGGGCGGCACCGACCCGTACGGCGGGACCGGCGAGTGGAGCTTCCGGCGCAACTCCGCGGCGCTGAAGGAGTACTGGCGGGACGGCATCGAACGGATGGAGGAGCAGGACTTCGAGGGCGTGGTCACCCTCGGCATGCGCGGCAACGGCGACGTCAGCCTGCCCGACGGCGACGGCATCGAGCTGATGGAGAGCATCATCGCCGCGCAGCGGCAGATCCTCGCCGAGGAGAGCGACCGCGAACTGCCCGACATCCCGCAGGTCTTCACGCTCTACAAGGAGGTCCAGCGCTACTGGGACCGGGGCATGCGCCCGCCGGACGACGTCACCGTGGTCTTCTGCGACGACAACTGGGGCAACATGCGGAAGCTGCCGGACCAGAGCCTGCCGGCCCGCCCCGGCGGCTACGGCATGTACTACCACTTCGACTACGTCGGCGGCGGCCGCAACTACAAGTGGGTCGACACGATCAACCTGGCCAGCACCTGGGAGCAGCTCAACCTGACCTACCGCTACGGGGTGGACCGGCTCTGGGTGGTCAACGTCGGCGACATGAAGAACGAGGAGCTGCCGCTGCAACTCTTCCTCGACTACGCCTGGGATCCGGAGAGCATCCCGATCGAGAAGCTCGACGACTGGCAGCGGGAGTACGCGGCGCAGAACTTCCCCGACCGGTACGCCGGGGAGATCGGCGAGATCCTGCACGAGTACGGCCAGCTCCAGGCGCGGCGCAAGCCGGAGCTGCTGAACCGCCGGATCACCGTGGACCCGGCGAAGGATCCGGCCACCGACTCCTCGGCGGTGGTCTACACCGACGACAACCCGTACAGCCTGACCGCCTACCAGGAGATGCGCCGGGTGGTGCGGGAGTGGGCGGAGCTGGCCGAGCGGGCGGAGCGGGTCCGGGCGCGGCTGCCGGACGGCTACGACGACGCCTACTACCAGCTCGTGCACTACCAGGTGGCGGCGACGGCGAACCTCTACGCGCTGCGCGAGGCGCAGTTCACCAACCTGCTCTACGCCGCGCAGGGCCGGGCCGCCACCAACGCGATGGCGGACCTCGCCCAGCGCCACTTCGACACCGACCAGGCGATGTCCGACTACTACAACAACACGCTGGCCGGCGGGAAGTGGCGGGGCTTCCAGACCCAACCCAAGATCGGGTACGGCGACGTCGCGCGCTACGGCCCGAACGCGCCCTGGCAGCAGCCGGAACTGAACAACCAGGCGCTGCCGGACGCGTTCTATCCGCACCTGCGCCGGATCGAGCTGCCGGCCACCGCCGAACTGGGTGTGGCGATCGACGGCTCGGAGAAGTACTGGCCGGCCGAGACCGGTCCGGCGGTACTGCCGACGTTCAGCCCGTACCAGAGCCAGCCGGGGCAGTACATCGAGGTCTTCAACCGGGGCTCGGTGCCGTTCGACTATACGGTCCGCGCCGGCGCGCCCTGGCTGAAGCTCAGCCGTACCGGCGGTCGGGTGACCGACCAGGTCCGGGTCGAGGTACGGGTCGACTGGCGGCGGGCGCCGCGCGGCGACACGACGGTGCCGATCACGGTCACCGGCCCGGACGGCGCCAGCGTGCTGGTGCAGGCCAGGGTGGAGAACCCGCAGGGTCTGCGCCCCCGGGGTCACGTCGAGGCGAACGGCTACGTCTCGATCCCGGCCGAACAGCACACCCGGGCGGTCAACACCGGCGGGGTGTACTGGAAGCGGATCCCGGACCTCGGCCGGACCGGTGACGGGCTGACCCCGTTCCCGGTCACCGCCCCGAGCCGGACGCCCGGCGGGAACAGCCCGCGCCTGGAGTACGAGCTGACGCTGACCTCCGCCGGCCCGGTGAAGGTCTCGGCCTACCTCTCGCCGCGCAACAACGTGCTGCCGACCGAGGGGCTGCGCTACGCCGTCTCGATCGACGGCGCCGCGCCGCAGATCGTCAACGTCACCGCCGCCACCGGGGCGAACGACACCTCGATGAACCGGCAGTGGGAGCGGAACACCTCACAGAACGTCAACGTCACGACGACCACGCACACGGTCGACGGGCCGGGCGTACACACCCTGAAGTTCTGGATGGTCGACCCGACCGTGGTGGTGCAGCAGCTCGTGGTGCAGACCGCCGAGCTGCCGTACAGCTATCTCGGTCCGCCGGAGAGCCGGCGGGTCGGCCGCTGAGACCCGCCTGCGTCGCAGCTGCTCCATCGGCGGTCCGCCCCGGCCCGGACGGGTCGGGGCGGACCGCCCACACACATTGAAACTTTTCAAATCAGCCAGCACGACGCACCCACCCCGACCTCCCTCTGCGGCCAAGACGGACCGCAGCGGGAGGTTGAAAAGGTTCATCAGGCAGCACAGACAGCACGCGCGACAACATAGGATCGCCGAACCGAGAGAGAGGAATGCCCATGCGTCGAAGCCAACGCCGGCTGTTCGCCGCCACGGCCCTGACCGCGCTGAGCCTGGTCGCCGCCGGCTGTGGTGCGCCGGAGAGCGCCGCGCCCGGACCGACCGGGGGCGCGGTGCCGGACAAGCCCGGCTCGCCGGTCGTACTGAACATCCTCGACGTCGCCGGCAACCTGCAACTCACCCAGGCGATGATCGACGACTTCGTCGGGAAGAACTCGGACACGGTGTCGAGGGTGACGTACTCGAAGTCGCCCTCGCCGGAGCTGGTCGGCAAGGTCAAGGCCCAGCAGGCGGCGAACCGGGTCGAGATCGACCTGGTGCTGACCGGGGTGGACGGGCTCGCCGCCGGCATCGACCAGGAACTCTGGACCCCGCTGCTGCCGACCCACGCCGACCGGCTGCCGGGGATGGCGAACTACCTGCCGGGCGCGGCCGCGATGCAGGAGCTGGCCGGCAACCACGGGGTGACCGTCACCTACTACCCGTCCGGGCCGCTGATCGAGTACCTGCCGTCGAAGGTGCCGAACCCGCCGACGACGGCGCAGGGGCTGCTCGAGTACGCCAAGGCGAACCCCGGCGCGGTGCAGTACGCCCGCCCGTCCAACTCCGGCCCCGGCCGGACCTTCCTGATGGGCCTGCCGTACCTGCTCGGCGACTCGAACCCGAAGGACCCGGTCAACGGCTGGGCGAAGACCTGGGCCTACCTGGCCGAGCTGAACAAGTACGTCCGGCTCTATCCGTCCGGCACCGGCGAGACGATGAAGAACCTGGCCAACGGGTCGGCGAAGATCATCGTTTCGACCACCGGCTGGGACATCAACCCCCGGGTGCTGGGCACCGTGCCCGCGGAGGCGAAGATCGGCACGCTGGAGGGCTTCCACTGGGTCACCGACGCGCACTACGCGGTGGTGCCGAAGGGCGTCTCGACGGACAAGCAGGCCGCGATCCTGGCCCTGCTGAACCACATGCTGACGCCGGAACAGCAGGCGAAGGCGTACGACCAGGGGTACTTCTACCCCGGTCCGGCGATCAAGGACGTGCCGCTGTCGATGGCGCCGCAGGCCAGCCGGGACGCGATCGAGAAGTACGGCCGCCCGGAGTACGAGCAGCTGATCGCGAACAACCCGCTGGAGGTGCCGCTCGACGCCAAGGCGCTGGTCGAGGCGTTCAGCCGGTGGGACCGGGAGATCGGCGGCGCGAAGGTGAGCAAGTGAGTTTTACGGAGTTGCGGTTGGAGGGCGTGAGCCGGAGCTTCGCCGGGCGTGACGCGCTGGCCGACCTGCACCTGACGGTCCGACGGGGCGAGTTCATCGCCCTGCTCGGGCCGTCCGGCTGCGGCAAGTCGACCGCGCTGAACTGCCTCGCCGGCCTGCTCCCGCTGACCCGGGGCAGCATCTGGTCCGACGAGACCCGGCTCGACACGATGCCGGCCGAGAAACGCGGCTTCGGCATGGTCTTCCAGAACTACGCCCTCTTCCCGCACATGTCGGTACGCCGCAACGTCGCCTTCGGCCTCCAGATGCGCCGGCTCCCCCGGGCCGAGATCCGGCGGCGCACCGAGGAGGCGATCCGGCTGGTCCGGCTGGAGGAGCACGCCAACAAGCTGCCCGGGCAGCTCTCCGGCGGCCAGCAGCAGCGGGTCGCCATCGCCCGGGCGGTGGTGCTGGAACCGACCCTGGTGCTGATGGACGAGCCACTGTCCAACCTGGACGCGAAGCTGCGGCTGGAGATGCGTACCGAGATCCGCCGGCTGCACCAGTCGCTCGGGCTCACCACGGTCTACGTCACGCACGACCAGGAGGAGGCGCTCTCCCTGGCCGACCGGCTGGTGGTGCTCCGCGAGGGGCGGGTGCAGCAGATCGGCACCCCCGAGGAGCTGCACACCCGGCCGGCGAACTGGCACGTCGCCGACTTCATGGGCTACCGCAACCTGCTGCGGTTGCGGGTGGAGCCCGCTGGCGGCTCCGAGGTGGTGGTGACCGGTCAGGGCATCCGGCTGGTCGGCACCGCCGTCGGGCCGGTCACCGCCGGAGCCGAGGTGATCGCCGGGGTCCGCCCCGAGGACCTGCGGATCACCGGGCCGGAGTCGGGCGTGCCGGCCACCGTGGAGGTGGTCGAGTACCAGGGCCGGGAGGTGGCGGTCGAGGCGCGTACCGCCGAGGGGGTGCAGTTCAACCTGCGTACCGACCAGCGTCCGGCGCTCGGCGACCGGATCGGGATCGCGGTGGATCCCGGGCGACTGCTGGTCTTCCCGCTGGCCGAGCCGTCCGGACGGTCCGACGGGGAACCGGGACCGGCCGGGGCGGCGCCGGACGAGCCCGCCGGCACGCCGGTGGACGACTCCGCCGACGCGCCGGTGGACGAACCGGCCACCGGAGGCTCCCGGTGAGCGCCACCGCCACCCCACCCCGGACCGGCGGGCCGGCCGACGAGCGCCCGACCGAGCCGCGCGCCCCGGCCGGGACCCGGGTGGCGTTGCGGCACCGGCTGGCCGAACGCGGCATCGACCGGCAACTCCTGCTGCTCGCCCCCGCCGCGCTCTTCGTCCTGGTGCTCTTCATCTATCCGTTCGCCTACGGCGTCGGGCTGTCGTTCCAGCCGACCGAGGGCGGGCCGTTCGCCGCGTACCAGGAGTTCTTCTCCGACCCGTACCAGCGGGACACCATCTGGACGACGCTGAAGCTGTCGCTGCCGGCGGCACTGCTCAACGTCGCCGCCTCGGTGCCGATCGCCTACCGGATGCGGGGGCGGTTCCGGGGGAAGCGGCTGCTCACCACCGTCCTGGTGGTGCCGATCACCCTCGGCACGGTGCTCACCGCGCAGGGGCTGCTCAACTTCCTCGGCCCCGCCGGCTGGTTCAACCGGATCCTGCTGAACGTCGGGCTGGCCGACGAACCGGTCCGGCTGACCAACAACTACTGGGGGGTGTTCTTCTCGATCGTCATCACCGGCTTCCCGTTCGCCTTCCTGCTGGTGCTGTCGTACCTGTCGGGCATCGACCCGACGCTGGAGCGGGCCGCCGCGACCCTCGGCGCCGGCTGGTGGCAGCGGTTCCGCCGGATCACCCTGCCGCTGCTGGCGCCCGGCCTGGCCACCACGTTCTGCCTCACCTTCGTACTGGCGTTCAGCGTCTTCCCGTCGGCGATCCTGGTCGGTGACCCGGCCGGTACCACGAGGGTGATCTCGATCGCCGCGTACGAGGCCGCGTACGTCCAGTACGACTATCCGCTGGCGGCCACCATCGCGGTGCTGATGGGGCTGGTCGAACTGCTGGTGATCGCCGCCGTGCTCGGCTGGCGGGCCCTGCTCTACACCGGATCGACGGCGGGAGGGAAGGGCTGATGAGTTCCGTGACGGCCCCGGCGCCCCGCCGCCGTCGCCTGGTCGCCCGGCCGGCGGCCTGGCTGATCTGGGGCGTGGTGGCGTTCTTCTTCGTCAACCTGGCCGGTGTGATCGGCTCGGTGCTGGTCAGCTCCTTCGGCGACCGCTGGTACGACACCTGGCTGCCGCAGGGCTACACCGGCCGGTGGTACGGGCAGGCGTGGCAGGAGTTCGGCCTCTTCCAGGTGCTGCTGGTGACCCTGGAGGTGTCGCTGCTGGTGGTCGGCATCTCGGTGCTGATCGGGGTGCCCGCCGCGTACGTGCTGGCCCGCCGTTCCTTCCCGGGCCGGCGGCTGCTCTACCTGCTCTTCCTGCTGCCGATCCTGATGCCGCCGATCACCTACGGCATCCCGCTGGCCACGGTGCTCTACAAGTACGGCTTCGCCGGGCATCTCTCCGGGGTGGTACTGGCGAACCTGGTGCCGTCGGTGCCGTTCGTCATCCTCACCATGACGCCGTTCATCGAGCAGATCGATCCGGCGGTGGAGCGGGCGGCCCGGATGTGCGGGGCCGGTACCCGGCAGATGTTCGTGCGGATCCTCGCCCCGCTGCTCACCCCGGGCATCCTGGCCGCCTCGATCCTGGTGCTGGTGCGGACGGTCGGGATGTTCGAGTTGACCTTCCTCACCGCCGGGCCGGACTCGCAGACCCTGGTGGTGGCGCTGTACTACTCCATGTCGGCGGCGGGCATCCGGGCCCAGCAGTCCATCGACGCGATGGCGGTCATGTACACCACGATGATGCTGGTGCTGTTGGTGATCGCACTGCGGTACGTCAATCCGACCCAACTGGTCGCCCGGGTCCGGGAGGACATCGACTGAGGACGGGTCGCGGCCCGGGTTCGGCAGCTCCGTTCCCGGGCCGCGGCACCGCCGGCCATTTTCGCGATAACCCTGAAAGCGGGGCGAATCACCTAGTAGACAGGAGTCCTAGCTGCCTCGCCCGCCAGGAGTTTCCGTGTCGCATCATCTCGACTCCCCGCTCGCCCTCCAGGACACCCGGCTCGACCTGACCGACCAGTTCGTCTTTCCGGGCGAGAACGGCACGGTCCTGGTCATGAACATGAACAGTTCGGCGGCCGGCAAGGACGCCAAGCAGGGCTTCCACCCCGAGGCCCGGTACGAGTTCAAGGTCCACCTCGACGGCGCGCCGGTGGAGAACCTCACCTACCGGATCAGCTTCGACGAGGCCGACCAGAGCGGCGATCAGGCGGTCCGGCTGCACATCCTCACCGGTGCGGAGGCGCCGGACGACTCGGCGACCGGCGAGTTGGTGGCGCAGGGGCGTACCCACACCATGATCTCCGGCCCGGACGGGCTGCGGCTCTGGGCGGGCCGGGCGATGGACCCGTTCTATATCGACCTGACGCTGCTCGCCGCGATCGACTCGGCGGTGAAGGACGGCGCCCGGCTGGACCTGACGGGCTGGCGCTCGGACGCCGCCAAGAACAGCTTCGCCGACGCCACCATCCAGTCGATCGTGCTGGAGATCCCCGACGACGATCCGCGGCTCGGCACCGGCCGCGACATCTGCACCTGGATCACCAGCAAGCTCGCCACCGACGCGGGCGGCTGGCGCCAGGTGAACCGCTTCGGCCATCCGATGGTCTGGCCGATCCTGCGCCAACCGGTCGACACCGAGTGGGCCAGCAGCGCCAACCTGGGCCACCCGGAGACCGACGCCAGCGCCGACGGTGACCGGATCGCCCAACTGATCGCCGGGGTGGTGGCCGCCAACGGCACCTCGCTCGACCCGTCCGGGTACGGCGAGCAGGTGGCCCGGCGGCTGCTGCCGGACCTGCTGCCGTACCGGACAGGTACTCCGGCGAACTACGGCTTCAACGGCTTCAACGGCCGTACCCTGGCCTGCAACGCGCCGGAGACGATGTTCTCGCTGATCCTGAACCGGGCGACCACCGCCGGACTGACCGCGCAGCAGAACGCGGGCGCCCGCAGCGACCAGTTCCCGTACGTGGTCGCGGCACGCTGACCCAGGCCCGGGTCGCCGTCAGTCCCGGAACATCCCGGCGAGCACCTCGGCGGTCCGGGCCGGGTTGGTGGCGACGAAGTAGTGGTCCCCGGGCACCATGTGCAGGCTGGCGATCCGGTCGACGGGGATCCGGGCGGTGACCGCGTCCCGGGTGCAGAGCCCGTCGTCGGTGCCGAGCAGCACGTGCACCGACCGGGATCCCACCCCCTGGAAGCCCTCCGGGGCCAGCGCGATGTCCCGGCGGAACCGGGGCAGCAGCAGTCGGGTCACCTCCTCCGGGGTGAGCCCGCTGGTCGGCAGCAGACCGGTGTCGCGCAGCCCGGCGAGCAGGGTCTCGTCGTCGTCGGAGACCAGCGCCGGTCGCTGCGTGCCGGGCAGGACCGGCGGGGCGGAGAGGACCACCGGGGTCGCGCCCAACCCGTCCCCGGCGGCCTCGGCCACCGCGGCGGCCAGCACCGCGCCGAGGCTGTGCCCGAACAGCACCGCCTGGTCCGACAGGTACGGCGTACTCGCCCGCCACCAGGCGCGGGCGGCGTCGGCGATGGTGGCACCGTCGGAGTAGGTCGCCTCGCCGGCCACCACCCGCCAGGAGCCGGGCAGGTGCCGGGCCAGCCGGGTGAACGCTCCGGAGGAGCCACCCGCGTACGGGATGCAGACCAGGGTCCGGCCGGGCCCGTCCCGCAGTACCCGCATCCGGACCGTCACCGGCTCGCCGGCCCGGGCGCGCAACTGGAACCGGGCGAGCTTGCCGGTCGAGGTGGTCGGCAGCGCCTCGACCACCTCGACGACGGCGGGTCGCTTGTGCGGCGGCAGCCCGGCCCGGAACGCGGCCCGGGCCGCCCGGCGCAGCGCGCCCGGGTCGACGCCGGGAGCCGGCACCAGATAGGCGACCGCCTGCTCCAGTCCGGACCCGTCCCGGGCGCCGACCACCGCGCACTGGGCCAGCCCGTCGAGGTCCCGGACCGCCGCCTCGACGTCGAGCGGCGAGACCTTGTAACCGCCGATGTTGATCAGGTCGTCGTGCCGGCAGAGGTATCGCAGCTCCCCGTCCGGGTCCTGCCGGACGATGTCGCCGGTGTAGGCGCCGCCGTCGGCGAAGGTCCGCGCCGCCGACTCGGGCCGGTCCAGGTAGCCGGCGGCCACCGACGGGCCGGCCACGTGCAGCCGGCCCTCCGTCCCGTCCGGCACGACCCGGCCGGCGTCGTCCCGGACGGTCACCGTGGTGCCCGGTACCGGCCGGCCGGTTGAGCCGGGCTGGCTGCCCCGGGTCGCCAGCACGATGTGCAGCACCTCGGTCGCGCCCAGCCCGTTGACCAGCGGCACGCCGAAGGTGCCGGTGAAGTCGGCGCAGAGCGACGCCGGGAGGTGCTCCCCGGCCGAGACGGCCAGCCGCAGCGAACCGAGGTCGGGGATGCCGGTCGGGTCCGTCGGGTCGCCCTGGCCGGCCCGGTCGAGCAGCGCGGCGTAGATCCGGGGTACCGCACAGAGCACGGTCGGGCGGTGCCGGGCGATCGTCGCGGCCAGCCGGTAGACGTCGGGTGGCCCCTGGTTGAGCAGTACCCCGGCTCCGGCGGCGAGCGGGAAGAGCAGCGAGTTGCCGAAGCCGTACCCGAAGGAGAGCTTGGCGGTGGAGAGCACCAGGTCGTCGGGGTGCAGGTCGAGGATCCGGCCGAAGCCGTCCAGCACCCCGGCCACGCCGGCCCCGGTGTGCAGTACCCCCTTCGGCTTGCCGGTGCTGCCCGAGGTGTACTGGATCAGCAGCACCTCGGCGGGCGGATGGCTGACCGGCGGCGGTGAGGGCGGCCCGCCGGGCGCCAGCCAGTGTGCACCTCCCCGGGGCAGTCCGGTCAGGCCGGCCTCATCGGCCCGGGCGGCGCCCGCCTCGTCGGCGTGCAGGAAGCCGGCCCGGCAGTCCCCGGCGATGAAGCCGAGTTCCGCCCCGGTCAGCATCGGGCTCACCGGCACCGCCACGGCGCCCCGCCACCACAGTGCCAGGATCGCCACCGCGGTCGGCAGGTCGTCGTCGGCCACCACCAGGCCCCGGGTGCCGGGGCCGACGCCGGCCTCGGCCAGCCGTGCCGCGTAGCACCGCACCGCGCGGTACAGCTCCGCGTAGCCGAGCCGCTCGCCGGCACCGGTCAGGTAGGCGAGCCGCTCGCCCCGACCGGACGCGAGCGCTCGCCCCACCAGCCGCTCGACGAGGTTGGCGCTCCCCATGATGAGACCTCCAGGATGGCTGCGTTGCCGGACGGTTCGATCGCCACCGCGAGCAGGCTCGTCGGTGCCGGTGCACTGGCGCAGTACGCGACGGCGCAGGCCGCCGCCAGCAGGCCGCCGGCCGCCCCGAAGTCGCCGAGTGCCCGTTCCAGGTGCCAGACCGGGCGGTGCGCCTCCTGCCCGAGCGCCTCGACCAGCTCGGTGTCGACGGTGGAGACGATGGTGCCGACCGGCCCGGCCGGTGCACCGCCGACCGGCGCGTCGTGCTCGGGCGCGCGGCGGGTCGGCGGTGCACCGGCGGGCGGTCCGGCCGTCCTGCCCGATCCCGCGGGGCGGGCGGCGCGGACCAGGGCGCGGCATCCTGCCGCCAGGTCGCTGCGGTCGAGGGTGGTCCGGCGGAACCGTCCCAGCCGGATGCCCGGCTCGTCGTCCGGGCACGGCGACACGGCCAGGCAGGCGGCGCCCTCGGCCGCGACGAAACCGTCGGCGAGGCCGGCGAGGCTCCACCGGCTCACCGTCGCCGAGCCGCCG